>JAVBQP010000083.1:0-11991 GCA_031548905.1 Desulfovibrio sp. | reverse complement strand
GAGCGCAGGCCGCACTCGCCGGCGCCCTGCAGCGTTTCCCTAGAGAGAGAAAGCAACCGCCCGGCATCGCCGGACTTCAGGGCCGCCACCACGGCGGCGTCAAAGACGGCCCCTTGCGGGTTATAGCCGGCCGGGGCCTGGGGAGTGAGCCGGTGAGAAAGATCGCCGCTGGCCAGGAGCGCCCAGCCTTTGGGGGCGGCGAACCCGCGCAGGGCCCTGCCGAGGGCGTGGGCCTGTTCCGGCGCAAGGCCGATGGGGCTTGCCACGATCACCGGCGGCAGCCCCTCGGGCCAGACGCCCTGCAGCGCGGCCAGGGGAACCAGGGCGCCGTGATCCTTGGTGATGTCCGCCACGGGCGCGAGGGTGAACGGCAGCCCGGCGGCTTGCAGCCGCTCGGTCAAGCGTTCGATATCCTCAAGCGGCACCGGGGCGTCCACGCCGACCTGCGGGGCTCCAAAGACGGCCAAACTGCCGGCGATACGCGGCGCGTTGTTGATCATCAACGCTCCCGGCGCATACGGCTGGTGCGGGGAAAGCACCAGCAACACCTCGGGCCTGGGCAGCGCGCGCAACGCCTCAACCAGCCGGCCGAGCCCCGACAAAGTGGCGGCGGCTTCGGCTTCCCTTCCCCGGCCGACTTCCGGCACGATAATCGGGGGATGCGGCATCAGGGCCGCCCAAACCCAGGACATAGGCTTCTCCTTTATTCGGAGGACGCGGTGAGCGCCCGTTTGCAACTCTATGCGAAAACATTCGACGACATAACAGTCGACTGCGAAGCGGCATTGTTCCACAAACGACAGTACCCCGAATTCGACCTTCTGGTAAAGAGCCGGGCCAGGCGGAAACGGGACTTGAAGATCTCCCCGTTCATGCGTAATCTCGGTGGATTCATTCCTTCAGCCGATACGGCTTTGAAGGAGCGATTTCACCTTACAACCGCTTTGGGAGACGGTATGCATATCGTAACAGGGGGCGCGGGCTTTATCGGCAGCGCCCTGGTCTGGATGCTCAACGAGGCGGGCATTGACGACATTCTGGTGGTGGACAACCTGGGCACCTCGGAAAAATGGAAGAATCTGGTCAACCGGCGTTACACCGCCTACATGCATCGCGACGATTTTCTGCGCGCCGTGAAGGAAGACGCCTTCGAGCGGGTGGAGTCCATTCTCCATATGGGGGCCTGCTCGGCCACCACCGAGCGCGACGCCGACTTTCTGATGCGCAACAACCTGGAATACAGCAAAACCGTCTGCCGTTACGCTCTCAATAAAAAAGCCCGTTTCATCAACGCAAGCAGCGCTGCCACCTACGGCGACGGCACCCTGGGCTTTGACGACGACCCGGCCGGCATCGGCAGACTCAAGCCCCTGAACATGTACGGCTACTCCAAACAACTCTTCGATCTCTGGCTGCAACGCGAGAACCTGCTCGGCTCCGTGGCCTCCCTGAAATTCTTCAACGTTTACGGCCCCAACGAGCAGCACAAGGGCGACATGCGCAGCGTGATCAACAAGGCCTTCCACACCATCTCCGAAACCGGCGTAATGCGCCTGTTCCGCTCCACGGACCCGCACTACGCCGACGGCGGCCAGATGCGCGACTTCGTCTATATCAAGGACTGCACCGCGATCATCCGCCGGCTGTTGGAAAACCCCGACATCAACGGCATCTTCAACGTGGGCACGGGCACGGCCAGAACCTGGAACGATCTGCTCGCGGCCGTGTTCCGGGCCATGAGCAAGCCGGTAAACATCGAATACGTGGACATGCCCGAACACCTGCGCGGCAAATACCAGAACTTCACCGAAGCCCGGATGGAACGCCTGCGCGCCGCCGGGTATGACGCGCCCATTCAGAGTATTGAAGACGGCGTCACCGACTACGTGCAGAATTACCTCATGGCCCCGGACCCCTACCTGTAAGCCAAGGAGCCCTCATGCCCTCCGCTTTTGCCCGACGCACCCCGATCCTGAAGGCCCTGGCCGCCGAAGGCCCCATGCCGTCCATTCTCGTCTGCGGCTGGGTGCGCACCCGGCGCGACGCCAAAGACCTGAGCTTTCTGGAAATCAACGACGGCTCGAGCCTGGCCGGAATCCAGATCATCATCGATGCGAACAGCCCGGCCCACCCCCTCCCCGGCGAGATCAACACCGGCGCCTCGGTCTCCGTGGAGGGCGCCCTGGTGGAATCTCCCGGTAAGGGGCAAAAGTGGGAGATCCAGGCCAAAGCGGTCAGTATGATCGGCGGCGCGGATCAAGAAACCTTTCCCTTGCAGAAAAAACGCCATTCGGACGAATTTCTGCGCGGCATAGCGCACTTGCGGCCGCGCACCAACAAGTTCGGGGCCATGTTCAGGATCCGCTCCGAAACAGCCTTCGCGGTGCACGAGTACTTCCGTGAAAACGGTTTTTTTCACGTGCACACGCCCATCCTGACCGGTTCGGACTGCGAGGGCGCGGGCGAAATGTTCCGGGTCACCACCCTGCCCCCAATCCCGGAGGTCAAGGAAGGGGCGAACGTCTTTGAGAACGACTTCTTCGGCCGCGAATGCAGCCTGACCGTTTCCGGCCAGCTGGAAGCGGAAAACATGGCCCTGGCCCTCGGCAAGGTTTACTCCTTCGGCCCCACCTTCCGGGCCGAGAACTCCAACACCCCGCGTCACTGCGCCGAGTTCTGGATGATCGAGCCGGAAATGGCTTTCGCCGATCTTGAGGACAACATGGACCTCGGCGAAGACCTGACCCGTTCCGTGGTCCGCCGCGTGCTCGAGCGCTGCGCCCCGGATATCGACCTGTTCAACCGCTTTGTGGATACCGACCTGCTCACCCGCCTGGACAAGCTGGTCAACGAGCCCTTCGCGCGCGTCACCTATGGCGAAGCCGTGGAGATCCTCCAGAAAAGCGGCCGGCAGTTCGAGTACCCGGTCTTTTTCGGCTCGGATCTGCAAACCGAGCACGAGCGTTTTCTGGCCGAGGAACACTTCGGCAAGCCGGTCATCGTGCGCGACTACCCCAAAGAGATCAAAGCTTTCTACATGCGCCGCAACGACGACAATAAAACCGTGGCCGCCATGGACGTGCTTGTGCCGCGCATCGGAGAGTTGATCGGCGGCAGCCGGCGCGAAGACCGTTTCGAGATGCTGGAGGCTCGGGTCAAGGAGATGGGCCACAAGCTCGAAGATTACTGGTGGTATCTGGATCTGCGCCGCTTCGGCAGCGTGCCCCACGCCGGCTTCGGCCTGGGCTTCGAGCGGTTGCTCATGCTTCTGACCGGGGTCACCAACATCCGTGACGTCATTCCCTTCCCGCGCACGCCGCGCAGCCTGGAATTCTAGGGAAAGCGCAGGATGTCGACAACTCCTTGCGATTTGTTGCTGACCGCCGATTACGTCCTGCCTCAGGATGAAGAGCGCTCCGTCATCGAAGGCGGCTTCATCGCCGTAGGCGATGAGAAGATTCTGGCCGTGGGGCCGCGCGGACGGGCCGGGGCATATGCTCCGGCCCGCCGGCTCGATCTCGGGGCCGCGCTGCTCATGCCCGGCCTGATCAACGCCCACACCCACGTTTCCATGACCTTCCTGCGCGGCTTCGCCGACGATCTGCCCCTGCTGGACTGGCTCAACAACCACATCTTCCCGGTGGAAAAGCACCTGACGGCGGAAATCGTCGAGCTGGGCACGCTGCTCGGCTGCGCGGAAATGACCCGCACCGGCACCACGGCCCTCCAGGACATGTACCTGCTTGAGGATGCGGTAATCGCGGGTGTGGACAAAGCCGGCCTCAAAGCCCGCTTGGGCGACGGCATTTTTGTCTTCTCCACGCCGCGCTGCCCCACCCTGGAGGCTTCCTTCGCCCTGGCCCGCCGGCACGCCGAAATCGCCAAAACAAAAAGCCGCCTGCGCACGGGGATCATGCCGCACACGGTGTACACCACCACCCCGAAAATTCTGGAAAGCTGCAAGGTTCTGGCCGATGAGCTGGGCCTGCCCATCCATATCCACGCGGCCGAATCGCCGGCGGAAACGGCCCTCTGCCTGCAAAACTTCGGGGAACGCCCCCTGGCCCTGTTGGACAAAGCCGGCCTGCTCGGCCCCGCGACAACCCTGGCCCACGCCGTGGACCTGACCGATGCGGAACTTGACCGCCTGGCGGCAACAGGTACCGTTGTGGCCCACTGCCCGCGCAGCAACATGAAGCTTTCCTCCGGCACGGCCCGGTTCGAGGAAATGCGCAAGCGCAACATCCCCATCGGCCTGGGCACGGACGGCGCGGCTTCCAACAATACCCTGAATATGTTTGCGGAAATGTCGGCCTGCGCCCTGCTGCACAAAGTTTCCGGCGACCCCACGGCCGCCCCGGCCCAAAGCGTGCTCGACGCCGCGACCCTCGGCGGGGCCCGCGCCCTGTGTTGGGACGGATTGGGCAGCCTCACCCCCGGCGGCCCGGCGGACATCATCGCCCTGGATCTGACCGCCCCCAACCTGATGCCCATGTACGCCCCGGCCTCGCACCTGGTTTACGCGGCCACGGGCCACGAGGTACGCCTGACCGTGGTGGACGGGGAAATCCTCTATGAGGACGGTCGATTCACCCGGATTGACGCCGAGAGCCTCACCACGGAAGCGGGCAAGCTGAAACAATGGGTTCTGGATAAGGCCGGGCGCTGATTTCACAGCCGGCGAAGGCGATAAAACAGAAACTCCCACATGGGGATACGATGAAGAAGCGAGCACCCTGCGTCATCTGCGGCAACGACAGCCGGTTTCTGCCCGGCCCCAACGGCCGCATGACCCCCGACGGCCTGGCGCCCCTGTGCGTCGATTGCGGATCTCTGGAGCGGCACCGCGTTTTTCGCGGCATGTGGGAGGCCATCCGCCCTGTCTACCCGCTGTCGACGTATACGTGCCTGCAGTTTGCCGACGATCGGAGCGTTCTTCCCGAGTGGTTTGGAACGTTCTACCTTTCGGTCTACGGCGGCATCAACTCCATGGACATTCAAGAGATCCCGCTGCCGGATCACAGCCTGGACGTGATCATCTGTAACCACGTGCTGGAACACGTGCCGGATGATCGCAAAGCGTTGCGCGAAATGTTGCGTATTTTGCGCCCCAACGGTTTTTTACAGCTCGCCCTGCCGGCCCCCTTGCAATACGATCATACCGAGGATTGGGGCTTCCCGGACGAAAAACGGCACCAACACTACAGAGAGTACGGTAAGGACATCATTTCCCTGCTTTCGGAGACACTTCCCGGCGTCTGCCTGTTCACTCTGGTGGCGCGGGATTTCTGTACCGGGGTTCTCGACATCGTCTTTCTGTTGAGCCACACGCCCGTGACGCGGGCCTTGACGGCGGTGTTCCCCCGCTCGCACTTTCAGCGGCTGGACGGCGCTTCCACCTTTCCCACTCGGGAGTTGCGCCTGGAGTAAAACAAACGGAGCGGCCACAGACCGCTCCGTTTGTTTTACCTTTTCCGACCGCGAACAGGACGCGCCGGCGTATCAATGGCACAGACGCCCCGGCAAACCGTAGCGAGAAGGGTGCCCGGCATCCTCTTCCCGTGATCGCAGATTCAGAATCTCGGTGCCGATACCGGAGTCGGTGAACAGCTCCAGAAGAATGCAGTTCTCCACCCGGCCGTCGATGATCATGGCCTTGTCCACGCCTTCCTCCAGGGCTTCCAGGCAGCATTTCACCTTGGGAATCATGCCGCCCTGAAGGGTGCCGTCCGCGAAGAGATCCCAGATGTCGTCCATGCCGATGGAGCGGATCAACTCCTTTTCCTTGGTCAGAATACCCGGCACATCGGTAAGCAAAAGCAGGCGCTTGGCCTTGAGGGCCCCGGCCACGGCGCCGGCCACGGAGTCGGCGTTGATGTTGTAGGTGATGTTTGCCTCATCCACGCCCGTGGGCGCGATGACGGGAATGAAGTCTTCCCGGCAGAGGCTCTCGATGAGGGTCGTGTTGACCTCCATAACCTCGCCCACCCGGCCGAGATCGATAATCTCCGGGGCTCGGGAAGAGGCGCTCTCCAAAATCATCTCCATCTTGCGGGCCAGGATCAGCCGGCCGTCCTTGCCGGAAAGGCCCACGGCACCGGCACCGGCCTGGTTCAGGCCGCCGACGATTTCCTTGTTCACCTTGCCCACCAGGACCATCTCCACCACGTCCATCGTGGCTTCATCGGTCACGCGCAGGCCTTCGCGGAACACGGAGCGGATATCGAGCTGCTCGAGCATTTTGCCGATCTGCGGGCCGCCGCCGTGCACGATGACCGGGCGGATGCCCACGTATTTCAGCAGGGCCACGTTCAGGGCGAAGGAACGCTTGAGCGCCTCGTCCTTCATGGCGTGGCCGCCGTACTTGATGACCACGGTCTCGCCCCGGAAGCGCCTGATATACGGCAGGCACTCGATGAGCATCTCGGCGTGGATTTTATGGCTCTTTGTCATTATTCGTCTCCCGGCGCGGCTTTTGCGCTGTTCGGGATTTCCTTTACCGCAAGGGACCGGGAAACACAATCATACCGGGCGCCGGACATCGCTTACAGCACAAACCGCGAAAGGTCCGCGTTCTCGCGCACGTCGGCCAGTTTGTCGCGCACCCAGGCGCCGTCGATGCGCACACTCTCGCCCGAGCGCTCGGGGGCCTCAAAAGACAAATCAGAGAGGATTTTCTCCATAATCGTATACAGCCTGCGCGCGCCGATGTTCTCCGTGCGGCGGTTGGTTTCCTCCGCAAAGGCGGCCACTTCTTCCAGGGCGTCCTCGCTGAAGGTGACGGAAACCCCCTCGGTGGCCATGAGCGCCGCGTATTGCAGGGTCAGGGCGTTGTGCGGCTCTTTCAGGATGCGCAAAAACTCCTCTTTGCCCAGGGGCGAAAGCTCCACCCGCAGCGGAAAACGGCCCTGCAACTCGGGCAGCAGATCCGAGGGTTTGCTCACGTGAAAGGCCCCGGCCGCGATGAACAGAATATGGTCGGTATGGATCATCCCGTACTTGGTGTTGACCACGCTGCCTTCCACGATGGGCAACAGATCGCGCTGCACGCCCTCGCGGGAGACGTCCACCCCGCCGCGCCCGCCGGCCTGGGCGGGCAGGGCCACCTTGTCGATCTCGTCGATAAAGATGATCCCGGTCTGCTCCACCCGCTCGCGGGCCAGATCCATGACCGAATCATTGTCGATCAGGCGCTCGGCCTCCTGTTGCAGCAAAATTTCGTACGCCTCCGGCACCTTGAAGCGCCGGCGCTTTTTCCGGGCCGGGAACATGCGCGAAAACGTGTCCTTGAGCTGCGAGCCCATCTGCTCCATGCCCGGCATGGACATCAGCTCCACCTGGGCCCCGGAGGATTCCTCCACTTCAAGTTCCACATCACGATCATCCAGACGGCCGGCCCGCCACATGGCCCGGAGCTTCTCCCGCGTGGAGTCGGAATCCGCCGGAACCGGCGCGGGCGCGCCGCCCTCGGCCGCGATGTAGTCCACCCGGCCCGACCCGCCGGGGAGCAGCAGATCGAGCAGGCGTTCCTCGGCCGAGCCTTCGGCCTTTTGCCGGACCCGCGTGGTTTCCTCCTCGCGGACCAGGGCTATGCCGATCTCCATCAGATCCCGGACCATTGATTCCACGTCCCGGCCCACGTAGCCGACCTCGGTGAACTTGGTGGCCTCGACCTTGACGAAAGGAGAGCCGCAAAGCTTGGCCAGCCGGCGGGCGATTTCGGTCTTGCCCACGCCGGTCGGGCCCATCATGATGATGTTTTTGGGCGAAACCTCGTCGCGCAGGGCCGGGTCCAGCTTCTGCCGGCGCCAACGGTTGCGCACGGCCAGGGCGACCATGCGCTTGGCCTCTTTCTGGCCCACGATGTATTTGTCGAGTTCCCCCACAATTTCACGCGGGGTCATGGTGGTGCTCATACCCGTTCCTTGGCTTGAAGTGCGGGCCGGAGGAAGTCCGGCCGCTCCGCGCGTGTCTTCCCTCATACGGAGAACGAAGGAAACATGCCGTTCGCAATAATAAGTCCGCCGCGCCGAAAGGCAATGCGCGGCGTCATTCCTCGTCCGCCGGCGTCTCGCGCCCGTCGCCGCCCGCCTTGGGGTGGGCCTTGTCGTACACGGCCGTCAGGTGGGCCAGGTTCAAGTGGGTGTACCGCTGGGTGGTGGAAAGACGCGAATGCCCCATCAGCTCCTGCACGCTGCGCAAATCCGCTCCGGCCTCAAGCAGGTGCGTGGCGAAGGAGTGGCGCAGGCCGTGGGGGCTGATGTCCTGGGGCAACCCGGCCTGAAGGCACAACCGGTTGAGGATCCGTTGGGCCTCGCGGCGTTGCAGACGTTTGCCCCGCTTGCCCACGAACAGGGCCGGCTCACCGGACGGGGCCAGTTGCCCGCGCACGGCCAGCCACTCAGCCAGAGCCGATTTGGCGGCATCGGTGAGCGGGGCGAGACGTTCCTTGCCGCCCTTGCCGCGAATGCGCAGGGCCTCCGCGCCGGCGGGCAGGCGCGGGGCGTCCAGGTTCAGGGCCTCTGAAATCCGCAAGCCTGAACCGTACAACAACTCCGCCAGACACAGATCCCTGGTCCGGGTCACCGAGTCGCCGCCCGCGCCCTCCGCTCCGGCCGGCTCGGCCTCAAGCAGGGCGAAGGCTTGATCGACGTTGAGAAAGGCCGGGCCGCGCCGCTCGGTTTTGGGGTTGTGCACGCCCTCGGTGGGAATGGACGAGACCAGGCGCATCCGGGCGCAGAAGCGGAAAAAACTCCGCAAGGCCGAAAGCTTGCGCCCAACCGAACTCTTGCCCACACCCCTGCGGTGCAATTCCGCGAGAAATTTCTGGATATGCCGGCGCTCCACCTTGTCCGGTTCGGCCAGGGTGCGGCCGAGACCGGCGAGCACCTCCTGAAACTGGGCGAGATCTTTGGCATACGCGGCCACGGTGGTCGGCGGGCTGCCCCGCTCGTACTCCATATGGGCCAGGAACATGGCCGGCGGGTCGGGCAGTTCGGCGCTCATGCGCCTTTCCCTCCCGGCAGTTGATAGAAAGCGCCGGGCAGGCGGGAGACCAGCCCGCGCACTTCCAGCATGGTCAAAAGACCGCTCAGGCCGGCGACATCCCGGCCCAGGCGGCGGGACAAGTCATCCAGATGCACGGCCCCGTGCCGCAGGGAGTCCACCACGCTCCGCTCGTCGGGCGGCAAGTCCGCGCCAAAAGATTCCGGCAGGGGCGCGGCGACCGGCTCCGACGGCCCGGCCTCCGCCTCGGCATCTTTTTTCGCCGCCTTCTTCTTCGCTCCCGGAACAATCCAGGGCAACCTGCCTTCGGGCAGAATCGGGACCGCATCCGCGCCCATCTGGACGTGCAGGGCCTCCTCCGGCCTGCGGGCCTGGCCCGAGGCTCGCGGCTTGTTCCGGCGCAGGGCCGCCCGCACGTGCTCGGTCAAAAACGGTTCCAACTCGCGCAAAATATCTTCAGTCTCAAACGCGGCTTTGGCCCCGCGCCGCACCAGCTCCCGGCAACCGGCGGAAACCGCGGCCATGTTGTGCCCCGGCACGGCGAACACCTCGCGGTTCTGCTCCACGGCCAGCCGGGCGGTGATCAGCGATCCGCTGCGCTCGGCGGCCTCCACCACCAGCACACCGTAAGACAGGCCGCTGATAATCCGGTTGCGGACGGGAAAATGCTTGGGGCCGGCCGGGAAAAAGGGCGGGAACTCCGACACGAGCAGCCCCTCGCCGCGCATGAGCGCGAACAGGTCGGCGTTTTCCACGGGGTACACCAGATCAATGCCCGTGCCGAGCACCCCCACGGACTTGCCCGAACCTTCAAGCCCACCCAAATGGGCCACCCGGTCGATGCCCCGGGCCATGCCCGAAACCACCGTAACCCCGGCCCGCGACAGGCCGGCCGCCAACAAAGCGCAAGCGGCCACGCCTTCTTTGGTGCAGGAACGCGCCCCAACCACGCCCACGGCCGGGCCGCGCAGCAACGACACATCGCCGGCATAATACAGGGCCAGGGGAGGATCGGGGATCTCGCGCAGCAGCTTCGGGTACAAAGGATGTGTGTACGGCAGGACGGAAAAAGCGCCGAATTTCAGGCTGCGCCACTCTTCCAGAGCCGGTTCCCGCCACTCCTGACGGAAGAAGGCGGCGGCGGCGCGTTCCGACACATGGCCGGTTTCCACCCAGGCCTCGGCGGAGGCCAGACAGGATTCCACAGCAACGCGGGCCGAACCGAAGGCTTCAATCAGGGCTTTGCCCCGGCGGGGGCCGATTTCCCTGGCCTTGCGCAGAGCGAGACAGGCCCAGAACTCGGCTCGCTGCTCATCTGAAAGTTCGGCGAAAGCGGGCATCAGGCACCTACGACAAAAAACGCGCGGGGACTCACCGCCCGGACTCCATGCGCTTGGCCGCGAGACGGGCTTCGGAAGACTTGGGGAAATCGTGCAGAAGCATCTGCCAATAAAACCGGGCGTTGCCCATATCACCCATCTGGGCGTAAGCATACCCGGCCTTGAGCAACGCGGCGGCGGCCTTGTGATGGGTGGGATAGCTGCCGGCAACATCCTTGAATTTCAGAATGGCGCCCGTGTAATCCCCTTGGGAGTACAGACACTCTCCCGTCCAATACAGGGCGTTGGGCATGAGCGAATGCCCCGGATTGGCGGCCGCGAACGCTTCAAACGCGGCCTTGGATTCGGCGTATTTTCTTTTTTCAAAAAGCGCCAGGGCCGCGTCATAGGCCGCCTTGGACCCGGAAGCCGTCGGTTTTTCCGGCGCGGACTCCCGGGCCGGGGCCTGTTGCGACACGGGCTCCACTTTGCGGGCGCCCGCATAATACTCGGGAGGGAACGGGGACCCACCGGCCCGCGCGGCGGGAGCGGAATGCGCGGCGCCGAGATCGGCCAACGCCGCATCAACGGAACTGTCGCTCCGCGCGACCGGCGCCGCGGCGGCCGTGTTGTAGCCCGGAAAAACAAAGGCCGGCGCCGCATCGCTCCTCCCACGCTCGGCGGGCGGCACGGCGGCGGCAAGAGGCGGCTCGGCCACGGGCGCGGGAACGGCGCGGGGCGCTTCCACCTTCTTAACGGGGGCGACAGGCGCAGCCTTGGGAGCTTCCGCCTTCACAGGCGCGGGCGAAACTTTGCGCGGCCCCGCCTGGGCTCCGGAGGCCTTTTCGCGCCCCATTTCCTGCTCCAGCAGGGTCATGCGGTCTTCCAGGCCGGCGATGCGCAGATCATAGGTCTGAGCGACCTGCATCTGGCCTTCCAGCCTGTCCAACCGCTCCCCGGTGGAGGAGGCGCACCCGGCGGCCGGTAAAACACATGCCGCCGCAAGCAGAAATATACGCGCGTCTCGCCGCATCAAACCACCTGTTTGGCTTCTGGTGAAAAACAACCTCAGTAACCTAGGCCAAAACCGCCCTTATTTCAAGGCGAATACGCAGCCCTCGAAGTGGAACCCACCGTCCCCTTTACACCCATGCGCTCCGGTGGCAGCCGGACACGCCATCTCGATCTTGTCGGAACGTCCCCCCTCCTGCTGTGACGCGGGAGCGTCAATGGCTTCAAGACAGGGCGCGGAGGAAGACCCCGCGGACGGCTTTGCGTCGAAGAGGCTCCCGCAGCCCCAAGAAGATCCTCACCGGCCGCGGGCCGGGGAGAACTCCACAGGGCTCTGCCCTGCCGCCAAGAAACGCTCATGAAGGAGGAGCGCTCCGGGCCGACCGATCGCGTTACCTCTCTTGGAGCCCGGGGTGCGGAGCCCCCCGGCGCGCGGAGATTCCCAAGAGGCGGCCACGTAGCCGCCTCTTGGGCCCCCCGGAAGGTGCAACAGAAATTCAGATCTCAACGAAGCTCGCCGGCGCAATCGACAATCCTGCCACACCCCGAGAGCCCCACGCCACGAGCTCCTCCATCAAGCACCTTGGCGGCGGCCCGGGGGCCGCCGGTGGGGGGGCGCGCGGCGCGGGGGAGAAGGGCCGGGGGGGGGGCGGGG
>JAVBQP010000091.1:0-8652 GCA_031548905.1 Desulfovibrio sp. | reverse complement strand
CCGCCTGATGATCCCCATGCGCATCGAGGTTTATCCGCGCGTTTCGTATTACCCCCGGCGCCACCCTCCTCTGGGTGAAAAACTTACCGCCCTTTTGCGGCGCCTACCGGGTTGCCGGCGGCTGGGAACGGTCAAGGTGGAGGACTGGGTGGTCAACGAAAAGACCGCCCGCTATGACAAAAAGGGGAACATCGCCACTCTGGGCGGCCTCCAGGGCATGGGGGGCCGGATTTTTTCCTTCGACCAGGGGGAACGGCGCGAGGAACGCTCCAGCCCGTTCGCGCGCATGAACACCACAGTGAAGAATGTGCTCAAGGTGGCGTTCGGGTTCGCCCTGACCGTGGCCACCTTCCTGTACACCCAGCCCTGGTGGGTGCTGGCCTGGTTCGGCCCCTTCATCTGGTTCGGAATCACGGGCTTTCGCAACGTGTTGCAGGCCGTATTGAGCGGCGGCGGCGTCCGTCGCACGCCCCTGCTGCGCTGGAACGACTACCTGAGCTGGACGCGCCTGTGCGACTCGCTCATGTTCACCGGCCTTTCCGTCCCGTTGCTGGAACTGGGGGTTCGCTGGTTCCTGCTGGAACGGGTCTGCGGAATCACTTCCCTGAACGAGCCGCTGCTGTTCTATACAATCATGTCCACGATCAACGGGGTCTATATCGCCTCGCACAACTTGTATCGGGGGCTGCCGAGGGCGGCGGTCATCGGCAACTTGTTCCGCAGCATTATCGCCATTCCGGTTTCCATCGCATACAGCTATGGGGCCTTGGAAGTCTTCATCCTGTGCGGCTGGTCCACGATCCTGCTGCAACAGGGGGCCTCGGTCATTTCCAAGCTGGCCTCGGATACCGTGGCCGCCGCCATCGAGGGCCTGGCCGACAAGGGCGCCTTCCTGCGTATGCGGCACTGGGACTACACGGCCAAGCTGGAACAGTTGTTCACCTGCTTCTCTCGTCTGGAGACTCTCCTGCCCGAGGAGGACGTGCTCGAACTGCTGCGCCGGCCCAAGGACTTTATCCAGGCTGTGGGCAGAGAGGCCCAGGATCTGGAGCGGACCATCATCATCAACGCCCTGGATCTGATGTATTTCTGGATGTACCAGCCACGCGCCCGCAGCACCCTGGCCCGGCTCGCGGAAGGCATGACCGCGGACGAGCTGGCCATTTTCGCCCACTCCCAAATGGTGCTCACCCGGGTGGAAGAGGTCAGCCGGCTGTTCGTGGACGGGTTGGTGGGCACGTCGTTCGCCCGGCCCCTGGCCTTCTACCTGGCTCGGTATGAGGGGTATCTTGCCGATATGGCCAAATTAACCGGAATGGAGCTTGATCTCAGGCCGCAGTGAATAAAGCGGCAAAACCGCGCGCAGACCGGCCGCGAGAAGCCGGTGCCGGCAGGGTGAAATTACTGGGAAGGGAGGCCGTCTTCTGGTCGGACCACCGGGCGCAGGCCGGCGTCCAGAACCGTGGCCGTGCGGCACAAAACCGCCGCCGGAATACGCTTGAAAAAGTATTCCGAAGCCAAATGCCCATCGTTGGAGCGCCATTCACCGCACGTTTCAAAGTACGAGAGCACGGCTTCCTCATCCGGAGTCTCGGCCCCGGAGGTCAGGGCGACCTCGCGAATCATGCAGGCCAGGCACTCGACCATGACAAAGGCCGCTTCCTGCTCGTTTTCGGGGGTCAGGCCCCCGGACCCGGCGAAGATTCGAATAATATGATTTTCCAGCTCAGCCAAAAAGGGACGGGCGGCATCGAGGGTTTTGCGATAAAAACCGCGCCGGGCTTCCCAAGCCCGCAACCCGGCGGCGCAGGCGGCGTACAGAAGGCCGAAGTGCGGGTGCTTGGCTTCGGCTTCATAGTGCCGCGCGATTTCGAGCAATTGTTCTTTGGCAAAAGGCATATTCGCAACTCCGGTTTAGGTGCGCTATTAATTATAGTAAAATAGATTTTCTTTTACAAGCAATTTGATTCGTACACACGGTACATGTCTTTACATTTACCCCGGCCCACTCTACTTTGGCATACCGGCCTCCGGCCGCGCCGAAGGCCCGCGGCGACGGCCCGCCGGCTGGGCCGCAGAGTTTTTCTCACCGAAAACGGTGCGACGCACACCCCGCGCCGGCCTGTTTTTCGCCGGTACGAAGGGGTGTTTCAGAAATCAACCCACTTGCGAACATGCTAAAATGGACAAGACCCTTTTGAGATGTCACCAAGCGCGACAGCGATTCGCCCACAACACTACGAAACGTATGAAATAATAAACGACACGCAGGCGTGCCGCCCGGCCGGTTGAACCACAGGGCTCTTCCCTCCGAGAGCGTTGTACTTCACACCTTGCGCGGCTCTGTTTTTCGCTACGCGCCTGCCGAGCGATTTCAAAGTGAAATTGCTCTAAGAGAGCCTCTACGTGGAAAGAACAACTGCCATTCTCGGCGGCAGCTTCAACCCGCCCCATGTGGGGCACCTGCGGATCGCCCTGGAAGCCCGTGAGGCTCTGGGGATTTCGCGGGTGCTGCTGATTCCGTGCGCCTCACCGCCGCACAAGCCCGGCTTGGGCCTGCTCCCGTTCGAACTGCGCCACGCCATGCTCGAACGGGCGATACGCTCCCTCCCCGGTTTTGCGCTCAGCCGTGTCGAAACCGAGCGGCCCGGCCCCTCCTACACTGTGGACACCTTGCGGGAACTGCGCCGGCGCGACCCGGATGTCCCCCTGCTGTTCATTATGGGAGGCAACGACTTTCTGACCCTGGAACGCTGGCGGGAGTACGAAGCGCTCCCCGGCCTGGCCGATTTCGCCGTGCTCCCCAGGGACGGCGCCCAAGCCGAAAATTTCCGGCAGAAGGCCCTCAATTTATGGCCGGGCCTGAGCCGGGGCGCGCCCGTTGCCGGAGCTGAAGAAACCTACGCATTGCCCCACGGCGGCAAACTGCTGTATATTCCCCAACCCCGCCTGGATATCAGCTCGACCTTGGTCCGCCGGCGCTTTCTGGCCGGACGGAGTATCGACTTTCTGGTGCCGCCGGGGACACGTGAATTGCTGGAGGAGCGCAGGGAGCAGGTATGCGCCCTGTGGAGCGCGGAAAACGATACGGCCGGAGGTTCCCTTGAATAACTTCACCATCCCCCAGGCGGTGGGCATGAACATCGCCAGGGCCAAGTCGCTGTTGCGCCGGGACGACCCGCTCCGGGCGCTGGACGCGCTCATCGCCGGGCTCGACGCCTATGAGCCCGCGAAACTCATGGGCAAGGCCCGTTTCGAGATCGAGGTGCTGGTTCAGGAATGTGTGAACGAACTGAACCGCCAGGCGCAGGTGCGCTCTTTTCTGGAATCGCTGGGCAAATCATCGACGGTGGGTATCGCCTACGTTCCCGGGCAGGAAAACAAGCTGAAAGCGCTCTTGCCCATCATGCGCAAGGCCCTGCTGGAAACGGAGGCGGCCAAGGAGCGCGGCCTTGAGGAAGAACGGACGGCCCGCAAAGCAGCCCTGCGGGACAAGGGCCTTTCTTACCTCCAGGCCGGGGATTCGCCCAGGGGCAAGGCCGCCCTGCGCGTGCTGGGCGATGAATTCGGCGAAGAGCCGGGAATCCTGGCCGATATCGGGCGCATCCTCCTTGATCACAAGTTGTATTTCGAAGCCGTCGAATTTTTGGAACAGGCCATTGAAGCCTTCCCCAGGGAAGGATCGGCCTATGCTTCCGCGGCGGAAAGCTATCTGGCCCTGCGGGAATTCGAGAAAGCCGAGGTCGTCTACCTCAAGGCGATCAGGGAATTCGGCAAGCACCCGAAAACCATGATCAACCTGGCCCGGATGTACAGCCAGTGGAACAAGAAGGATAAAGCCTTCGAGGCGGCCGGGGACGTGCTGCGCAAAGACCCCGATAATGCCGAGGCCAAGGAGATGGTGGAGAAGTTCGGCTGAGCGGCCGCTTTGCGGCCGGCATTCATGACGCGGGGAGGCGAGGCCTCCCCGCGTCGCGTTCGGTTGGGCCTGTGCCCTCATAACACATGCAAGGAGTGGCGGATTGCTCGTTACCTATGAAATATTTTTTGATCACGCCGGCTCGCGTGACGTGCCTGTGGGGAAGTGCCCGTGCTGCGGCAAGGCCTCGACCGTACACCTGGACTTCCAGAATACCCGCGTGCGCTGCCTGCTGTTTTCCATGTCCCTGCCGATTCTTCCGGCCGGTTCCGCCCGGTGTGCCGCTTGCGGAGAGAATATCGCGCGCAGGCGCTGGCCGGCGGAAGTCTCCGCCGTCTTCAAGCGGGACAGAAAGGGATACCGGGGGCGTTTTCGTTTCCGCCCCGGTCTGTTCCTGATCGCCATAATCCTGGTTGTGGCCGGAATGTACATTTACCAGGCCGCGACTCTGCCCCTGGGCTACAAAGAATCTGATGATTCCTACCTCGCGGAAAAGCTGGACAATCTGCGACCGGGTATGCGGATTGCCGTCAGCACGTCTGTGAACGGCAGGGACTTCCGTATGCCCATCCTGGTGGACAGGGTCGAAGGCGGCTTGATCCACGCCCGCCCCTACCGGGTCCGGATGGAGAACGCCACCTACTATTTGCACGAAGACACGGATCTCTCGGAAGCGGCCTTTTCCGGCACCGCTTCGTTGGTCTTCAGCAGAGCTAAGAGCGACAACGATTTGCTTCTCAAAGAGGTTGACGGAAAGCCCGCGCCCCGATTCACGCCGAGAGTATCCGTGCATCGAATCTACGGACAATACTGACCTCCATCAGCCGGGAAACACCGAAACCCTCTGTCCCATGCGGGGCAGAGGGCTTCAACGATGAAAGAGCGCTTGCGTCCACCGCGCTTCCCCGGCCCGGTATTTGTTGTTGTAGAGCATCCACCGCGCGCCGATGCTCAACACTCCGGCCATTCCGCCCCAGCTCGGCAAACAGTTCCGGCATGGCGGTGGGAAATACGTCCACCTGGCTGCAGCGCGTATTGCTCTCGCAGGGAGTGAATGCGCGGGAGAAAGCCCGTCGGGTAACGAGCGCTTGAATGTAACACAATGTAACATAGCCGCGCCGAGTGTTACAGCGGGTCGACGCCGAATTCAAGTCGGAAACGCAACGGGCGGAGGGGAAAACCCTCCGCCCGTTGCGTTTCCGATGTGCCGGCGGGCTACCCCCGCAGACCTCCAAGCTCTTCCAGGGCCCGCAGAACGGCGGCGGCGGCTTCGCGGGGCGGCAGGGCCAGCTCGGCCCCGGCGGCGGCTTTGTGCCCTCCCCCGCCGAACGACTCGGCAACCGCCCGAACATCGACATCACCCATCGAGCGCAGGGAAACTTTGGAGCGTCCGGGGCCGTCGTCGCGCACAAACACGCCGACCCGCACGCCCTTGATCCGCCGCAGCCAGGAGGCGAAGCCCTCCAGGGCGCTGCGCTTCTGGCCGAACTGATCCAGAAATTTTTTCGGCACCGTGATCAAGGCGGTGCGCCCGTTGTGGTGCAGGCTGACCTCGCTGAACAGCTTGCCCCACAGGTGCATTCTGCCGAGGGTCCAGGTATTTTCCGAAACCTGAGAGAACTCGCCCACCTCGAGCCCGGCCCCGGTGATGCGCGCGGCCAGGGCGAAAACTCCCGGCGTGGTGTTGCTGAAGGTGAAATTGCCCGTGTCGGAGGTCAGGCCCAGGTACACGGCCCGGCCCAACTCCCCGGCCGGGGAAAGGCCCAGATGCTCGGCCAGGAGGCCGACCATCTCCGCCGTGGCGGCGCGGCCCGGCTCCACCCAGTTGTGCATGGCGAACTCGGGGTTGCCCTGGTGGTGGTCGATGTTCAGGGTGGTCAGGCCGGGCCGGCCGGACGCGAGCAGGCCCTCCATCTCCGGCCCCGGCCTGTGGGCGTCGCCACAGTCCAGGACCACGAGCAGGTCCGGCGCCCAGTCGCCGAGTTCCTCAAGCGCATGATGCAGGGGCCAGGGCAAAGGCAGCCAGTCGAGGTAATCCGGTACCCGCGAGACCGTGCAGACGCGCGTGTCGCAGCCGAGAGAATCGGCTATGTAGCCCAAGGCCGCCACGGACCCCAGGGCGTCGCCGTCCGGGTTCACGTGGGTGGTCAGGAGCACCTTTTTGCCGGCATGTTCCCGCAGAACCCGGCCGGCGTTCTCCATGTGTTCGGTCATTCCTTCTCCATCAGGGCATTTCTTCGCCCTGAATGCTCAGTTCGCTGTAGGTCATTTCTTCCGGGCAGACCGCTTCCATCATCGACAGGCACTTGGTCAGCCTGCTTTCCAGGTGCCGCTTGTCGTTGCTGACGGAAACCACGGCCAGGCTCAGGCGATCCATGTTGTTTTCACTGCCGATCTCGGCCACGGACACGTTGAACTTGGCCCGGACCTTCTGTTTCAGGCTCTGGGCCGTGCGGCGCTTGTCCTTGAGGGACTCGTTGCCGTGCAGCCGATATTCCACGCCCAAAATACCGATGTACATGTCGCCTCCACAAAATGGGCGGGACCGGAAAAAAAGCCCCGGCACGACCGGGGCGGAAGCATTCCAGCCTAAAACAGAATTTTTTCCGGCGGCCGGCGCTCCGGTACTACGATGTCGGCAACCCCGGACTCCCGGTGTCGCTCGTCCACATACAGCCCACAGAAGCAGGTGCCGTACTCGGCCACATCCTCGGCGCGATACACGCAGGGACAGATGATGTCCCGGTCATTTTCGCGTGTGCCGGAGGCGAGCCGGCAAGGGCAGGCCATGTACCCGTATCGGGCCTTGGTCACCAGGAGTTGCTCGAGAAGATCCTCGGTGAACTTCGTGTCCGGGTTGAACCAGTACCCCCTGGCTTCTTGAAGAGGAGTAAGCTTATCCCGCAGGGCGCGGGCGGCTTCAAGGCCCGGCCCGCTCATGGCAGCAACGCCTCTTCCAACTCGCTCTCGTGGAAACCGATCAAAACCTTGGCCCCGTCGTCGATGACGATGGTCGGGAAGGACACGCGCGGATTGTGCTTTTTCACGGCGGCGATGGTTTCCGCCCGTTCGGCGCCTTCAAGGCTGTCCACATAGACGCAGGTGAAAGGAATTTTGTGTTCCTCGAGGAATTCCCGGGCGTGGCGGCAGTGAACGCAGGTGGAAAGCCCGTACAAGGTAACGCAATGGCTGCTCATGTGTGCTCCTCGGCTGCGCGCCGTTTGTTTTTTTATAAGCTCCCGCATTGGTATGCGATTGTCCCACCACGTCGGCAATACCCCAACGTGTCCCGGCGGTTTTGCGAGGCTCCGGGCGCGGGGCGCCGCCCGTGTCTCGAGTATATATCGGAACGCCGCCCCGCCGGCAACCGTGCCGCGATGATAAGCCGCCTCCCGCCCCTTGAGCGGCACCGGAAGGGCGCGGCTCCCGCCCGAATCGGCGGTATGCCCTCCCCGGTATCCGAACCGGCAAAGATGAAAAGGAGAACCGGTTCCCGGTGCGATCCCCCTGGACCTTCCAAGGCTTCTCCCTTACAGTGAGCGCGTAAAATTTACGTCGCGGCGGGCTCGGCCCCGCACTATGCCCTCGGGCGCCACCCGGAGATTTTACCGTCCGGGCCGGCCGTTGAGGAACTCCTTCGGGGAAAACGAGATGGAAAAGATCCTTTCCCGGCGCGGCCCGCTCATGGTTCTGGCCGGGGCGATATGTTTCAGCACGTCCGGCTTCAGCCAGGCGATCGCCCCGGAAGGGGCCTCCTCGTATACCCTGAGCGCCCTGCGTATGTTCGGCGGCGGCTGTATCCTGATGGTCTGGTGCGCCTGGCGGGGGCTGCCGCTCCGCCTCAACCGGCCGAGGGCGGCCGCGCTCCCGGCCGCCCTCGGGCTTTTGTTCTGCAATGTCTTTTTCTTCAAAGGCCTGACCCAGGCGGGCGTGGTAGTGGGCACCGTGGTGACCATCGGCTCCATTCCCATATTCTCCGCCCTGATGGGCCTGGTCGTTCTCAGGGAAAAACCCATATGGGCCTGGTACCCCGCAACGGCGATCGCCGGCTTGGGGCTGGTCCTGCTGCACTGGGGGGGAGCGGAAACGGTCAACCCGTTCTTTCTGGTGCTGCCGCTCGCGGCCGGGCTTTTTTACTCAGTGTTCATGGTCTTCGGCAAATCCCTGGTGCGCGACTCTCCGCCGGAAACCGTGCAGATGCTCCTCTGCCTGTTCAGCGGCATCTGCCTGTTGCCTTCGTTCCTGTTTTCCCCCGGCGCCTGGGTGTTCACCGCCGACGGTCTGCTGGTGGCCCTGAACCTGGGCGTCACCACCTCGGCTCTGGCCTTCACCCTCGTGCTCTCCGGCCTGCGAACCACGCCGACGGCCACGGCCTCCACCCTGGGCCTGGCCGAACCCCTGTGCGCCGCCCTGCTCGGCATCTTCTGCCTGGGCGAGCGGCTGACCGTGTTTTCCTCGGCGGGCCTGCTGTGCATTTTCATCGGCATGATCACGCTGATCGCGCTTCCCCCCCGGACTTCGTAAGCCGGTCTCTCTCCCGGCCGAAACGGAAAGCCCCATGCCGTAGCGCCGGCATGGGGCTTTCCTGCGTGTGCGGATTATGTGGAGACCTCATTGCGCCCGCATGGCTCCGCCGGAAAGGGGCGCGGTCAGGGTCAGCACCCGAATGTCGCCGGCCCGGCCCGCGCCGGCCTCGGTGTAGTCGGGACTCATGATGTTCCGGCACTGGCTTT
>JAVBQP010000015.1:0-46417 GCA_031548905.1 Desulfovibrio sp. | reverse complement strand
AAACCGAGTTTCAACTCGGTCGCTCCGACCGAAGAAACGGTTGCATCCACTCCGCGCTGTGACGCGGGCACACTGACTAGAGATTCCGGTTTGACGGCATCGGAACGGCCGGCGACAAGCTGAGCCACAGGACTCCCCCTTTTTTCCCAAAAATTTGTTGCAGCTTCATTTTCCCTCCTCCCGCTTCCCCTAAAAGCATGGAGTCGGAAACCACTTCAGTGAAAGACAGCCATATATGCCTTATGGCAATATGTATTTTCCCCTCCTTGGGAAAACTACATTGCTTTTCTTATGGTATATACTGATATTCTGCATATGGTCAATATGTTCTCTCTAAGCAATGACAAATAAATAACAAAAAAATAGTAACATGCCAATTATACTTGATATTTTACAAAAAAACTCAACCCCATATGAAGATGGCGCGGCACAACAAAAAATAGCAAAAAGCCTTCCGCCACAACGTGAAAAACTCGGGGCGAATCACGCCGGGCAAAGGGAATGCCGAAGCCGGCCCCCAAGGGCATAACGATCTCGACATGCCTGGAATCCCAGACCGGACGGGAGTCTTTGCCGACGCTCCCGCCGCTCGGAACATTCCGGCCGAGCGGGACGGACAAGACTCCGGCCACTCCGCTTTCAGTATCCGACACTCGAAAAATCGCCCCACCATCCGATTCCGAGCGATGGGGCGCTCGTCGTGGCGACGCGCCCGCCCGTCTTTTGGTTACCCGGTGATCAGCTTCACGTACATCTCGCCCAAGTCCGGGTGGTTGTATACGGTATACTCAGTACCATCGATGGTCGTCCGGGAGTTGCCGGCCGTCCAGCCGGCATTCTGCAGCAGGCCGGCATCCGTGTTGTCGGCCCGCAGGCGGACTTCAGAGCCGTTCCCCTTCGCTCCGCCGATCAGATTATTGAGCAGATCGGTGTTCAGGCCGCCGTCGTCATGACCGTTGGCGATGTCCAGCACCAGTTTCTCCAGGCCCGAGACCCGGCCTTCGCTCACGGCCTTGTTCATGCTCTTCAAGCCGTTCTCGGCGTCGTCGAAGCGCAGGTACAACAGGTCGTCGTTCCCCGTGCCGGCCAGGTGGAAAGTCTTGCCCAACTGTTCGGCCGAGTTCACCACGGTCACGTTCGTATCCGTCCCGAAGTACTGCACGTCGATAGCGGGATTGGCCGCCAGCAGGTTGGAGAGCCAGGTCTGCCCATGAGCCGGATCAAGCCCCTGAATGATGATGCTCTCGCAACTCAGCCCGTCCAGAACTCCGGGGGTTTCCAGCCAGTCCTTGAACCGCGCCGCGAAGGCCTCGGCGCTTTCCGCCTTGAGCACGAGCAGATCGTTCCCGGCGCCGGCCGTGATGTCGATGCCGGCGGAAGCATGGATCTTACCGCTGAATATCAGCACGTCGTTGCCTTTGCCGGCGTCGATGGAAATAGTGCTCAGCGTTCCTTCGGTCCTGATGTCGCCGTTGATTTCCACGCGATCCGAGCCGTTGCCCAAGCCGATGTGGATCGAGGAGCCCCGCGCCGGATACTGGTCTTCACTTCGCGCGAGCATGTCGCCTTTCAGGATGACCGTGTCATTGCATTCACTATAGGAGGTGATAGACACACTTCCCTCATTCAAAGCTTCGATGGCGACGGCGCGGGCGCCGCCGGGCAACGCGGACGGATCGGTGATGGTGCAGGAGATGATTATCGTCAAGGGAAGGGGTGTATACTGGCCGGTCTTCGGATCAAAATGGGAGCCGCCGGTTATGTCGATACTCCCGCCATCCGCCGAAAGGCCGACGCTGTTTTCGGGGTTTTCCACCGTCACCGACAACGTCCCGACAGAGAGAGACGCCGACGAATAATTGCTGAAACCATCACCTTTGGCTGCAATGCCGTATGAACCGGACCCCCGACCGTCGGCCACTCCGCCGGCGGCGCGGATATTCAACTCTTCCGCCGATAGCTGGAGCGAGGCGTAGTGGTCGCGGTCTGGGTCGAGCTCGCCCGGCGTGACGTGGAGGCCGTAATTACGGCGCCCGCCCTCGGCGACCAGGTTGAGCTTGTTCAACGCTTCCCCCCCCCAGAGAGACCGCCCGTCAACGGACAGGGTACCTCTTCCGACTTGCGCAAAGGCACTCACGCGGAACGCCGTTGCCGTGGTGTCGTGGGCGAGCCCGGCCGATGCGGCGTCGGCGGGATTGATCCGGGCGGCGATTTCCACTTCCGGAGCGTTCATGTACAGGCCCGCCCCGGAGTAGTGATAAGGATAACTGGAACGCTGGATCATGACGCCTGTGGCCGAGCCTTCATTGCCGCGGTGGAGGGTGCTCACGTCGATGCTGATCTTTTCGTCGGCTGAAAGCAGAAACTTGTTCTTCTTCCCACCCATCTCGAAGCCGATGATTTCATTGACGTCCGCGGCTCCGTTTACCCCGGCCGTGCCCGTGATGTTCACGTTCCGGCCCTGGATCGTGCCGAGGAGCCGGAAGGTTCCCATGGAGAACTCCCCTCGCGCGTCGATGGTTACAGGGCCATCTCCAATACGCATGACGCTCAGGTTACGGCCGTCACCCTGCACGGAAAGGTTCACGTCGCCTTTCGCCGTCATGTCCAACCGGCCGCCGTCGGTGATACTCACGGCCGAGGCCTTGTCGATGCCCCCGCCCGAGTGGGCGCCGCGCAGGGCGGTCGAAATATCGATATCCCCGCCGGCGGTAACGCGCGCATCGCCGCATTCAAGCCGGATGCCGGAAACCGGCCCCTTGGTCGAGCCGAGATCCATCTTCACCTGCACATCGCCGGCGGCCTTGATATCCGCAAGGCTCTGATCGCCGGGAACGTATCCGTCTCCGGTATTGTTACTCCAGGAATCCAGGTAATACTGATCCCTAAGTCTATATATGTAGTCTCGATACGTGTCGTCGGAAGCGAAGTCGCTCCGCTTGGCCAGATCCCCGTTCCGCAGGCCGTAGCCGGAGTAGATGCCGTATACCCCGGCCGCATCCAGCGCGCCGCCGGTGGTCTGATCCGAGATGGATATCACCACATCGTCGCCGGACTCCACCGTGACACGGCCGCGATCGGAGGCGGACACTCCCGCGTAGGTAATGCCGGAATGACCCCGCGAGGCCGCATCGCCGGCAATCCCGACGCCCAGGTTCACGTCTCCCCTGGCCTTCAGGGCGACTTCGGCCCTATAGAGGTGGTCTTGATCCCCTTCTTCCACTCCCTTCACGGATCTCTGGGCGAAGAGCGCGCCCACGACCGAAGAGCCGGAGCCGCCTTCAAAACCCTGCCCGGAAACGGCGATATTGATGTTGTTCGCCTGGATGGAGGTTTTCCCGCCATTGGCGGCGAACAGGCCGGCAACCGTACTTGCTTCGGTTCCGGGATCCGGGGTCATGGCGGCACTGTCGGCCAGGATATTCAGGCGAAAGTCGCCGTTGCGCCAGGCGCCCGGCACTTCCGTGCCGTCGGCCGTCTTTCCCGCGCCGGCCGCTCCGGTCGCCATGCGGGCCGTGTACCGATATTCCGTACCGGCGGCGAGCAGCGGCTCGGAGGGCTGGAACCAGGAGTCCCGCAACAGAGGATCATAGCGGTGCAAATGCATACCACGCAGCGGCGTGTACAACGGCCCGGTATCGTCATCGGCGGCGACAAGCCGTTCGACCCGCATCATCTCGCCCGGCAGGGGAAACATATTGTCCCAACCGGCTCCGGCTTCCTGATCGCCATACCTTTCCACACCGCCCAAGAGGTTGCCGGCGTCATCGTGGTAGCTGGTGCCGCCGGATTCCGGCGCCTGGGCGGCGGCCGCGGTGCTGAGATCCATATCGGGATGGTTGGCGGCAAGATAATCGGCGGCGCTCACGCTGTTGCCGTCCGGCAGAACCAGGACGGGCAGCATTTCCTCGACCACGAAAAAACCCAAGATACGCACCGACCCGCCGTCATCGAAGGTAAAGACCAGATCATTCCCTTCACGCGCGGCATCGACGCCGCCGGGCTCGAATCCGAGCCTCAATTCGACCGCGTCGGCGGCCGAAACGATTGCCTCCATTCCCACCGGCGGAGCGGGCACACTGACAAAAGATTCCGATTTGACGGCATCGGATCGGCCGGAGACGCGCTGGGCCATAGAATTCCCCCCTTTCTCTGTTCTGTTGTAATTTCGTTCTTCCCACTTTTGCCCCCCGAAAAGCATGGGAAAGGAAAAACGATTCAGTGAAATCCAGCCGGCTGGTGCCGATTATGCAATATATGCATTCCCTCCTCAGCAACAGTCCGTTACTATTTACGGGAGCTATACTGAAAAATCACATAAGTGGTCAATACTTTCATTCTAAACGATGATAAATAAATAAATAACAGTATCTTGTTAACAAATTGATTATTCTCGATATATCCACAAAAAACTCACTAGTGTGTGAATTCCGCCTCATGCAACTGAAATGCTATAACGCATTTACGTTGCAACGTGAAAAAACCCGCGCCGGAGCGCGGGTTTTTTCATTCAAACGCAAGGGAACCTATCCGGAGAGAAGCCCAGCCGTTTACCGGCACAGGAAAACCCCGGGAAAGGCAAGGGGCGGGTGGGCCCCCTGCGCTTCCTCCGATTTTTCTGTGGTTATTCCTCGTCCGTGGCGCCCACGCAGTGGCCGCCGTCAACGCCGAAGCCCAAGGTGCCCTCAACGCACACTTCGCTTTGCGGGCCGGGCTTGCCGGCGCCGGGCACGCGCCAGGTGGTCACGTCGATGCGCTTGATCGGGGTTTCTTCGGCGTGCTTGGCCTGGGGCACCCAGTCATAGGGGGCGCGGTAGGCGCGGTAAACCATGTTCAGATTCAGGCCGCCTTTGCCCCAGTAAGGACAAATGTATTCCCACACAATCTCGTATTCCGGGGTCACTTCAAAGACGCGGCCGTCGGAACCTTCGGTGATCATGGTGTTGCCATTGGGCAGGCGCTGGGCGCTGCTGATAAACGGGCTGTAAAAGCGGTTGGCGTCCAGGGGCACAATGAAGCCGGCCTCGTGCGGGGTGTACTTCCAGACCACTTCCATAGTCACGGGATTGATTTCCAGTATGCGCGACCAGTCGCGGGTGGCGTTTTTCACGCCGTGGGGCGCCGCCGGGTTGGGCGCGCCGTAGCCGGCCCAACCGCCGTTGTCGTACAGCAGGATGTTGCCTTCACCCGGCAGCCCCTTGGGGATCATGTGGGTGTGGTGCTGGCCGATAATCCAGCCGATCTTTTTGGCCGCGCCCTGGCTGTAGTCCGGGCCGAGCTGCCAGACGATCTTGCCGGTCTTTTTGCTCAGGATCAGGTTGATGTTGGTCTCGCGCCCGTCAATGATGATGTTGTCCGGGTGAAAACGCTCGTCGCCCTGGTCGTACCATTTATTGGGCCCGAGAACGGACATGGAGTTGACGTGCATCCAGTCGCCCACGGCCGGGGCGTTGTCGATCAGGGCGCCGCCGCGCATGTTGGGGTCGCGGCACATGGCGTTGCGGGCCGCTTCATCAAAGCCCATTTCTTCAACGTGGTCGCTGCACAGCCACTCCCACACGATGTCGCCTTCCCAGTTGACTTCGTAGATCACGTCGTCGACCAGGGGCTTGTCGCTGATGTAGGAGCAGTTCACGTTCTTGTGGCAGAGCACCAGGGTGTTGCCGGAGCTGGTTTTCGGCTCCATGCCGGGGGCGTAGTAGCCCACGGTGTTGCCTTCACGCTGGTAGTCGTGATGCTGGCGGGCCATCCACTGGGGTTTCTCGCCGGCGTCTTCAATGTACTCGGCGCGGTTGAACTCCCACACCACATTGCCGTCCCAGTCCACCTGAACGAGGTCCATCTGGTCCTGCAGACCGAATTTGGGATTGCGGATTCCGCGGCTGCCCATGACATGACCGCCGGGGAAGATTTTGTTGGGAAAGCCCTGAAGGTCGCGCCACAGGCGGACTTCATTGCCGTTCATGTCGATAAGCAGGGCGCCTTGCGCGGGGGCCGGCAAAATCGTGTAACCGTTCCAGCACTTGTCCGGGTTGTAAATGGTTACCCCGGTGGGGTAGACTGTCGGGTGTCCCATGACGCATTCCTCCTGATGTGGTTGCCGGCCGGCCCGAAAGATCGGCCAACCGGTGTTTTTGCGAAACCGCCCGCCGGCTGGGGCCGGCGATCGCGCCGCTCCGGCATGGTCAGGCCGCACCGGCGCGAGGCGCTCGTTCTTTTTTTCACACTACTGAATCGGCGCCCGCTTTTCTGTCTCTTTTCTTACATTATCACAGCAAAGTGAAAAAATTCCCTTATTGAATCCCACCCCTGCGCGACACCTTGTCGGGGAAGTTTTTCCTCGCCTTCAGAAGGCAAACAAAGAGGGGAACCCGCGCGGGCTCCCCTCTGTTCTACTGCGAAACCCGCGGCGCTTAAACGGCGAACTTGGCCCGAGCGGCCTCCAGAGCTTTGGTCTGCTCTTCAAATGAGGCGAACCCGGCCTGATGCAGGGCATCCTTCACCAGGGAGTCCCAATCCCAGCAGGCGTAAATCACAGGCTTAGGGAAGGTGCGGCGGAAAGTCTCCAGTTCATGCCGGTAGAACTTTTCCTTGGGCGTTTCCAGGCTTTCGCGCAAATGCTCGTGCAGCCGGTTCAGCTCGCCCTCGTACCACTCCATCAGGTCTTCGGCCTTATTGTACTTTTTCAGGATGTGCCCGTAGCCGCCCTCTTCCATCAGGGCGCTCAGATCTTCGTGGTGCCGCTTTTTCAGCCAGGCGCCGAGCTGCGAGGTGGGAATGTTTTCCTTCTCCACGTCGGCCATGTCGAACTTGGTCTGATAGTATGTGTCCGGAACAACCGAGGCCGAAGCAATGCCGGCGATGGCCACCAGGCCGCGCAGGATGGTGCTGTTCGACACCCCCTGCCCGCAGAAGCCGACTTTCTTGCCGTACTTCAGGCCGGTGAAAATCGTCACCAGGATGGCCCATACCACGCCGGGGTCTTCCTCGTCGTAAATATGTGAAAGGCTGGCGTTGTCGCGATCCGTGGCCAGGACCATCTGGGTCATGTCGTTGGAACCGATGGAGAAACCGTCGAACTCCGTGATGAACTGCTTGGCCAGGATGGCGTTGTTCGGGATCTCGGACATCTGGATGACCTTCAGGCCGTCCTGCCCGCTCTTCATTTTGTGGACCTGCTCCAGGTAGCGGCGCATACTCCGGGCTTCCTCAATGGTCCGCACGAAGGGCAGCATAATCTGAAGGTTGCGGCCGCCGTAGACGTCGCGGGCCAGCTTGAAGGCTTCCAGCTCCCAGTCGTGCAGGTTGCGCGAAACGCCCCGCCAGCCGAGCATGGGGTTGTCTTCGGTCTGCTCGAACAGCAGGCCGCCCAGCAGGTTGCGGTACTCGTTGGACTTGAAGTCCGTGGTCCGGTAGATGATGTCTTTGCCGTAGAAGGCCATAGCGAAAAGGGCCAGGCCTTGGGCCAGGGTCTGCACGTAGTGCTCGCGCCCGGAGCGGTAGCCCCGGCTGCGGATGATTTCGCGAATTTTCTCGGGAATGTTGCGCACCCCCTCAATCTGGGCCAGCAGCCCGGTGCGCCGGGCCACGTCCTCGCGCAGATCCTTGATGTCGTCCAGCACTTCCTGCACGGCCGGGATGCCGGCGGCCCGCTCGGCCATGACCTTGGCTTGGGAATCGATCTCACCCCGCCGGCGGACCACTTCGGGGTCGTTGCCGGAAAGCAGCGAAAGCTCGTCTTCAAAACCCATGACGATGCGCACGTGGGTTTCCAGATCCAGCACGGTCTTGATCCGGTCCAGGTTGCGGGAAGCGTGCTCCATGTACTCGTCGAGCCTGCGCTCCATATCCCGCACCTGCCGGCGGATCGCCAGGGTGTCTTCTTCTTTGCCGGTGCCTTCTTTCTGCAGCAGGGCGTCGATCTCGGCCGTGATGCCGGTCAGGTGGCCGACATACTCGCGCAGGCGGATGTTCACGAAGATCAGCCCGGCGTTCAGTTGCCGGCGCAGGGTTTTGCTCAGGCGGTCATCCAGAACGCGCAGGTGCGAGGTGATGCATTGGGCCAGCTCGCCGTTGTCGTAAGCTTCCAGGGCCAGGGGGTGCACCCCGATGGTGCCGAGCATGAACTCGGCCCGGAGCAGGCCGACCTCGAAATCCGGGATGTTGCGCAGGCGGGAAAGGAACATGGCCTGGCCCACGTCGGCCAGAATCAGGCCCACGCGGGTTTTGGTCGCCGGGACTTTGGAAAGATCCATCTCGCCGCCCACGTCGCGCAGGGGCAAAATTCCCCGGAAGACGCGGCCGGTGGTGCCGTCTACGGTCACTTCCACACCGTCAAGGGCGCGCAACGCCTCAACCCGCTGGATGCCGATGACCGCCGGGATGCCCAATTCGCGCGAAGTGATCGCCGCGTGGGACGTATCACCGCCCACGTCGGCCAGAATGGCCGACGCCACGCGCATACCCGGCACCATGTCCGGGTCGGTGCGCTCGGCGGCCAGCACGTCGCCCTTGCCGATCCGGTTCAGCTCCAGGGCGGAGCGCAAAAAGCGCACCGTGCCCTGGCCGGCCCCGCGCGAGGCGCCGTTGCCTTCAACCAGCACCTCGGCGGCCGCCGCCGCGGCCGGGTCCACTTCCTTGCGGCGCATGTAGATGATGTCCGGGTGCAGCTCGAACTCCTCGTTCCAGCGCGTCTCCGGACGGGCCTGCACGAACCACAACTCATCGGCCGCGTCGATGCAGAACTCCGTATCCATGATGATGTCGCCGTAAGCCTTGCTGATGGCCCGCACCCCGGCGGCCACGGCTTCGGCATGGGCGATGGAGAGAGCCCAGCGCAGGGCTTCGACCTCCGACACCGACACTTTCTTGGTGCCGCCGCCTTCATCGTACACAATCTTGATGTCCTTGCAGCCCATCTGGCGAATGACCACCTCACGGCCGTCATCGCGGGTAAAGACGTAATACTTGTCCGGCGTGACCATGCCGCCGACCACGGCCTCACCCAGGCCGTAGGAGGCGTCGATGGAGACCAGATCGTTGCGGCACGTGCCCCGGCAGCCCGTGGCCGTATCGGCCGCGAAGGCGGTGCCGGAAATGACCGGGTTGATCATCCGCATCACGCAGACGGACAGAGAGGTATGCTCAATGGCCCACTCTTTTTTGGCCGCTTCGGCGATGCTCTCGTCGCCGCTTTCCTCGGCCAGGGCGATGGCGTCGAGGATGGCTTCGCGGCGGTAGGTCATGGAGCGCAGATTGTAGGCCGAGGCGCAGTCCCAATGATAGGCCAGGGCGACCTGCTCCTTGCCGCAGATGTTCAGGTAGGTGTCCTGCAGGCCGGCGAAGGCCTTCTTGCGCGAGTCTTCGCCCGCGGCGGAAGAGCGCACGGCCACGGGAACTTCTTCGCCCCCGGCCTCGGCACAGATGTCGCCGTAGCCGGCTTTCACCGCGTCGGCCACCTCGGCGGGAAGCTCGACGGAAAGAATGGCCGCCTGCACCAGGACCGAGCGCTTGCGCAACTGGTCGATGCCTTCGGGCGAGGTGGCGAACCCTTCAACCACGGTGTTGACGAAGGAGCGCAGCTTGACCTGACCGCCGGCCCCATCCTTGCCGGCGTTTTCGGCGCGTACGGTCTTCCCGAGATTGCGCACGAACTTTTGCAGGAATTCGGGGTCGCCGCTGATTTCCGGATCGTTCCAGTCGATCCGCTTGTACTCCCGCTCCACCACCGCCCTGGTCAGGGGCGCGTTGACGCGGGTTTCGTCCAGCAGCTTGTGGAAAGCCAGGGCCGAAACAGCCCGGAACTGCGGGGCCTTGATCCCCTGCACCTGGCTGATGATGGCCGTGTTGTAGTTTTTGCCGCCGACCAGAAGCTCGGCCTCCTCGCCCATGGAGACGATGTCCGCCCCGGTGAGGATGAACTTGCCGCGCGGATCGGTCCCGCCGGCCGGAGCCGCTTTGGAAGGTTTCGTAGGCTTCTCCTGCTGGGATTTCGCCATTTCGCTATCTCCTGACTCTGGTCGGATATGGTGGAAGACGCGCGGCGGTGCGCCGCTGTCGATATCTCCACCTATGTAATTGTTGCCGGCATTTCCGTCAATGAGGCGAAAATTCTTGCATTTTGCCGCGCCAACAGGTATAGGGACAAATTCCGCCCGTACTCTTCAGCGCCTCTTCCCCGCACGTTATGGACGACACCACACCCGCACTCATCGTCGACCTCTTTCGCCAGACGCCCCGCCAGGGGCCCGGCGAGGCCGGCTGCACCCGCACCGCTCTGCGCCTGCTTACCATCCTTCCCGGCGAATCCTTGCGCATCCTCGACATCGGCTGCGGCACGGGCGCGCAAACGGCCGTCCTGGCGGAAATGACCGCCGGCCCCATCACGGCCGTGGATCTGCTGCCCGAATTTCTTGAGGAACTGCGTCTGCGCCTGCCCGCCGAGTACGACTCGAGGATCACGCCGGTATGTGCCTCCATGGACGCCCTGCCCTTCCCGCCGGAAAGCTTCGACCTGATCTGGAGCGAAGGCGCGGCCTACCACCTCGGCCTGGCCCGCGCCCTGCGGTTGTGGCGGCCCCTGCTCGCGCCCGGCGGGCGCATCGCCCTGACCGAGTTGACGCTTGCCGCCGCCCCGTCGGAAGAAACCGTGGATTACTGGCGCAGGGAATACCCGCAGGTAGGTGACGAAGCGGCGAACAAGCGGATTTTCGAAGACCAGGGTTTTGACCTGCGGGAGACCTTCGCGCTGCCGAGTCGCGCCTGGGATGCCTACTACAGGGGCATCAAAACGGCCGTTCCCGCTTTTCTCGAGCGGAACGGGCACAGCCCCGAAGCGGTGGCCCTGGCCGACTCCTGCCGCGCCGAGGAAGCGTTTCGGAACGCGCACGGCGAACACTACAATTACATATTCTACCTCGCGGCCAAGGCCTGAGCGGATCGGTGCGCATCCTTATCTTCACATCCTCCGGCAACAGGAGCGGCGGCTCCCGCCAAGCCTTGTATCTGGCGCAAGGCCTGGCCGGTCGCGGTCACGAGGTGCGCCTGTTCACCACCCCCGACGCGCGGCTGCGCGGCCTTGATCCCCATGCTCCCTTCTGGCGGGATCTCGCCCCCGGCGCCTGGAAGACCTCCCTGGAAGCGGAAATGCCGGCCGACCGACCCTGTGTGGTTCATGCCTTCCATAATAAAGCGGTCAAGTGCGCGGCATGGTGGGGAATCGGCTGGCGCAAACGCGCCGCTGTGGCGGCCCACCGGGGCGTATTGTTCCGCCCCAAAAACCCCCTGCCCTACTGGTCCCCCGGCATCGACGGATTTCTGGTCAACTCCCGGGCCTGCGCCGGGGTGATCCGGACCTGGGGAGTGAGCGGCAAACGCCTCTTCTGCGTGCCCAACTGTGTGCCGGACGAGCGCATCAGCCCGGCCGTCCCGAGGGAAGGCACCCGCACCGTTATGGGCTTCGGCCCCGGTGATTTCGTCTTCGGCTGCGTGGCCGGAGACAATCCGAACAAAGGCGCGGAGGTTCTGCTCGCGGCCTTTGCCCGGGCCTTCGGCACCGAGCCCGCCGGCCCGAAGTTGCTCGTTTCCGGCCTTGGCTACCAGGCGCCCTTTGCGCTGCATCGCGAACTCGGCCTGGGCGACAAGGTCCGCCTGGAAGGCCCCACCGAAGCCGTGGCCGACCGCCTGGCCGTCATGGACGCCTTTATTCTGCCCTCCCTTTCCGAGTCCATGCCCAACACCCTGCTTGAGGCCGTGCGTTTCGGCCTACCCGCCATAGGATCCAACGTGGGCGCGGTGCCGGAGATTCTCGAAGCCTGCGGCCTGGTCGTCCCGCCCGGCGATATCGAGGCCCTTGCCGATGCCATGCGCCGCCTGTACGACGACGCCACGCTCTTCACCCGCCTGCGGGCGGCCGCCGGGCCGGCCGGGGAGGCTTATGCCCCGGACAAACGCCTGGATCTGATTGAGAGCATCTATGCCGAGCTTCTGCGCCGCAAAGGTTTGGCTTAGGCTCAGGACTCACCTAACCGCCGCCCGCAAAGAGGCGATTTTCCCCGTTGACTGCACGGCTCCGGCATGAAAGAATCGACCTCGCGACATGAGGCGGCTCATTCTGAAGTCGCTCTCGAAACAGCCGGAGGAGAGTCATGCTGAAAGGCGCGTTTTCGGCCTTGGTCACGCCGTTCAAGAACGGCGCGGTGGATGAGGAAAAGTATCGCGAGTTCATCGAGTGGCAGATTCAGGAAGGCATCGACGGCCTGGTGCCCTGCGGCACCACCGGCGAGTCGGCCACCTTGTCTCACGAGGAACACGAAAAAGTCATCCGCATCTGTATCGATCAAGCGAAAAAACGCGTACCGGTCATTGCCGGCGCGGGCTCCAACAACACAGCTGAAGCCGTTTCCCTGACCCGGTTCGCCAAAAGCGCCGGCGCGGACGCGGTTCTGCATATCACCCCTTACTACAACAAGCCCACGCAAGAAGGGATCATCGCTCACTTCAAGGCCATCGCCAAAGAAGTGTCCATCCCGACCATCGTGTACAACGTGCCCGGGCGCACCGGCCTGAACGTGCTGCCTTCGACTATGGGCCGGCTGTACAAAGAAATTCCGGATGTGGTGGGCTGCAAGGAAGCGACCGGCAACCTGACCCAGATTTCCGAGATCTTCGAGCAGGTGGACGACAAATTCAGTTTGCTCTCGGGCGACGACTTCACCTTGCTGCCGACCATGGCCCTGGGCGGCTCGGGGGTCATTTCCGTGGCCTCGAACATCGTGCCCAAGGACTACCATGACCTGTGCGCGGCCATGTTCAAGGGCGATCTGGAAACGGCCCAAAAAATCCACTTCAAGGTGGCCGAACTCTGCCGGGTCTGCTTTGTGGAAACCAACCCCGTGCCGGTAAAAACCGCCGTGGCTCTGATGGGCAAAATGAGCGCCGATGTACGCCTGCCCATGGTTCCCCTCCAGCCCAAAAACGAGGAGTGTGTGCGCTCCGCCCTGGCGAACCTGAAACTCATCTGATTCCCGGCGTTTACCGACACGACCCCAAGCATCTTGTTCTGCGGAGAGCGGGCATGGCATCTGCCACGCCCGCTCTCCTATATCCGTGCCTGCCCAAGCGGGGCTCTTGAATATCACGGTGATATACAGAATTTGATACTTGCAATTATATACAATAGCTTATATTGAACACTACAAAGAGATCATGACATATCCTACTAAATATATAAGAGATGTTGTGATATACATATTACCGCGTTATAATATTGAATTATAAATTTGACTATCCTATTTACATTAGTTAATAACTATTACAACAATTCGATGCTGGTTCGAGAAATGCACCCGGGGGGGATATTGCAATTCTCGACCTCAACCAAAATGGGGACTTCATGACCGCTTCTCTCCCGGGCTTCAGCGTGCCGCTTTCCAACGGCGCCCCCCCGGCGTGTTGCAGTGAAGCCAAGCACAAACACTCCTTCGATTTTGCTCCACACAGCGCACTCGACCACACTGACAATGCTTCGGTGAGCCGTAACGGCGACAACATCGATCGATTTCAGCAACAGCGAGATGTCGGGCTTCAGGCTTCCCACTGTATAAAAATAAGCAACGTTGGCAACCTGAGTGTTTCAGATTGATATGGATCTGCGACGCGCTCTTTCCGGCAGCAAAAATTTGTTGATGAAGTCGGCACGAGTGGCATCACTCTCCAGTTTGGCAGAAATGTCGAAGATATTCGGAATAGAAATGAACGTCGAGCTTCTCGATATCATCGACTGATAATTCATATAGTGAATGTAAACATATAGCTGGAATAAAAATACTGTAATGATATAGCTATCAGTGATATTTGTGTATATATTTGTCTGGCTAATGCATAGCCCGCAATAACCAATGCACAATTGGTTCGAGAAGCGTATCCGGGGGGATATTGCGTTTTTCGACCTCAACCAAAATGGGGACTTCATGGCCACTCGTTTGCCGGTATCCACCGGGCTCACCCTGTCTTTTTCCGCCGACGGCTCTCAGCGTATCGCGGTGGAATCAGGCTCAACCGTTGCCTTTGGCTTTGACTCGAACACCGCCACGGTTGACCGCGCGGACAACGATCTGGTCATTCGGAGCGATAGCGGCGACACCATCACCCTGGCGGACTTTTTCGTTGTCGGCGAAAGGGAACTGCCGACTTTCGTGCTGCCCGACAGCACGCGGATCCGCAGCGCGGATTGCTTGAGCGCCTTGGATGTGAACATCACCACGACGGCAGGGCCGGCTGCTACGCCGCCTTCCGACGGTGAAGGGGAGTATCTTGATGGAGCCGGTTCCCTGCTCAGCGGTGTGGACCGCACAGTCATTGCCGATGAGGCTCCTCTGCAATGGACGCGAATGAGCCCCGACGCCCCCGGCGTTGAGACGACAGAGAATCTCGTTGCGGCTGCCGGCGCGGCCGGTACGCCGGATTCGCCCTCGGAACCTCTTTCCTTCAACGCCCGCGCCGTGCTTCACATGCAGAACGAAGGGGAAGCGCCCGGCGCCGAACCTTACGACGGCAGCGACACCATTCTGAGCGACGGCAACGTCAGGGCCGAAACCTACACCTCAATCAGCAGCATGGACGGCACCGGCCGCCCCAAGAGCACGAAGCACGACACGGCCGACGCGGTCAACCACCCGCATATCCGGGACGATGTCGACGCGTGCGACACCGGCGCGCTCGAAATTCGCGGATGGGACGACTCGGACAACGTGTTTATCGAGGACGATGTCTCCTCGGTCGTGTCGGCCGGCGTGAACTTCCGGCTTGGGTCCGGCGACGATGCGGTCGGCATCAATGGCAACGACGACAACAGCGTCATCATAGATGGCGACTTCAGGGGCGCTATGACCCTCGGATCGGGTTCCGATCGCGTGGAGTTGGGCTCCATGCTCGGCGGTTCCGTCAACTTGGGGGGGGCGGGAATGACCGCCTGATTTTGAGTGACGACTTCAGTGGCGGCGTGCTGAATGGCGGCGCCGGATATGATGTGCTGCAACTGAAGATGGACGGGCAGAGGAATGCGCTTGAGCCTCACGGCGTCTTTGACAAGTTGCGCGACTCGAGAACGTTGAAAAATGTCGAGGAGTTGCATCTGGATCTGTCTGGAGGTTCGGCCAATGCCCTGCGGAGCGGGCTCCCGCAGAAAATTATGACCGACGCCCTTTCCGGGTACCGCACCCTGCGCATCACCGGGGATTCGGGAGTCGACAATGTGAATACAGACTGGCTGGAAAATACATGGTGGAACAAAGTTGAAATCGACGACTACACCGAATGGTCGAAGGATGACATCTACGGAAACACCTACACCATCTTGATCCAAAGCGGCCTGTAACCCGAATTTGCCGGTACCTCCTCCCCCCCCAGGGCCGGCAAATCCCCCCCGCGCAAGAGACGGCGCGGGGGGGAATTTCTATTGGACCGCCGGCAGAAGGCCCGACGGGCGCCGAGCAACACCTCGTGTTCGGTCGGGTCGATACAATGCAAGCCCCCAACGATGTTTGTCGTTGGGGGCTTGTACGGGCGGTCGCGGCCGTCTTACTTCGCCGGGCAGGGGTAATCCACCGGGAAGTCGAAGTAGGTGTTCGGGTAGGGTTCGTTCGCCAGGGTGTAGTGCCACCACTCCTCGTCATAGAGTTTGAAGCCGTGGGCCAGCATGGCTTTTTTCAGGATTTCGCGGTTGGCGGTCTGCTCCGGGGTGATCAGCGGCGTACCGTGGTGCGAGATGGGGCCGAAAAAGTCGAAGGGCGAGCCCATGTCCACTTCCCTGCCGGTCTTCATGTTCACTATGCTTAAGTCGACCGTGCTTCCCCGCGAGTGGCCGGATTTCTCCGCGATGTAGCCCAGTTCGAACAGCCTGCTTTTGTCCACTTCCGGGTAAAAGGCGCTTTTTTGCTTGGCGTCCTTGAGATCCTTGGCCCAGCGCACGAAATGGCTGACGGCGGACTGCGGCCGGTAGGCGTCGAACACCTTCACGGCGTAGCCTTGAGCGCGCAGGTCGTCACTGACCTTTTTCAGGGCCTCGGCCGCCGGGGCGCTCAGGATGGCCGTGGGCGCCTTGTAGCCGTCCACGCGGGCGCCGACGAAATTATAGGTGCTGTAATAGCGGGGTTCGAGGATCACGTCCGGGGCCACGTCGGAGATGTACACGAATCCCTCGTGCGGCGCGCGTTGCGCCGCCGTCGCGGATGCGGCCGGCAACAGGGTCAGCAGGAGCAGAACAAGGAGCGGTGCGGCGTGTTTCTTCATCGTTCTTCCTCTCTCTGATTACAGGGTTGTCGCGGCAGTCGCCGGTATACGGCGTCAGCCGAGGGCTTCCAGGAGGTTGCGCACGGCTTCCGTCTCCATAAGCACCCGCGCCTCCAGGGCGTAGGAACCGATGTGCGGGGTCAGGACGGTGTTGTCCAGTTTGGCCAGGGGGCCGTCGTAGGGCTCGCGGCCGAACACGTCCAGGGCCGCGCCGGCCAGATGCCCGGATTGCAGCCGGGCGAGGAGCGCCTCCTCATCCACCAGCCCGCCCCGGGCGGCGTTGAGGACGAGGGCGCCCCGCTTCATCTTGTCCAAAGCGGCGGCGTTGAGGACGGCGGCCCCGTCCTTGGGCTTGGCGCAGTGCAGGGTCACGATGTCGGAACGCTCAAGAAGCGGAAGGAAGTTCAGGCGCTCGGCCCCGGACGGGGAGTCCGTCACGAAGGGATCGAAAAAGGCCACCGGGCAACCCAAGGCGGCGAAAGCCGCGCCCACGGCCCGGCCGATGCGCCCGTACCCGATGATGCCCACGGTTTTGCCGTGGATCAGGTTGCCCATGCGTTTTTTCCAGACCCCGGCCCGGATGTCGCGATCCATGCGCGAGATGCCGCGCACGAGATCCAGGGCGAAGCCCACGGTCAGTTCCACCACGGCCCTGGTCGGGGCGTCCGGGGTGTTGCGCACCGCGATGCCGCGCGCGGCGGCCGCTTCACGGTCCACGCTGTCCATGCCCGTGCCGCAGCGGGAGATGGCCCGCAAGTCGGGGAGAGCTTCCAGCACGGCGGCGGTCAGGGGTTCGGTGCCGGCCACCACGCCGGCGCAGCCGCGCAGCAGGTCGGCGGCTTCGGCTTCCGTCAGGGCGCGGCCGTGGGGGTTGAGGATGACTTCATGCCCGGCGGCGCGGAGGAGGTTGAGCGGTTCTTCGCTGTATTGGGCGAAGGTGGAGGTGGTAACGGCTATTTTCATGAGGGGGAGTGCTCCGTGGGGATGGTAGGGGTGGGGGGATGGAATGAAGGCCGGGATGTTCGGCGTTGGAAGGAGGATAGCGGAAAAGTCTGGGGTTTCCAAGCGGTGAGGGGGAGCGGACGGTGGAAATTGAGAAGCCTCCCCGGTGTGGAGAGGCCTCTTGTCTTTTTGGAGGCTGGGCGGCTCAGAAGAAGGTCAACCCCTCTTCCGCCGCGTCTACTGTGATGTCGCGCCCGTCGCGGATGTCTCCGGCGATCAGTTGTTTGGCCAGGGGCGTTTCCAGGCGCTGCTGGAGGAAACGGCGCAGGGGGCGCGCCCCGTAGACCGGGTCGTAGGCGGACTCGGCGATGAACTTGCGGGCCGCCGGGGTCAGGGTGACGGTGATCTTGCGCTCGGCCAAGCGGTTGCGCAGGCGCTGCATGAGCAAATCCACAATGCTCATGATCTGTTCGAGCATCAACGGTTTGAAGAGCACCGTCTCGTCCACCCGGTTGAGAAACTCCGGCCGGAAGTGCCTGCGCAGTTCGCCCATGACCGTCTCGCGCACGCCGCCCTTGAACTCGCCGTCGGGCGTGATGCCTTCGAGCATGGCCGTGGAGCCGAGGTTCGAGGTCATGATGATAATTGTGTTGCGGAAGCCGACGGTCCGGCCCTGGCTGTCGGTCAGCCGGCCGTCGTCGAGGATTTGCAGCAGCACGTTGAAGATGTCCGGATGGGCCTTTTCGATCTCGTCGAAGAGCACCACCGAGTATGGCTTGCGGCGCACGGCCTCGGTCAGCCGGCCGCCTTCGTCGTAGCCCACGTAACCCGGAGGCGCCCCGATCAGGCGCGAGACCGCGTGCTTTTCCATATACTCGCTCATGTCCAGGCGGACCATGTTCTCTTCGCTGTCGAACAGGCTCTGGGCCAGGGTCTTGCAGAGTTCGGTCTTGCCCACGCCCGTGGGGCCGAGAAAGATGAAAGAGCCGATGGGCCGGCCGGCGTCCGAAAGCCCGGCCCGGGAGCGCAGCACGGCTTCGGCCACGGCTTCCACGGCCTCATCCTGGCCGATGACCCGCTCGTGCAGGACGTCGGGCAGGCGCAGCAGTTTCTCACGCTCGGATTCCAGCAGCCGGGTCACCGGAATGCCGGTCCAGCGGGCCACGATGTCCGCCACGTCGTCCGGCCGGACCTCTTCTTTGAGCAGACGGGAGTCGTCAGGGGCGGAATCGGCCTCTTCCAGATTTTTGAGTTCCTGCTCCAGGCGTTGCAGGGTGCCGTATTTGAGTTCCGAAGCGCGGGAAAGGTCGTAGGCCCGCTCGGCTTCCTCAACAGCCCGGCGGGTGCGCTCGATATCCTCTTTGAGGGAACGCAGGCGGTTGATTCCACCCTTTTCCTTTTCCCAGCGGCCCATGAGGTCGGCCTGCCTGGCCCTCAGGTCGGCCAGCTCATTTTCCAGGCGTTCCAGGCGATCGCGGGAGGCCGCGTCCGTCTCGCGGCGCAGGGCCTCGCGCTCGATCTCGAGTTGCATGATCTTGCGGTTGCTCTCGTCCAGTTCCGTGGGCAGGGAGTCGATCTCCGTGCGGATCATCGCGGCGGCCTCGTCGATCAGGTCGATAGCCTTGTCCGGCAGTTGCCGGTCGCTGATGTAGCGGATGGAAAGCGTCACGGCCTCGACGATGGCCGCGTCGGTAATCCGCACCCCGTGGTGGACCTCGAAGCGCTCACGCAGGCCGCGCAGGATCGAAACCGCGTCCTCGGCCGAGGGTTCCTCCACCAGCAGGGGCTGGAAGCGGCGCTCCAGGGCCGGATCTTTCTCGATATACTTGCGGTATTCGTCCAGGGTGGTGGCGCCGATGCAGTGCAGTTCGCCCCTGGCCAGCATGGGCTTGAGCAGGTTGCCGGCGTCCATCGCCCCGTCGGTGCGGCCGGCCCCCACAATGGTGTGCAGTTCGTCGATGAACAGGATGATCCGTCCTTCGGAGGATTCCACCTCCTTGAGCACGGCTTTCAGGCGTTCCTCGAACTCGCCCCGGTACTTGGCCCCGGCGATCAGCGCGCCCATGTCCAGGGCATAGAGCATCTTGTCTTTGAGGCCTTCGGGCACGTCGCCGTTCAGGATGCGGTGGGCCAGGCCTTCCACGATGGCGGTCTTGCCCACCCCGGCCTCGCCGATCAGCACCGGGTTGTTTTTGGTCCGGCGGGAGAGAATGCGCACGCAGCGGCGGATTTCGGCATCCCGGCCGATGACCGGGTCGAGCTTGCCCTTGCGGGCCTCCTCCACGAGATCCCGGCCGAACTTGGCCAGGGATTCGTAGGTGTCCTCGGGGTTCTGGGTGGTCACCCGCTGGTTGCCACGCACGGCGTTCATGGCCTCCAGGGCCTTTTCGCCGGTCAGCCCGACCTGCTTGTTGACCCGCCCGAGCGGCGTTGAAGCCGGCTCTTTGGCGAGCTCGCAAAAAATGTGCTCCACGCTGACGAATTCGTCTTTCAGGCGGCCGGCCGCATCCTGGGCGCGCAGAAGGATCTGATGCACCCGGTTGGTGACGCCGATCCGGCCGGCGTCCGCGCCGGGGCCGCTGACCGAGGGCTTTTTGCGCAACTCCGCGTCCAGGGCCTGATCATAGGCCGCCGGAACGACGCCGGCCTTGTCCAGCAGGCGTGGCGTCAGTCCGCCTTCCTGGCGGGCCAGGGCCAGGGCCAGGTGTTCCGCGTCCACCTCCTGGTGGCCCATGCGCAGAGCGAGTTCCTGAGCGGCCAGAACGGCCTGCTGCGATTTCTCCGTCATTTTGTTCATGTCCATATCCATCTCCTCCCGCAGCCGTCAGGCGGGTCTCACCCGCGCGGCTTGAACGTGGAAATCTCCTGAAGTTTCACCCACAACTCGCGTTCTTCCGGGCTGAGGGAATCGGGCACGGCGATGCCGATACGCACGAACTGGTCCCCCTTGGCCTGCCCCGCGCCAAGGCCCTTGCCCCGGATGCGCAGTTTCTTGCCGCTGCTTGTGCCGGGGGCGAGGCTCAGGTCCACGGCCCCGGTCAGGGTGGGAATGCGGGCCTTAGTGCCCAAGGCGGCCTCCCAGGGGGTCAGGATCAGGTCGTACAGGATGTCGGCGTCATCCAGAATAAATTGGGGGTGCGGGGCAATCTGCACACGCAGGTACAGGTCGCCGTTGGGGCCGCCCCGGCCCTCCTCGCCCTGTCCGCTCAGACGGATGCGCGCGCCGGGCTTGACCCCGGCCGGAATGTTCACCTCAAGGGAGCGCCGGCCGGAAGCGCCCTGCAACGAGACGGACTTCTTGCCGCCGTTGTAGGCTTCTTCCAGGGTCAGGGTCAGGGAGGCTTCCACGTCCTGGCCCCGGCGCGGGGCTTGAGAAAAACCGCCCTGAGCGCCGAAGGGGTTGCCCTCGAAATTCGCGGAACGGCCGCCGCCGAAGCCGCCGCCGAACAAGGTCTCGAAAAAGTCGCTGAATCCGCCGCCCGCACCGCCGGAGAACGTGAAACGAGTGTTGCCGAAATCTTGCGGGCGCTGGAAGTTCTGGCCGTCTTTCCAGTTGGGGCCGAGCTGGTCGTACATCCGGCGCTTTTCCGGATCCTTAAGAACCTCGTTGGCCTCGTTGACTTCCTTGAAGCGCTCCTCGGCCTTCTTGTCGTCCTTGTTCAAATCCGGGTGGTACTTGCGGGCCAGCTTCTTATAGGCTTTGGCGATCTCTTCTTTCGTGGCGTCCTTGGCAACGCCCAGAACCTTGTAATAATCTTTGTAAGCGACACTCATCGCGCGTCGTTCTCCCCGTCGTCCACATTGTTTATTCCGGAAATCCCTTACTTGCTTAGATAATGACGGTGTTGTAAGAGTAAAGGATGCTCATTTATTTTTATGTGCGTTTTCGCACCATCATGGAATAACACGTATGCGAAGCGCCCGGGCAAAGAGTTTGCCGGTACTCATGTACCATTATGTAAGCGACCAGGAGAACTCCATCGCGGTGCCCCCGGCTTTGTTCGAGGAGCACTGCCGAGCCTTGGCCGAGAACGGCAAGCGCGGTATCGGCCTGGCCGAGGCCGAGGCTTTTCTGTTGCGCGGCGAGCCGCTGCCCAGGGGTTCGGTGCTGATTACCTTTGACGACGGTTACTGCGACAACTATTTACAGGCCATGCCCATTCTCGCCCGGTATGGGCACAGGGGCACGGTCTTTGCCGTGACCCAGCGGATCGAGCCGGAAGAAACGCCCCGCGCTTCCCTTGAGGACGTCCTGGCCGGTCGGGCTCCCGTGCCGGAGGCGGTGAATCACCCGGTGCGGAAGGACGCCTTGGGGTACACGGTGCGCCGGGATATCTTCTGCAACCGGGGTGAACTGCGCGCCCTGGAGGCTTCCGGGGTCATGGACGTGGCCGCGCACGGCCGGGGGCATTTCGGGGTCTTTCTGGGGCCGGAGTATGAGGGCTTCCATCGGCCGGGCTACCAGGCGCGGACCTTCTACCGCACCGAACTGCCCTGGATTTGGGGCCTGCCGCGGTTCAAGGTGGGGGCCGGGCTGCGCTTCCCGGCCTTCATCCCGTCACCGGAATTAATCCGCGCCGTCACGGAGCTGGTGCCGCGGAACTACGCGGCGGCCGACGCCTTTTTCAAGGAGCCCGGCAACACGGCCCGCCTTCAGGAAGCCGTCGATACCGTGGCCGGCGGGCCGGGCCTGGGCCGTATGGAAGGCGAGGGCGAACGGCGGGAGCGCCTCCGCCGCGAAATCGCCGGCGGCAAGGCCGAGTTGGAAGAGATTCTCGGCAGGCCGGCTCACAGTCTGTGCTGGCCCTGGGGCAAATACAGCGACGAGGCCCTCGCCCTTGGGCGGGAGGCCGGTTTCTCGGTATTTTTTACAACGCGCGAGGGAACCAACCCGCCGGGCAGGCCCCTGCGCGTGCATCGGTTCAAAGCCAAAAGCAAAAGCGGCGCCTGGCTTGTCAGCCGGGTCCGCCTGTACGAGCGCCCGCTGCTGGGCGCCCTGTACGCGAAAATACGCCTGTAACGGGAGACTGCCATGAGTTCGCATACCCCACCCCGCCCCGCCGGCGGCGCCGGAGCCGCCGTAACCACCCTCAGCGTGCGCAATGCCAAGGGCAAGCGCAAGTTGAGCATGGTCACGGCCTATGATTTCCCCTTCGCTCTTCTGGCCGACGAGGCCGGTATCGAGATGGTCCTGGTGGGCGATTCCCTCGGCATGGTCGTGCTCGGCCGCAAGGATACCTTGAGCGTGACCCTGGACGAGATGATTCACCACACGAGAACCGTGGTCTCGGCCGTATCCCGCGCCCTGGTCATCGCGGATATGCCTTTCATGAGCTACGAGCCCGGCGTGGACACGGCCCTCGCCTCCGCGACCCGCCTGGTGCGGGAGGCGGGCGTCCGCGCCGTCAAACTGGAAGGTGGGCGCGAGGTTGCGCCCCAGGTCAAGGCCCTGGTCGGGGCCGGCATCCCGGTTGTGGGGCACATTGGCCTGACCCCACAACGCGCCGCCGTGCTCGGCGGTTTTCGGGTGCAGGGCAAAACGGCGGCCTCGGCCCAGGCCCTGCTGGCCGATGCCGAAGCCCTGGAAGCGGCCGGCAGCTTCGCCCTGGTTCTGGAGGCCGTGCCCGCCCAGGTCGGGGCGCTGATTACGGAAAGCATCGCCATTCCCACGATCGGCATCGGCGCGGGCCCCGAGTGCGACGGCCAGGTTCTGGTTATGCACGACATGCTCGGCCTGAACACCGGGCATGTGCCCAAGTTCGTCAAAAAGTACGCCTCGCTGGCGGATACCGTCCGTGACGCCTTCCGAGCCTATGCGGCCGAGGTGGAGGCCGGAACCTTCCCCGGCCTGGAGCACGGCTTCACCATGGACGAAGCCGAAGCGGCGGATCTGCGCAAGTCGGACTAGGGTCAGGACTCCTTAAGACGCCGTCCGCGAAAAGCCGAGTCTTTTGGCCTGCAAGGAGCAAGGGAAAAGTTGGACGAAGCTGTATCGACATGCTGTGAGGTCAAATTTTCCCTTGCGACGCAGCAGGCCGGAAAAAGGTGGCTTTGCAGCAGGCGGATTAACGAGTCCTGACCCTAGAGCCGGGACGGCGTTTTCGCGCGGCGCGGCCGCGCTGTAACCTCAACCGGAGGGGAGCCCCCGTGGACAAGCTGGTCATCGTCATGTGTGGCCTGCCCGCCGCGGGCAAGTCCACCGTGGCCCGCAGACTGGAAGAAGGCCTGGCGGGAGAAGGCGCGCGGGTGCGGATCTTCAACAACGGCGACCTGCGCCGCTCCCGCCTGGGCGCGGAATCGGCCATGCCGGAGTTCTACCACCCGGACAACGCCGAAGGCCGCCTGCGCCGGGAGCAACTGGCCCGGCTCAACGCCCAGGCCGCCAAAAGTTTTCTGCGGGAGGAAGGCGACGTCGCCATCCTCGACGCCACCAACGCGAGCCGCAGCCGTCGACGCATGTTGGAGGAGATGTTCGCGGAATTTCCCCTTCTCTTTGTTGAGTGCCGCAACGAAGACCCGGATATCCTCAAGGCCGCCGTGGCCCACAAGGCCGCCCTGCCGGAGTTCGCGGAACTTTCCCGGCCCGAGGCCGAAGCCGCCTTTCTGCGCCGGCTCGAATACTACCGGAGCATTCAGGATCCCCTCGGGGAGGAAGCGAACATCCTGCGGGTGGATTCCGTGCGCAACCGGGTGCTGGAAGAACGCCTGGGGCACCGGATTCCCCATGCCGTGCTGATCCGCGACATTCTGGTCTCCGACTGGGTGCGCGGCTTGTGCCTGGCCCGGCACGGCGAGAGCGAGTTCAACGTGCAGGGCCGCATCGGCGGAGACTCCCCTCTGACCGTCACGGGGCGGGAACAGGCCGCCGCGTTGGCCGAGACCTTCCGAACCAAGCATGTGCCTTACATCTTCATCTCGGGCCGGCTGCGCGCCCGGCAGACGGCCGACCCCCTGGTCGTCGAGCACCCCGAGGCCGTCCTGGTGAGCCTGCCGGAATTCGACGAGATTGACGCCGGGATCTTCGACGGCATGACCTATGAGGAAATCCGCCGCGCCCGGCCGGAAGAATTTGCCGCCAGGGCCAAAGACAAATACAATTACAGGTATCCGCAAGGGGAAGGGTACGCTTCCATGCGCGATCGGGTCGAGCGCGGCCTGCGCAAGGCCCTGTTCCTGGCGGGCGGGCGACCCGGCACGTTGATTGTCGGGCACCAGGCCGTGAACCGGATGATTCTCTCGCTTTTTCTGTTCCGCCGCACCGAGGATGTGCCGTACATCTACGTGCCGCAGCATCGTTGGTTCAACATCGTCGCCACGCACCGCAAAAAGCTCATCGAACCCATTGCCTGCGCGACCCCTGGGGCAAATTACCTTTGAAAACTTTATTTACTCCGGCGGAAAACAGGACTGCGCGGGTTGCGGGTCACACCGCTTTCGGTGAGAAGAACACCGCGACCCAACCGGCCGGGCGGCACGCTTGCGGGCTTGCTTGAGAGTTTTTCGGCACTATGGTTTCATGCACAATTTCACAATGAAATTGCTCTAAGGAGGCCTCATGAGCATCGCTCCCGATATTCTGCGCCTGATCGGCCGCACCCCCCTGGTCCGGCTCAACCGCCTGCCCGGACCGAACGCTCCGGCCGAGCTCGTGGCCAAGCTCGAGTATTACAACCCGGCATCATCTATTAAAGATCGTCTGGCCCTGGCGATGATCGAGGATGCCGAGCAACGCGGCGCGCTCACGCCCCGCTCCACTCCCCCCGGCGTCATTGTGGAACCGACCAGCGGCAATACCGGCATCGGTCTGGCCCTGGTGGCGGCGGTAAAAGGCTACCGCCTGCTCCTGACCATGCCGGAAAGCATGAGCGAAGAGCGCAAGGCGCTGCTGCGCGGCGTGGGCGCGGAACTGGTTCTGACCCCCGCGGCAAAAGGCATGTCCGGAGCTGTCGCCGAAGCGGAACGTATCACCGCTGAAACGCCCGGCGCGGTCATGCTCTCGCAGTTCAGCAACCCGGCCGGGCCGGACATGCACGCCCGCACCACAGCCCAGGAACTGTGGCACGACTGCGCCGGCAAACTCGACGTGGTCGTGGCGGGCATCGGCACCGGCGGCACGGCCATGGGCATTGCCCGCGCCTTGAAAGAGAAAAACCCAACGGCGCGAGTCTACGGGGTGGAGCCGACCGAGTCGCCCGTGCTTTCGGGCGGTAAACCGTCGCCGCACCCCATCCAGGGCATCGGCGCGGGTTTCGTGCCGGATATTGTCGATACAAGCCTTCTGGCCGGGGTCATCCAGGTTGCCGGGAACGACGCGTTGGCGACGGCCCGCGGGCTGATCCGCGAGGAAGGCATCTTCTGCGGCATTTCGGCCGGGGCCGCCTGCTTCGCCGCCCTGGAACTCGGCAAACGCCCGGAAAACGCCGGGGCGCGTATCGCCTTCATCGTTCCGGATTCCGCCGACAGATATTTGTCCACCCGCCTTTTTACAGATTAAGGATCGGAGCCGCCATGAATCCTCTGCAAAGCCTTCACGGTCCCTCGGAGTTGGACCGGATCACCGAAGAGTTGTGCAAGCCTTCGGACTATCAGGCCCTTATGTTCAAGTCGCTGTCCGAGGCGCCCATGCCCTCGTTGGAGCAGCTCGGCGAGATTGTCGAGCGCCTGCGGGCGGCCCTGTTTCCCGGTTACCACGGCAATACGCGCCTGGGGCCGGAATCCTTGCGCTACCACCTCGCAGCCAACCTGGACTCGATCTTCCGCCTGCTCAAGGAGCAGATCCGCCGGGGCCTGTGCTTCATCTGCGCGGGCATGGGCGCGAGTTGCTCCGACTGCGGCCGGGAGGCGGAGGAAAAAGCCGGACTTTTCATGCTGGCCCTGCCGCGCATCCGGGATCTGCTGGCCTGCGACGTCAAGGCCGCCTATGAAGGCGACCCGGCGGCCAAAAGCCCCGGCGAGACCATTTTCTGCTACCCGTCAATCACGGCCATGACCAACCACCGCATCGCCCATGAGCTCTACCGCCTGGAGGTGCCGCTGATCGCCCGGATCATCAGCGAAATGGCCCACTCGCGCACGGGCATCGACATCCACCCCGGCGCGGATATCGGCGAAGGATTCTTCATCGACCACGGCACCGGGGTGGTCATCGGCGAGACCTGCATCATCGGCAAGGGATGCCGGCTTTACCAGGGCGTGACTCTCGGGGCCTTGTCCTTTACGAAGGACGAGAGCGGAGCCCTGGTCAAAGGGCAGCCCCGGCACCCCATTCTGGAAGACGGCGTCACGGTGTACGCCGGGGCGACGATTCTCGGCCGGGTCACCATCGGCGCGGGCAGCATCATCGGCGGCAACGTCTGGCTGACCCATTCGGTTCCGGCGGATTCGCGCATCGTGCAGCAACGAAGCACCAAGCCGGACACCAAGGACAAGATGCAAGAATAACCCCATGCCAATGAGGCTCGACCGCCGGGAATCGACAAGCCTTTCCCATGTTGCGCCCCATCGGTTCGTCGAAAAAAGCAAAAAAAAAATCAGGACCGGGAAAAACCACTTGACTTCACCGGCCGGATGGGGCAAACAGTCTTCTCGCGTGGGGCTGTAGCTCAGTTGGGAGAGCGCTTGAATGGCATTCAAGAGGCCGTCAGTTCAATTCTGTCCAGCTCCACCAGATTTTTTTCAAGACCCCGGTACGCCGGGGTCTTTTTGTTGTAGCCATAACGACTTCACAAGGAATACCCATGCTCGACTGCCCGAAGTGCGCTTCACAATACGCTTACCGGGACGGCGCCATGTACGTCTGCCCGGAATGCTCGCATGAGTGGAACCCCGACACCGCCGAAAGCGGGGAGGAAGGACGCGTCGTGCGCGATGCCAACGGCAATCTCCTGGCCGACGGCGATTCCGTCATCCTGATCAAAGACTTGAAGCTGAAAGGATCGTCCACCGTATTGAAGAAAGGCGCGAAGGCCAAGAATATTCGTCTGGTCGACGGCGATCACGAGATTGATTGCCGCGTTGACGATATGAAAGTTATGCTGAAGGCCGACTTTGTGAAGAAATGCTGAACGCCGGGGCGACCGCCCTCTGAAAGAGCGCGCGAGCGGCAAAGATGCGGTGTTCCGGTTCCTATCGAAAGCGGCAGGGCTTACGAATACACCTTCGTAAGCCCTGCCGCTTTCATCCGGCCCGGCCACGCCCCGACCGCCGGCATGGAGCAAGCCATCCCCGGCGCCGGACGGTCGCCGCGCGGCGACAAACAGCGCCGGAGAAGAAATGTCGACACATTGTTCATCATTCCGTCTATGCCGCAATTCTCCGGGTGAGACAGCCGTTTGCTTTCTCGTCCCGCTTGTTTCACAATAGGGGCGGAGGACTCGCGCATGTCGACCGGCAGCCAATACACAAACGGCAGAAAATGGCTCAATGTACTGCATATTATTTCCGCCGGCATATGGATCGGGGGAACCGCAAGCCTCACCGCGCTGATTTGTCGCTATCACCCGGACTCGCCGGAGAGCTTCGGCGCGCACAACAGCCTGCTGAAGATAATAGATCTCTACATTATCGCGCCGGGAGCGGCCGGCTGCCTCATCACAGGCGCGATCTACTCATATAGGTATGGCTTCGGTTTTTTCCGGCTTAAATGGGTTGTTGTGAAATTTCTGATGAATATCACATTCCTTCTTTTTGGGGGAGTCGTCGTCATGCCGGAGATAGACGCGGCAATAACGCTCAGCAAAAATTTGACCGCCGTTTCCGAGGAAACGGCGGCCATTCAAGCCATGCACATATCCATCAACATCATGCAATGGCTGGTGATTGTGTTTCTTGTTTTCCTTTCCGTTTTCAAGCCTTGGGGGAAAACCGGTTTCTCTCGCTAGCGGGCGTCCTCCTGTTGCCCACCCGCCTCAAAGTGGGCCCTGAGGCCTCGCCGAGCGAAAGGAAGGCCGAGTGCCCGCAAAATTATCGACCCATCTTTGTGCGCCCGCGCAGATACTTCTTGACGGAAAGCGCTCCTGGGATGAAAAGTGCGGTTGTCATCCCGGCCGGACGCCTGCGGCCGGCGGCCCAAGCCTGATCTTCCCGAGGTTTTCGTGCGTTACCTGTACCTTTTTCTTTACTCCTGCATCGTCTCCATCTCCGGCGGTTTCGCCTCCTTTCTCGCTTCGTTCCGCTGGTTCACGGTGGCGGAGGCCCTGCGCTCCCTTTCGCTCGATCTGATCGTGCTGGGCCTGCTCCTGCTGTTGCCTGGGAAAATAAGCGCCGCCCTTGTCGTCATCCTTTTCGTTCCGCTGTTGATCATCACCCTGATCAACGTATTGCACATATTGACGTACAAGAGCGTGATCTCGGCCTTCGCCGTCCAGTCCACCCTGGAGACCTCTTTCAACGAGGCTTCGGAATTTCTCTCCGAGTACACCACAGTCGCCGGCGTCGTGACGACGATTGGCATCGTGCTGCTGCTCACGTTTCTCGCCGTCAAAGCCTTTCGGGCTACTCTGGGCATTCGCCGCTCAAAGCCGGTGGTGGCGGCGGCCGTCCTCATGCTGGTTGTCCCGACCGCCGCGGCCTGGAACAAGGCGAAGCTGCGCCAGGCCAACACCACATATGTGCTCGCCTACAACATCATCAACCACCAAAAAGAGTTGGAGCAAATCAAGTCCCTGAAGGACGCGAGAAAAGACAAGCATTTCAACGAAGTACAGCTTCTGGACAACGACGGCGAGGCCGAAAGAACCTACATCTTCGTGATCGGCGAGTCGGCCAACCGGCACCATATGTCGTTGTACGGTTACTCTCGCGACACCACGCCGGAGATGGAAGAGCCCCGATCCCCGGCCGTGCTGGTCTTTACCCAGGCCGTGAGCGCCGCCACCCACACCATCCCCTCTTTGCGCCAGACCTTGCTGTTCCATGATCTCGACGGTGAGGAGAATATCCTGCAGGCTCGCTCCCTGATCGGGCTATGCAACGACGCCGGCTTTGACACGTACTGGCTCTCCAATCAGACGGCCAACTCCGACGGCCTGACCGGCACGGCGATCATTGCCGGCGACGCCCGCTCGCAGCAGTTTTTCAACCGCTCGCGCAATGAAGGCCAAAGTGTCGGATATGACGATGTGCTGCTGCCCGTGTTGGAAAAAACCCTGAATGCGCCCGGCCGCAACAAAGCGATATTCGTGCATCTGATCGGTTCCCACCTGAGCTACGGCCTGCGCTACCCCAAGAGCTTCACGCGATTTTCGGAAACGGCCGATCTTGCCGATCAGCCCTGGCGATCGAACTCGGACAAAAAATATATCAACGAGTACGACAACTCCATCGCATATACCGACTATATCCTGGGCCGCATTCTGGAGACGACGGCGAAACGGCCGGGCAGAAACTTTGTCGTCTACTTCTCCGACCACGGGCAGGAGGTTTACGACACGTTGCCGATCCGCGGGCAGGACGCCAAACGCCCGACCCGGAACATGTTCGACATTCCCTTTCTCTGCTGGTTTTCTGAAGAGTACCGCGCGGCCAACCCCGAGCTTGTAGCCGAAGCCGAGAAGAATCTGCACCGGCCGTTTTCCCTCGCCTGGTTTCCGCACACGGCGGCCGAGATGGCCCGGATCCGCTTTTCAGGGTTCAACGCCGGCCGCAGCCTGTTTTCTCCGTCCTATGCGCCGGGACCATGCATGATTCCCGGCGGGGTGAAATACGACTCCCTGCCCGCGTTGCCGTGAGGCCGCGCGTCCGAGCCGCCGCCGCCCCGAAACACTCAAGGAAAGGAAGGAAGGGACTTGCGATTCGCCGCAAGCCCCTTCCTTTGCGTGGGCCGGGTATTCCCGACTTCACGATATGAGCCCGGTGGCTACTTCCCGCCGGATTCCACATACGCCCTGTGATCCTGCACGGCCTCATCCAGCGACATTTTGAAGGTTCGGCTCCAATTTTCCTTGTCGCGCGCACTGTTCCAAAACAGTTGGATGATATGCGCGGGGGGCAGGATTTCATAGCCGTTGCCCGCATCATACACCATGCCGACCATCGCGATGGCTTCCGTGATCAGCTCCGCCTTGTCGTGGTCGCCGAAAAAAGGAAGAGCGGTGTCCGGCTCCTGAAGATGCGCGGCCCGTATGCCGTCATAAACACCCAGCGTGTAAGCCTGCTTGTCCACGGCGTTCCAAGCGCTTCTTTGATCGCCGGCCCGAGCCGGAGCCGCCGCGATGCAAAGCAACAGAGCCGTTGCCGCCAACAACCGTGTACGTTCAAACATAAAGTCCTCTTTGGTTGAGTCTGGCCGCGCTTCCGGGCCGCGAGCCCAAGACGGGCAGCGGCACTATGCCGTATTACCCATGAAAAGCAACACGAGAAGAAAGAGGCTCGACCATTCAAACGCAACACTTGTTTTTTGCCGAACATTGCCTTACACGGAATCCTCGGTCTTGAATCCCATCAACAAAAAAGGATCCCCATGCGCCATTTCGCCATTCGGCCCATCATCGGTATTCTGTCGCTCCTCATGCTCACAGCCACCGCCGCTTTCGCCGCCCAGGGCGGCCTCGCCGAGCGCCGCGCCATGACCGCTTATCAGGAAGCGAAATACCCCGAGCAACTCAAAGCAATCCAAACCGCCGCCGGGTTTGAAGTTCCGGTCGAAGTACAATGGGACGGCCTTATGCTTGAAGACCAGGCCGAGAACTTCCAGGAACCCTGGTACCTGACCGACGTCTACTTCTCCCCCCTGGCCGGCGCCCTGAAAAAGGTGACCGCCGACGACATGGGCAAAAGCGCCCTGAAGGCCGGCCTGAAAAAAATCGTCATCCGCTATGACGAGGCGACCGCCCCGGCCTCCAGCTACACCGACGGCCTGACCTTTGAAGGCGGCGTTTTGACCCTCAACTACAAACCGGGCGCCAACGGCTCCCCGGATCAGGCCGAACTTCGCGCCGAAGCCATCCAAAAGTTTCTGGAAAGCAAGCTGTAAGAAATAGTTTGCCGATTCACTGCGTAAGGCCCCGGAAAGATTCCTGGGCCTTTCTTTTTACGAAAGCGACCGGAACCCGGCGCTCAGGCGACCACGCGATTGCCCCCTTATGCTTGGCTTGGTAGAGCTTGGCATCGGCGGCGGCAATATTCGCGTCGAGGCTGTAGTCAAGATCGCACTGGTGCACGCCGAACGACGCGGTGAATACAAACGAAGCCGGGCCGCATACGCATACGGATGTGGCCAGGGCGGCCCGCAGTTTCTCCGCCGAAACCCTCGCGCCCTCGAGATCGGTTTGCGGCAAGAGCACGATGAACTCCTCGCCGCCCCACCTGGCCGAGGTGTCCTGCCGGCGAAAAATTGCTTCCATAAGGCGCGCCGGCTGCCGCAGAGCCTCATCTCCGCACACGTGCCCGTACTCGTCGTTGATGCGCTTGAAGTGATCGATGTCGAACATCACGATGCTGAGGGGGAAGCCTTCACGCGCGGAGCGGGCCGCTTCGTATTCAAAACGCTCCAGAAAGGCGCCCCGGCTGTACAGGCCGGTCAGCCGATCTTTCTGCGCCGACTCGGCAAGCTTGGCCATAAGCAAAGCAACCTTCCGCTGCCCGCGCCGGCGGACGAACTCTCCCAGCATCGCGGCGCAGCTGAATAACATGTAGGCGATGAAGATCCGTTGCCGGACAATCGGGCTGTAGTCCGTAAACAAAAAAGGATCTCCGGGAACGCACAGGACGGCGGCAAGGCCGGCCGGATGCAGGAGGGAAGACACCTGGGCGGTATGAAACGAAAAGGCGAAGAAGTGAAGGAACGGAAAAAGCGGCACCAGAATGAACCCCGCGCCGAAAGCGCCGCCCGTGGCCACTCGCGTAAGGCTGTAGAGGGAAAGCCCCCCGACAAGCAACAGGCTCGGCACAAAGGGGCGCCCTGTGCGCGCCACAACCCCAAAGCATAACGCCGCCCCGGCCAGGACCGCTCCGGCCACGGGTAAAAAACCGTACATGCCCACCCGCAGCGTTTCCCCGATCATGAGCACCCCCAGAATGGCCGCCGGCAGGAACAGGAGATTCGCTTTGACGATGACGTTTTCTTCTTCAATGCTCATGCCGGGCTTGATTCCACAGCCCAACAGCTTATCCAGGGCAAGAACGATCGTATCGGAAAGGCGCTTGCAATACATGTTGCAGGCTCCTGTGGCATCTCAACGGCCAAGGCGGGAACGCCGGCCAAATCATAAAAAGGGTTACCATCATTCACTTTTCTGAAAGGTAAACTCACACTTCGGCAAGGATTCGGCGAGAAAGCTTCCCAAGCAGCCCCGGCCGTCGACTCCCTTACATGGGTATGCCTGCGAATTGCCCTGAGGCGGGCCGGATGCGGAGCCCCTTGACAGCGCGGCTCTCTCCCCCTACCTATCTCCCTGAAACGGACATCCGGCGTCCGCCGTATCCAATCAATCCGCCGGCAGGAGACCTTCATGGCTTACGACGTGCGCATGGTCAAAATCGTTACCGGAGAAATCGTCATCGGCAAGCACAACGCCGAAACCGACTCCCTGGACGACCCGGCCATCCTTCAGACCGTTCCCACCCAGCAGGGTGTGCAAATGATGCTCATGCCTTACGGGTACCCTTTTGAAAACGGATTTTCGGGGAGCCTTTCCAATAAACATGTGCTCTTCGCCTACAAGAGTTGCCCGGAAGAGCTGTCCACCAAGTACATGGAGGCCTGCTCCAACCTGACGCTGTCCTCCGGCGGCCTGGGCGGGCTCGACCTCAAGGGCGCCAAACCCGAAGCCGCCAAGTCCCTGCTGCTGGGCAAATAACTTTTTGAGAAATCGTTTTTGCCTCCCCCCGGAGAGGCGAAAACCACCCTCCACGGCCGCGGGCGGTCTCGTACCGCCCCGGCCCGAGCCATTTTCGGAGCCGGAATGCGTGAACTCCTGACCCTCCTCCCCAAGCCCGGCCGCTATACCGGCAACGAGGAAGGGGCCGTCCACAAAGACCCGGAGGCCGTCGCCCTGCGCGTGGCCCTGGCCTTTCCGGACATGTACGAGGTGGGCATGTCCTACCTCGGGCAGACCATTCTTTACAGCCTGCTCAACGAGCGCCCCGATTGGTGGGCCGAGCGGGTCTTCACCCCCTGCCGGGAAGCCGGGGAAATTTTACGCGCCCACAAGGCCCCGCTCTGCTCCCTGGAGTCGGACACTCCGCTCGATCGCTTTGATGTGCTCGGCTTCAGCGTCACGCATGAACTCTGCTACACCAACATCCTGTATATGCTCGATCTCGCGGGCATCCCGGCCCGGAGCGCGGAGCGACGGGAACCCCAGGCCGACGGGCGCCCCTGGCCGATCATCACGGCCGGCGGCGGCTGCGTGCTGGCCGCCGAACCCATCGCGCCCTTTGTGGACATCATGTTCCTGGGCGAGGGCGAGGAGTCCTTCCCCGAATTTCTGGAAGTGCTGGAACAAAGCCGCGAGGCCGGGGGCTCCCGCGAGGATATCCTCCTGGCCGCAAGCCGCATTCCCGGTATCTACGTGCCCGAATTTTTCCAAGAGACGCCGGAAGGCCTGCAACCGCTGCACGAGCACCACAGCCGGCCGACCCGGCGGATCATCGCGGACATGAACAACGCCCCCTACCCGGTGCGGCGGCCCGTGGCTTTCGGCGCGGTCCACAACCGCCTGGCCCTGGAAATCGGCCGGGGCTGCACCAGGGGCTGCCGTTTCTGCCAGGCCGGGACCATCTACCGCCCGGCCCGCGAGCGCTCCGTGCCGGAGTTGGAGCGCCTGCTGGAAACCTGCCTCAGCGGCACCGGGTTCGACGACGTGTCCTTTCTCTCCCTGAGCAGCGGTGATTTCTCGGCCCTCAAGGAACTGTTCATGAACACTGTGGACCGTTGCGCGGCCGAACAGATTTCCGTGTCCCTGCCTTCGCTGCGGGTTGGGTCTATTGACGACGCGATCATGGAGCGTATGGCGGGCATCCGCCGCACCGGCGCGACCCTGGCCCCCGAGGCGGGCACCGAGCGCCTGCGCCGGGTGATCAACAAAGGCGTGACCGAAGAAGATCTGATCCTGCATGTGCAGAAGCTCTTTGAGCACGGCTGGCGGCAGGTCAAACTCTACTTTATGCTCGGCCTGCCCACCGAGACGGACGAAGACCTCCTCGGTATCGTCGATCTCTGCCGCAAGGCCCGCGACGCCGCCGGGCCGGGTATCAAGAGTATGCAGATCACCGCCTCGGTGTCGCCCTTCGTGCCCAAGCCGCACACCCCGTTCCAATGGGAGCCGCAAATCTCCCTGGACGAGATCCGCCGGCGCGTGACCTTGCTCCTGAACGCCTTCAAGCAGGAAAAGCGCCTCAAACTCAAGTGGCACGAACCGGACATGAGCCTGCTGGAAGGCGTGTTCTCGCGCGGCGACCGCCGCCTGGCCCCGGTGGTCGAGCGGGCCTACCGCAAGGGCGCGGTCTTCTCGAGCTGGATGGAGGGCTTTGACCTCGGCCCCTGGCTGGAAGCCCTGCGCGAAGAAGAACTTGAGGTGGAACACTACACCGCCGAACGCTCCATTGACGCCCCCCTGCCCTGGGATCACCTGAGCGCCGGGATCAGCCGCGACTATCTGCTGCGCGAGCGCGCCAACGCCTTCAAGGGCAAAACCGCCCAGGACTGCCGCTACGGGGCCTGCTCGGCCTGCGGCATCTGCGACGGCAAGCCCGGCCCCTCCCTGCTGGAGCGCCCGGCGCACATGTCTTCGGCGCAAACGTACCGGAACATCCTCAACAAGCAGCAACGCGACCAGGACTCCCACCGGGTGGAGCTGGATCAGTACGGCCGGGTGGTCATCCGCCGGGAGGAAACGAATTCCTCCGGCTTCCCACCCCCGCCGCCGGAACACCTGACGGTCAAGGCCCAGCGCCTGCTCGTCCACTACGAGCGCACCGGGCCGGCCGTGTTCCTGAGCCAGTTGGAGATTCAGCATATTTTTGATCGCGCCCTGCGTCGGGCCGGCCTGGCCCCGACCTTCAGCCGGGGCTACCACCCCCTGCCCCTGCTCTCGTTCGGCCGGGCCCTTTCGGTCGGTGTGGGCAGCGAGGATGAGTGGTTCAGCATCATCCTGCGCGAGCGAACGGTCCTCGACACGGCCCTGGCCGGCCTGAACAGGGGCCTGCCCGGCGGCCTGCGGGTGACGTTCCTGGAAGACATTCCCATGAACGCGAAAGTCACCGACGCGGCCAGGGACGTCTATGAGGTGCGCTGCGCCGGGCCGGATAGCCTGTGCGCCGGCTTCCTCGCCGCCTGGGAGAAAGTGCGCGAGGCCGCGACCCTGCCCTTTGTGCGCGAGACGAAAAAAGGCGCGCGCTCCCTGAATCTGCGCCCCCTCTTCGCCGACATCTCCCCCTTGGACGGAGCCGCCGTGCGGCTCGAACTGGACTGGTCGGCCGGTTATCTCTCCCCGCCCGTGCTCTGCCGCGCGGCTTTGGCCGAAGCCGCCGGGCTCGAATGTGCCCCGCAGCATCTTCTCATTGTCAAAAAAGCCACGCCGGGGGCATAATTATGTTCCACCCCAGCACAGGAGTATTCCCATGCGCCATGCGTTCACCATACTCGCGGGGGCCGCGCTGATGTGCGCCGCCTTCGCCTCCCCCGCCCGGGCCGAAGCCCCGGTCGTCACCCGCCTGCCCAACGGCCTGACCGTGCTGGTCAAAGAGGACGACCGCTTCCCCCTGGTTTCCCTGCGCCTGTACGTTCACGCCGGCTCGGCCTATGAGACGCCCGAAATCGCCGGCCTGAGCCACCTGCTCGAGCACATGGTCTTCAAGGGCACGGAGAAATTCCCCAAAGGCGCCGTGGCCGAGACCGTGGAGCGCAGCGGCGGCTACCTGAACGCGGCTACCAGCTTCGATTACACCATGTACTTGACGGACATGACCGAGGAGCATTGGAAAGACGGCCTGACCGTGCTCAAGGAGCAGGCCTTCCGGGCCGTGATCGACCCGGCCGAGCTTGAGCCCGAGAAAGACGTGGTCGTCGCGGAACTGAAGCGCGGCGAGGATTCGCCCCAGCAGCGCCTGTTCCGCCTGACTCAGGAGAAGGCCCTGGCCGGAACGCCCTACGAGCGGCCGATCATCGGCAGCGAGGAGACGATCCGGTCCATCACGGCCGAGCGTATGCACGCGTACGTCAAGGAATTCTACCAGCCGCAGTCCATGCTCCTGGTCGTGGTCGGCAAGGTCAAGCCCGCCGACGCCCTGGCCGAAGCGGAAAAGGTCTTTGGGGATCTGCCGAACACCCGCAACGTTCTGCCCGCCGAACCCCTGGCCGTGCCCGAGCGCGCTCGGTTCAGCGTGGACGCCTACCCCGGCCCCTGGAACAAAGTCTACCTCTCCGTAGCCATCCCCGTGCCCGGCGGGCAGGACGCCGACGCCCCGGCCCTGGATGTGCTGGCCCAGCTTCTGGGCGGCGACGCCACCTCCCGCTTCTATCGTGAGTACAAGTACGAAAAACGGCTGGTGGATTCCATCTCGGTCTCCAACTACAGCTTTGAGCGCATCGGCCTGTTCTACATCCAGGCCGTGCTCGACGCGGACAAGCTGGAAGCCTTCTGGACGGCCTTCAGCAAAGACATGGCCGCCCTGCCCGAGATGACCTTCACGCCCGAGGAACTCAAGCGGGCCCGATTCAACATCGAGGACGACCTGCTGCGGTCCAAGGAAACCCTTTCCGGCGACGCCTCCAAGCTCGGCTGGTTCTACTTCTTCGATAAAGGCGCCCAGGCCGAGGTCGACTACCTGAAGCTGACCCGCGACGCGGATCAAGCCAAGCTGACCGAACTGATCAAGCGCACCTTCCAGTCCCGGAACATGACCGTGACCATGCTCACGCCCGAGAACATGCCCATGCCGGGGAACTCGAAGGAAGCCAAAAGCGCGGCGGAGTTTGTCGGCCTGACCCTGGCAGAAAACATGCGGGCCGAAGCCGCGCCGCCGGCCGCCACCGCAGCCGAAAAGGCGGATACCGCGACCAAGACCATCCAGGTCGGCGGCATGAGTGTGGTACTCATGCCTGACCGCACCCTGCCCTACGCCGCGGCCACGCTGATCTTTTCCGGCGGCGACAGCCTTTTGTCGCCCAAGGATCAGGGCCTGGCCGCGTTCACGGCCTCACTGCTCACCCAGGGCGCGGCCGGCCGTTCCGCCACCCAAATGGAGGATTTCCAGTCGGATCGGGCCGCCTCAATCTCGGCTTCCGCCGGCAGGCAGAGCTTCAGCGTAAGCCTCAGCACGCCCTCGCGCTACCTCGGTGACATGCTCGGCCTGCTCCAGGACACCGTCACCAAGCCGACCCTGGCCAAAGAGGAAGCCGCCCGGGCGCGCGAAGACCAAATCGCCTCGATTACCCAACGGGAAGAGTCTCCCACCGGCCTGGCCTTCCGGCGAATGTTTCCCTTCCTGTTTGGCGAGCACCCGTACGGTTATCTCTCCCAAGGTGAAAAAAACGTCGTGGCGACTTTTGACGAGAGCAAAGCCCGCGACTTCTGGCGCAGGCAAACGGCTCAGCCCCACACCCTGGTGGTGGCCGGCGACTTCAATGAAGCCGAGGTGCTTGCGGCCGCCAAGGTGCTCGCGGCCGGCCTCGGCAACGACAAAGAAAAGCGCCCCGCCGCGCCGGAATGGACCAGGGAAAAGAGCCTCGGCCTGCACCTGCCCAAGCGTAACCAGGCCCACCTGATGCTGGTTTTCCCCACCGTGGGGTACGGCAATGCGGACGAGCCCGGGTTGGACCTGCTCCAGAACGTCCTGGCCGGGCAAAGCGGCCTGCTCTTCGCGGATCTGCGCGACAAGGAAGGACTGGGCTACACGGTCACTGCCTTCCCTTGGAAAGCCGACAAGACCGGAGCCATGATCTTCTACATCGGTACCTCTCCCGACAAGCTGGAGGCCGCCCGCGACGGTTTCCGCCGGGTCATCGACAAGCTGCACAAAGAAACCGTGCCGGCCGGCCTGGTGAACGGGGCCAAGAACAAGATGCTCGGCGACTATTACCGCGAGCACCAGACCCTTGGCTCGCGCTGCGCGGAAGCGGCCGTCCTGAGCATCCTCGGCCGCCCGCTGGACGCCGAGCGCAAACTGGTGGAAGCCGCCCAGAAGGTCACGCCGGAGCAACTGCGGCAGTTGGCTGTGAAGTACATTCAACTTGACAAGGCCCGCGAGGTCACGGTGCTGCCGTAAAAAACAACATAGAGATTGCATGTGAAAAAGCCGTTGCCAGGGAGGCAACGGCTTTTTCGCGCGCAGACCCACATCACGCCTCAACCGCGCCGCGCCGCGCTCCAGTCCAGCACCCGCGCCAGGGTGATGTACAGCGTGTCGACATCAATGGGCTTGGAGATATGCTCGTTCATGCCCACGGCGAAGCAGCGTTCGCGCTCCTCGGCCATGGCATGGGCGGTCATGGCGATGATCGGCAAATCCTTGAAGCGCGGCTGCCTGCGGATTTCTTCCGTGGCCGTGTAGCCGTCCATGCCGGGCATTTGCAGATCCATGAGCACGGCGTCGAACAGGGTGGGGGTTTCGGCCAGGCAAGCCAGGGCTTCATTCCCATCGGCGGCCGCAACCACCTCGGCCCCGACGTCATGCAGCAATTCCACTGCAATTTGGCGGTTCACGGGGTTGTCCTCGGCCAGCAGAAAGGTGCGGTTGCGCAGGCCCTGCGCGGCGGCGGCGGCGTCCGTGGGGCCGCTCGCGCGCACCGAGTCGGCGTCGGATACCCCGAAGGGGCACAAAATGATCACGACCGTGCCCTTGCCCGGAGCGCTTTCCAGCGAGATTTCCCCCCCCATCAGGGTGAGAACCCGCCGGCAGATGATCAGGCCGAGCCCGATGCCGCCGAAACGGCGGCCGGCCGAGCCATCCGCCTGACTGAATGGCTGGAACAAGGTTTTTCTGTGCGCGTCGTCAATGCCGATGCCCGTATCCTGAATCCGGAATTCCAAAAGTACGCCGTTCCCCTTGGCCGGCCCGAGCCGGCGGCAGGAAAGCGTCACCCCGCCCGTGGACGTGAACTTGACGGCGTTGCTCAGGACGTTCTCCAGCACCCGGCGCAGGCGGGCCGGATCGCCCAGCAGGAACTCCGGCACGTCGGCGGCGGTGGCAAGCGTGAAGCCGAGGCCTTTTTCCGCCGCGCTTGCGGCAAAACGTTTCTGAAGCTCCTCCAGCAGGGAGGGGAGCTCAAAAGGAATCTTTCCGATGGACAGCCGGCCGGCTTCAAGCCCGGCGAAGTCCAACACGTCGTTCACGACTCCGACAAGCGTGTGCGAGGCGGCGCCGATTTTGCCGATATAGTCGCTCTGGCGCTCATCCATGCGGGTTTGCCCCATCAGATGCGACAGCCCGAGGATGGCGTTCAGGGGAGTGCGGATTTCATGGCTCATATTGGCCAGGAATTCACTTTTGGCTTTGTCGGCGGCTTCCGCCTTGCGGCGTAATTCCTCGGACCTCCGCAAGGAGGCGGCGAGATTTTCGGACAATCTGGCCACGGTGGCGCGGTTCCCGGCTCTTTCGGTATCATCCCTGAGAAAGTACACCGTTTCACCGGCATCCGTAGGACGCCGGTCACAGGAGACGACCAGTTCCGCCCCGTCCTTGCGTCTGCCCGGCAGTTCCTCGTTCCCTTCCGGCACATCCCCTGTGGATTCCCCACCCGCCGGACTCCCGGGCAAAAGGGCGTGAAGAGGCAACTCGAGCATTTCCGAGCGTGAATAGCCGAACAACCGGCAGGCGGCCGGATTCACGTCCAGAATGCGGCCATCCTCACTGCTCAACAACACGCCATAGGGGGCGCTGTCCACATACACCTGCGTGCGGCGCCCCATGAAGGTGCTTAGGCGTTCGGAGGTCACCCGCGAGGCCGCAAAGGCGATTCCCGCGACCAGCGCCGCCCCGGCGGCACAGAAAAATATCAGCCAGTTGCGAAAGCCGGAGGATTCCCTGTTCAACTCCTCTACGGAACGGTGAAACACCGCCCACCAACGGTTGGCCATGTCCACGTCCATATGCACGGGTGACGCGGCAAAATCATATTCGGTCCCCTGCAGGGCAAGCCGAAAAGCCGTCGATTTACGGGGATTCAGTTGGGGGAGCAGGGTCTGCCCCTGAGGCTGAAATTCCCTGCTGAGCAGCTTGATGGGGTTGCTGCTGCCCACGAACAGGCCGCGATCGTCGAGGATCTCCATGCGACCGCCGGCGCCCATGTTGAAATCGGCAACGAACAGGTTGGTGAAATAGTCGATCCTGACTCCATAGCCGATGGCGCCCAGAAGTTTGCCTGTCTCATCCCGAACGGGCACGGCGATCATGAATACCGGCGGCAAACCGGGGATGGCGTTGGGCTTGGCTTCACTGATAAACGCTTCCGAGCCTTCGGCCACGGCGCGGATATAGCTGAATGTCTCTTCTCCGCCAAGGCCGACGCTGCGGCCGTTGATGGAGTCGACCAGCGAGCGCCCGTTCCCGACGACTTTCGTCTCCCCCCTGACGACCGTCGTAACCGGCGGATCGTCGGGTGAGCGATAAATCATCAGGTTAATCAGCGTCAGGTGGGGTTGGAGGGAGTGCGCGCGCTCGAGCTTTTGCTCTACTTCACCTCGCAGGGCGGCGTCGTTTGGAGATTTGGCGCAGGCAACAATAAGAGAATCCACGGCCAGGGTCGCGGCTTGAACTTTCTGCTCATTCAGCCACAGGCTCATGGCCTCGGCCACTTGCCGGCTGATCGTCAGGTTCATGTCCTGAATCAACAGGGTTCGCTGCGAATACACCTGCTTATAGGCGAAGACCCCTACGCCCGCGAACGCAACTATGGCGAAAAGCACGACCGCGGGGAAAAAACTCCTGCTGGCCGCTTCTGTCCTGTTCCTCATATCCGCTCCGGCGGGGTACTGAAATGTCTCTGATTAATACAGAGTACAGGTCTTCCCACAGGCGGTCAAGAAGCGGGCGAAAGGGCTTTCAGAGCAACGGCAGCTCCAGCGAGATCACCGTTCCCCCGCCCTCCCCGGCGAAGGCCCGAACGTAGCCGTGATGGTCCCCCGCAATGGAGCGGACGATGGTCAGCCCCAGGCCGGTGCCGCCCTTTTTACGGGAAAAATAAGGTTCAAACAGGCGGGAGCGCTCTTCTTCCGTCAAGCCGGGCCCGTTGTCGGCCACATCAACGCGCACCTGATGCATGACGGGCATATATACCGCCGTGACGCGCACCCGCGGATCGGCCGAGGCGGCGGAAGCCAACGCTTCCGCCGCATTGGTGAATATGTTGATGAAGGCCCGGTGCAGCGCTTCGGAATCCAGGGGCAATTCCGGAAGCGGCTCGGGGATCTCCAGCGCCCAGGCGATATTGGAATGGCTGTTGCGGAAGAGCCCGACAACGCCGGCCAGAAGGGGCTCAAGCCTGCCGGGGATCGGCCGGACCTCGGGCAGTTTGGCGAAGGAGGAAAACTCCTGCACCATGCCCTGCAAGTGCTCGACCTGGCGCACGATAAGCTCGGTACTCTCGGCGAAAGCCGGGTCGTCCACCCGGGCGCCGAATTTGCGGGCCAGGCGCTGGGCCGAGAGCTTGATCGGCGTGAGCGGGTTCTTGATCTCGTGGGCGATACGCCGGGCCACCTCACGCCAGGCGGCCATGCGCTGCATACGCTCCAGCTCGGTGATATCTTCAAACACGGCCACGGCGCCGCGGTAGACGCCATCGGTGGAAAAACCCACCATGTTCACCAGGAGCCTGCGCTCCTCCCCCCCGATGGGCAGGGTGACGCTGTGCTGCGAGCGGCTCTCCGGCCGGAGCGCGAACCGCCTGCGCACCGCCGCGACCGTATCCATATGCTGCGGGAACAGTTCCTCGATCCGTTTGCCGGTCAGATCCTGGGGGGAAATGCCAAGAATATCGCAGGCCGCGTGATTCACCGTGGCGATGAACCCGTCCTGATCAAAGGAAACGACGCCGGCCGCGATGTTGTTCAGGACCGTTTCCACGTATTTGCCGTGCCGGGCGATCTCCACGTTGCTCTCTTCCAACCGGATGTTGGCGTCAACCAGTTCCCGCCGGCCGCGCTCCAGGTCGTCGGCCATGCGGTTGAAGGAGCGGATCAACATGCCCATTTCGTCACCGGCGTTGTCCGTCAGGCGCACGCTCAGGTCGCCCTTGGAAATGCGTTCGGTGCCGGCCGCCAGGGCCAGCATGGGCGACGACATCTCCCGCGCCATGCGGAAGCCGAACCACACCGCCCCAAAAATGATCAGCGCGGTCAGCACCCCCAGGCTGCTGTAGAGCATGAGCCGATACGGGCGCTTGATGGTGCGTAGTTGCTTGTATTCCCCCGCGCCTCGGGAGATGCGGTCGAACTTGGATCGAAAGCCGGGCCCCATGTCCTCGGCCGCCACCAGGTAGCCGCTCTTGCCCCCGTTCAGGGCCATCACGGCGAAAATATAGTCGTTGATCCCACCGGGAGTGAGCACATACGCCGAGCCTTTCTTGCGCACCTCGTCCCAGTCGATCTCGCCCTTGGCCACGCTCCAGACCTTGGCCGCGTCGAGCGCGGCGCTCCAGTTCCGTTCCCGGCCGTCGGCCGTGAATACTCCCACCAGAGCGAAGTTGCCGGCCGTGCGCTCCTGCTCCAGGCTTTTGGCGGCCTGGGATGAATCCGGGGATATCCGCAAGCTCACGAACTCCTGGTGCCGGCGCTCCAGCGAGGCCAGCAGGCGTAACCCGGTTTTTTCATAAAAGGCGTGGCCCAGGTCCAGGGCGGCGTCCATGCTGTTTTCAACCTGCTCTTTGAACCAAAAGTCCATGGATACCTGCACGAACTTGGTCGTGACCAGGAACATCAACACGCAGGGCAGGAGGGAAAATGTTACGAACGCCGCGACCAGACGGGTGCGCAGGCGTGAACCGAGCACCTTGCGCCGGCGCTCGGTAAGCAGCTTGAAGCCATTGCGCAGGACCAGCAACAAAATCCCCAACAACAACACAAAGTTGACGTTGAGGATGACCACGAAAAGGCGGTCTTCGCGGAAACGGTCGAGTTGCAGAGAAGTCAGGGCCAGGACCACGACAAACGCCACGGTCGCGATAAGCATTTCCCGGCGCCGGCGCCGGCGTTCAAGCCGGCGCTGCTCCGCCGGACTGAGGTGTTCGGATGCGGGAGGGGTGCCTGAAGGGTCGGCGCTCGGCATGAGAACTCTCCAAAGCCGTCATGGAAGCAAAGTCACTTTGAATAGCCCCTGAAGCCAACGTACCGGAATACCGCTGCCCCAGGTGGGAAGGCTTACCGGCTGAACCCCATCTCCCGCCGCTCTTGCGGGACGACGTCGGCACTCCAGAATCCGGGGCTTTTCTCCAGCCAGGGTGGCAGCTCCGTATGCCGCAGTTCAAAAGTGAAAGCCACCAGATACTCCTGTGGGGCGTCATGCTCTTGAAAGACGCGCTCGGGAGCCACAGGAAACCGTATTTTACCCCAGGTCGTTTGGAGCAGCCGGCTCAAATTGCGGTCCTTATAGAGGGATTCCCGCCCGTCGCCCGGCATGGTCATCATAAATTCACGGGTCAGGGGGTCGTGGCGCAAACCGGAAATGAACACCCCGGAGGCCATCCCGGCGTTCGTCCACCAGGAGCGTTTGCGATCCACGGCGAACGAGATGCGCAACTCCAGCACAGCTCCGTCTTTCAGCAGATCGCGGAGCCCGTCCTCGTCATTCACGCTTACCGAGCAGGCGGCATACAGCGTGCCGTCCACCGACTCCAGGCGAGGCGAATCCACAACAAAGCGCTGTGGAGATGCGGCCCGGGCGTTCCCGACCCAAAACAATACGGCGCAAAAAAGAAGAATCGTCGCCCACAAGAGCGCGGGGAATCGACGAAAGCCGCCGGCAAAAGCGGTGCTGATTCGGTGTGGGTCGTCTGTCATAGGATGCGGCATCGCGCGTTTTTTGCAATTTCGCATAACAGGCCCCCTTTTGGCAAGGAAAGAATCCTCCACTCACAGCGGGAACCTGCTGAAAACTGTGAAGAAACTCGACGCTCCGGAGATTGCTCCCGCGGCGGGGGTATTCATCCGCAGCGCAGGGGGCCGGCCGGCACTGCCGGCCGTTTCCCCAAAAGGAAGCGCCCCTGCAGCGCTTGAAACGCGACAGGGGCGCTTATGGGTGGACCTGTGGTTAGGCCTTCTTTTTGATGATGTCTTCGGTCAGTTGGGCGGGAACCCGCTCATAGTGGTGGAACTGCATGGTGAAGTTCGCGCGGCCCTGCGTCTTGGAACGCAAGTCCGTGGCGTAGCCAAACATTTCCGAAAGCGGAACCTGGGCGCGCACGCTCTGGGAACCCACCCGGGCCTCCATGCTCTGCACCCGGCCGCGCCGGCTGTTCAGGTCGCCCATCACTTCGCCCACGTAATCGTCGGGCGTGACGACTTCCACGTCCATAATCGGCTCAAGCAGCACCGGGCCCGCCTTGTGCATGGCGTCTTTGATGGCCATGGATCCGGCGATGTAGAAGGCCTGCTCGGAGGAGTCCACTTCGTGGTAGGAGCCGAAGATCAGGTTGACCTTCACGTCCACCACCGGGAAGCCGGCGGCCACGCCGCTCTTGAGCGCATCCTGAATGCCTTTGTCCACCGGGGCGATGTATTCCTTGGGAATAACGCCGCCGGTGATGCTGTTGACGAACTCGTAGCCCTTTTCGGGGTTCGGCTCGATCTCGATGACCACGTGACCGTACTGGCCCCGGCCGCCCGACTGCTTGGCGTGCTTCATGTCGGACTTGCCGGGCTTGGAGATGGTCTCGCGATACGCAACCTGGGGCTTGCCCACGTTGGCGTTCACGTTGAACTCGCGGGTCAGGCGGTCGACGATGATTTCCAGGTGCAGTTCGCCCATGCCGGCGATCAGGGTCTGGCCGGTTTCATCGTCGCCCTTAACGCGGAACGAGGGGTCTTCTTTGGCCAATTTGCCCAGCGCGGCGGAAAGAGCGTCGCGGTCGGCCTTGGTCTTGGGCTCGATGGCGACTTCAATGACCGGCTCGGGAATATCCAGAGACTCAAGCACCACCGGGCGGTCGGGGGAGCAGATGGTGTCGCCGGTGGAGACCTGCTTCAGGCCCACCAGGGCCACGATATCGCCGGCCCCGGCCCACTTCACTTCTTCACGCTTGTTGGCGTGCATCTGAAGCAGACGGCCGACGCGCTCTTTCTTGCCGGTGTTGGAGTTCAACACCGTGGCGCCGGACTCGATCACCCCGGAATAGACCCGGAAGAACGAGAGGTGCCCGATGTAGGGGTCGGACAACAGCTTGAAGACCAGACCGGCCAGGGGCTCCTTGTCGTCGCTGTGGCAAGGGATCTTCACTTCTTCGTTGTCCGGATCCATGCCTTCCATCTGGGCGATGTCCAGGGGCGAAGGCAGGTAGGCGGTCACGGCGTCGAGCAGGGGCTGCACGCCCATGTTGCGAAACGCCGAACCGCACAGAACCGGCACGATGTTCATGTTGATCGTGGCCTTGCGAATGCAGGAGTGGATTTCGTCCGGGGTCAGCGCTTCGCCGCCCAGGTACTTTTCCAGCAGGATTTCGTCTTCCTCGGCGACCGCGTCAAGCAGTTCCGCGCGGCGCAGTTCGTATTCATCCTTCAGGTCCGCGGGCACGTCGACAATGGTGAACTCGGCGCCCTTGCTGGCCTTGTCGAACACGGTGGCCTGGCCGGTGATCAGGTCGACCACGCCTTCAAACTTGTCTTCGCTGCCGATGGGAATCTGCAGGGAGATGGGTTTGGCTTTCAGGCGGTCGCGGATCATGTCGACACAGCGGTTGTAGTTCGCGCCGATCCGGTCCATCTTGTTGACGAAGCAGATACGCGGCACATGGGAGCGATCGGCTTGGCGCCAGACGGTTTCCGACTGGGGTTCCACGCCGGCCACCGCGTCGAACACGGCCACGGCGCCGTCGAGCACCCGCAGGGAGCGCTCGACTTCCATGGTGAAGTCGACGTGGCCCGGAGTGTCGATGATGTTCAGGCGATGATCTTTCCAGAAGCAGGTCGTGGCGGCGGACGTGATCGTGATGCCGCGCTCCTGCTCCTGGGCCATCCAGTCCATGGTGGCCTCGCCTTCGTGGGTTTCGCCCAGCTTGTGCGAGACGCCGGTGTAGTAAAGGATACGCTCGGTGGTG
>JAVBQP010000065.1:0-19382 GCA_031548905.1 Desulfovibrio sp. | reverse complement strand
ACAACATAAACATGAACGCGCTACCTCTTTTGTATGAGTTGAGGTTGGAAAAAAACGATTCCCGGCCTTGCTCGGATGACGCAGGTACTGCACCGCGCAAGCGGCCCCCCCAGAGTCATCCGGCCCAAGCCGGGAATCGCGGCAAACGAAATGATCCAATCTTCAGCGGAAGAGTGAGACGAATCTTCCGTTTCTATGCAACGCCGCACGGATGCGGCGATTCATGCTACTCCCGCAGAATCATTTCCCGGGCGGCCTTGGTTTCGTCCAGGCGGCGCACGGGCAAGGTCACAGGGGCGTCGCGCAGGGCCTGGGGATTGGTTTTGGCCGTGTCCACAATGGCGATCAGATCGTCGCAGAACCGGTCCAGGGTTTCCTTGCTTTCCGTTTCCGTGGGCTCGAACATCAAGCATTCCTTGACGATCAGCGGGAAGTAGATGGTCGGCGCGTGGTACCCTTTGTCCAGCAGGGCCTTGGCGATATCCAGAGCCGAGGTGTTCTCCACCACGGGCGGCACGGCCGAGGCCACGAACTCGTGCATGCAGATGCGGTCGTGCGGGATGGCGAGGTGGTTTCTCAGGCGGGCCAGCATGTAGTTGGCATTGAGCACCGCGTAATCCGACGCTCGCTTCAGGCCGTTGCCGCCAAGGCGCAGCATGTAGGCCAGGGCCCGCATGTAAATGGTGAAGTTGCCGAAATAGGGCGTGACCTTGCCGATGCTCTGGGGCAGGTCGTTGTCCAGGCCGAAGGTGCCGTCGGTTTTCTTGATTACTCTCGGGCCGGGCAGAAAGGGCACAAGCTTGTCGGAAACGCCCACGGGACCGGAACCGGGGCCGCCGCCGCCATGCGGGGTGCCCATGGTTTTGTGTAGGTTCAGGTGAACCACGTCAAAACCCACGTCGCCGGTGCGCATCCGGCCCATGATGGCGTTGAAGTTGGCGCCGTCGTAATAGAGCAGGGCGTCCACGGCGCGGAGTTTCTCCACAATGCGCGGCAGATGTTTTTCAAACAGGCCCAAGGTGTTGGGGCAGGTCATCATCAAGCCCGCCACGGAGTCGTCCAGAACGGCCTCCAGGGCTTCCGGGTCGACCATGCCATCCTTGGAGACGATGTTGACCACTTCGTAGCCGGCCAGGGCGGCCGTGGCCGGGTTGGTGCCGTGGGCCGCGTCCGGGCAGATGATCTTGCTTTTCTTGTTGCCTTTGGCCCGGTGATAGGCGGCGATGAGCAGGATGCCCGTCAGCTCGCCCTGGGCGCCGGCCATGGGGTGCATGGTGCAGGCCTTCATGCCCGTGACTTCCTGCAGCACCTGCTCGGTCGTCCAGACGGCCTCCAGGCAGCCCTGGGTCAGGGCCTCGCCGCCCTCGATGCAGGCGGCCATGGGGTGGGTGTTCAAAAAGCCCGGCGTGGACGAGGCGTATTCCGTGAACTTGGGGTTGTACTTCATGGTACAAGAGCCCAGGGGGTAGAAGTGGGTATCCACGGAGTAGTTCTTCTGCGAGAGCAAGGTGAAGTGGCGCACCACATCGAGCTCGGAAAGCTCGGGCAGGGCCGGGCGCTTGGCACGCAAAAGCCCCTTTGGCAACATGTCGGCGGCGGTTCCGGCCGGTTTCGGCGGCAGCACGGCGGTGCGGCCGGGAACGGAGGCGGCGAAGACGGTTTTCATATGGCACCTCGCAGGGCGGCGGCAAGCGCGGCAATGTTGTCGGGGGTGGTTTTTTCCGTGCAGGCAACCAGCATGGCGTTGTCCAGGTCTTTATACCAGCGGCCCAACGGGATGCCGGCCAGGATGTTCTTGCCCGCCAGGGCCTTGACCACGGCTGTGGCCGGTTTGGGCAGGGCCACGGCGAACTCTTGCCCGTAGGGGGCGTCGTTCAGCAGGGTTACGCCGGGCAGGGCGGTCAGGGCGGCGGCCGCCTCGCGGGCGCGCTGCATGGAGAGCTCGGCTGTGCGGGTCAGGCCTTCGGGCCCGAGCAGGCAGACGTGGATCAGGCTGCGCAGGGCGCACAAGGCCTGGTTGGAGCAGATGTTCGAGGTGGCCTTGGCCCGGCGGATATGCTGCTCGCGGGCCTGCAGGGTGAGCACGTACCCGGTTTTGCCGTCGAGATCCGAGGTCCGGCCCACGATCCGGCCGGGAATCTGGCGGACCATGTCTTTGGTGCAGGTCATGATCCCCAGGTACGGGCCGCCGAAAGACGGGGCCATGCCCAAGGTCTGGCCGTCGGCCACGGCCACGTCCGCGCCCATTTCGCCGGGGCTTTTCAGGACGGAAGCCATAACCGGGGCGACCGAGATAATCCCGATGCCGCCTTTGGCCTTCACGGCCGCGAAGGCTTCGGTGTAGTCATGCGCGGTGCCGAAGAAAGTCGGGTTCTGGACCAGCAGCGCGGCGACATCGTCGTTCGCGGCCGCGATCAAGGCTTTGACGTCGGAGGCGCCCCCGGCATGGGGAATGATGCGAATCTCGGCGTCCACGTTGGCCGTCAGGGTGTCGAGCATCTTCCGGTACAGGGGATTGATCGCCTCGTCCACCAGAATGACCCGGCGCTTGGTGGCGCGCAGGCTCATCATGGCGGCTTCGAACAGGGCCGTGCCGCCGTCGTAGACCGAGGCGTTGGCCACGTCCATGTCCATGAGCCGGCACATGGCGCTCTGGTATTCAAAAATGGCCTGCAGGGTGCCCTGGGCCGCTTCGGGTTGATAGGGGGTATAGGCGGTGTAAAACTCGCCGCGCGAGGTCAAGGCGTCCACGGCTTTGGATACGGCATGGTCGTAGACCCCGCCGCCCAGGAAAGAAACACAACTCGCGGCCGGGTTGGCGGCGGCCATTTTTTCCATAAGTTCCACGGTTTCATGCTCGCTCAACCCGTCGGGCAGATTGAAGCTCTTGGGGCGCATGTCCGGTTTGATGTCGGGGAACAACTCGTCAATGCCGGAGACACCGATGCGCTCAAGCATGGCGGCGGTGTCTTCCGGCGAGTGAGGAATAAAAGGCATGAAACTCTCCGGGGTAAAAAAGGAACCCGGCCTTTGCCGGATGATTTTATGTCGTGAGTTTTATAACGCGTTCGGCCAATGTGCTGAAAATGTCGTCAAAGTTGTTCCTACTGTCAATCATCGTCTGTTCGGCATGACCAAATACGTTACCTGTCGTTCGTATATCATCGTCCGTAAGCGCGAAAATTGGTTTTGAGTGTTGTTGGCTTATTGCAATCAAAGAATTAAAGTCGGGAACATGTGCGAGATCGTATGGTGTTAAATCAGTTCCACGCAGCACGTCCTCAATTTTATTTTTTTCGATGATGCATTGAATATTCATCAAGGAAGGAACAAGCTTTATGTTGATTGCATTACGGATCGTGTCAATCCACTTTTGAAACGACTTTGAAGGCTTTTCATTGCGTGGCCTATATCTTTGTTGAATAGCACCAATGAATTGCGGTTGATTTTGGATTGGAAAAGAATGGTTGTCAAATCTATTATCTTCTTTGAATCGTGTTATTTCTCTATGCCATTTTGTAATATTTTTTTCTAGTGAGCCAATGGCTTGAAGGCAAAAATAATCTGGAGATGTCGGAACTATAAAATAATTGCTCGACATCAGAATCACTTCATTCAAGCCGCCGACGTTTGGGCTCAAATCATAGATAACGTAATCAACGTTTTCTTTTTTGGAAATTTCCTGCAATATGAGAGGTAAATTCCCGGGAATGTTCCTTGTTGCCGGTATGCCGGAAGCAATTTTCAATGATACGCTGATTTGCGAGTCCAGATCCGCCACGTTTAAGTGCCCGGCAAGCAATTTGAGCTTTGGGTGCCCGGTATCCAGTAATTGCCCTTTGTCCCCCCTCAGGAATTCCGCCGGTGGCATACCATCAATCAGAGTCTCGACAATCGGCTTCATCGTCAGATTGCCGCGACTTTCATAAAATGTTTCCATTTGATCGTCGTCAACGGCTTTATAGCCGAGAACAAGGCCGGTAAGATTGCACTGGGAATCAAGATCCACCAGCAGGACACTTCGGCCCGTGCGCGCAAGACTCCATCCAAGGTTGAACGCGGTTGTCGTTTTACTGACACCGCCCTTATGATTAAAAAGGCATATTGATTTCGCCATAGTGAAATGCCTCTCGACCGGGGCACGCGAAACAGATAAAAAACTCGCGTGAGATTGTGGGTTAGTGCGCTTCCGCGGCCGCCACGGCTTCGTAGCCGGCTTTGTCCAACAGGCCTTCAGGCTTGCCCGAAAGCTTGAGGCGGATCATCCAGCCGTTCTCATACGGGGATTGGTTGATGATTTCGGGGGAGTTCGCCAAGGCGTCGTTCACGGCAATAACTTCCCCGGCGGCGGGGCTGTAAATGTCGGAAGCTGCCTTGACCGATTCCACCGCGCCCATTTCCTGGCCCTGGCTCAGCTTTTGCCCCACTTTGGGCAGATCCACACACGTGATGTCGCCCAGTTGCTTCTGAGCGAAGTGGGTGATGCCCACAACGCCCTCATCGCCTTCGATGCGAAGCCATTCATGGGTTGGGGCGTAGGAAAGGTCGGCTCTTACAGACATGCGTGCGTCTCCTGAAAATAAAGGTGAAGGTGCGCAAAAATTAACTGGGCGCCGCCTCGGACAAGGGGATGCCGAGCTTGGCAATCTCCTGCAGCAGCACGGTGTGATTGATGGGCTTGACGATATATCCCGCCGCGTCGCCGAGGAAAAAGGCGTCGTGCAGTTCTTCGTTGTCATCCAGGCCGGAAATCATGATGATCCGGACCTGTTTTTCAGGCAGGATGCCGCGCTCTTTCTCAATGGAACGGATTTCACGCAATGCTTGCTGCCCGTCGATATTGGGCATCAAGATATCCATGGTGATCAGATCGTAGGGTTCACCGTCCTTTAAGGCTCCGGCAAAAGCCTCCACGCCTTCTTCTCCGTCCATGGCGACGTCCACTTCGCCATAGGGGCGCAGCAGGCGCTGCACCAGACGCCGGGTTTCGAAATCGTCATCCACCACAAGAAATCGCATACTGTGTTCCCTCCCCACGGTACCTTACGGGGCGAGATCGCCGGAAAGCATTTCCCCCGGCATCGCGCGCACTGGAAAGTTCTAGCCGGGAGCGCCCCTCAGGTCAAGAGCCGGCAAACCCTTGCGGGGTCCGTTGGGCGGCGTTATGTAAGGGGTGTCGCGATTGCGGCGAAAAAGGTTTTTTCATGCCCGTATATCAGTTGTCACGTGCCCATCATGGATTTCCCGATCCGGCGGAGGCCGAACCCGACGGCCTGTTGGCGGTGGGGGGCGATCTTTCCCCCCGCCGGCTGATCACGGCCTATGCCCGGGGAATTTTTCCCTGGTACTCGCACGGTTCCCCGATTCTCTGGTGGTCGCCGGATCCGCGCTGCGTGCTGTTCCCCGAGCGATTTCACCTGCCGCGCACACTCGCGCGGACCTTACGGCGGGGTATTTTCCAGTGCGGTATGGATCAGGCCTTCGCCGAGGTTCTGGACGGGTGCGCCGGCGGCCGCCGAGAGGCGGAAGGCACCTGGCTGACACCGGAAATGCGCCGGGCCTACCTGAAGCTGCACCGCCTCGGCCTTGCCCATTCTTTTGAGGCGTGGCACAATGGAGAGCTTGTGGGGGGCTTGTACGGCGTGGCGCTCGGCCGGGCCTTTTTCGGTGAATCCATGTTCTATCGCGTGCCCGACGCCTCCAAGGCCGCCCTGGCTTTTATGGTCGAAACCCTGAAAGAGCGCGGCGTGGCGCTGATCGACTGCCAGCAGGCCACCGACAATCTGCTGCGCTTCGGAGCCGAACTCGTGCCCCGCGCCGTTTTTCTCGAGCTTTTGGCTCAAGCCCTTGAACCCCCGGAACAACCATGACTCCTTCCGCCTCCGCGCTTCCCAACGCCGGGTTTCAGATGGAAACGGCCTACACCCCCCAGGGGGACCAGCCCGAAGCCATTGCCGCCCTCGTGGACAACCTGAACAGCGGCGTGCGCGATCAGGTGCTGCTCGGGGTCACCGGCTCGGGCAAGACCTTCACCGTGGCCAAAACCATCGCGGCCGTGGGCCGCCCGGCCCTGATCCTGGCCCCGAACAAAACCTTGGCCGCGCAGTTGTACAACGAGTTCCGCGCCTTGTTCCCAAAGAACGCGGTGGAGTATTTCGTCAGCTATTACGACTACTACCAGCCGGAAGCGTACGTTCCCTCTTCCGATACCTATATCGAGAAAGATTCCTCCATCAACGACAATATCGACAAGTTGCGCCACGCCGCCACCCATGCCTTGCTGACGCGCCGCGACGTGATCATCGTGGCTTCTGTTTCCTGCATTTACGGTCTGGGTTCACCGGAGTATTACGCCCGCCTGATCATCCCCGTGGAGGTCGGGCAGCGTCTTTCCATGGACTCCCTGATCACCCGCCTGGTGGATGTGCAATACAGCCGCAACGACGTGGATTTCCACCGGGCCACTTTTCGAGTGCGCGGCGACGTGCTGGAGATCATTCCGTCCTACCAGCACGAGCGGGCTCTGCGCCTGGAGTTTTTCGGCGACGAGCTGGAACGCATGAGCGAGGTGGATCCGCTCACCGGCGAGACCCTGGCCCGGATTTCCAAAACCGTCATTTATCCGGCCAGCCACTACGTTTCCGACCGGGACAACCTGAACAGGGCCGCCGGCGATATCCGCGTGGAGCTGCAGGAAAACCTGGCCCGGCTCAAGGCCGAGAACATGCTTGTGGAGGCCCAGCGCCTGGAGCAGCGCACCATGCTCGATCTCGAGATGATGGAGGAAATGGGCTACTGCACGGGTATCGAAAACTATTCCCGGCACCTGGACGGACGCTCGGCCGGCTCCGCTCCCGCCACGCTGCTGGACTACTTCCCGCCGGATTTCCTGCTCTTTGTGGATGAGTCCCACATCACCATTCCCCAGGTGGGCGGCATGTTCAAGGGCGACCGCTCCCGCAAGGGAACCCTGGTGCGCTACGGCTTCCGATTGCCCTCGGCTCTGGACAACCGCCCCCTGAGCTTTGAGGAGTTTCTGGAACGCATCGGCCAGACCGTGTACGTCTCGGCCACGCCCGGCCCCTGGGAGTTGGAGCGGGCGCAGGGCATCGTGGCCGAGCAGATTATCCGGCCCACCGGTCTGCTGGACCCGGAGGTGGAGATCCGCCCGACCAAGGGGCAGATGGAGGATCTTCTGGGCGAGTGCCGCGACCGGGCCAAGAAGAACCAACGCGTTCTGGTCACCACCCTGACCAAGCGGATGGCCGAGGATCTCACGGAATACATGAATTCAATGGGCCTGCGGGCCAAGTACCTGCATTCGGACATCGATACCCTGGAGCGCATGAGCATCATCCACTCCCTGCGCAAGGGCGAGTTCGACGTACTGGTGGGCATCAACCTGCTCCGCGAGGGCCTGGATATTCCCGAGGTCTCGCTGGTGGCCATTCTGGACGCGGACCGGGAAGGTTTTCTGCGTTCCGCGGGCTCGTTGATCCAGACCTTCGGCCGGGCGGCCCGCAACGCGGAAGGCCGGGTGTTGCTGTATGCCGACGCCGTGACGCCCTCAATGCGCAAGGCCCTGGACGAGACCTCCCGCCGGCGCCTGAAACAGGAAGATTTCAACACCCTGCACGGGATTTCTCCCCAAACCATCGCCAAGGACGTGGACACGGCCTTCGATTCCCTGTTCTCGGCCCCGGCTCCGCCCAAACGCGGGCGGGGGCGCGGCCAGGCGGCGGCCGAGCCGGAAGACACGGCTTCCTACACCTCGCCCCGCGAACTGGCCCGGCTTATCCAGCGTCTGGAGCGCGACATGCGCGACGCCGCCCGCGAACTGGAGTTCGAGCGTGCCGCCGAGTTGCGCGACCGCATCCAGGGGCTGCGGCAGCGGTTGTATGTGGCCGGTGAGGACGGGGAGTAGCAAAAAACTCCCACGAAACGTGAAGCGACGCGGTTCTCCTCTACGGGGAACCGCGTCGCTTCACGTTTTGAGGGTGCCTTTTTATTCCGTCCGCTCGCGCAATGCCGCCCGTACCTTGACGTAATGCGGGAAAGTCCAGAAGTGGAAGATCAGGGCCGCGATCACCATGAACACGGCCATAAGGGCGAACACAAAGGGCCAGCCCAGAGGCTCGTAGAGCCCGCCGGTAATCAGCACCCCGCAGAAGATTCCCGCCTCGACCATGGTCATCAGGGTTCCGTTGGCCGCGCCTCGCCGGTGCGGGGGCACCATATCGTTGATCATGGCCAGCAACACGGGAAAGCACAGTCCATCCCCCACGCCCTGCAGCAGGGCGGCAAGGAAAAAAAGAAACGGATCTTTGGTCGCCGCCAGAAGAACCAGTCCGGCGGTGAGCAGGATAAAGGAGATGCGGAGCACTCCCTTGGGGCCCCGGCTGTCGTAAGTTTTGCCCCCGAACAGGCGCGAGGCCGCCGTGCCCACGGCGAAAAAAGTGAAGAACAGGGTGGGGGAGGTATGCAGCTCGTTCTTGGCGTAAAGGGCCGCGTAGTTCATCAGGCAGCCGTAGGAGAGGGTCACGAAAAAAATCGTTACGGCCGGCGGCCCGGCGTTTTTTTCGATGGTTTCGCGTGGCGAAAAGGGCTTGCGCTTCAGTTCGATGCGGGGAAAACGCAGTTGCAGCACCGTGATCCAGCCCAGTAAAATCAGGGCCCCGCAGGAGAGGAACAGCACATCGAAGTTCCAGGTCTGCTCCACAAACAGGCCAAGGCCCGGACCCACGGCCATGGCCAGAACCATGGACAGGCCGTACCAGCCGATGCCTTCACCCCGGCGGGAGGGGGGGATGAGATCCACGGCCGTGGTGCCGGCCGCGCCGATGGCCGTGCCCCAGGCGACGCCGTGGAGCAGCCGGATGCAAGCCACGGCCGCTATGCCGGTGAGCAGGGGGTAGAAGAAGAACAGGGCGCCGAAGGCGAAAAAGGCCGGAATGTAGACCGCCCGCCGGCCGAAGGTGTCCAGCCAGTAGCCGGCCAGGGGACGGGCGAAAATGGCCGAAACGATGGAGCAGGAGGCCAGCGCCCCGAGCAGGCCGCCCGAAAGGCTCAGTCGTTCCTCCAGAAACATGGTGAAGGTGGACATGGCCGCGTAGAAGGCCAGGACCATCAACAGTTGCCCTGCGCAAATCAGGATGAAGTTTCTGTTCCAGAGACGTTCGTGTCGTTCCATGTCGCTCGCCCGGCGCACCTTTGTTTCATACGCTTCATACGCCCGGCGCGAGGGAAAGGGAAGCCCTTTCGGGCTCCGCCGGCTGTGGAAAAGAAAATATGATTTTTTGAAAAAAATTTCCGACATGGGTGTCGGCAAAGTATTTTTTGCATGTATTTTTAGCATGTTTAATTTGATAATTCAGAATGTTACGCCTATTGCGGGGTATTTTTTCCTCATGTACGAAACAGGAAAATATCCCGCCAAGGAGCAACCACATGCAACGACTCAAATCAAATGACGTCCTGGCTACGACCAACCGGGGCACCCCGGCCGAATCCGGATTGTGTACCCTGTGCCGGGCGGACTGCGCCGGCAAATGCGAGACATGGCTTTCCTGTCTGAAAGGGCGGGAAACATTGTACCCGCGCGATTTCGGCGGCATCACCGCCGGAGCGGAGACGGATCCCCCCACAGGCGTGGGGTACGGCGCCCTGCGTGTTCAGGGGTACTGTTACGGCGCGCACGGCGCCCCGGCCGGAGCGGCCAAGGGCGACGTGCTCTTTACCGACGTGAACCTGGAAACGGAAATCGGCGCGAAAAAGAAGATCACATGCCGCTACCCGTTCGTGACCGGAGCGCTCGGCTCCACGGCCGTTGCCGCGCGGTACTGGGATTCCTTCGCTTCCGGTTGCGGCCTGTGCGGTATCCCCATGGTCGTGGGCGAAAACGTGGTCGGCATCGACCCCAAGGCCGAGTTCAAGAACGGCCGGGTGGTCAAGGCCCCGGAACTGGATCGCCGGATCACCGCCTACCGTTCTCAGCAGCGGGACGGCTACGGGGCCATCTTCGTCCAGATGAATGTGGAAGACGCCCGTAACGGTGTGGCCCAGTACGTTCTGGATACCTACGGCGACGATGTGGTCATCGAGCTGAAGTGGGGGCAGGGCGCGAAAGACATCGGCGGCGAAATTTCCGTCAAGGATATCGACTACGCCACGTTTCTGGAAAAGCGCGGCTACCTGGTCGATCCGTCGCCCACGAGCGCGGAATCCCTTGAGGCGAAAAGCGCCGGCGTGCTGCGGCACTTCGCCCGGCACAGCCGGCTCGGCTATACCAACCTGAACCACTACAACGAGGTCTGCGAGGACTTTCTGCGGACCGTGGCCGAATTGCGGGCCTTAGGCGTATCCCGGCTGACCCTGAAAACCGGAGCCTACGGGATGGTCGGCCTTGCCCTTGCCCTGCGCCTGGCCGCCGAGGCGGAACTCGACCTGTTGAACGTGGACGGCGCCGGCGGCGGCACGGGCATGAGCCCCTGGGACATGATGGAAAATTGGGGCGTTCCGGCTCTGCTGCTGCATTCCAAAGCCCATGAATACGCGAAGGTTCTGGAAGGGCGCGGCCTGAAGCCGGCCGACATGGCTTTTGCCGGCGGGTTCGCCTCGCCGGGCGCGATTTTCAAGGGCCTGGCCCTGGGCGCGCCGTACACCAAGATCATCTGCATGGGCCGGGCCATGATGATCCCCGGTTTTCTCGGCGCGAACATCGAGGGCGTGCTCCGGCCCGAGCGGAGGGCGGCGGTCTTCGGCAACTGGGAACAACTCCCCAAGACGGTGTCGGACATCGGCCTCACGCCGGAAACCATCTTTGCCGGGTGGCACGCCGTGGAGCAGAAAGTGGGCAAGGACGCCATGAAGGATCTGCCCTTCGGCGCCGTGGCCATGTGGACCATGCTGGACAAGCTCGGGGCCGGCCTGCAACAGTTCATGGCCGGAGCCCGCAAGTTCCGGCTGGAGGATATTTGTCGTGAGGATATCGCCGCCTGCAACCGGGAAACGGAACGGGAGACCGGCATTCCTTTCATCACCGAAGCATTCGACGACGTGGCCAAGGCCATTCTGAAAAGCTGAGTCGTTTATCCGGCGCGTTTTCCCGGCCGGTGAAAATCCCCTTCGGGTTTTTGTGGCCCGGAGGGGATGGCATTTTATGAGGTGGTCGTGGCGCGGCAGGACCACTTCAGAAGAACCCAAGATTTAAGATGCGTCCACCCTGGCGGAGAGCGCGGGCTACCTTGACCTTTCCGGGAAAGAAGAGGAAAAACTGTTGTCCGAGCAAATGTGCCGCCTGCATGGCAAACCGCCGGAAAAAGGAGCACCGCGTGCGCGCCGTCGTCTATGGCCTTCTGGCCTCGTTTTTCTTCGCCTGTACCTTCATTCTCAACCGGGCCATGGATCTGGAGGGCGGCCACTGGGCCTGGAGCGCCTCGTTACGCTTCTTTTTCATGCTGCCCATGTTGGCCTGCCTGCTCGGCCCCAGGCGTCTGCGGGCCGCTTTGCTTCATTTCGCGGCGCACCGTTCGGCATATGTCATCTGGAGCTGCGTCGGCTTCGGGCTGTTTTACGCGCCCTTGAGTTTCGCGGCCGCCTATGGGGAAGGGTGGCTGGTGGCCGGAACATGGCAGATCACCATCATTTGCGGGCCGTTGTTGGTGCCGTTTTTACAGCAACGGGGAGTGCCGAAGGCCCGGATTCCATTTTCCGGTATGCGCTGGTCCCTGCTGATTCTGCTCGGAGTCGGCCTGATGCAGTGGGAACACGCGGCCGGCATGTCGGCGCATCCGTTCGCGCTGGTTCCGGCTGTGCTGCTGTGCGTTGCGCCCATCACCCTGGCCGCCTTCATGTACCCCCTTGGAAACCGCAAAATGATGCGGATCTGTGGCGACGAGGTGGATACCTTCCAGCGCGTCTTCAACATGACCCTGGCCTCGCTGCCGTTCTGGATTCTTGTGGCCCTGTGGGGCTTGGCGGCGCAGGGGCTGCCCGGGAGCGGACAGGTCGGGCAATCCGCCCTGGTGGCCCTGTTCTCCGGGGTTGTCGCCACGCTGTTGTTCTTCGCGGCCACCAACCTGGTGCGCCGCAACCCGGAACGCCTGGCCGCCGTCGAAGCCACCCAGTCCGGCGAGGTGATCTTCGCCTTGCTGGGGGAAATCCTCCTGCTGCACGCCCCGTTGCCGTCGGCCGTGTCGCTGGCGGGCATCGTCCTGGTCTGCCTGGGGATGATCCTGCACAGCCTGCGATCCGGGCAATAAAAGCGGGAACGGAAAGCATTCGCCTTCCGTTCCCTTCGCGCGGCGGTTTCCCTGCCGGGACCAGTATCGTAACTATGGTTGCCGGGCGGAGGGTAAAATCCCCGCCTCGTGACGGCTCCGTCTAGTGGGCGTCGGCCCAGGTCACACCCACGCCCCAGTCGGCGGGCAGAGGCACGCTCAGCGCCGTGCCGCCGGGCTTGACCCCGGACATGATCGCGGCCAGGCGTTCCCCGGCTTCCTGAGCGGTTTCCGGCGGGCATTCCAGCAGAAGTTCGTCGTGGATTTGCAGGAGCAGCACCGCGCCCAGGCGGCGCAACTCGGCGTCGTTTTCCACGGCGGGCATGGCCAGCTTGATGATGTCGGCCGCGCTGCCCTGGATACGGGTGTTCACAGCCTGCCGGCGGGCCTGGGAACGCAACTGGTTGTTCTGCGAGCGGATGTCCGGGATGGGCCGACGCCGGCCGGTCATGGTGGCGACAAAGCCGTGTTCCTCGGCCTCCTTCTCAACGGCCGCGTAAAACTCCTTCAAGTGCGGCAGCCGTTCGAAGTAGCGGCTGATGAACCCCTTGGCCTCGCTTTGGGGAATGCCCAGGTCTTTGGCAAGTTTCTGCGCGCCCATGCCGTAGATCAGGCCGAAGTTTACGGTCTTGGCGTTGCGGCGCTGTTCCGGGGTCACGGCCTCCTGAGTCACGTCATAGAGCAGGCCGGCCGTGCGGCGGTGAATGTCCTCGCCTTTGTGGAAGGCCTCCAGCAGGGCCGGTTCCTGGGAAAGATGCGCCAGCACCCGCAGTTCGATCTGGGAGTAGTCGGCGCAGACCAGCACCTTGCCCGGCGCGGCCGTGAAGCAGCGTCGCATCCGAGCGCCCAGGAGGCCGCGAATGGGAATGTTCTGCAGGTTGGGGTTGCTGGAAGAGAGTCTGCCCGTGGCCGTGCCGGTCTGGTTGAAGGTGGTGTGTAGGCGGTCGTTCGCGTCCACCAGCCGGGGCATGGGTTCCAGGTAGGTTGAACGCAGTTTTTCCAGCTTGCGGTATTCCAGCAGTTTAGCCACGACGGGGTGCTCGCCCTCGAGCTTCTCCAGGGCTTCCTGCGAGGTGGAAGCCGCGCCGCCCTTGGTCTTGCCGGCTCCCGGCAGCCCCAGGACGTTGAACAGGATATCGCCGAGTTGCTGGGCCGAGCGGATATTGAAAGGCCGGCCCGCCAGGGTGTGGATTTCCGTGGTCAGGGCGTCCAGGCCGGTTTGCGCCTCCTCGAGGAAGTTCGCGAAGGCTTTGCGGTCGATACCGATACCTCGCTCCTCCATGCGGGCCAGCACGGGCACCAAGGGCATCTCCACCCCGGCGTAAACCTCGTTGAGGTGCGCCCCGGAAAGCTGATCGCGCAGAAATTCATACAAGGAAAGGGCGGTCAGGCCGGGGTGCTCTTCCGGGGCGAAGATGCCGGCGAGCTGATCGGCCCGTCGGTAAGCCGGGTGCGGCCAGGCGTAGCTGCGCTCTTCCGGGTTGACCAACCAGGCGGCCAGGGAAAGATCAAAACGGCGCTCCGGGGGATAAGCCCAGAATGCCGGATGTTTCTTGGCCAGGTTTTTAAGATCCGCCGTCACCAGCACAGGAGCGCTTTGCTCCCACAGGGCGGCCAGATTGTCCGCCCCGCCGGTGTACAGGCGTTCCCAATCGTTGGAGGCGAGCAGAAGCCCCTCGGGCCGGTCGAACACGGCCAGGGCCGGACCCAACCTGGGGAGAGCCGCCACATCGGGCGCGACTTCGAACGTGATGCTTTCCGGCTTGAGGTTGAACAGGCTGCCCTGGACTCCGGCCTGGGGCTGGGAGGGGGCGGTTTCCGAGACGTTGCCGGGAGCGGGCGCCGGTTCGACGGAGCCGCCGGACGGTTTCATTTTGGCCGGCTTGGGCGCGGCCTCCGTGGCTTTTTTCGGCGCGAAGGCTCCGGCGCGTTCCATGGATTCCACTTCCCGGCGCAGGGATTTCAGCTCGAATTCATCCAGAAATGCCGCCAGGGCCGCAAAATCCGGAACGCCGGCCTGAAGGGCGGAGGCCTCCGCCGGGCAGGCGTCCAGGGAGAGGGTGGTCAGCTTGCGATAGAGCAGGGCTTCTTCGCGCCTACCTTCCAGTTTCGGGCGGATCTTCGGCGGCACGGCCGGCAGGCGGTCGAACAGATCCTCCAGGGTCGGGAACTCCCGAATCAACTCCAGGGCCGTTTTTGGGCCGATTTTAGGAATACCGGGAATGTTGTCGGAAGAATCACCGACCAGGGCCTGGTAATCCGGCCAGGAGGACGGGGCGAAGCCGTTTTCCGCCTCGAAGTCGGCCAGACGGGTCAGGCGCTCGTCCTTGGAAGCCGGATCCCAGAGTACGACGTTGGGGTGCAGGCACTGGCGCAGATCTTTGTCCGCGCCGACAATCACGACGTGAAATTTGTCGCGAAAGCCTTGGGCCAGCGAGGCGATGCAGTCGTCGGCCTCCACCTGGTTCGAGACCAGCATGGGCAGGCCGAGCAGGTGGATCAGCCGGGTGATCGGCTCGATCTGACGGACCAGATCTTCCGGCGTGGCCCCGCGCTGAGCCTTGTAAGCGGGGAAGAGCCCGTGCCGGAAGTTGGGGCCCTTGCCGTCCAGCACAAAGGCGAAGTGCGAGGGCCGCTCTTCGCGGATCAGCTTGAGCAGCAGCCGGGCGGTGATATACAGGGCGTTGGTGGGAAAACCGTCGGAGCGGCTCATGTCCCGAAAGGCGTAGAAGCCCCGGAACACGAAGGCCGAGCCGTCCATCAGATACAATGCCGGCCCGTTCAGGCCGAGTTTGTCGCGCAGGGGCATCAGGATCCTTTTCGCAGCGTCTGTTCGATCGCTTCCAACATGGAAAGCAGGGCGTTTTTACTGAACGGCTTGGCCAGGAATTCCGAGCAGCCGGCGGCCATGCACTCGTGCCGGGCCTCGGGCAGGGTATATCCGGTGACGGCCACGACGGGGGTCGGTTTTTTACCCGCGTCCGCCTCCATGGCCCGGATGATCCGGGTGGCCTGATAGCCGTCCATAAGCGGCATTTCCAGATCCATGAAGATGACGTCGAAGTTCCTGCTTCCGAAGGCTTCGACGCCCTCCCGGCCGTTGTAGGCCTCGGTGATCCGGTGACGGGTGTTTTTCAAGTACAGGGAGAAGAGCATCCGGGTGTTGGGGCTGTCGTCGACCAGAAGAATGTCCAGGCCGGGGGCGGTGTCCTCCGAGGGGACATCGTCGGCGATTTGCTCGCTGAGCAGGAGATTGGGCGTGATGCCCGGCACGTCGTCGCCCAAGGAGGGCGGCCCGTCGGCGGCGAAGTCGACGATAGAAAGAGAATCGCCGCTTGCGGGCGCGGATTCGCCGGTTCGGGCGATCAGTTCCCCGGCGTCGAGCTGAACCACAAACTGCACGGCCCGGGCGTTGTGGGTCACGGCGGAGCCAAGCGGCCTGCCGTTCATGCGGTTCACCAAATACTCGATAACGGCGGCCTCGTCCTTCAATTCCAGGGGGCTCATGGCCGGGGCGGTCATGGCTTTGTCCGCCAGGGGGTTCGGCTCAAGGCACTCGGCGGCGTTGAAGGGATCTTCCGGCGGGTCCATGTTCGGCACCCAGGAGGCGGAGAATACCAGCCGCAGGGTGCCGGGCTGCGGATCGGTGTACAGATCGCGCGAAAGGCCCAAAATGGCGCTGCCGCCGGAAACCGGGGCGGTGATCATGAACAGGCAGCGCAGCAGGGTATGGCGCAGCAGCGCGTCCGAACCACTGACCTTGGTGTTGATGCCCGGCTCGACATCCAGGGTCAGGTCGATGTTTTTCGCCCCCATGGCGGGCAGGGCCTGGTGGTAGACCCGATCCATAAGGTGATACGGGTCGATTGGCACCATGGCCGGGGCGTCGTCCACGGCGGCGGAGACGGCCAGACGATAAATGTCGTCGAAAATATCCTTCAGGGAGTTGATGCTTTTGCGGCGTTCCCGGCCGGGAACCTGCGGCTCCGGCTCGCAGGGGTCGGCCGCGTCGACCGGGCGCGGCGCGAAGTAGGCCTGGGTCTGCATACAGGTGGCGGCCAGAAGCAGAGCCAGAGAGGCACTCCGCTCGCGGGCCTGATCCCGCTCGCTTTTGATTCTTTCCAAGAGCAACTCGGGTTCGCGGTCGATGAGAAAACCTTCCAGCGGCTCATCTTCATCGCCGGTCCCGGGGAAGCAGGTCAGCCAGAAGGGGCGGGTTCTTCCGTCTCTCCGGCGCAGCAGCACGGGCAGGCGGGTGTGCGGTTCTTCTTGGGCCGAGGCCAGGATGCGCGGGGCTTCTTTTGGGTCCGCGAACAGTTCGGCAATGTTCCGGTGCTCGGATTGCAGAAGCATGGCCGAGTCGTAACCGAGCATCACGGCGAGCGACAGGTTGAGGCGCAGGATGGCCCCGGAGGGCGCGCACTGGTAAATGCCGTTGACCGCGTTGTCGTAATATCGGCCGGCGGTGGAGCGTTCTTTGGCCAGGGGCAGGGAGCAGTCGGCGACCTCGCGGGGCCGGTTCTCGTTTTCGGCCAGGCGTTCCACAGCGCGGCGGGCCAGTTCCCTGCGTCCGGCCAGAACGTCCTTGAGAGAGTCGAAACCTATGCGCAGGGCGACGGGCAAGGGATCGGGCGTTCCCTTCGGGGCGGTATCCTCGGCCATCATCTCGCGCAGGTTTTCGGCCACGGCGTCGGCCAGGGCCTGCTCCTTCGCGCGGTGCCAGAGGAACAAGGCGATAAGGCCCAGCAGGGCGAACAGGTAGGGAAGGAAGGAGTTGGCCCACCAAGCGGCGGGATCGACGGCGCCTTCATGCAGTTCCAGCATCGGCAACGATACGGCGCTGAGCAGCAAAAGAACGCCGCTGAGCAGCAGAGCCGCCCGTAAAGCCGGTGAAGCGCTTGAAGCGCGGGGGAGATCATCGGGGAGCATGTCCATGGGGAACCTTTCTCCAGGCGTTGCGCCGCCGTCCTGGAGCCTCCGACGCGGAGGCCGCTCTGGTGCAAACGGCACGTCTAGTTTACGATACCGAAAAATATTCATGGAATCAATGGAAAGCGACCGAATCTGCGTTTCGGCGCGCTTTCCCGAGCTGAACCCGAAGGAGGAGCCGTGGCCGGATTTCGAGCCGAGAAGACCCGCCTGCTCGCCGTGCTGGAGCGGGACGACTGGTATGAGCGCATTCAGGAGGAAGCGGCGGATACGAAAGCCGCCACCGGGATGATCAGCCCCTTGCTGGCGTTTCTTTCCCGCCCCGACAAACGCGAGCGGGCCGCCTGGGCCTTGGGTGAGGCCGTCGCCGCCGTGGCGGAAAAAAATATGGAAGCCGCGCGGGTGATCCTGCGCCGGCTCATGTGGAGTCTGAACGAGGAATCCGGCAACCTCGGCTGGGGCGCGCCCGAAGCCATGGGGTGCATTCTGGCCCGTACCCCGTCCCTGGCCGGTGAATACGGCAATATTCTGCTCTCGTACGTTCGCGACACGGGTAGGGAAGACAACTTTCTGGATCACGCCCCGCTACGGGCCGGAGTGTTCCGAGGGTTGGCCCGGCTGGCCGAGACGCGCCCGGATATTGTCGGCGCGAAGCCCATCGTTCTGATGGCGGGGCTGCGCGACGGCGACGCTCAGGTCCGGGGCATGGCCGCGCTGGCTGTCGCTGCCGTGGCCGGCCGTGGCCTTCCCGAACCCCTCGCCGGGTGGGGGGAGGTGATGGAGTTGCTGCGCGGGCTTGTTGGTCAAAAAGAAGAGCGCATCACCTGGTTTGACGGCCGGCACGAGCGCTCGGCCGTGCCGGGCGAGCTTGCCGGGGAGGTTCTGCGCAAGATCGGGAACGGCCGCGACTGAGGCGGGGCGCCGCTACCCGGCGTTTTTCGCGCGGGCCAGGATGGCCAGGGCGTTGACCGCGGCCGCCGCGAGCGGGGAGCCGCCCCGCCGGCCGCGCACGGCAAGTCCGGCCAACCGAGGCTCGGCCAGGAGCAGCTCCTTGGACTCGGCCGCGTTCACAAAGCCCACGGGCATACCGATGACCAGGGCCGGCCGCACGTTGCGGGTTTCGTGCAATTCCAGCAGGGCCAGAAGGGCGGTGGGGGCATTGCCGATGGCCACAACCGAGCCGTTGAGCGCATCCCCCAGGTGCATCATGCCGGCCCGCGCGCGGGTGCATCGGCCGGATTCGGCCTCGCGCGTCGTGTCGGAGCACTCCAGGATGCAGCGCACCTCATTGTCGCGCGGGAGCCTTTTCCGCGAGACGCCCGCCTTGAGCATCATGGTATCGGTGAAAATAGGCGCGCCGTCGGCCAGGGCCGCGACACCCGCCGCGATCGCCTCGTCCGGCAGATGCAGATCTTCGGCCAGGGTGATGTCGCCGGCCGCGTGGATGATCCGCCGGGCGACATCCCACGCGCCTCCGGCAAAAGGTCTTTTCCCTTCAAATAGGGAGTCTATGATCACGAACGACTGGCTTTCGATGTCGGCGGGAAGCCGCTGGGGCATGAGTTGCATCAGTTTTTCCGCTCGCTGAAGAATTCCGTCAGAAGGTCGGCATCGGCCGGGTCGGCCTGGACACCGAGCTCCACATCCCCTCCCCAAACCACGAACCGCCCCTCACGAACGGCGGTGTAACCGGCGGAAAGAACCCCGCTGTAGGGAAGTTGCTCGCGCATGTCCACATGGGCGACTTTGTCGGGGAACAGGAAAGGCACGGGCATTCCGGCAAAATCACGGCAAATGAGATACTTCATGGGGGAACTCCAACTTGATGCTGTGCGGGGAACGCTCCGGCGGCGTGTCCCGTTGAGCGGGAAACAGTCCGGCAGTGCCGTCTCGAGAGTAAATTGTGTTTTCTGCCAGGCGATCCGGTTATGCCGGCCGGACGAAGCGGACGCAATGCGGGCAGATGGCAAAAGCCGACTCGTGCCGACTCTGTCTAGGGTCAGGACTCGTTAATCCGCCTGCTGCAAAGCCGCCTTTTTCCGGCCTGCTGCGTCGCAAGGGAAAATTTGACCTCACAGTATGTCGATACAGCTTCGTCCAACTTTTCCCTTGCTCCTTGCAGGCCAAAAAAACTCGGCTTTTCGCGGACGGCGTCTTAACGAGTCCTGACCCTAG
>JAVBQP010000075.1:0-19752 GCA_031548905.1 Desulfovibrio sp. | reverse complement strand
TTTCCTAATAAAGGGAGGTGTGCCGAACCAGCGGCGGACAGCTTCCGGGTCGGCCCGGTATACTCCGTCGGTGCAGCGTTTGGCCGGGAAGTCCTCTTCCAGAATCCAACGCCGGACGGCGCCCCGCCCCGCCCCCACAGCCCTGGCGATGGTATCCAAACCCACGATGACCACAGGCGGCCAGTCGGCACGCTCGTGCCCTTCAGGCGACATGTCGTTCATGGCCCAACTCCGTTCGGTTTGGCTCAGAAGCCGAGGCTGAAGTCCGGCAGGCGCGTGTATTCGCCGCCGTCGTCATCGCAGCCGGAAAAGGGGAAACACCAGGGATCGGTCATGATCTTCACTTTTCCTGAAGCGGCGGCATGGCGGGCTTCGCAGACGCGGCCGCAGAACACATCCCGGGCGGAAGACGAGCTGAAAGGCCTGCGGCAGGCCCGGCAGAGGCGAACGGTGGTTTGTGAGGCGTTGTGCAAGGCCAGGGCGGCGCACCGCCTTGAGCAATATCGCGCCTCCCTGCGCTTGGGAAGCAGAGAAGCCCCGCAGTGGGCGCAGCAGTTGTCCCGCGGCAGACGTCTGGCCGTGTCGTGGCAGGCCCGGGAACAATACCGCCCTTTGCCGCGCGCCCGGCGGGAGGCCGAAACGTAAAAGGAGGCGCCGCACGTTTCACACTGGGTCAGCGACATGGCACGGCTCCGGAGAAAAAGCGGTTGCAGTCCTCAAGTCTTTGCCGGCACAGCCCGGCATTGTGCTCCGAGGGGTTTCCCGCCTGGTTGAAGACCGCTTCGTACAGGCGCAGAAGGTGGGCGTGCTCTTCACGCTCAACCAGCATCATGCGTTTGCCCGGCCTGCCGATTGGGGAGTAGGCGAGGCAACGTTTGTACGCCTCGGAGGCGTCGTGTTCCGGGTGGACTGCCGGTGGACGGGAGCAGGAACTGCACAAGGGAAGGGACGTTGCGTCGAACATGAGAACCTCGCGAATTGCTGGTTTTGGCGTACAGCCATTATTTGTAAAGCCATATAGGCATACTGCACAAAAACGTCAAGCGATGGTTGTTTTTGTGCAAAAAACTTGACGCATATCGGTCAAGGCGCTAAAAATTGAAGAAAACGGGGAGGCGCCATGAGTAAAGCCGATATGCCGGAAGACATACGCAGAAATATCAATGAAGCCGTCTTCACGGCCGGGGGGGTGGCTCCCTTGGCCAAGATCGCCGGGGTGAGCCCGCGTACGGTTTATGCCTGGAAAAAAGGGGATCGCAGCCCCACTCTCGCCACTTACGGCAAGCTCACCGCCCTGTTGCAGGCGCGTACGGCGCGGAATATTCTGGCGATTGTCGGCGCCGATGCGGTTGAAGAGACTCCCGGGGCATACAGGCCGTCCGCCCCGGGCGCCTTCGGGGAGTGCATGTCTGTTCCGTTTTATGAGGATGAAGAGGATGGCGGCGCCATCCGCTTTGCCCGCCGGGCTCCACTGTACGGCTCCCGGCCGCCCGAGGCTTTGCGCTTTGTCCGCATGAGGGGGCGGAGCATGGAGCCGACCCTCCGCCACAATGACCTGTGCCTGATGGATACGGCGGATCGGGTTCTGGAGGAGGACGCCATCTATGTGGTGCGGCACGGGGCGGAGATCTACATTCGCCGCTACTGTCCCACGCCCGGGAGGCTCAGGTTCATGGGGGACAACCGCTCCCTGACGCACGGCGATTTCGATCTTCCGGAGGCGGATGACGGTCTCTGGCGCATTGTCGGCCGGGTGTTTTGGCTCGGGCGGAGTGTGTAGCGGTGTCGGCACGGGACGTCTTTCGCCTTCAGCCCGCGTTGCGTTCGTTGTGTCCGGCGGCCTGTTCCGAGTTGCGGAGCAGGTTTGTATTTTGCACAAATTGTGCATATTGGGAGGAGAGAGGTTGCCATGTGCCGGATTTCTCCATACTCCATCCTCCTTCCACGTTTTTCCCCTTTCCGTTGCCCGCAAGAGTCCGGCTGCGCCGGCGCCGGGCCGCCGGAGCCATACTGCGTGCGTTGGGTCGACACAGACCATGCGCATCATCTGCTGGGGGCGCGAACGGAGCGGGAGGCCCAGGAAGCGGCCCGGGAATACGCGCGAGAGGGAGCCTTGTGCGCCTGTGTTTCGTTGCGGTTGTATCGAGTCACTTCGTGACTTCTCATCGCGCCCGCAATAAGGTAGGGTGCTCCGGCAAGGAGGGCGTATGATTGCCTATGTGGAGGGCCGCCTGCTCGAGGCCGGGGAAAATTCCTGCGTGCTGGTGACGGCCGGTGGCGTGGGGTATGAAGTGTACCTGCCGGGGCATACCCTTTCCCATCTGCCGGGAAAAGGGGGCGAGGTCCGATTGTTCACCTGCACCGTGGTGCGCGAAGACGCCCTGGAACTGTTCGGTTTCGACACCTGGGACGAGCGCGAGACGTTCTTGATCCTCACATCCATCAACCGGGTGGGCTCGCGCACGGCCATGGCCGTGCTCACGGTGTTTCGCCCCGACGATCTGCGCCGGCTTACGGCCGAGGAAGACGCCCTCTCCCTGACCAGAGTGCCGGGAATCGGCAAAAAGACCGCCCAGCAGTTGTTGCTGGAATTGAAATACAAGCTGAAGCAGGATGGCCTTCCCGCTCCCGCCGGCAAGCCGGGCCGGGCCGGGGGAGTGCTCGCGGACGCCGTGGCCGGCCTCGTCAATCTGGGCTATGAGGAAGACGACGCTGTGGCTGTGCTCAAAAAAGTGTTGGCTGACGAACCGGATCTCGACGTCGGCGGGGCCTTGCGCGCCGCCCTGAAAGCGCTGGCGAGGGCCAGGCAATGAGCGATTCCTGCTCTTCCCCCGACGAGCAACTGCGCCCGCGCAGGCTTGCGGAGTTCATCGGGCATGAGGATTTACGCGCCAACCTGGAGGTTTATCTGCGGGCCGCGGCCGATCGCGGCCAAGCCCTGGATCACACCTTGTTCCACGGCAACCCCGGCTTGGGTAAAACCACTCTGGCTCAAATCATGGCGGCCGAGTTGGGGGTGAACCTCGTTTCAACCTCCGGGCCGGTTCTGGAGCGCAGCGGCGATCTGGCGGCCATTCTCACCAATCTGGGCCGCAACGACATTTTATTTGTGGACGAAATCCACCGTATGCCCATCGCCGTGGAGGAAGTTCTGTACCCGGCCATGGAAGATTTCAAGCTCGACCTGGTCATCGGCCAGGGGCCGGGAGCGCGGACGGTGAAAATCGACCTTGAGCCGTTCACCCTGGTGGGGGCGACCACGCGGATCGGGCTGTTGTCCTCGCCCCTGCGGGATCGTTTTGGGGTGCTGCTGCGCCTGGAGTTTTATTCGCCCGCCGAATTGGCCCGCATCGTCACCCGGACGGCCAGGATCCTGGGCGTAACCATCACCGAGGATGGAGCCCTGGAAATAGGCCGGCGGTCGCGCGGCACGCCCCGTATCGCCAACCGGTTGTTGCGCCGGGTCCGCGATTTCGCCGGGGTGCGCGGCGCCGCGAGGGTGGGCGAGGCCGAGGCCGCCCACGCCCTGGCCCGCATGGATGTGGATGAAAGCGGCCTGGACGCCATGGACCGCAAGCTGCTTTCCGTGCTCATCGAGCATTACGGCGGCGGCCCGGCCGGCCTGAAGACCCTGGCCGTGGCCTGCTCGGAAGACGAGCGCACCATTGAAGAAATTTATGAGCCCTATTTGATCCAGAGCGGCTTTCTTAAGCGCACGCCCCGGGGCCGCATGGCCACGGCCAAGGCCTATCGCCATCTGAACCTTCTGGGTTGAGCCCTCTCTCTACAATAAGGAAGAATCATGTCGGAAACCCGTCTGCAGGTGGAGCTTTTGGCCCATACTCCCGAGCCGTTGTCCCTGATCTACGCGGCCTTTCGCCAGTGCTACCATGCCGGTTTTGTGGCCGACATGTGGCCCAGGCTCCTGGCCGGCGAAATTTCGGCGGAGCAACAGGCGGAGTTTGTGCGGAAGGTGGTGGAATCCGGCCATGTGAGCCCCGTCGAGCACGTCTCCTTCACCTTTGCGGCCCAGGGCGTCTCCCGCGCCCTGACCCACCAGTTGGTGCGCCACCGCATCGCCTCTTACTCCCAGCAAAGCCAGCGCTATGTGGACGGAAGCGGCTTCGACTATATCCTGCCCCCGGCCGTTGCCCGCAACCCGGAGGCCAAGGCCCGGTTTCTCCGCTGCATTGAGGAGATCGGGGCGGCCTACCGGGAGGTCAAAGAAGCCCTCGAGGCCGCCGGCAGGGGCGACAAGGCCAAGGAAGATGCCCGTTTTCTGTTGCCCCAGGCGGCGGAAACCCGCATTGTGCTGACCATGAACTGTCGCTCTCTGCTGAATTTCTTTGAACACCGCTGCTGCACCCGCGCCCAATGGGAGATCCGCGCCCTGGCCGAAGCCATGCTGGCCGAGTGCCGCAGGGTGCTGCCCGTTGTCTTTGCCTCCGCGGGGGCGCGTTGCGAGCGCCTCGGCTTCTGCCCCGAAGGGGAGCGCTTCACCTGCGGCAGATATCCCCTGCCCGGCGCTTAAGCCGATTTTTCCAACCCACCTGTGACTCACAAAGGTGAGAGCGAAATCGCACGTTCCCCTCTTGGGGACGTTCCTTATTTCATTGAAATAGCAACATATTTTTGAGGCCCCTTGAATTTTCAAGATATCCTTGAAGAAAATATTTTTATTTGATGGTGGACAAGAAAAAGAAGTAAAATGGAGATTTTCTCCGTTAAATGAAGAAAAATATATCTTATGATGTTGAGAGACTTTTTTGGGTGTGTTGGCCGGCTTTGATTCGATTCGGTAAATCCCTTGTAGTTTAAGGTGTTACATGAAGTCGACGGGAATGGGTCATGAATATTTTATCTTATTAATTAAGTATATTACAATGATTTTTCCCTGTTGAGGGAAAGAATATCTTGACAGCAACCCGGGCGGAAAACTCCCCTTGGCGAAACCTCAAGCATCACTTAGAAGACCCGATATGCAATCAAATTGGGCACAAATTCGGGAAAACCTGGAAAATATGCTTCCGGCCGGGCAGTACAAGGTGTGGATCACCCCCCTTGTGCCGGCCGGGGATTGCGAAGCATGTGGGAACGAACTCGTGCTCTTCGCTCCGGGTGAATATGCGGCTCAGTTCGTCCGTGCCCGCTTCCTCGACCCCCTGCGGGCGGCGGCGGCAACCGTATTTGGCCGGTCCGTTGCCGTGAAAGTGCTCGCCGGCCGTGTTTCCACAGCCACGCCCGAACAGCCGGCGGTTCCCGCCGGGGGGGAGGCCCCCGCCGCCGTGCCCGCGCCCCGTCCTTTACGTTCGGAGCAACTGGCTCTTCCTTTGGCTCTCGCGGCGGAAAGCTCGAACGCCGTTGCGCGGGTCTGGCGGCACACGTTCGCGGATTTCGTGGTCGGCCCCAGCAACGAGATGGCTTATGTGGCCTCGCGCGGCATAGGGCGCGATGCGGGCTTCGACACGCTGTTCCTGTGTTCCGGGCCGGGGTTGGGCAAAACCCATCTCATGCAGGCCGCAGGCAAGGCTTTGTGCGACTCCTGCAACCGGACCAACCCGAAGGTCGAGTACGTCAGCGCGGAGACGTTCGCCTCCAATTTTTACCTGGCCCTGAAGCACAAGGACATCGACCGGTTCAAGGCCCGCTACCGCTCCCTTGACCTGCTTCTGCTCGAAGACGTGCATTTCCTTCAGGACAAGGAAAAAACCCAGGCGGAGCTCCTGGCCACTCTGGAGGCCCTGCGGGATCGCGGCGGCCGGATTGTCTTCACCGGCTCCTTTCTGCCCAAGAATCTGCGCAACATGGACGAACGGTTGGTTTCCCGCCTGACGTCCGGTATCGTCTGCGACATTCAGCGCCCGGACGAGGAAACCCGCCGACGGATTGTGCGGCAAAAGGCCTCGGTGCATCAGGTGATTCTGCCGGAAGAGGCCGAGGACGTGCTGACCAGGCACCTGTGCGCCGATGTGCGCCAGATTGAGAGTTGCCTGCACAGCCTGATTCTGAAGGCCCGGCTCTGCAACACCCTGATCACTGTGGAAATGGCGATGGAGGCCGTGCGCCGCTACGCCGTGGACAACCCGATGCTGGATATGGAGGCGATCGTCGCCCATGTCTGCCGGGGGTTCGGCCTGACGACGGATCAACTGTTGTCCGTGGCCAGGAAGCAGGAATACGTGGCCGCGCGAAATACCGCGTTTTACCTGGCCCGCAAGCATACCGACCTGTCGTTGGAGGCCATCGGCAAGCGCTTCAACCGCAGGCATTCCACCGTGTTGAAAGGCATCACCAACCTGGAGCGCGAGATATCCCGCCAGACGCCCATCGGCCGCCAGATGGCCGGGGCGGTGGCGTTGATTGAGCGCAACAGCATGTTGTAGCGCAAATCAACTTTGAAAAAGTTTATTTACTCTGATGGACGCGTAGCTTGCGGGCTCACCTGACAGTCCACAGGCGATCTGTTTTCACACACACTTTCAAAGTGAAATTGTTCCAGGAGCTCAGGCTCCCGTCGTGCCCATGTTCCCGGCCGCGCCGTTTTATCCGGTGCGGCCATTTTTTTGTCAGAGAAGCGAAAGGGCGAAGTCGGCCGCGCCGTACAGGCCGGCGGCTCGGCCGCGCATGTGGAGGACCGGCACCTTGTCCATAAGGCCCGGCAGGCTGGGGCAGAAGCGAAAAGACCGGGCAAAGGCCGGGTGCGCCGCCACGGGCAGATGCGCCGCCACGCCGCCGGTCACGGCCAGGCCGTTCAGGGCCAGGGTATCCAGCACGAAGTTGCGGCAGACTCTGCCGTACAGGGTTGCATAGTGCTCGAATACCTGGGGGTTGAGCAGGGCCAGGGACGGCGCTTCTTTGGCCGGAACGTTCAGGCCGGTGTGGAAGGCGAGGAGGTGGGCCAGACCGGCCCCCCCGAGGACGCTGTCGCCGTCCAGGTAGGCTCGGCCTGTTTTTTCCGCCAGATAACGGGGAAAGTCGCCGTCTTCGGGCGTGAAGGGCACTTCGGCGTGGCCGCCTTCGCCGGGCAGGACGCGCGGCCCTTCGCCCGGCCGGGCCGGCTCAAGCAGCAGAGCCTTGCCCAGCCCCGTGCCCGCCCCGATCACGGCCGTGGGCGTGCCGGGTTTGCCTTCACCCGGCAGTACCGTAATCAGATCGACGTCCGCCGGGCGCCGGCGCCCCCAGAACACCGCCCGGGCCTGGGCCTCGAAATCGTTGCAGAGCGCGATTCGCTCGATGCCCGGCAGGTGGGCTTTATCGGCTCTGATGGTCCAGGGAATGTTGGGCGGAGCGCAGAAAACCCCGCCGTCCACCGGGCCGGGTACCGCCAGAGCCGCCAAAGCGGGAGGGCGCGCCGGGTCGTAGAGGGGGCGGGGATGCATCAGGGCCGCCGTGAGGGATGCGAACGACGGGTGGCTTTGGGTGGCGAGCAGGCGCTCGGCTTCAAGGTGCGGCTCAAGCTCCGCATCGCGGCGTTCGAGCCGGAACAGCGCGAAACGGCTGTTGGTGCCGCCGATATCCGCGACCAGGACGCGCATCAGCGGTTTCTGTAGTCCGGGTCGTCGCGATCCACATGTTCGGCCGTGCCGCAAAGCAGCTCCATGTCGGGCTCGAACGCCGGGGGGGTGAAAACCGGAACGGCCGCCGGAGCGGAATTTTCAGGCGCGCCCAGAACCAGCGCGGCGTCGGCCCGCCGGGTGAAGGCATCGAGATCTTCGGCGCAGGGCCTGCCTGCCGGGTGCTCCACCCAGAGAATGTTGCCGGCCGGGGCTTCCGCCGCAAGGGCGCGCAAGCAGGCCGGGGCGGTTTCCCGATATTCCAGAACCACGCGGGTATGGATGTCCGGCGTGAAGGAAATGCGGCGGGCGAGCATCACCTGGGCCGATTTTCCGTTGTTTTGCGCCGCCAGGGCGCAGAACCAGTCGTCTTCGCAGCCGAGAATCCGGGTCCGTAGGGTCAGGAAGCGGCCGCCCCGCTTTTCTTTCGAGAAATCAAAGTCTTGGGGAGCTCTTTCCGACTCTTCCGCGAAACGCCAGGCCGGGGCGGGGAGATCCGCCACCAGCACGTGGAGCAGGGCGCCCGGGCTCTCCGGCCCGCCCACGTATTGGGAATAGGAGAATCTGCTCTGGGGGCCGGCGGAGATATCCGCCGGCACGCCGGCGCTGTCGTTGCCGGCGGCGAGGAGCCGGAAGCCGGGGGGAACCCGCAGGTTGAAATCAGGCCGGCCGGCCGAGACGCCGCCTTCATGGGGGGTAAGCCCGGCGGATTTGCAGCCGGCAAAAAGCAGGAACGCAAGCAGGCAGGCGGGCAGGATGAATCGGGGCATGGGGCTCCCTCCGAAAAAGGTGGTATCGCTCTTTTGAAGGCTTGTCCATAAGAGGCGGAGCGTGAGCTGAGGACGAGGAAAAAGTCTTTTGTGCGGAGGGAGTGCACTCCTCGGTACTCGACCGGAGCAAAAAAGCGCTTTTCCTCGTCCTCGGCTCACGCTCCACTTATTTACGGATATATTCTTAGGCTTCCCGGTCTCCGCCGGCAAGGGGATTTCCGGCAAACATAAAGCATTCCGGGGAACGGCCGATACAAAGGATGACAGAAGTCTTTTGGCATCAATATTGCTGTGCAGGGGGCGGAGACATTTTATCCGTCGAACGCGGCAATTCTTTCCGGGAGCGAGACCATGGCACGAGGCGCGGGCAGCATAACCTTTCTTGATGAAGGGCTCGGCAGCGGCACCAACTTTCAGGATATGATCGACAAGCTCTACAAAGTGGAGAGCAGGCAGGTCAACCAGTTGGCCCGCTGGCGCGCGGACTGGCGCACCCGCGTGGACGCCTTCAAACAGGTGCGCACGGAACTGACCAACCTGCGCACCACCCTGGGCAAGATCAATACGGTGGACAAGTTCCTGACCAAGTCGGTGACCTCCTCTACTTCCACCGTGGCCACGGCCACGGTCGGGGCGGAAGCCGCGGAAGGCGTCTATCGCGTCAAGGTCAACCAGTTGGCCACGAACGCCATCTGGAGCAAGGACACGGGTCTGGCGACCAAGGACGCCAAGGTCAACACCAGCGGCAGCATGGGGTCCATTACTTACACCTACAAAGGCAAGCAGCACTCGGTCAATATTCCGGACGGCACCACCCTTGAGATGATGGCCAAGTTGATCAACCAGGATTCCGAGAACCCCGGCGTCAAGGCAAGCCTGATGCAGAGCGGCAGCAGCGTTGTCTTTCAGCTCCAGGGCAAGGAGACCGGGCAGAACGCGGTGTTGACCATTGACTCCACCTCGAACCTGGCCTCGGGTATGGGTGTGAGCAACATGATACGCTGGCAGAAGAATCCGCCGGAAGATTACATCATGAGCCTGAGCAACTCATACACCGCGCTCACCGACAAGGTGAATACCTCGGGTTCCACGCAGGTGTTCGAATTCTCCGTCAACGGAACCAATTACAACGTCAACCTGGTGAACAACGCCTCGGTTCAGGATCTGGAGACCGCGATTAATACGCTGACGGGAACGACCAATGTGACGGCGACGGCCACAGTGGTCGACGGCAAGGTCGTTTTGAAGATGGCCAGCACCAACACAGCCGATGTCTTGCAGGTGGAACCCGGAACAACCGCCACACAACTGACCGGAGGCAAGTGGATCAAGCCGGTCACCACCATCGGGATCGGCACGGTTCTTCCGTTCGACAGCGCAACCACGGTGGTAAACGAGACCAATTCAAACAAGCGCTTTGTGTTTTCTGTGGACGGGAAAGAAACATCCATCAACGTACCCGCCGACGCCACCCTGCAGGACTTGCAAGATCTCATCAACGCCCAAGCCCCGACCACCAAAGTGGTGGCGCAAATCCAACCCAGCGGCGCCGGGGTTCAGCTTGTCATGGCTTACACGGGTACTCCGCCCAAAAATCTGGATATCGGCAACGGCACGTTGCCGCAGTTTTCCAGTGTGCCCATTTCCCTCAACTGGACGGTGCAGCAGGCCCAGAACGCGGAGTTCCGCCTGAACGGCTTTCCCGCGGATTCTTACATTGAAACCGCCTCCAACAACATCAGCGACGCGGTGGAGGGCCTGACCTTCAACCTGCAGTCCGATGGTGAGACGGTCATTACCGTCGGTGTGGACAAAGAAGGCGTGGTCAAGAACGTGGAGGCTTTTGTCGACGCGATCAACAGCTTTCGTAACGTCATCACCTCGTTGACCAAATATGACGCGGAAAAAAAGGTCGTGGACCTTAAGTACGCCGAGTCGCAGTTCGACATGCAGAAAGGTTCGGTTCTGACCGGCAACTACGGGGTGCAGTTGTTGTCCTCGCAAGTCAAGCAGGCTGTGGCCGATTCGGCCCCGGGTTTCAACCCGCTGAAAAAGGCCGCCGACGGCACGGTCATTTCCGGAGATTTGTTCACCGCGTTGTCGCAAATAGGTATTCTGACCAACGCGACGCAAGGCGACCCCATGTACGGCCTGCTGGAGATCAACACCATCCCCGGCTTCAAGGGTTCGCTTTCTTTTGAGGACGCCCTCGCCGTCGATCCGTATGGCGTGGCGGAGTTGTTCGCGGCCAAGGAACACGGCGTGGCCGACTCGGAGTTTTTCGGCTACCGGTCGCACGTGCACACCATGACCAAGCCGGGTACCTACGATGTGTCGTATACCGTGGACTCCCTCGGCAAGGTCTCAAGCGCGACCATCAACGGCAAGCAGGCCAAGATCATTGAAGAGAACGGCAAAATCCAGATCGGTCTGTCCAGTTCGGATACCCCCTCCAACGTGGCCGACGGTTTATACCTGGACGTCTACGACCTGACCCCCGGCGCGACCCGCACCGGCACGGTGAGTATCCGCTCCGGCAAGGTCAACGAGCTCATCGGCATGATGGACGGCGAAAACGGAATGCTGGGCGCGAAAGGAGCCATCGCCACCCTGGAGCGGAACTACGAAGACATCATCAGCAACATCGACGGCAAGATCAAAAAAGAGGACGACCGCTTGGGCCGCTGGGAAAACCACATGATTCTCAAGTTTGCCCGCCTGGAGACGACCCTCGGCACATACAAAAAACTCCAGGCCCAACTGGAAAGCCAGTTGAAACAGCTCAGCACCGACAGCAAATAACAATCCGGTTTTTGGAGATCCTCCATGCACAACGCGGCGCAAGCATACTTACAGACGCAGGTCACCACCACCAATCAGGGCGACATCCTGGTCATGCTCTACGACGGAGCCGTCAAGTTTCTGAATGCGGCCAAAGAGCGCATCGCGGCCAAAGACCCGGCCGGCAAGGGAATTCTTATTTCCAAAGCTCTGGATGTGCTCAACGAGCTGGACAGCACCCTGAACCTGGAAAAGGGCGGGGATCTGGCCAAAAACCTGCACAGCCTCTATGACTTTTGTTCTCGCCGTCTGCTGATGGCCAACCTCAAGCAGAGTCCGGAAATGATCGATGAGGTACTGAAAGTTCTCACCGGGCTGCGCGGGGCCTACGCCCAGATTCTGAACAATCCGGAGGCCAAGCTCGCGGCCGAGGAGGCCGGCAGACGCGCCGCGGCGCAGAGCACCCGCACCCAGACCGCGCCCGCGCCGACTGAGCAGCCGGTTCAGGTCGCCGGGCCGGGCATGGGCCGGCACGCCATGTCCTCTTACGGCAGGCAGACGATTGAGCAGGCTCGGGTGGAAGAGAAACCCGTAGCGATGGCTCCGGCCGAGCCCCAGCCCGTCGTGGCGGCGGATGACGCCCCTACGGCCGGGCCCGTGCCGCCTTCTTTCGAGCCACGCAATACAACAGCGGGCCTGAATCTGTACCGCAAGTTCGCGGGTTCCGGCGCGTAACGCCGGCCGACCACAATGAACCCGACAGATGTCGGACGATCTTTTTTCTCTTTCGCTCAAAAAAGGCGCCCCCAAAGACGACGCGAACTCCCGCAAGTGCCGTAAAACGGTGAAAGGCGCCGATTTTCGCTTGCGGGGAAGAAAAAGTCGATCTATATACCCCGGCCATGCACAGACCACTTTGTATCCTGCACGCCAACTGCCAGGGCGAGGAATTATCGGCATTGCTGAACGCCTCTCGCGCGTTTTCAGCTGAATGGCGGCTGCGTCATTACACCAACTATACCAGGGAACCAATTCCCGACGAGGCCCTGGCCGAATGCGGCCTGTTTCTATACCAGCAGTTGGGGGCGCAGTGGGGCGAACTCGCCTCGGCCTCTTTGATTTCCCGCCTGCCCGCCTCCGCGGCGACCCTGTGCGTTCCCAATATGATGTTTCGCGGTTACTGGCCGTTCTGGAACGACCCGCCGCCAATCGTCTTCGGCGACAAGCTGCTCGACCGCTTCATTGATGAAGGCGCGGACAAGAGCGTGATCCTGCGTTTGTACCTGCATGGGGATTTGGGCAAGTACGTCGACCTTGACGAAGCCCTGACCCATACCCTGAAGGTGGAGGAGCGCCGTGAGTCCGCCGCTTTTATGCAGGTGACGGATATCATCACGGAGCGCTGGCGCGACGAACCGCTGTTCCTGACGGCCAACCACCCGGGTTTCCGGCTGCTGAAAGCCGTGGCCGGCGGTATCCTTCGGCATCTCGGGTTGCCGCCTCTCGGCGCGGAGGAGATCGCCGGGCTCGAGTCCTTTCCCTCATACGCCGACTTTGAGCTGCCGATCCACCCCCAGGTGGCGGAGCATCACCGGCTGTCTTTTATCGGCCCGAAACACCAGTACCTGGTGTACGGGCGCCGTATGACTTACGAGCAGTATATTTCACGTTACATCGACTGCCGCATGAACAAAATGGACGAAGATTTCATGGGCTATCTGCAAGCCGTCTGAGAGCGTTGTCATGGCGGGTGACGGAGCGGCCGGCTTGCCAAAAATGGGCGGGGCCGTTATACAGGGATATCCAGAGAAGCCATCACGCACCTTATCCTGTCGAAGAGAGAGGAAACCTCATGCGCCTTGTCACCCGTTCCGATTTTGACGGCCTCGCCTGCGCCGTTTTGCTGAAGTTCGCGGGCGTTGTCGATGAATACAAGTTCGCCCACCCCAAGGATCTTCAGGACGGTCTGGTGGAAGTCGACGAGAACGATGTTCTCGCCAATGTGCCCTACGTGCCCGGTTGCGGCCTCTGGTTCGATCACCACAGCAGCGAGGCCGAGCGTTTGGGGGCCGTGGAGTACATCGGGGCTTCCAAACCGTCACCCAGTTGCGCCAGAGTCATTTGGGAATTTTACGGCGGGCACGCGAAATTTCCCAAAGAACTCGACGTGATGCTGGAAGCCGTGGACAAAGTGGACAGCGGCTCCCTGAACCGCGAGGAAATCTTGAACCCCACCGGCTGGGTGCTGCTCGGCATGATCATGGACCCGCGCACCGGCCTGGGGCGGTACCGCGACTATCGAATCAGCAACTACCAGTTGATGATGGACATGATCGACTACTGCGCCTCCATGACGGCGGAATCGATTCTGGCCGTTCCCGACGTGAAGGAGCGCACCGACCGGTTTTTTACCCAGCATAAGGAATTCGTCGCCATGATGCAGCGGTGCGCCCGTCGGGACGACACCGTGCTGGTTCTGGATCTGCGCGGGGAAGAGGAAATCTTCACGGGCAGCCGCTTTACGGTGTATGCCCTGTACCCGGAGTGCAACGTCAGCGTGCAGGTCATCTGGGGCCTGAAAAAGCAGAATGTGGTGCTCACGGTGGGGTACTCCATCCTGAACCTTACCTGCACGGTGGACGTGGGCAGCCTGATGCTCAAATACGGCGGCGGCGGCCACCAGCGCGTGGGTACCTGCCAGGTTCGGACCGAAGACGCGGATCAGGCCCTGGCGGAAATCATTGAGGCGTTGAAGGGATAAGCTTTCAGTTTCCCCCCTCCCAAAAATGAGAACCCCGGATGGAGAGCCCATCCGGGGTTTTCGCGTGAGAGTGCGGGGAATACGAATGTTCGCTTCGCCCGCTCGCTTATCCCTTGTTTTTTTTCACCCACCATTCCGGGCTTGGCCCCTTGAACCACCAGTCGGTGTGATCGGTCCCGACAAGGGTTTCCGCCAGGGCTTTGCCCTCCGGGGTGCGCAATCGCAACAGGGCGGATTCGAGCCACTTGGCCGCATAGGCGTTGCCCAGGTTGCGCTCCTCAACCAGGTTGCAGATCAGGTCGATCTGGTCCGCGTCGTGAGCCAGTTGCGCCTCCGGGGTTTGGCCGGTCTCCTGTTCCCGCCAGAGCGGCAGAAAGGCGCCTTCCAGCCCCGTACCGGCCACCGCGTCGGTTACGGCCCGTTCTCGGTCGGAGGTGTTGTACATGCTGTTCACATAGTTGAAGTCACCGGTGCGGGCTTCGTGAAAGTCATGGATCAGGCAGAGCATGGCCGTATGCTCGGGGTTCGCGCCGGCCTTGTGGGCCAGGGCCCAGCCGATAAGGGCCGCCCGAAAGGAATGCTCGGCCACGTTTTCCGCGCCGCTGCCCAGGAACTGATACCCGGTGCGCGGGGTCTTGCGCAGCATCCCGGCCTCAAAAAGAAAGTCGGCCAGGCGGGAGGAAGGGAGCCGGCCGCGCGGATTTTCGGCTGGATCGCAGCCGTTGCATTCGTTGTTCTTGGGCATATGCGCACCCCGCGCGCGTGGGGACGGAGGACCGCCCCTTAAAAGGATCAAGAAAAGCCGTTGCCGGAAATTCAAGCGGGGGATGGCGGAAGCCGGGGAAACAAGCGGACTTCCCCGGTTCTCCGCAGTTATATTCCCCCGGCCAAACGCCGCAACCGGCGCGTGTTCAGGTGGCAAACCGCGCAGGCCAGGGCGTCACCGGTGTCGGCCGCCCAGTCGGTCTTGCAGTTCAGAATCCGCCCGACCATGAAGGACACCTGGGTTTTCTCGGCCCGGCCGGCGCCCACCAGGGATTTTTTGATCATCGTGGGCTCGTAGTCGAACACCGGCACCCCGCAGGAGGCGCAGGCCGCCACGGCAACTCCCCTGGCCTGGCCGAGCTTGAGGGCCGAGAGGATGTTCTTGTTGGTGAACACAGTCTCCACGGCGGCCTCGTCGGGGGCGTGTTGCTCGACCACGGCGCGCAGTTTGAGGAACAAATCCCCCAGACGGGCGGAGAAATCCTCGCCCTTGGGCCTGATCGCGCCGCAGTCGAGCAGGTGGAGCACGCCGGAAACCTCCCGCACCACGCCCCAGCCCAGGCACTGGGAGCCGGGGTCGATGCCGAGCACGGTCAGGCCGTTTTTCACATCTTCTCCGGCAGCCACAATTCGCCTTTCTCGTTCAGCGGAAAGGCGGGCAGCCAGGTGAACTCCCACGGGTGGCCGTCTGGGTCGGCGGCGTAGGCGGTATATGACCCCCAGGGGGTATCCACCGGCGCTTTGACAAGGGAGCCTCCGGCCGCGACAAAGGCCTCGCACAGGGCGGGCACTTCTTCTTTGGTCCGCACGTTGATGCCCAAAGTAATGCCGCCCGGCGCCGGGGCGCCCGCCTTATCCTGATCCCGCAGCAGTTCGGCCAGGGGATACAGCCCGAGCACCTGGCCGGGTAACTGGAAAAAGGCGATGGAAGGGAAGTCGGGCCATTGCTCCTTCCAACCGAGCGCGGCGTAAAACGCGCGCGAGCGAGCCAGATCCGCCACCCCGAGGGTGATCAGGGAAACTCTTTGGTCCATGTGCTAGTCCTCGTCCGAGAAATCTTCGGGCAGATCGAAGTTGGCGTGGACGTTCTGGACGTCTTCGTTGTCTTCCAGATTTTCAATCAGGCGGATGACTTTGCGGGCCGTCTCGGCATCCACGGGCACGGTGTTCTGGGGGATCATCGACAACTCGGCGTCGGAGGCTTCAAGCTTGGCGTCCTCAAAGGCCTGGCGCAGGGTGTCGAAGTCGGCCGGGGCGCAGTGGACCTCATAGGCGTCGCCTTCATCCACGATGTCCTCGGCCCCGTGCTCCAGACCGATTTCCATGAGGGCGTCCTCGGTGTACTTGGCCTTGTCGAAGGTGAACACGCCTTTTTTGTCGAACATCCAGCCCACGCAGCCGGCTTCGCCCATGCTGCCGCCGCTTTTGGAGAAAATGTGGCGCACTTCGGCCACGGTGCGGTTCCGGTTGTCTGTGGCCACTTCCACCAGCACGGCCACGCCACTGGGACCGTAACCCTCATAGGTGATTTCAAAGAGGTCGCCGCCGGCTTCCTCCCCCGTACCCTTCCGGATGGCCGAGTCGATACGGTCCTTGGGCAGGCTCACGCTCTTGGCGAAGGCGATGGCCGAACGCAGGCGCGGGTTGTAGTCCGGGTTGCCGCCCGACTTGGCGGCGATGATGATTTCTTTGGCCGCGCGGGTGAAGTCCTTGCTGCGTTTGGCGTCCTGGCGACCTTTACGGTGTTGGATATTTTTCCATTTACTGTGACCGGCCATGATTGTCTCCCATGATAAAAAAGTCCGAAAAAGAAGATCCCGCATCAACGAAGAATGAGCCGGGCAGTGCCGTTATGAGAGCGGATTTTGTTCTTTGCCAAGGCGCGGTCGTTTTGGCCGAAGGGAGTACGGCGAAACATACTCGACCGCCGGACGAAACGCGGGCAGAGGGCAAAAGACGCCTCGTGGCGACACCGCCTACAAATCTCCGGGGTCGGGGGGAGGGAGGCCTTTGAAACCCAGGCCGACGTAAAAGGTTTCCATGCTTTCGGAGCGGGAACTTGTGGGTTTGAAGGACTTCACCGAGGCGAATTGCTTGCGCATGGTCTCTGTGAGGGCTTTGACGTCCGGCCCCATGAAGACCTTGACCACAAAGCAGCCACCCTTTATCAGGTGGAGGAGGGCGACGGCAAGGGCCTCTTCGCAGAGAACGGCGCTGCGGGCCTGGTCCGTGCCCCGATGCCCGGTGGTGCTGGGGGCCATGTCCGAAATCACCAGGTGGAACGGCCCGTGTTCCGCCAGCACGGCCTCAAACCCCGGGGAGCGGGAAAACACGTCTTCCTGGTAAAAATGGGCCTGGGGTGGGAAATTTGTTTGGGTGGACTGGATGTCCGCGCCGATGACCGTGCCTTTTTCGCCCACCCGTTCGGCCGCGAACAGGGTCCACGAGCCGGGGGCGGCGCCGAGATCGAGCACGCGCATTCCGGGCTTGAACAGGCGGAATCGCGCATCAAGCTCCTTGAGCTTGTAGACCGAGCGGGCGGGGTAGTTTTCCTGCTTGGCCTTGAGAAAGAAGTGGTCGCGGTATTTTTTCATAACTGAAGCGCTCCGGCGGAGCCGCTTCTTATACCCTACAACGACGCCGTAGCCAAGTCATGAACACGCCTTCCCGAATTATCCTGCCGGACAACGGCCACAACCTGCTGCGCCGCGAGTTGGCGGCCGCGTTCTCGGCCCTCGGTTGCGAGGTGCTGCGCGTGGACCCGGCCGTTCTCGCCGATCCGATCCGACCCGACGGCCTGCCGTGCCTTCTGGAGGCCGGCCCGGCCCTGTTGCTGAGCGTCAATTTTCAAGCCCTGGAACGCCCGCGCCCGGTGCTGGAAATTTTGGAGCGCGCCGGCTCGCGGGCGGCCGTCTGGTGCGTGGACAACCCCTGGAACATTCTTTCCGGGGTGCGCGACCCGAGTTGGAAGGGCATTCCCCTGTTCGTCACCGACAAGAGCTTTATCGGGCCGTTGCGACGGGCCGGGGCCGAGCTTGTCCGCCATTTGCCCCTGGCCGCCTGCCCGGAAATTTTCGGAGCCGCCGAGGTGGTGGCGCCCCCCGCCGTCGCGCCCGTCGCCTTTGTGGGGCGCCTCGCCTTTCCCGGCAAGGAGGCGTTTTTTTCCGGTGTTCCCCTGCCCGTGGAACTGCTCCATGCCGCCGAATCCATGCTAAAAACGGGGCGACGCCCGGATTTTCAGTGGTGGAGCGACCGGCTCGGTTGCGATCCGGCCTTGTTCTGGCCGGGGAAAAAAGCCCGTCCGGCAGCCTTGGGGGCGGAAACCTGCAATATCCGCCTGCGCGGGGAAAGTCTCGCGGCGGCTTGCCTGGCCGGGAGTGAGCTGGCGGCTTCCGGTCCTGGGTTGGATATTTTTGGCGATACGCCCGAGGAACTCCCCGCCGGAGCCCGGGCCAACCCGCCCGTGGACTATTACACCCGCCTGCCCGGCATTTACCGCACGGCCCGCTACAACTTGTGCTGCACCAGCCTGTTGCTGCCGCACGGGCTGAACCAGCGCCATTTCGACGTCTGGGCCGCCGGCGGGCTTTGCTTGACGGACAACACCCCCGGCCTGGATCTTTTCCCCGAGGAGCTGACCCGGCCGGTACGCTTCACCCGGCCGGAAGAGATTCCCGGCGTGATCGCGGCCCTTGAAAAGATGCCGGAAACCGCCCGCGCCTGCCTGATCCGCGACTGGCAGTCCGAGTTGGCGGCCCGGCATACCTACGAGCATCGGGCCCGGGTTGTTCTGGATGGATGCGCGGCCTGTGGCGGCCGTATCGGAGGTTCCACATGATCCTGGCGAAAACCGCCTCCTGCTACGACCATATCCGAGAATTATGGGAACGCCCTCAGGTGTCGCGCCGCATTTCCCTGGTCCTGTCCGCGCTGTTCTGCCTTGCGGGGGCGGCGACCCTGCTGAACGCCCTCGACCTGCTGCCGGGAACCCTGGCTGCGGTCATCCCCACGGATCCCTTTTGGGCCATTCGCCTGGCTTTTTCGCTGATCCTCGCCATCGAGGTGCTGGAACTGATTTTCGCCATATCGGACTCCGTTTCCCTGGCCGTGGGCAAGCAGCTTGAAATAATGGCCCTGTTGCTGCTGCGGGAGTCGTTTACGGACATCAGCCTGCTGCCTTCCTCCATCTCGTTCGAGCAGGACTGGTTCATTCTCATGCAGGTCGGCTCCACCGCCGTGGCCGGGCTGCTGCTGTTCACCTTCCGCCGGCTGTTCCAGCGCCGGCACCGCTCACTGGGCTACGGCAACGTGACCCGCTATGTGCACAGCAAAAAGTGCATTTCACTCTTCCTGCTGCTGACCTTTTTCGCGGCCGGCGGATATGATCTGCACAACATCTTGGTGCTCGGCGGCAAGCCCGCGTTCTTCCATATTTTTTACACGGCCCTGATTTTCACGGACATTCTACTGGTCCTTGTCGGCCAGTACTTCGCCCCGTCGTTCCAGGCCACGTTCCGCAATTCCGGCTATGCCGTCAGCACATTGCTGATGCGTATCGCCATCGGTTCGCCGCACCATATCGGCGCACTGCTGTGCGTATTCGCGGGGCTGTATCTGCTGACCCTGGCCTGGTTGGTGGCCCGTTTCACCGCGCCGGCCGGCAAACTTCCGCCGGCGATCAAGTGAGAGTACGGTTGGGGCTTAAACATAAAACAAGCCGACCCGTAAGGGGGAAACGGGATTAATAAATTTAGGGTCATTACTAGGCTATGTCGATATTCAGGTTAAATTTCTATATCGCCATGACAGGAGGCCTGCCATGCAACGACGACATGCTTTATGTGATGATCAGTGGGAACGGATAAGAGATGCCTTGCCGGGCAAAGTTGAAGACCCCGGCAGGACGTGCGCCGACAACTGGCTGTTTATTGACGCTGTTATGTGGATAGCCAAAACAGGCGCGCCGTGGCGGGATTTGCCTTCAGAATATGGCAAATGGTCAAATGTCCACAAGCGATTCATTCGCTGGGCGAAGAAAGGCATTTGGCAAATGATCTTCAACACCCTGGCTGTGGATGCTGATACCGAGTGGCTGATGATCGACAGCACTGTCGTTCGAGCC
>JAVBQP010000063.1:0-54676 GCA_031548905.1 Desulfovibrio sp. | reverse complement strand
TGCGGATATCAACTCTGGCATGTCCCTGCCGAAGCCCGACGAATACAAAAAGCCCGAAGACCGCAAATCCTTCGACGATCTCTCCGTGCTCGACAAGCAACGCCGCACGGACTTCCAGAAGTACACCGTGGTCAACAAGTATACGACCGGAAGCACCACGTCGCCGGTGTTCCGCAAGCAGCAGTGCAACCACTGCCAGGAACCGGCCTGCGCCTCGGCCTGCTTCGTCAAGGCCTTCACCAACACGCCGGAAGGCCCGGTGGTCTATGACCCCTCGGTCTGTGTGGGTTGCCGCTATTGCATGGTGGCCTGCCCCTTCTATGTGCCGGCCTATGACTACGACAGCGCCTGGAACCCCCTGGTGTACAAATGCACCATGTGCGCCCCGCGCCTGAAGGAAGGCCTGCTCCCCGGCTGTGTGGAAGCCTGCCCCAAAGACGCCCTGACCTTCGGCAAGCGCTCGGAGCTGATCAAGATCGCTCACCGGCGCATCGCCGCGAACCCGGAGCTTTACACGGACCACGTGTACGGCGAGACGGAAATGGGCGGCACCAACTGGCTGTATCTCTCGCCCGTGCCGCACAAGGAACTGGGCCAGCCGGAACTCGGCCGGACCTCCGCGCCGGAGCTGACCTCCGGGGCGCTCGGCTCCGTGGCTATGGTGGCCGGCATCTGGCCGGTGCTGCTCGGCGGGGCGTATGTGATCAACAAGCGCCGTACCAAGAACGCCGATGAGGAGCGCAAGGCCGCCGTCGCGGATGCCGTGGAGCGCACCCAGGCCGACGCCGACGCCAAGCTCAAGACCGCGCTGGCCAAGGCGGAAAAGGAAAAAGACGCCGCCGTGGCCCGTGAAGTGAAAAAAGCCAAGGAAGAAGCGGCCAAGGAGCTGGAAGAGAAGCTCGCCGCCGCGGCCGCGCCCGCGGACCACGCCCCGGCCGAAGAGGCCGCCGGCAAGGAGGAGGACGCCTGATGAGCCCCGACACCCACAATCAGAAGTCCCTGCTCACGCCGGGCAACGTGCTCACCGGGGTCATCCTCCTGATGGGCCTGTACATCACCGTTTTGCGCTTCACCAAGGGCTTGGGCGGGGTCACCGCCCTGGACGACAACAACCCCTGGGGCATCTGGATCAGCTTCGACCTGCTCTGCGGCGTGGTTCTGGCCGCCGGCGGCTATGCCACCACCTCGGCGTACTACCTGTTCGGCATCAAGCAGTTCCACTCGGCCACCCGGCCGGCCGTGACCTCGGCCTTTCTGGGGTACGCCTTCGTGGTCTTCGCCCTGCATTACGATGTGGGCCAGCCCTGGCGCTTGGTCTACCCCATTTTTGTGTCGCCGGGCACGACCTCTGTACTCTTCGAAGTGGGCCTGTGCGTGTTCCTGTACGTGACCGTGCTCGGCATCGAGTGGTCCGTGGCCGCCTTTGAGTGGCTGCGCTGGAAAAAGGTGCGCGACGCCATCGTCAAGCTGACCATCCCGCTGACCGTGCTGGGCGTGATCCTTTCAACCATGCACCAAAGCTCCCTGGGCGCCCTGTACCTGATCGCGCCCTCCAAAATGCATCCCCTCTGGTACTCCTCCTTCATTCCGGTGTTCTTCTTCATCTCGAGCATGTTCGCCGGGATGAGCATGGTCATCTTTGAGGGCATCCTGGCCCACAAGGGCCTGCACCACCAGATGGACGAAACCCACCTGAAAGAGGCCGACGGCGTGGTGCTCGGCTTCGGCAAGGCCTGCGCCATCGTGATGATGGGCTACTTCTTCATCCGCATGTACGGCGTGGCCATGGACAACAACTGGAAGCTGCTGGCCACCGGCTACGGCGCCTGGTTCCTGCTGGAACTGGTCGGCTTCGTGCTGCTGCCGGCCTTCCTGTACGCCATCGGCGCCCGCGAAAAGCGCACCAAGCTGATCAAGGCGGCGGCGGTCATCACCGTGGCCGGGGTCGTCCTGAACCGCTTCAACGTCAGCCTGGTGGCCTTCAACTATGCCTTGCCGGAAGCCTCCCGCTACTTCCCGAGCTGGATGGAAGTGGGTATCTCGCTGTTCGTCGTGACCCTGATCGTCACCGCCTACCGGGTCATCTGCACCCTGATGCCGGTGCTGCGCGAGCACCCCGAGTTCAAGGACCACGGCGAAGTCGTTTACGAAGAAGCTCATCACTAGGAGACCGATCATGGAACACGTATTTTACTCTCTGCAGGACTTCATGCTCTGCACCAAGTCCATGACCTATATCTGCATGGGCCTCGGCGTGGTGGGTCTGCTCGGTTTCTGGATTTTCCTGACCGGGCGTGACGATTCCATCCGCAAGTACTAGCCGCGCCCGGTGCGCTGTAAGGAGCTGATTATGGCACAAGTATACGCTTTCCTCACCGGGCCCGGGCTGGCCATCTCCCTGGCCGTGTTTTTCGGCGGGCTCCTGTTCCGGCTGGTCTGGTACTTCAACGGGCTGGACTGGAAACTCGACCGCGTGGCCTACAAACCCCACATGGGCGCGGGTATGACCGGCGGCATCCAATCCGCCTGCCGCTGGCTGGTGCCGTTCGGCACCTACGGCTGGCGCGCGCAGCCCTTTTTCGCCCTGTGTTTCTTCCTGTTCCACGTGGGCGCGGTGCTGCTCCCGTTCTTTCTGATCGGGCACAATGAAATCCTGAAGATGAGCTTCGGCTTTTCCCTGCCCGGTATGCCGCAGATGCTCGCGGACATCCTGACCGTGGCCGCGATTATCGGGCTGGTGTTCATCGTGCTGCGGCGCATCGCCCTTTCCGAGGTGCGCATTCTGACCACTTGGTATGATTACTTCATCCTGGCCCTGGCCGGCGTGCCCTTTGTCACCGGGTTCATCGCCCGCCTGGGCGCCGGCGGCGACTACTGGCTGCTCGCCCACATCATCAGCGGCGAGTTGATGCTGATTCTCGCGCCCTTCACCAAACTGTCGCACATCGTGCTGTATTTCGGCTCGCGCTGGCAGTTGGGCGCGGATTACGCCATCAAACGCGGCGGACACCGGCGCGGCGCATGTTTCCCCTGGTAGGAATGCCGGGAGCAATTTCATCTCGAAAAGGAGCCGACCATGCCTGAAGGCCAGTTGTGCAACAGACGCCCGATCAACACCGACGAGGATCTCAAAACCCTCCTCGGCGACAAGGGCGGCAAGCAATATTACGCGGAAATGGAGCAGCTTGACGTCGATACGGAAAAGCTGTGGGCCGCCATCCAGAAGACCTGCAAATCCAAGACCCTGACCTGGTTGGAAATCTGCGCCCACTGCGGCATGTGCGCCGATTCCTGCTTTCTGTACCGCTGCAACGACCGCGACCCGGAACAGGTGCCGGCGTTCAAAATCCAGTCCACCCTCGGCGAGATTGTCCGCAAAAAGGGCCAGGTGGACAACGCCTTCATGCGCCGGGCCATGGAATTCGCCTGGTCGCGTTGCACCTGCTGCAACCGCTGCGGCCAGTTCTGCCCCCACGGCATCGACGTGGGCGTGATGAACAGCTACCTGCGCGGTCTTTTGTACGCCCAGGGTTTCGTGCCGTGGGAACTGAAGATCGGCGCGGGGATGCACCGCGTATACGGCGCCCAGATGGACGTGACCAATGAAGACTGGGTGGAAACCTGCGAGTGGATGGCCGAGGAAAACTCCGAAGAGTGGCCGGGCCTGGAAATCCCCGTGGACAAAGAAGACGCGGACATCATGTACACCCTGAATGCCCGCGAGCCCAAACACTACCCCGAGGACGTGGCCGAGGCCGCCATTCTCTTCCATCTGGCGGGCGAGAACTGGACCGTGCCCAGCTCCGGCTGGGAGCAGACCTCGCTTTCCATGTTCGCCGGCGACTGGGAAGCCTGCCGCATGAACGTGGAAAAGGTTTACGACGCGATGGACCGCCTGCGCCCCAAGCGGGTTATCGGCACGGAATGCGGCCACGCCCACCGGGCCTCGGCCATCGAAGGCCCCTACTGGATGGGCCGGCCCGACGGCAAGCCCCCGGTGGAGTATATCCACTACGTTGAATGGGTGGCGGAAGCGTTGCGCACCGGCAAGCTGAAAGTAGACCCGGCCAAGAAAATCCGTGAAAAAGTCACTCTGCAGGATTCCTGCAACTATGTGCGCAACCACGGCCTTGGCAAGTTCACCCGCGAGATCATGAGCTATATCGTCGAAGACGGTTACTTTGTGGAAATGACGCCGAACCGCGAGTATAACTACTGTTGCGGCGGCGGCGGTGGCTTCAACGGCGTGGGCCTGTACCGCAAGCAGCGGAACGTGGCCCTGCGCACCAAGCGCGACCAGATCCTGGCCACCGGGGCCAAGCTGGTCATCGCACCCTGCCACAACTGCTGGGACGCCATCCGCGACCTTGAGGAAGAGTACGAAATCGGCATCCGCTGGAGCTTCCTCAAGCCCCTGCTGATCGGCATGTGCATCGTGCCCGAGCACCTCAAGCCCCAGGAAGACGAAGAAGGCGACGAATAGATCGCTTTGAGAAAACGACCGAGCTCCTCCGTTTCGCTGAAACGGAGGAGCTCTTTTTTTCGGCTGGGTGCCGGCCTTTCCTCGCCTATAGCGCCACCAGCTCCACATCCTCGACACGTAAAGGGTGCCCCAAAAAAATCCCGCCGACCTTGGCGAACCGCTCCGGGGCGTCGGTGGTCAGAAACGCCAGGGTGCCGGGTTCGGCCCCCGGCCTGCGTAACCCACCGTCGTCCAACGCTTTCTCCACAGCGGCCGCTGTGGTTGCCGCCGAATCCACCAACCGCACGGAAGGTCCCAAAACTTTCCCAATTTCCCCGGCCAGGGGAGGGAAATGGGTACAGGCCAGAACGGCCGTGTCCGGCAGCTCCGCGGCTTCGCCGGCAAGCAGCGGCTCCAGGTAACGGGCCGCCGTGGCCTCCAGAATCGGACCGTCAATCCAGCCTTCCTCGGCCAGGGACACAAACAGCGAGCAGGCGATGCCCGTCACCCGCGCTTCCGGCAGCCGGGCGCGGATGGCCCGATCGTAGGCGCCGTTGCGGATGGTAGACTCCGTGGCCAGAACCAGGATGGAGCCGTTGCGAGTGGTCCGGCAGGCCGCCTCGGCCCCGGGCTCGACCACGCCGATGACCGGAATGTCCGGGTAGGCGGCTGTAAGGGCGGGCAACGCGGCCGCCGTGGCCGTGTTGCAGGCCACCACCAGGAGCTTGACCCGGCGCTCCACCAATGTGCCCACGGTCTGCAGGGCGTAGCGGGTCACCGTGTCCGTGCTTTTGGTGCCGTAGGGCAGGCGGGCCGTATCGCCAAGGTAGACGAAAGATTCCGAAGGCAGGCGCTCCCGCATGGCCCGCAGCACCGTCAGCCCGCCCACACCGGAATCGAACACGCCGATGGGCAGATGCTTGTCGCCGAGGGCGCTCACGCCTCACCCTCCAGCAGGGTATAGGTCGCCGTGGTCAGGGGCGCGGTCAGGGCGTGCAGAACGCGCTCCAGAAAGACCCCTTCCCGGTGCGGCGCGTCGTGCCCGAAAGCGGCCCGGATGGCCAGGGTCACGAACTGCACGGCCCGGTCCATGGCCAGGGGCAGGCTGTCACCCTGGAGCATGGCCCCGGTGAGCACGCTGGTGAAGGTATCGCCCGTGCCGGGGTAGAAGGCGGGCAGGTATTGGCACTCCACCTTCCAGAACCGATCCCGGCTTTTCTGGTGCGCGGCCGTGAAACTGCGGTACTTGCCGCCCCCGGCGGGAACGCTGGTGATCACCGCCGCCTCCGGCCCCATATCGGTGAGCCGGCGCAGCCAGTCTTTCAGCCTGGCCGGGTCGAAGCCTTCGGCCTCGGCCTCGCACGGGTAGGGTTCGTTCAGGAGCAGGGCGGCCTCGGTCAGGTTCGGGGTTATGCAGCCGGCCCGGGTGACCAGAAAGCGCATGGCCTCGACCATCTCCGGGGTCATGGTCGGGTCCAGTTTGCCGTTGTCCCCGAGCACCGGGTCCACGACCACCAGCCCGCCGGGGGCGAGGCAGCCGTCGATGCAGCGAACCACCGTCTCCACCTGCCGGGGGGAGCCGAGAAACCCGCTGTAGACCGCGTCGAAACGCAGGTTCATGGAAATCCAGTGGTCCAGAAAGTCATTCATGGCATCAGACAAATCCACAAAGCGAAAATCGTCGAATCCGCTGGTGTGCGTGGATAAAACCGCCGTGGGCAGAGGGCAGACCTGGATGCCCAGGGCGGAGAAGATCGGAATCACCACGGTCAGGGACGTGCGCCCGAAGCCGGACAGGTCGTGCACGGCGGCAATGCGCGGGATGCTGCGGAGCATGGAGGGCCTCACGAAAGGGGAGCGGGAACGGTGAAGGGCTTCCTGCGCGCGCGGCGCTGTTCGAACCAGACGCTGTCGGAGAAGCCGAAAGAAGCCGCGTACCGGGCCAGCTCGGCGAAAGCATAAGCCGGCGTCGCAGTGCAGTGGGCGTCGGAGCCGAAGGAGATGGACAGACCAAGGTCGGCGGCGATACGCATAATCGCCGGGCCGGGATAAATCTCTTTGCAGGGCTTGCGCAGGCCGGCCGAGGAAACCTCCATGGCCGTGCCGCTGTCCCCGGCGGCCGTGAGGGCCGCGCGGACGCATTCTTCCCCGCGCGGGCCGGCCAGCCAGCGTTCAAAGGACTCTCTGCTGAAAATCTTGATCAGATCCGGGTGGGCGGCAATGTTGAACAGCCCCGTCCGGCACATGCGCCCGAGATCTTCGTAGTAGCGCTCATACGCGGCGAAGCGCTCGTCTTCGGAAAGGCGATCCCAGTCGGCCGCGTCGGCGTCAAAGCCCCAGGTACCCTGGAAGTGCAGGCCGCCGATAACATAGTCGTAGGGGTAGTCCCGGCACAGGGCCTGGACGTATTCCTCGCGTCCGGCAATGTAGTCGGCCTCCAGGCCGAGCAACACCATGACCCCGCGCTCCTTCCCGAGCGTGGCTGCTTCGCGCACTTCGCGGATGTAGCCGGCGAAGTCGGCGCGCAGCTTTTCCTGGTAGTCGTTGGGGTACACAAAACCGGCCGGGCGGGGGGAATGCTCGGAAAACCCGACCACCTCCAGACCGGCCGCGCAGGCCGCCTCGAACATGTCGGCCGTGCCGGCCGCGCCGTGCGAATGGCTGGTGTGGATGTGCAGATCGACGGCGACGGGGGGCCGGCTCGGTGCGTTCACAATCTTCTCACTTTGATCCGGCGGCGTCACGGCTTGGGGTTGTCCAGAACCCGGCGCAGGGCATCTTCCACGGCGGAACGGATCTCTTCCTTGCGCACCGGATCGCGCAGCACGATGGTCCCGGACTGGATGTACCGGGCCGGGAGCTTGTTGAGGGCGAAGGCGAAAGCGTCCTGTACGGCCTTTGGCTCCAGGGCCGGATCGCCGAGATCCCCCAACACCTCGCGCATGCATTCGGCCACGCGGGTCTCGTTGCGGTTGCGCACTCCGGTCAGGTCCGCGCCGGCCACGGTATACGTTTCTTTGTACGTCGACATGCCACCCTCCGCGTTGCAAGATGTTGCGGCGAGTATAGACCCGCCCCGGACGGGACGCAAGGCGGAAAAATGCGCGGGCGCTCTTGCGGCCGACGGCGAAACATGCCATGACGGGCCGTCCGCATCACCCCAACAACGAGCCGAGCATGAGCCCCGTACGTTTTCCCAAGCCTGTTTCCGGGCGTATCGACCCCAAAGCGTCTTCGGATAGGGCGTTCGCCCCCAAACAGCCCGGCTCCCGCCCCAAGCCACCGGCCCGCGAATCCGAGAAACGCCCCGCCGCCCCCAAAACGAACCGGGCCGACGAGCGCGACGCGGTGGAAGACGACGGGTTCATTCCCCTGGTTTCCGGCGCGCCCGGAGTGCTTGATCTGCTGGAAACAGCGCCCGAGCGGGTGGATGCCGTGTTCCTGCGCAAAGGCAGGCACAGCAAAGATATGGAGCGCATCGTCGATCTGTGCCGGGGCGCGGGTGTGCGGTTTTCCCTGCTGGAGGCGGAAGCCTTCGTCCGGACCTGCCCCGGCGCGCGCGGCGCGGCGGCGCGGCTCTTCCAGGCCGGCTACGCGCCCCTGGAGCGCCTGCTGGATACGATCATGGATGCGCCCCTGCCCTTGATCGTCGCCCTCGACCAGGTGCAGGATCCCGGCAACGCCGGCACCTTGGCCCGCACCCTGTACGCCATGGGCGGCGCGGGCCTGATTGTGCCCCGGCATAACGGCGTGTACCTGGGCGCGGCCGCCTTCAAGGCGGCGGCCGGAGCCCTGGCCCTGTTGCCCGTGGCCAAGTGCGCCAACCTGGGCCAGGCCCTGGACCAGGCCCGCAAGCTCGGCATCACCGTTTACGGCGCGGCCATGCGCAGCGAAGGCGAAGCTCCCATTCATGATATCTTCAACGCCACCCCGCGCCTGCCCGCCGTGCTCGTTCTGGGCGGCGAGGAAAACGGCCTGCGCCCCGGCGTGGAAAAACGTTGCGACGCGCTGCTGCGCATTCCCATGCTGCGGCCTTTCGACTCCCTGAACGTGGCCCAGGCCGGGGCCGTTCTCATTGCGCACTTCGCCCGCCTGAAGGCGGGTGCCGCGAAATAAGACAACGGCCGCCCGCAGGGTCGCATATCCCCGCGAGCGGCCGTTTTTCAGGCTCCCACCTTGCCATGAGGCCCGAACCTACCTGATGAACGTCCCGTCTTCCAAATCCTGAAAAGCCTGGCGTAGCTCCTCGTCGGTGTTCATAACGATGGGACCGCCCCAGGCCACCGGTTCACGCAGGGGCTCGCCGCAGGCCACCACCAGCAGCGCCCCTTGCGGCCCGGCCTTCAAACGCAAAGCCGCGCCGGAATCAAACAGCAAGGCCTGATGCGAGGCGTGCTCCTCCGGATCGTCGGCCGCGAGCACGGAGCCGGACAGAATGTAAAGAAACACCGTTTCTTCCGGGGGCATGGCCCACTCCCAAGCCGCGCCGGGCTCGAGGCGCAACTCGATGAGCCGGGCCGGGGTGTGGTCGGGCATGGTTGCTCCGGCGGCGCCTTTGTAAGCGCCGGCGATCACCCGCACGGCCGCGCCGGGTTCGCTCCGGGTGGGGATGCCGGCGGACGTGATGTCCCGGTACTTGGGTGGGGCCATTTTTCGCTCCCGCGACAGGTTGACCCAGATTTGCAGACCCAACATACGCGGCGAGGGCTTGGGCATTTCCTGGTGCAGAATGCCCCGGCCGGCGGTCATCCACTGACAGTCGCCGGAGCGGATCACCCCCCGATTGCCGAGAGAGTCCTCATGCTCGATAACCCCTTCGGCCAGATAGGTGACCGTTTCAATTCCCCGATGCGGGTGCAGGGGGAAACCCCGGACATAATCGTCGGGATCGGCGGAATCAAAGGCGTCCAGAAGCAAGAAGGGGTCGAAGTCAACCACATCGTGCCGGCCGACCACGCGCACCAAACGCACACCGGCGCCGTCCACGGCGTTGCGGCCGCGAACCACGCGTTTGACCTTACGGGCGGACATTTCAGCCTCCTCCTTCGACCGGAACCCAGCCGGTCGCGCAACACGCCGACGGACAAATCACTCCACCGGCTTAAAAATGATAGGACCGTCAGGAAAGGTTGTCCAGCACCGTTTTGAGGGCCAGCAGCCGTGGCTTCAGCTCGGCCAGCGCGACCCCGGCAAGGGTTTTGTCCGCCGCGCGCCCGGCTTGCTCCAGAGTCAGGCACATGGCCCGCTCGTTCTCGGCCCCCATCGCGGCGCAGTTGCTTTTGCAGGAGTGCGCGAGACGGGAAAGGGATTCCAAGTCCCCCCGGGCCAGCGCTTCATCCATTTTCGCGATGGAGTCCGGCAGGCCGGCGGCGAAAAACCGCGCGATTTCAAGGAATATCTCCTTGTCTCCCATACGCTCGATGGCATTTTCCAAATCAAGATGAATTGTTATGGCGTCCACGCGGGCTATCCTTGTTTGTGGTATAATTGAACTTAGAGTTGGAAAATAATTTTAAAATATGTTTATAGTAAATAATTGGGCATTTTCAGCGTCGCTTCGACTCGCTGCCGCGAACCCCGCAAAACATTTGCGAGAGGCCCATGAAAATCGGCAAAAGGGGGTTTTCATTTCCCGATAAATGGCTTAAGATACAACTATAAACAAAGGCGTTGAGGTTCCGGTGCCATTGCAGTTCTATTTAGCGTCCCTTCGGGGCGTTCTCCTTACTCTGGTTCGACCTTTTGCATTGCCTGGTTGGTTGCCGCTTTCGGCAAAGGAGATTTCATGAAGTTATCCGCGCGTTCTCGTTACGCCGCCCGTATTCTTTTAGAGTTGGCTCGTCACAAGTCGGGCACGCCCATGTCGGCGGCCGTTCTTTCACAGCATACCGGTGTTTCCGTTCAATTTGTAGAGCAAATTCTGAAGCCGCTCAAGCAGAAAGGGCTGACCAAAAGTGTCCGTGGGGCCGCCGGGGGGCACCGTCTGGCCAAAAAACCCGAAGACATCACCTTGGGCGAAGTGGTGCGCCTGATGGAGGGCGGCATCCAACTCACGGTCTGCTGCGGGGAAAAAGCCGGTGACTGTCCGCGAAAGGACGGCTGCCTTACCCGCAAAGCCTGGGTGCAGGTCTCCCGCACGCTCGAGAACGAGTTGGATTCCATCAACCTCGCCTCTCTGCTGCATGGGGAGCAGGTCTGCCCCGAGGCCCCCGAGCCCGCGGCCCGTCCGCCCCGCGCCAGGAAAAGCGTCGCCGCCGCGGAAGCCGCGCCCCGGCCGCGCCAAGTGGTGCGCCGGGTCAAGGGCCTGCGCCCGCGCTGATCAATCTGTGCCGAAAACGGCTCGGCCGTTGCCCGCGGGATTGCACCCCCGGACAACGGCCTTTTTTATTACAGCCGCGCAAGCGGGTCAGTCGTTCCGGAGATCCAGAAACGCTTTATCGACCAGTTTGCCGAGAGCCTTGCAGATCTCTTCGTCCACATTGACGAATGAAAGGCCCAACAGGTACGAACCGCCGTCGAGGCGGGACCAGGTGACTTCCGCGATGGCCTGGAAGTACTGTTCCGCGTCGTTTTCATAGACCTTGAAGAACCCGGAAGAAAACTTGTTCAGCAAAGGGATGTGCACGGTCACGTGCAGCCGGGTGCCCACAGGCAGGGGCGAGGATGATTCCACGCACAGGCCGCCCTTGCTGATGTCGTTGCAGGTGCCGTCGATGAGCGGATCCTTGGCGATGGGGAAGACCAGTTCCCTGGCCTGCACACGGTACGGCCTGGGCAATCGGACCCAGCGCCGTTTGTTGTCGGTATCGGCATCGTTGTTCATGTCTGCTCCTTCTCTCGCGGCGGCTCGGGAAGCCGGTTCCGCCGGATATACTCGGACCGTACTCATGCTATACTTTTTCCCCTGGTCTTTGCAACCCCTCCGGGGGAATGCCGCAACTCGGGCGGTCGCGCCCGGGCCGGGGAGTGAATCCGTGCCGGCGCCGGCTTGCGCTTGGCCCCGAAGCGGGGTAAAACTTCCCGGTACCCTGCGGGCCGGCGCTCCGCCCCGCGAAACCTGCCTCCTTCACCATCCTGTACGGTACCCGTTATGAAAACACTGCTGCGTCCGGCGTTCCCGATTCTTCTGCTGGTGCTTTCGCTGTTCGCGACGTCCGGCTGCGAGAAAACCATCCTCGACGACACCTCATCCGGGCGCTCAAGGCCGGCCGTCCAGGGCCCCCTGGACGAAGCCCGGACGGCCCTCGCGGCCGGGCGCTACACCCAGGCCGAGGTGGCCGCCCAGAAGGCCGCCTCGGGTTACTCCTCCGGCTCGCCGGAATCCGCGCGGGCCTATGAAATTTTGGCCAAAGCCGCGGCCAAAAACGCTCACCCGAACCTGGCCCTTTCCGCCCTGGACCAGTGGCGTCTGGCCGCCTCCGGCGCGGACGGGACCGAAGACTGGCAGAATATCTGGTGTTTCGCCCTGCGCCAGGTCGGCAACCGGGAAGCGCTGAGCAAGGCCGACGCCGTCTACCGTGACGGCGGCAGAAGCGAGACGGTTCGGGCCACGGCCGCCGCCTTCACCGCCGTGCGCCGCTTTGAGGAGGGCACCCTCGGCGACGCCCCGGCCGCCTTGGAGCAGATGTACGCCAACACCTCCGACAAGGCCGCCCGCCGCACCCTGGAGCGCCGGCTGGCCACGGAGCTCTCCATCGCCTCGAACGAGGCCCGCTCCCTGGCCGCGACCTGCGTCACCCCGGAGAACGAAGGCACATACCCTTACAACATCATCGCCATCGACGCCCTGCGCCGGCAAAGCCTTGTCGCCTCGACCCGCGAGGCGGCCCAGCAAGCGCTCCAGGCCCTGCGCGCCAAGGTGACTCTGGTTGACCCCTCCCTGTTCAACGCCGCCCCTTCGGCGGATTTCTCCACCGGCACGGCGGCCGGCGGGCCCGCCATTCCGAGCGGCCCGATCACCGGCCGGGCCGTGGTTCTGGCCCTGCCCATGGGCGGCCAGTACGCGGGCGTTTCCGGCAAGATTGTCGCCGGCGCGGAAGTGGCCTGCAAAGAGCTTTCCGCCACCCTGGTGGTCATCGACACCGACCAACCCGACTGGACGGCCCGCATCGACGGCCTGCCCCCGGAAGCCGTCGTCGTGGGCGGCCCCCTGCGCAACGAGGACGTGAACGCCGTCAAAAGCCACGGGCTGCTCCAGAAGCGGGCCTTCTTCGCCTTCCGGCCCTCGGTGGACGGCGAAGGCGCGACCATGTGGCGATTCTTCACCAGTCCGGAAGACCAGATCGACACCCTGCTGCGCTTCACCTCGGGCCTGGGCATCACCGGCTACGCCGCCTTTTACCCGGACGAGCCCTACGGCCGGCGCATGACCGCCCTGTTCACCGAGCGGGCGGCCGCGATGGGCTCCACGGGCATTCACACCGCCACCTACAATCCCTCGGACCCGACCTCCTGGCTGCGGTCCACGGCCGATCTGCTCTCGGCCAATAAAAACGCCGCGCACAGCAAGAGCGCCACCTTCCAGGCCATCCTCCTGCCCGACACCTGGAAGGCCATGGACGTGATCGTGCCCAACATCTTCTACTACAAGGAAACCCGCCAGGTGCTCCTGGGCACCAGCCTGTGGGAGCAGGGCCTGGCCGGCAAACCCCTGACCAGCCCGCAGTACTGGAGCCTGGCCGTGTTCCCCGGGGCCTGGAATCCCCAGGCATCCCAAGGCGCGGCCATGAAGCTGCAAAACGCCCTGCTTTCGGCCGGCCGGCCGGCGGCCGACTTCTGGTCGGCTCTGGGCTACGACTTCGCCCGTTTCGCGGCCACAGCCCCGATTCAGGGTGGCCCGGCCGGGGTCAACGCGGCTTTGAGCGGCTTCGGCATGGACTGGAGCATGGCTCCGATCCGCTGGGACGCTTCCGGCAAAGCCTCGCAGGAGTTGTTCCTGTTCACCCCCTCGGAGGAAGGCGGCTTCGCCCCGGTGAACACCGAGGAATTCCGCAAGACCTTCTCGGAATCCTGGAAGTAACCCTCCGCGCCCCTTGAGGAAAAGCCCCCGCTCCACGCGGGGGCTTCCGTTTGGCGGCGGACGGCGGTATGCCGCCGTCCCTGCGCGGTACCCTAAAATCATACTGGACTGCCCACCCGGCCTCGTATAGGGTGGGCAGTCGGTATCTTCCCCTCCTCCGGCGGCTCCGCATGGCGAATCCCTCCCGCATCTTCATCCTCCGGCCGGTGGCCACCTCGCTGCTCATGGCGGCCCTGCTGTTTGCCGGGTTCCTGGCCTATCGCTCGCTGCCGGTTTCGGCCCTGCCGCAAATCGACTATCCGACCATTCAGGTCGTTACCCTGTATCCCGGAGCCGGGCCGCAGGTGGTGACTTCCTCAATCACCGCGCCGCTGGAGCGCAGCTTCGGCTCCATGTCGGGCCTGAATCGGATGAGCTCGCAAAGCTCCGAGGGCGTTTCGGTGATCACCCTGCAATTCACCGAGGATATCGAGCTGGATTCCGCCGAGCAGGAGGTCCAGGCCTCCATCAACTCGGCCTCCAACTACCTGCCCTCGGATCTGCCCAACCCGCCCATTTACAACAAGGTCAACCCGGCCGACCCGCCCATCGTAACCCTGGCGGCTTCCTCCACAGGTATGCCGCTCACGGAGTTGCAGGATCTCATCGACACCCGCCTGGCCCAGAAAATTTCCCGGATCACCGGCGTGGGCCTGGTGACCATGTCCGGCGGCAGACGCCCGGCCGTGCGCATTCAGGTCAACCCGCGCCTGCTGGCCTCGTACGGGCTGGAGATGGAAGACGTGCGCGGCGCGGTGGCCGCGGCCAACGTGAACATCGCCAAAGGCGGCTTTGACGGGCCGGAGCGGGCCTCGACGATCACGGCCAACGACCAGTTGATGAGCGCCGACGAGTACCGCACCCTGATCATCGGCTGGAAGAACGACGCCCCGGTCTACCTCTCGAGCGTGGCCGACGTGGTCGACTCCGCCGAGGATCTGCGCCTGGGGGCGCGGCACAACACCACCCCGGCGATCATCCTGAACGTGCAGCGCAAACCCGGCGCCAACGTGATCAAAACCGCCGACGACATCAAGCGCCTGCTCCCGGAGCTGAAAAAGACCCTGCCCGATACCGTAAGCCTGACCCTGCTCACGGACCGTACCGTGACCACCCGGGCCACGGTCGAATCGGTGCTCAAAGAGCTGTTCATGGCCGTGGGCTTGGTGATCGGGGTCATCTACCTGTTTTTGCGCAACACCAGGGCCACGATCATCCCGGGCACGGCCGTGCCTCTTTCTCTGGTCGGGGCCTTCGCGGCCATGTATTTTCTCGGCTACTCCATCAACAACCTGACCCTCATGGCCCTGATCATCGCCACAGGGTTCGTGGTGGACGACGCCATCGTGGTGACGGAAAACATCAGCCGCTACCTGGAAATGGGCGACCCGCCGCTGACGGCGGCCATCCGGGGTTCCGGGCAGATCGCCTTCACGATTATTTCCCTGACCGTGTCCCTGGTGGCCGTGCTTATCCCCCTGCTGTTCATGGCCGACGTCACGGGCAGGCTGTTTCGGGAGTTCGCGGTCACCCTGGCCGTGTCGATCCTGATTTCGGCCGTGATTTCGCAGACCCTCACGCCCATGATGTGCGCCTATCTGCTCAAGCCCCTGCACCCGGGCGCCGGCCACAAACCGGGCGAGAAGGGCGGGGCCGCCGGTGACGGCGACGGCGCGCCCCTGCCGGACCTGCCCGAGATGGAAGGCTTCCGGGGCCGGCTCATCGCTTTTTACGACCGCACCCTGAATATGGTGCTGAACCACCAGACTCCCACCCTGCTCGTGGCCGCGGCCACTCTGGTAGGCACCGCCCTGCTGTACGTGTATGTTCCCAAGGGGTTCTTCCCAGTGCAGGACACCGGCCTGCTCGCGGGCATCACCGAGGCCTCGCCGAATATCTCTTATCCGGCCATGGACGAGCTGCAACGCAAGATGGCCGAGATCATCCTTGAGGATCCGGACGTGGAGAGCCTCTCGTCGTTCATCGGCGTGGACGGGCAGAACCCTTCCCTGAACAGCGGGCGCATGTACATCAACTTGAAGCCCATCGCCGAGCGCTCGGACCGCGCCCCGGAGATCGTCCGCCGGCTGCACGAACGGGCCGGGGCCCTGCCCGCCCTGAAGCTGTACCTGCAACCCGTTCAGGATCTGACCATCGAGGATCAGGTCTCGCGCACCCAATACCAGTTCAGCGTCGAGGCCATGACCCGCGAAGAGCTGGAGAAGTGGATCCCCAAACTCATGGCCAAACTGGCCGAGAAGCCGGCCATCGCCGACCCGGCCTCGGACCTGCAAAGCGGCGCGGAGCAGGCCTTTTTGCGTATCGACCGGGACGCGGCCGCGCGCTACGGGATTTCGGTTTCCGACATCGACAACGCCCTGTATAACGCCTTCGGCCGGCGGATGATCTCGACCATCTTCACCCAGACAAACCAGTACCGGGTCATTCTTGAGGTCAAGCCGGAATACCGGGCCGACATCTCGGCCTTCGAGCACATCCACATCACCGCGCCGGACGGCTCCATGGTGCCGCTCACGGCCGTGGTCCGGGTGGAGAAGGGCCGCACCCCCCTGGTGGTCACCCGGCAGGGCCAGTTCCCGGCCACATCCATTTCGTTCAACCTGGGGCCGGGCGCGAGCCTGGGCGAGGCCGTGGCCGCCGTGGACGAGGCGGTCAAGGAAGTGGGCCTGCCCATGACCATGCCCTATACTTTTCTGGGCGCGGCCAAGGCGTTTTCCGCCTCGCTTTCCGGCACGCTCTGGCTGATCCTGGCCGCCCTGGCCTGCATGTATATCGTGCTCGGGGTGCTGTACGAGCATTACGTCCACCCGGTGACGATCCTCTCCACGCTGCCCTCGGCCGGGGTGGGGGCCTTACTGGCGCTGATGCTCTTCCGCATGGATCTCGGCATCGTGGGGGTAATCGGGATCATCCTGCTGATCGGCATCGTCAAAAAGAACGCGATCATGATGATCGACTTCGCCCTGGAGGCCGAGCGCAGGGAAGGCAAAACCCCGCGCGAGGCCATCCGCCAGGCCTGCCTGCTGCGTTTGCGGCCCATCCTGATGACGACCATGGCCGCGCTTTTTTCCGCCCTGCCCATGATGCTCGGCACGGGCATGGGCGCGGAGCTGCGCCGGCCGCTCGGCGTGACCATGGTGGGCGGCCTGATCTTCAGCCAGATCCTGACCCTGTACACCACCCCGGTGATCTATCTCTTCTTTGACCGCATCAGCCACAGGCGGAAGCGCGCATGAACCTCTCGGCCCCGTTCATACGGCGGCCCATCGCCGCGAGCCTGCTGACCATCGCCGTGGCCCTGGCCGGGATGGCGGCCTATGCGCTGTTGCCCGTCTCGCCCCTGCCCCAGGTGGATTTCGCCACAATCATCGTCTGGGCCGATCTGCCCGGCGCCAACCCGGAAACGATGGCCTCCACCGTGGCCACCCCCTTGGAGCGAGCCCTCGGGCGTATCGACGGAATCACGGAGATGACCTCGGAAAGCACTCTCGGAGAAAGCCGCATCGCCCTCCAGTTCGACCTGGACAAAGACATCGACGCCGCGGCCAGGGACGTGCAGGCGGCCATCAACGCGGCCCGCTCGACCCTGCCGGTGCTGCCCTCCAACCCCACCTACCGCAAAATGAACCCGGCGGACGCGCCGATCATGATCCTGGCCCTGACCTCCCCGACCCTGAACCAGGGGGAGTTGTACGAGGCGGCCTCGGTCATCCTGGCCCAGAAGATTTCCCAGGTGCTCGGCGTGGGGCGGGTAACGCTCGGCGGCTCGACCCTCCCGGCCGTGCGCGTGGACATCAATGCCCCGCAACTCAACAATCTGGGCATTTCCCTGAGCGAGGTCCGCGCCGCGATCCAGCATACCAACGCCAACCTGCCCAAGGGCGCGCTCGAGAACGACCGCACCCGTCTGTTCGTGGGCGCCAACGACCGCCTGCGCACGCCCGAAGATTTCGCCCCTCTGGTCATCAAGGAGGAGGACGGCCGGATCCTGCGCCTCTCCGACGTGGCCGACGTGCGCGACGGCATGGAGAACGAGTACACGGCCGGGTTCGCGGACGGCAAGCCCGCCGTGGTTCTGGTCATCTATCGCCGGCCCGGCTCGAACATTATCGATACCGTGCAGCGCATCTACGACATCCTGCCCCTGCTGGAGGCTCGTCTGCCCAAGGACGCCCGGATGAAGGTGGTTATGGACCGCTCGCCTTCGATTTCCAACTCCGTGCGCGAAGTGGAAAAGACCCTGGTCATTTCCATGGCCCTGGTGGTGCTGGTGGTCTTTCTCTTTCTGCGCAACGGCCGGGCCACCCTGGTGCCGGCGGCGGCCGTGCCGGTCTCGCTGCTCGGCACCTTCGCGGGCATGTACCTGGCCGGGTTCAGCCTGAACCACCTCTCCCTCATGGCCCTGACCATCGCCGTGGGCTTTGTGGTCGACGACGCCATCGTGGTCACCGAGAATATCGTCCGCCACGTGGAAGACGGTGAAAAACCGCGCAAGGCCGCGTTCCGGGGCAGCCGGGAGGTGGCCTTCACCGTGGTCTCGATCAGTTTTTCGCTGATCGCGGTGTTCATTCCGATCCTGTTCATGGGCGGCCTGGAGGGCAGGCTGTTTCAGGAATTCGCCGTGACCCTTTCTCTGGCCGTGCTCGTTTCCCTGGCCGTTTCCCTGGTCACCTCGCCCATGATGTGCTCACAGGTGCTCACAGCCGAGTATGCCGACGTGCCCGACGCCCGCCCCGGCCTGTGGCCGGCGCTCAAGCGGAGCTTCAACCGGGTCATGCGCTTGTGGTCCGACTTCATGGACTCCCTGAACGAGCACTACGCCCGTTCCCTGGCCGTGGTGCTGCGCCACCCGCGCCTGACCCTGCTCAGTCTGCTCGCGGTCATCGCCCTGAACGTCTACCTGTACGTGATTGTGCCCAAGGGGTTCTTTCCGGTGCAGGACACCGGGCAGGCCTTCGGACAGGTCAAGACGGACCAAAGCGCCTCGTTCCAGTCCGTACGGCAAAAAATGGGTATGCTTGAAAAAATCATCCGAACCCACCCGGACGTGGATCGGGTGAGCGGCTTCACCGAGAACAACTCCGGCTTCCTGTTCCTGGGCATGAAGCCCACGGGCGAGAGAGAAAAAAGTACCATGCGGGTGCTGGCGGACTTAAGCGGGATGGCCAAGGTGGTACCCGGCGCGGATCTCATGCTCCAGCCCATGCAGGACGTGCGCATGGGCGGCCGGCGCAGCAGTTCCATGTACCAGTATACCCTGCGCAGCGATGATCTGAACGCCCTGCGTATCTGGGGGCCGCGTGTGACCGAGGCCTTCCGAACCGTTCCCGGCATCAACGGCGTTGACTCGGACCAGAACAACCGGGGCCTGGAAACCCAACTGGCCCTGCGCCGGGACGACATGGCCCGCCTGGGCGTGACCATGCAGCAGGCCGACACCTCTCTGGGCCTGGGGTTCGGCTCGGCCATCGCCTCGACCATCTACACGGAAAAGAACCAGTACCGGGTGGTCCTGGCCTTTGGCCGGCGTTACACCCAGGGGCCGGACGGCCTGGCCCACCTCTATGTGCCGAGCGGCTCGAGTCAGGCCGGGAACCTGCCCACCGGCGGCGGCGGGCTCGGCACCGGCATTGGCGGCAACGTTTCCAGTTCCCTGGTCGCAGCCGGCGGCACAGGCCCGCTTGTGCCCCTAGGCGCCATGGCGAACGTGAACCAGGGTCTCGGGCCGCTGTCGGTCTCGCACCAGGGGCAGTTTTCCGCCGTGACCGTCTCGTTCAACCTGGATCCGGGCGTCTCCCTTTCCACGGCCCAGGAGCGCATCCAGGCCAAGGTGGCCGAGCTGGGGGTACCTTCGTCCATCTACGGCAGCTTTGAAGGCACGGCCAAGCTTTACGCCCAGAGCCAGAGCGGGCGGCTCATGCTGATCGTCGCGGCCCTGGTCACGCTCTATATCGTGCTCGGGGTGCTGTACGAGAGCCTGATCCACCCGCTGACGATTCTCTCCACCCTGCCCTCGGCCGGGGTGGGGGCCATTCTGGGGCTGTTGATTTTCGGGGCGGAGTTTTCCCTGGTGGCCTTTATCGGGGTTCTGCTGCTGGCGGGTATCGTCAAAAAGAACGCGATCATGATGATCGACTTCGCCATCGAGGCCCGGCGCAACCAGGGGCTTTCCGCCGGGGAAGCCATCTACCAGGCCTGTCTGCTGCGCTTCCGGCCGATCATGATGACCACCATGACCACTATTTTCGGGGCCATCCCGCTGCTGCTCGGCCGGGGCGACGGCGCGGAACTGCGCACGCCGCTCGGCATCACCATTGTCGGCGGGCTGCTTGTCAGCCAGTTGCTCACGCTGTATACAACACCCGTGGTCTATCTGTATCTTGACCGTTTCGCGCGCGATCCGGAAAAAGCCGCTCGCCTTGCCCGGATGCTGCGGGAAGATGCGGAAGCCACACGGTAATACAACACATGGATGTGTTCTCAGAACAACGGGTATCCACACTATGAAACGTTTCCTCTGTCTCCTTCCGCTTGTTTTTTCCCTTGCCGGCTGCCTCAGCCCTACATATACGCGACCGGAACTTTCCGAAGCCATCCCGCAAACATACAAGGAAGAAGACGGCGGGCGGGCGGCCCGGCCCTCCGACGACGCTCCCAAAGGCGATTGGTGGCCGGCCTTCAACGACCCCACCCTGAACGGCCTGATCGCCCAGGCCGACGCCGCCAACCAGAATATCGCCGTGGCCGCCGCCAACCTGCGCAAGGCCAGGGCCCAGGCCGCGTCGGCGCGGTCGGCCTTTTTCCCCACCGTGGGCGCTTCCGGCTCGGCCCTGCGGGGCAGTTCCTCCGGCGATCCGGTGCGGGCGTCGTATTCCGGCGGCATATCCGCCCAGTGGGAAGTCGGCTTCTGGAACGCCATCCCGGCCTTTGAGGCGGCCTCCGCCTCGGTGGAGGCCACGGCCGCGGATTACGCCTCCATGCGGCTGCTGATCCGCGCCGAGGTCGCCCAGAACTATTTTCAGTTGCGTACCCTGGACATGCAGCACGATCTGTACGAATCCACCATCGCGGCGTATGCCAAGGCCGTGCAGTTGACCCGCAGCCAATTCCGCGAGGGCATGGTCACGGCCGCCGACGTGGCCCAGGCCGAAGCCCAGCTCGCCTCGGCCGAGGCCCAACTCGCCAACCTGGACGGGCAGCGGGCCACCCTGGAACACAGCCTGGCCGTGCTGATCGGAAAACTGCCCTCGTCGTTCTCTCTGGAGCGCGGCGAACTGACCGCGACCCTACCGAGCATCCCCACCGGCCTGCCCTCCGGCCTGCTGGAGCGCCGGCCCGATATCGCCGGGGCCGAGCGCCGGGTGGCGGTCGCCAACGAAATGATCGGCGTGGCCCGGGCCGCCTGGTTCCCCACCGTAACCCTGGGCGCCGACCGGGTGCTTTCCGGCGACTGGCTGCAGGCCCCGCTGACCACCTGGAGCTTGGGCCCCAAGGCGGCCATGTCCTTGTTCGAGGGCGGCAAGCGTCTGGCGGAATCCGACGCGGCCTGGGCCGATTACGAAGGCACGGTGGCCACTTATCGCCAGACCGTGCTGGAAGCATTCAAGGACGTGGAGGATTCCCTTTCCTCCCTGTCCTGGCTGGCCAGGCAGGCCGAGGCCCAGGATCGGGCCGTGGCCGCATCCGAAACCGCCCTGCGCCTCTCCCTTTCCCAGTACCGGGGCGGCATGACCACCTATTTGCAGGTCGTTTCCACCCAGACGGCGGCCCTGACCGCCCGGCGCCAGGCCCTTGAGGTCCAGGGGCAGCGCCTGGCCGCGTCCGTGAACCTGATCAAGGCCCTGGGCGGGGGCTTTCACCGCAGTGAGTTGGAAAAAGATCCCCTCGGAGACTGATATGCCGCGCTTCCATCCGGGTTTTATCCGCATTTTTTGTCTGTTCGCGTGCCTCACGGCCTTCGCGGGTCTCGGCAACGCGGCGGCGCCGCCGCATCGGGAAGAGCAGCCCGACGGGCTTTGGAATCCCCTGGAAATACGCGGCCCGGTCAAATCCGTCCGCAGCACCCCTTACGCCGCGTTGTTGCGGGGCGACGGCACGGTCTATCAGACTACGCCGGCCGGAATCCTCGGCGGAGAGCCGAAAGCGCCGGCTCTGGCGGAACTGCTGAACCTTCCGGCGGATACTCTGCGGCACCCCACCCTGGTCGAGTATACTCAGGACGGGAAAGTACTGCGCCAGACCGTTTCCGACCCGGCGGGGAAAATCGTCTGGAGCGTGGCCGTCGAGTTCGACGCCGAGGGCAGAACCACCGCGCAACGCCTCTCCGGCGGGGAATTCCCCGAAGGCGGCGCCCTCGCGTATTCATATGATCCCCGCACGGGCGCGCTGCTTTCCGTCCTGCCGGAAGGCGCGGCCGAGGGCATTTACGCGCCTTTGCGCAACGAGTACGACGAGCATGGCCGGCTGCTGCGGAGCACGACCTTTGAGATGCATGACAAGCCGGTTAAAACCGAGTCCGGCGCCTGGACGACGGAGCACTCCAAAATCGATGTGACGGCGGAGTACGCATACGACGCGAAAGGACGGGTCATTGCCGTCACCCTTTCCGACAAGGGTGGCCCCCGATCCTCAGGCTATCGCCACGACGAGGGGGAGCGCAGGCGCTACCACTACCGGGGCGGCGATCTCTCCGGGCAGAGCGATGAATACACGGAGTACGACGCCCAGGGCCGGCTCGTGGCCCGACGGAGCTTTTTCCTGTTCGCCTCGGGCGACAGGCGCAAATCCGCCGAGGAATACACCCGCGATGCCCAGGGCCGGATCACGACGGTGCGCGTCACGAACCGGGTTTCGGCCGGGGGCGCGGAGACGCGTGCCGGCAAACGCTACGTATATGACGGCAAGGGCAATATGACCGGGTATACCGAGACCGGCCCCGGCGGGGGGATCACCGATGCCCGGATCTATACCTACGACGCCCAGGGCAACTGGCTCCGGGGCGCCTATCGGAATATTTCCGGCGCCGCGCGGGGGCCCCTTGTCCCGGCCTTGCTGGAGCGAACGATTACTTACTATCCGTAAGCCGCATCAATGCCGCATAAAAAAGGAGCGCCCCGCGGCCGGAGCGCTCCTTTTTTTATTCAGAGGCCGAACCTTCCGCGGCCGGCCGTCACAGATCTTTGAACCACGACTTGTCGCGCACGAAATCGAACATGTCCTCGTCCAGGCCGCGCGGCAGGCGGCCGGTGCGGGCGCACTGCGTGAGGGTCTCGCGCAGGCCGCGCTCGTCTTCAAGCAAGGCCCGGGCCTTTGACAAGGGCTCGCAGGTGCCGTCGGGATCTTCCTTGAAGGCCCGCACGTACCAGGATTCGGCCCGGCGCAGCAGATCCGTCCGCTCGGGCGAGCCATTCGGCAGATCCTCGACAATACGCAGATAGGCTGTTCCGGCCATGCGCAGGGAATACTGGTCATCCGGCTCGATTTCGGCCGCGCGGGTGAACTTGGCGATGCCTTCCTCACGCAGGGCGCGGCGTTCCGGGTTCGGGACGTCGTAGGCCCGCAGGACCAGATTGCTGCCCCACATGTAGTGGAGAAAGTTGCTGTCGGCGCAGTATTTCTCGCCCTGCTTGAAGACCGCGAAACCTTCCTCGGCCTGCTTGCGGGCTTCTTCCTCATGCCCGGCTTCGTAAAGCTTTTCGGCCCGCACATGGTGGACTTCGGCCAGGCCGGTCCAGACGTGCGCTTCTTTGCGGTTGCGGTCCAGGCCTTTCTGGAAGATCGGCACCGCCTTGTCCAGGAGCGCGTAAGCCACGTCGCTCTCGGTGCTTTTCGCCAAATCCACATACAAGTCGCCCCAGTCGCTGAGCAACTCGGCGTTGGCGGTTTCGCAGCGGGCGTAGTCGCGCTCGATGCGGGCCATAATCTCGTCATAAAGCTTGTCGCGCAAGCCGGGGGGCAGTTCCTCGGCTTCTTTTTGGGTGCTCAGGCTCCAGCTCGAGGTTTCCTCGAACAGTTCCTCCATTTTTTCCCCCGAAAGGGCCAAAGCCGGGCCGGCCAAGCCGGCGCACAGAACCAATAGGATGAAAAATTGCAGCGTACGGGAAGAGAAACGCATGTCGGGGATCCTCCGAGGAGTCGGTCAAAAACGGATTACATGAACCGGGGTGATTATCGCGTATACGGTTTTCAGGCCGGCATGGTCAAGGCCGGCGGAACTCACGATCCCCAAGTCGCAACCATGTATTGCGCAACGACTTTTCCGCGGTGAAAAAATCCCTTGTTCCCGTACCGGATTAATGGCAAAGAAGGAAACCACCTGCGCAGGTCCGTCATGACCTGCGCGTTTTTTCCATCCAAGCCCCAGGAGCCGTTCACGCAAAAATGGAAACACCTCCCATCTTTGAACTTCGCGGCGTCACCAAGTACTTCGGCGATACCTGCGCCCTGCACAACATCAACCTGAGCATCGCCAACGGCGAGTTTCTGACCCTGCTGGGGCCCTCCGGCTGTGGAAAGACGACCATTCTGCGGCTGCTTTCGGGGTTTGAGCGGGTGAGCAAAGGGGATGTGTTCCTGAACGGGGCCAACGTCAACGACCTGCCCCCAGAAAAACGGCGCGTCAACACCGTGTTCCAGAACTATGCGCTGTTCCCGCACATGAACGTGTGGGACAACGTGGCCTTTGGCCTGAAAATGCAACGCCGGCCCAAGACGGAGATCAACCAGAAGGTTGCGGAGGCCTTGCGCCGGGTCCACCTGGACACCCTGGCCGACCGCAGGCCGGGGCAGCTCTCGGGCGGGCAACAGCAACGCGTGGCCATCGCCCGGGCCATCGTCAACAACCCCCTGGTCCTGCTGCTGGACGAGCCGTTCAGCGCCCTGGACTACAAGCTGCGCAAGCAGATGCAGCTTGAAATCAAGCATTTGCAGCGCCGGCTCGGGATCACCTTCGTGTTCGTGACCCACGACCAGGAAGAGGCCTTCGCCATGTCCGACCGGGTGGTGGTCATGAACGACGGGGTGATCATGCAGGTCGGCACCTCGCAGGAAATTTACGAGGAGCCGGAAAACTTCTTCGTGGCCCGTTTCGTGGGCGAGATCAACGTCCTGGACGGCACGGTCACGGAAGTGGGCGACAACGGCAGCCTGAAGGCCGACGTGGAAGGCGTACCCTACATATTGCGCACCCGGCGGGAATTCGAGCCGGGCGACAAGGTCAAGGTGCTGCTGCGCCCCGAGGATCTCAAGGTCTACCTGGCGCAGGAAAACGCCCTGGCCCCGCCGTTCTTCACCGGGGAGATCGTCGAAACGGTCTACAAGGGCGCCACTGTGGACATCCTCCTGACTCTGGACAACGGCAAGAGGCTCCAGGCGGCCGAGTTCTTCAACGAGGACGACGTCGACATCAGCTACCGTCCCGGCGAGCGGGTCGCCGTATCCTGGGTCGAAGGCTGGGAGGTGGTTCTGCCGGCCGAGGGCGATCAATGAGCAGCGGCCTGTTTCGCCGCGGCAGTATCGGCCTGACCTGGTTCTGGCTGGGGGCCTTCGCGGTCGTGCCGACCCTGGCCCTGCTCCTGGTGGCCTTTCTGGACAAGGGCGATGTGGATTTCTTCATCCCCGTCCTGACCACCGCCAATTTCGAGGAACTCTTCGGCCCGGCCTTTTTGACGGTCATGTGGGATTCCCTGCGCCTGGCCACGGCCGCCACCCTGGTCTGTCTGCTCATCGGTTACCCCTTCGCCTATCGCATCGCCAAGGCCCGGCCCACATATCGGCCCTGGCTGCTGCTGTTGGTGATCATCCCCTTCTGGACCAACTCGCTGATCCGCACCTACGCGCTGATCCTGCTCATTGGGGCCCAGGGCCTGGTCAACAAGGGCCTGGCCCTGATCGGCCTGGGGCCGTGGGAGATGATGTACAACGACTTCGCGGTCTTTGTCGGTTTGGCGTATACCCTGCTGCCCTTCATGGTGCTGCCCCTGTATTCCTCCATTGAGAAGCTCGACCCGCGCCTGATCGACGCGGCCAAAGATCTGGGGGCCGGTTCCCTGCGCGCCTTCTGGCACGTGACCCTGCCCCTGACCCTGCCGGGCATCGTGGCCGGGTGCATCCTGGTCTTCCTGCCCTCCCTGGGCTGCTTTTACGTGCCGGAAATATTGGGTGGGGCCACCAATATGCTTCTCGGCACCTTCATCAAGAACCAGTTCCTGATCGCCGGCAACTGGCCGCTGGGCGCGGCTTCCGGCTCGGTGCTGACTCTGCTTCTGGTGCTCCTGGCCGGGTTGTACCGCCTGGTTTCGCTCCGGGCCGGGGAAAAAGAACGCAAGGCGCTGCTGCCCGGCGAAGGGACGGCCTAGATGCTCTCCACCTTCTGCAAGCGCCTGTATGTCTGGCTGGTGTACGCCTTTTTCTACGTGCCGCTGCTGCTGGTCTTCGTCTATTCCTTCAACAGCGGCAAATATACCACCAACTGGACCGGTTTCTCCCTCAAGTGGTATGAGGCCCTGTTCAACAACTCCGCCATTCTCGACGCGGCCCTGAACTCCGTGCTCGTGGCCGTGTGCTCGGCCACCTGCGCCACGATCCTGGGTTCCTTGGCCGCCCTGTGTTTGAAGCGCTACCGTTTTGCCGGGCGGCGGGCCCTGTTCGTGAGCATCTTCCTGCTTACCGTGTCGCCGGACATCATCATGGGCATCTCGCTGCTGATCATGTTCATCGCCATGAAGATTCCCCTGGGTTTCTTCACCCTGCTCATCGCCCACACCACCTTGTGCGCGCCCTTTGTGGCCGTTACAGTACTTTCCAGGCTGGCGGAATTCGACGAACACCTGATTGAGGCGGCCCGGGATCTGGGCGCCTCCGAAGCCGCCGCCTTTCGCCATATACTCCTGCCCCTGACCCTCCCGGCCGTGGTCGCCGGGTGGCTCTTAAGCTTCACCCTTTCCATGGATGACGTGCTGATCAGCACCTTCGTGACCGGCCCCGGTTTCGAGGTGCTGCCGGTGCGCATCTACTCCATGGTCAAGCTGGGCGTGAAACCGGATGTGAACGCCCTTTCCGCCGTCATGTTCGTCCTGACGCTCGTGCTCGTGCTCGCGGCTCAGGGCATCCTACAAGCGAGGAAAAAGTGATGAAAAAGACTCTGCTTACGGCCCTGGCCCTGCTGCTCGCCTGCGTCGCTTCCGCCCCGGCGGCCGCCAAGAACGCCGGCGAGGTAGTGGTGTACAACTGGTCCGAGTACATTCCCCAGGACGTGCTCGACGCGTTCACCAAAGAGACCGGCATCAAAGTCGTTTACTCCACCTTCGAGGCCAACGAGGCCATGTACGCCAAGGTCAAGCTCATGCAGGGCAAGGGCTACGACGTGGTGGTGCCGTCCAGCTACTTCATCGAGCAGATGCACAAGGAAAAACTCCTGGCGCCCCTGGATAAATCCAAGCTGCCCAACCTGGCCAATCTCGAACCCAAAACGCTCGATCAGGCCTATGATCCGGGCAACACCTACAGCGTGCCCTACATGTGGGGCACCGTGGGCATAGGTTACAACACCAAGCACATCCCGGCCGGCTCGATCACCAAATGGGCGGATCTGCTGCGGCCCGAATTCAAGGGCAAGGTCATCCTCACCGACGACCTGCGCGACGCCTTCGCCATCGCCCTCAAGGCCACGGGCGGCTCCCTCAACTCGAACGACGAGGCGGACATCAAGAAGGCCTTTGAATTCCTGAAGGCACTCAAGGCTTCGGTGCGCATTTTCGACGTCACGGCCATCAAACAGGCCCTGATTGGCGAAGAAGTCTGGATCGGCCCGATCTGGAACGGCGATTTTCTTGTCGCCCAGGAAGAAAGCTCGGATCTCGCCTTCGCCTTCCCGGAAGAAGGAGTGATCCTCTGGGTGGACGGCTTCGTAATTCCCAAGGGCGCGAAGAATATGGACAACGCCCACGCCTTCATCAACTACATGCTCCGGCCCGAAGTGGCGGCCCGCTGCGTGGAGGAGTACAAATACTCCACCCCGAACGTGAAGGCCCTGCCGCTGCTCCCGGCCAAGCTGCGCGACAACCCCGTGCTCAACCCCGGTGAAAAGAACCTGGAGCGCGGCGAATACATCGGCAACCTGGGGCAGGCCCTCGGCACCTACGAGAAGTATTGGGAAGTGCTGAAAACCAGCCGTTAAGACGAACATTCCGGCGCCGCGCGGGCAGGGGTTTTGCGCTCCCCGCCCGCTGCGGCGGCCGGTTACAGCCACTGAAAAGCATCGCGAGCAATCTATGCCCTCTCCCCTTCTGCATGTGGTCGGCCTCGGGCCCGGAGCCGCCGGCCTGCTGGCCCCTAACGCCCTGGAATGCATCCAACGCGCCCAAACCCTGGTGGGTTATTCCGGCTACATCGACCTGCTGGACCCGGCCCTGTTGCAGGGCAAAGACATTGTTTCCACAGGCATGATGGGCGAGATGGAACGGACCGAAGCGGCCCTGGAATCGGCCCTGGCCGGGCGCGAGACCGTCATGGTCTGCTCCGGCGACCCCGGCATTTACGCCCTGGCCGGCCTGGCCCTGGAACTTATCGAACGGCGCGGCCTGAATCCCGGCAATCTGCTCAACGTCGTCCCCGGCGTGCCGGCGGTCTGCGCGGCGGCGGCGCTCCTGGGCGCGCCCCTGATGCATGATTTCGCCTGCATCAGCCTGTCGGACCTGCTCACCCCGGCGGAACGCATCCAGAAGCGCCTGGAGTGCGCCTTCGAGGGAGATTTCGTGGTCGCCCTGTACAACCCCCGCTCCAAACGCCGCACCGTCCTGCTCGAACAGGCCCTGGCCCTGGCCGCGCGGCACAGGGGGGAGGACGCGCCCGTGGGCGTGGTGCGCAACGCCTTCCGCCCCGGGCAGGAAACGCGCATCGTCCGCCTGCGCGACAACCCCGGCGACGGGGCCGACATGTTCACCATCCTGATTATCGGCAACAGCGAGACCCGCATCGTGCCGGGCGCGGCCGAGCGGCCGTTTTCCTGGGAACACGGCGCCAGGCTGCTGACCCCGCGCGGTTACATGAAAAAATACGGGAACTGAGCCTCCCCCGCTATTCCAGGAAGGACAACGGCATCTCAACTGTGAGAGCCGGGCTGAGTATTCTTCACACTTCTCCAGGCGTCGGCAGCCCCGGAGGAGATCCTCACCGGCCAAAGGCCGGGGAGATCTCCGAAGGGATTTGCCCTGCCGCCAGGAAGCGCTCATGAGGGGGATCGTATCGGTCTTTCCGAACGCGTTGCCTTTCTTGGAGCCGGGGGGCGGAGCCCCCGGCGCGCGGAGTGTCCAGAGGGGCCGCCGCGCAGCGGCCCCTTTGGCCCCCGGAGGGTGCAACAAAACTTCAAAGCACAACAAGCCTCGCCGGCGTAACCGGCGCTCCCGCCACCACCCGAGAGCACCTCTCCACGACCACCTCCAGAAAAGGACGCACTATTCAGATGCGCCTGCCCCGCTATTCCAAAAGAGGCGGCTCCGCCCCCTCCAGCTTTTCCGCCAGATCCACGATATGCACATCCACGCTCGCGGTGCGATCTTCCGCGTCCAGCAGGGAAACCCGGTGCTTGCCCGGCAAGGACGGGCAGTACAGAGGCTCGCCGGGGTCGCGTTGCGCGCCCAGGTATTCCCCGTCCATGTACCAGTGGACCGGATAGGCCACGCCGTCGGCCTTGAGCGGCAGGGGCTCGGCCCGGACACCCGGCGGCAGCAGGTATTCCGCCCCGGACAAGGGCGAGACGATGAAGGCCGGGCGGCTCAAATCCTCCTGAGCCATGCGCCGGCGTTGGAAATCCTCCAGTTCCGGCGGCCAGACCACCTCCAGTTTGCCGCCACGCAGCACGTGCATGTCGCAGGTCACCGTGCGGCGCACGGATTCGATCACATAGGCGTTGCGCACCGTGGGGCAGTACGGTGACGGGGTCTGCCCGGACAAGGCGCAGACCGGTTTCAGGGCCACGTCCTCGGGCGGCCGGAACCAGCCCTTGGCCGGGTCCACGCCGGCGTTCAGGTGCCGCAGGATGCGCACGGCCCCCGGCGTGGCCAGGGAAATGCCCAGCAGGGAATTGTCCGGCCCGCCGGAGGCCTTGCCGAACCAGAGGGCCACGGTGTAGCGGGGCGTATAGGCGGCGGTCCAGGCATCGCGCAGGCCGTATGAGGTGCCGGTCTTGAAGGCGATGGGCGCGCTTTCCCTGGCCTGGGTCACCTGCATGATGAAGGGCAGCCTGCCGGGGTCTTTCAGGATGTCGGCAATAAGAAAGGAGGCGGCCCGGCTGTGCAGTTGCCGGCCGGGGTTGCCGGCGCTCATGGCCTCGTGGTCGGCGAGCCCGGAGGCCGGCAGGGCCTCGGCCGGGAGCGGCTCGCCGCCGAACCCGCCGGAGCCGGGCGCGAGCAGGCTCAGGGGACGATCCAAGCCGAGATTGGCCAACGTGGTATAGGCCCTGGCCAGTTCCAACAGGGTGACCTCACCCGCGCCCAGGACCAGGGAATCGCCGTAGACCTCGTCCTCCCGGTCCAGGTGGGCGAAACCGCAACGCCGGAGCAAGTCCAGGGAGGCGCGCAACCCGACCATGCGCTGCACGCGCACGGCCGGAATGTTCAGGGAATCCGCCAGGGCCGTGCTTGCCGACACCGGGCCGCGCCGGCGGCGGTCGAAGTTGCGGGGGGCGTCGCCGCCCAGGCGGATGGGCGTGTCGGCCAGGAGCGAGGCCGGGATGATCCGCCCTTTTTCCATGGCCAACAGATAGACGAAAGGCTTGAGCGTGGAGCCGGGCGAGCGCGGGGCCAGGGCGCAGTCCACCCATTCCCGGCCCGCCTGGGCGTCGAAACGGGCGTTGCCCACGTAGGCGATGATCGAGGCCGTGCGGTTGTCGACAACGATGCCGGCCGCCGTGGTGTCCGGGGCGCTGCGGGCGAGTTGTTCCAACAGGGTGCGCTCGAGCAGTTCCTGGGTCTCGCTGTTCAGGGTGCTGCGCACCGTGCCGCCCATACCGGTGGGGTCAACGGCCGTGGGCGCGGCCTCGGGCGAGGTCCGGCGCGGCCGCCAGGCCAGGGTCCGGAAAGCCAGATCCGCGAAGTGCCGGGCCTCGGAGGGCATGACCGGGCGAAAGTCCGGCAGAGGCTCGAGCAGGGCCAGCTCCGTCAGCTCCGGCGGGAACCCGGTCTGCTCGGCCACCTTGGCGATGATCTGCCGGCGACGTTTCTGGGCCGCCTCGGGGTTTCTGTCCGGCCGGTAAGCCGTGGGGCCTTTGAGCAGGCCCACCAACAAGGCGGCCTCGCCCAGGGAAAGCTCCTCGGCCCGCTTGCCGAAGTATAGCCGCGCGGCCGCCTCCACCCCCCGGATGGGACCGCCGAAGGGCGCCTGGTTCAGGTACTGCTCAAGGATCTCGTCCTTGCTCAGGGAGCGCTCAAGCTTCCAGGCCCCGAAAAATTCCAGCGCCTTGGTGCCCACGGTGCGGTCCCGAGGCGTGCTCAGGCGCACCAACTGGCTGGTGATCGTCGAGGCCCCGGAAACCACCCGCCCGTGCTTCATGTTCAAAAACGCGGCCCGGCCCAGGGCCAGGAAGTCCACCCCGCCGTGATCGTAGAACCGTTTGTCCTCCACGGCCACGAGCACCTTGGGCAGCCATTCGCCCATTTTGTCCAGGGGCACGGGAATGCACCATTCACCCTTGGAAGACAGCCGGGCGTTGATCAGCCGGCCCTTGTCGTCGAGAAGCACCGGCGAGACGGGGCGGGACAGGACGGCCTCGGTGGGGTCCGGGGCGATCAGCCAAAGGGCGGCAAAGACGAGGGCGGAGAAGAGCGCGCCGCCGGCACAGCCGTACAGCAGAAAGCGAAGAGAACGCCGGCGCGGAAAATGAAAGCCGAGCATGGGGAATCCTGAAGGCGGCGGAACGGCCCTGAGCACAGGACCGTTCCACAATCTTGAGAAGCTGCCGGGGAATTGCCCGCCCCCGGCCGGGGCGAAGCCCCTTAGACAGTGCCGTTACGAGTCGTCTTTTGCCCTCTGCCTGCGTTGCGCCCGTTTCGTCCGGCGGTCGAGTATGTCTTGATACACTCCCTTCGGGCAAAACGACCGCGCCTTGGCAGAGGGCAAAATCCGATCTCGTAACGGCACTGTCTATTCCACAATCACGACGCCGGAGGGCGCGATATCGTTGCGCTCCGGGTTGTACATGCCCTCGGCGGCCGTGGGCGGCACCACGAAGGCACCCTTGTTCACGGCCCGCATGGAGTACTTGTAGGTAACCGTGCCGTCCACGCGGTCGAAGAAGACCAGCACCCGGTCCTCGCGCAGGTCGAGGTGGATGTCGGAGGCGCCGCCTTCGCTTTCGCCGTCGGACTCCTCGTCATCACCCTTGGCCGCGCTTTCCAGGCGGGGGTTTTCCACTTCCATGCCGCCGGGGGTGAGGTCGGAAAGGACCACGTCCGGGGTGGGGACGCCGGCCGTGACTTTGATGGTCACCACAATCCGATCGCCCTGCTTGAGCTTGAGGGGTTCCTTGGAGGGGTCCAGGGCATTGCCGTCGGCGTCCTGCCATTCCCGCTCCACGGTCAGCCCGGTGTTTTCGGGCCGCTGGGGCTCTTGCAGGGGCACGCCGCGCACGCTGTAGATGCAATAGGCCGCGCCTTTGTCCGCCTTGACCCGGACGGCGGCCGGGGCGCCGTCCGCTCCGGCGGGCAGTTCATCATTCCCAAAGATGCGGCGCTGCGAGACCGTTTCCGGGGCCGCGTCGCCCACCTGGACGGAGGCCGTGAAGCCTTCCTGCCCTGTGGCGGTTTTTTCCAGGAACAGACCCACGGCCAGAGAGGCCATGCCGGCCTCCTGGGTGGTGAACCAGCGCCGGCCGTTGACCAGATCCGCCAGACGCACGGCCGTTTCCAGGGTGCGGTTGTTACGGGGGTCCACCAGGCTCCAGGCCATCAGCTCCAGGGCGGCGTTGCGCATGGGGCTTTCCAGGGTGGCGTTCCAGTAGTCGTCTTTGGCGTTGTAAGTCAGATCCTTGGGCTTCAGGGCATCCAGGGCCTTGGAGTTGCCGGCCGCCAAAGACTTGGCCGCGGCCAGGAAGATCCGCCCGGAGGGGAGCATCTTGCCCGTCTGCTCGCTCAGCGTCTGGAGCCGGCTGAGCGGCGCCTTGCCCGCGCGGGTCAGCACGAAGGCCGCGTAAGCCTTGGTGGTATACGCCCGGCCGGCGTCGTCAAAGGACTCCTCCGGCGCGCCCAGGAGATACTCCAGGTAAGACAGGGCACGATCCAGGGTGTTCCGGTTGACCGGAATGCGCGACTTGGCCTCCACCAGGATGTGGGCGGCGTTGACGCTCAGCCAGGGGCGGGGATTGCCGCCGCCCGGCCACATGGCGAAGCCGCCGGAAGCCGTCTGCATGGACGAGATGCGGTCCACCGCGGTCTGGAGGGCCTTTTTCGCGTTGTTCTCAATACCCTTGGAATCCGTTTTGGCCAGAGACTTCTGGACGGTCTCCAGGGTCAGATAGGGCCAGGCCCGCGAGGTGGTCTGTTCCAGGCAGCCATAGGGATACTCGCGCAGGTACTCGAGCGCGGGCAGGATGCTCAGCACCGGCGAGGAATCCACGCTGAAGGCCAGGGCGAAGCCGCCCTTCATCCAGCCGCCGGGCAGGGTGATGTTTTGCTCCTCGCCTTCCTTGACCAGGGCCGAAGCCACGGCCGAGGTGCGCGGGAAGGGCGGACGCACGACCACCTCCACCCGGCGGGAGAAGCTGAGATCCTCGCGGCCGGGCACGGTCACGGAGGCCGTGATCGCGGCCACGCCCGCTTCTTTCAGGGCTTCGCCTTTGACCACCAGTTTGGCGGGCTTGGCCGCGCCGAGGGTCGCTTGCCCCTTGACGTCGCCGGAAAGGGAGATCGGGCCTTCGGATGTGACCGTGATCCCGGCCGTGCCGGAAGCCGCGCCATCGGCGCTGAACACATCCAGGGGGATTTCAAAGGTGTCGCCGGGGGCCACGGCGCGCGGGGCGGTGACTTCCAGGGTCACGTCCCGGGTGATGCGCAGGGCCTCGGCCTTGGAGGCGAAGGCGCTGTGCGAAGCGCCCACAATCATCAGCCGGCCCTTGCCGGAGTAGTCCGGCAGGTCGAACACCGCCTCGGCCGAGCCGTCGGGGCCGGTGACCACCTTGGGCAGATAAGAGGTCAAAAAGACCTGCTGGGTGCTGAGGCTCCCCTGGTAGTCCGCCGAGCCGTCACCGCCGGGGATGAGCGGGGCCGAGGCCGTGGCTTCCGGCTTGAGCAGCCGGTCATAGGCGTCAGAGCTCAGGCCCACGGCCCGGCGCAGGGCCAGGAAGAAGTCCTTGGGATTGGGCGTGGAGAAGGTCGTCAGGGAGAGGATACCCTCGTCGATCAGGGCCACGGAGAACTCGCCCTGGACCGGCTTGCCCTGGGAATCCGCGACCTTGAAAGGAATGCGCACGCTCTCGGAGGGCTTGGCCCGATCCGGCAGAACCGCCTCCACCTTCAGCTCACGGGCTTCGGGTGAAAGCCGCAGGGTGCCGGAACCGAAGGCCCGGTGCGCGAACCAGTTTTTCTCGGCCTTTTCCACGGGCCGGTAAACCCAGGCCGTGACCGTGACATTGGGGGTCATGCCGGCGTCCACCGGGATCTCCACCTGCACGGAGGGGGCGCTCATGGGAACGACGCGCGTGGAAAGCTGTTCGGAGCGCTCCACCCCGAGCAACAGGGTGCCGGCGAAGGGCGCCTTGATCGAAACCTTGGCGGTTTCGCCGGGCTTGTAGCCGCCGGGCTTGTCGAAGGTCAGCTCGATCTGGTCGAGGCGGCCCGCGCCGTCGTCGGAAGGCGGCGTGCCGTACGAGCCCCAGACGTCAAAACGCTGCGAGGCCGTGACTTTGCCTTCCGCGTCCAGGCAACGGACCAGGTAGGTGCCGTAGTCACCGGGCTTGACCTCGACCTCGGCCTTGCCGTTCGCGGCTTCAACGGTCCAGCGGCCTTCACGGGTCTTGCGCTCGTTCCACACGTAAGCGGTGCGGCCTTCGCGGTACACGGTGCTCCAGTAGCTGCGCAGGCGGTAAAGCTCCACGGTCAGGGCGCCGGGCTCGGCGGGCCGCTCGTCCGGGGTCAGGGCCGCGATCTTGATCGGCACGGCCTTGCCGGGATCCTTGTCGCCGGCGGGCACGTTCAGGCCCAGCAGGTAGGGCTGGGGAAACCAGGTGAGGGTTTCGGTCTTGGTGGTCCAGCGGCCGCCGTCTTCCTGCACGCCGGCAATGAGCATGACCCGGAAGATCGAGGGCGGCAGCCAGTCGGAGGGCGCCGTGAAATCGACCTCGGCCTTGCCCTCGCCGTCCAGCGCGCCGGTCAGGTAGCGCAGGGAGGTCTGGGAGTCGGCCGGGCGCTCCAGATCCTTGAAGCTCCAACCTTCGTACCCCTTGGGGGTGAAGTCTACGGGCGTGACCTTCCAACCCAGTTCATAGGGCCGCTCCGCGCCGGGCGCGCCAAAAAGGTAACGGCCGGAAAGGGCGACTTTCATGGACTCCCGGCCGACCAGCACGGTTTTTGCCGGGGCCACGCCCACTTCCAGGCGCGGCGGCACGAAATCCTCAACCGAGAAGGTGACGCTGCCCAGGGGCTCTTTTTCCTTGCCGGGCACGAACACATTGGCCGTATAGGTGCCCGTGGGCGCGGAGCGCGGCAGCTCGAAGCGGAAGTCCACGGCCCCGTATTCCGAAAGCTCGGCCGAGCCGCGGGCCGTTTCCAGGCCGCGCGACGAGGTGATCGCGAACATCACCGGGAAGGGTTTGGGCGCGCTGTGGTCGGCCGAGCGGACAAAAGCCTTCAGGTCCACGATCTCGCCGGGGCGGAAGACGCCGCGCGGGGTATAGACAAAAGCTTCATAGCCCTTGTCCAGGTAATCGCGGGTGCCTTCGGCCGTCAGGGTCAGGCCGGTGCTTTCCTTCATGGGCAGGAAGGTCACGTCGTTGCCGGCAACGGCGGTGACGATGTGCGGCATGAGATCCTCTTCCCAGGCCGCATCGCGCTTGTGCACAAACAGGCCGTCGGCGTTCGTCGCGCCTTCGCAAAGCGGTTGGTTGGAGGCCGAGTAGACCTTCACGGCCACGCCGGGCATGGGCTTGCCCGTGGACAGCCCGGCCGCGAAGACCGTGAGCCCGGAGGGGAAGACCCGGGCGGTCAGGCCGATGTCCGAGAGCACCACCACCCGCTCTTCCGAGCCGGCGTGGTAGAAATAGTCGCCGTCGTCGCTCTTGTGGTAGCCTTCCAGGCTGAGCAGGTAAACCCCGCAGCGGCCTTCGGCCAGGGCGGCGGGATCGATGGAACGGCGCAGGATCTCGTTGCGCTCGCCGGAGATCTGCACTTCCTTGACGATGATCTTCTTGGCCGGGTCAAAACCGGAAAGCTCGTTTTCAAACCCGATCAGCGGCAGGTTGTTGTCGTAGACCCGGCGCAGGGAAAGCACGACCTTGTCCACGTTGACCAGGTTCACGCCCACCCGGCCGCCGTGGGCCGGGGTCAGCAGGGATCCCTGCTCGGAGAAGGAGGCCCGGGCGTTCCTGTCGCCCACGGAAACCACGTACTCGCGCTCTTCGCGCAGCACCCGGCCGGAGCCGTCCACCAGGCCGGGCAGGAGCTTGACCTTGATGGTGCTCTGGGGCTCGACGTTTTCCGAGAACTGGATGCGCGAGCCGCTCACCGTGAAGGGCAGGGGCGGCTCGGAGGTGATCACCCCGGTGAAGTCCTGGTCGGCCACGCTGCGGGAAAGATAGACCACGGCCTGCATACGGCCGTCACCCTCGTCATAGTCGTAGCCGTAGTTGATCGAAACTTCCGAAGGCTGGGACTTGGCGTCCACGACCACTTCAGGCCGGTCGTCTCCGCCGGCGGCCCGCGTCGCGGGCTCGGGAAGGCGGATGTTCGCGGAAGTCTCGTACTTCAGGCCGAGGGGCGCGGGGTCGTTCGCGGCGTCTTTGGTGACCCGCAGGGCGACCATCGGGCGATACTTGCCCAGGTTCACGTTCACGGTCCAGTGCCGCGAGCGCATATCGGCCGGGATGTCCACTTTCAGGGCTTCGCCGGTCTGGAAGTCAAACAGGCTCAGGTGTTCCTTCAACTGGGCCGTGGTCACGGCCTGCTCGAAGTCCAGGGACAAGTCCATGCTGTTCTTGGCCGAATCAAAGGAGCCGGCCTGGAAGTTCTTCAGGGTGTTGGCGCGGGTGGCGAAGGAGTAGTAAAAACGGGCCGGGTTGCCCGCCAGATCCTTCAGGCCTTCCTTGAAGACTACAAAGTAGCGCGTGCCGGCCGCGTAACCGTTCTCCGGCTGGAAGGTGAAAGACGTGGTCGAAGACCAGTAGCCCTTGCCGGACACGGCCGGCTCCAGTTTGAAAGGCATGGCCGCCGGGTCCGTGACGTCTTTCCCCACGGCATCCTTGGCGACCATCTCGGCGGAATAGTTGACGATCAACGGCTTGTGCAGATCACCGAGATCCCGCCCGTCGATGGAAATTTCAACGACATTGGTGACTTTCGCGGGGTCGCCGGACTCGTTGCAACCGGTCGCGGCGAAGCAGAACAGAATTATGACAAGGGACAAGGAACGCAATACGGTGTTCATGGTGGCAGACTCGCCGATGTGTTGGAGGTGCGGTATCAGGCAAATGGTCGACTTTTGCGGACCGGGAAGGAATATGCTATGGTCAAAAGCACAGGCAAAGTCAAGGTGGGAATTGCCGGATCTCCCTTTATCACCGGGGATGACGGCTCTCCCACCCCGTCGTCCGGCGGGCGGCCTTTCGGGCCGGGTTCACGCACACATCATTCAACCTGTGAAGGAGTCGCCATGGGAGCGAGCCGGGTCGCGCGCGGCATTCTGATTGGGGGTTCCCTGGGGGCGCTCGGCGTCGTTTTTGGGTTCGTCGACAGCGGCATGTTCATGGCCGTGGGCTTCGGCATGGCCGCCGGCTGCCTGGCCGGCCTGACCATGATGTGGCTGGAAAAACGGCGAAAATAGCGGCCGGAGAAGCGCGGCACGTCTGTTACGCGGTGTTGGGTAAACCCCCATATCACGCTTGCGTTTTCCGTTATTTCTCAGCTATTGTCGCCTTGCTCCTCTTATCGCCAGCCATTCGGACACAGCATGGAATCGACCGCCGTACTCCTCCCCTTCCTCAAGAGCATGGACAGGCCCGTGGCCGTCATCTGCGCTCTGACCGGAACGCTGCTCTGGAACAACGAGCGGTTTTCCTTCGGGGCGGGGGCCGCGGGCTTCACCCAGGCCGGCGAAATGCTTCACCGTCTGGCCCGGAGCAATGGGCCCATCAGATTCCTTGCCGAAAAGGCCAAGGCCGGCTCCCCTTGGCCAGAAGCGGAATTCCGCGACGGCGTTCTCTTCTCGGCCCGTGAAGGCGACTGGGAGGGCTCCCTGCACGCTCTGCCCCTGGCCTGGGAAGGCCGGCCGGCCTTCGTGATCCGCTTTCAAGACGCCGTTTCGCCCCACGCCTTGTCCGGCGAGGCCGCCCGCCGGGAGGCCCTGCGCCTGCTCAGCGGCGACCCGGCCATGACGGCCGGCAACTTCCAGGCCGCCTGCCGCCTGATCACCCGCGTCGCCGCCGACTGCCTGGGCGCGGCCCGGGCCGGGATCTGGCGGATTGAAGACGACCGGCTGATCAACGAAGTGGTCTTTGACGCCCGTCTGCGCCGGCATTCCCGGGCCGAGCCCTTCGGCGTGGACCGCTACCCCCACTATGTCGAACTGCTGCACACGGCCCGCAATATCGCCATTCCCGACACAGAAAACGACACCATTCTGCCCGGCATGGCGGAAAGCTACAGCCTGGCCGGAATCCGCGCCCTGCTGGACTGCCCGGTGCGCCTGGGCGGCAAGCTCATGGGCGTGGTCTGCATCGAACACGCCGGGGAGCCGCGTTGGTGGACCCTGGACGAGCAGACCTTCGGGGCTTCGTTGGCGGATTTCGTGGTCATCGCCCTGGAAAGCGGCCGGGTATTTGAAAGCGAGCGCCGTATCAGCACCCTGCTCTCGAACCTGCCCGGCACGGCATTCCGCTGCCGCAACGATTTTCCGACTTTCACCATGGAGTACCTGAGCGAAGGCTGCCTGGAAATGACCGGCTACCCACCTGAAGATATCGTCAACAACAACAAGATTTGTTTTTTCGATATCGTCCACCCGGAGGATCTGGCCGGCCTCAAGGAGGACAATGAAGACACCCTGCTTCAGGACAAACCCCTGGACACGGTCTTCCGGATCATCCACAAAAACGGTGAACTGCGCTGGATCTGGGAACGCAGCCGGGTGGTCGAACTACGCGACGACAATCCCAACTTCAGTGTCGTGGAAGGCTTTTTCAGCGACATCACCGAGCGGATGCGCCTGCGCGAAGCCGAGGCGGCGGGCAAGGCCAAGAGCGAATTCCTGGCCAACATGAGCCATGAGATCCGCACCCCCATGAACGGGGTCATCGGGCTGACCGCCCTGCTGCTGGATACCCCCCTCTCCGCCCTGCAGCACAAGTATGTTTCCTCCATCCGCCGCAGCGCGGACGCGCTCCTCAGCGTGATCAACGACATTCTGGATTTTTCCAAGATTGAGGCCGGCAAGATGGATCTGGAAATCCTTGATTTCTCTCCTCGCGCCGTGGTGGAGGAAGCGTGCGAAATCCTGGCCCTGCGGGCGGCGGAGAAAAAACTCGCGCTGGCCTTCGTGCCCGAGCCGGGCGTACCCGCATTCACCAGAGGCGACCCGGGGCGCCTCCGCCAGATCCTGGTCAACCTCATCGGCAACGCCCTGAAATTCACCGCCAGGGGCGAGGTCGTTGTCCGTTGCCGGGCGAAGGCGCGCCGCCCCGGCGACACCGCGCAACTGCTCACCTTTGAGGTGGCGGACACCGGTATCGGCATTCCCGCGAGCCGCCTGGCCGGCCTGTTCGATCCTTTTATGCAGGCGGATACCTCCACAACCCGGAAATTCGGCGGCACCGGGCTGGGCCTTTCCATCTGCAAGAAGCTCGTGGAGCTCATGGGTGGGGAAATCTCCGCCGCCAACAGGCCGGACGGCGGCGCGCGCTTTTCCTTCACCCTGCCTCTGGAGCCTTCAGACCCGCAAAGCCGGCAGGCCCTGCTTACGCATGACTTGCGCGGCCGGAGCATTGTCCTGTTCGACCCCCACCCGGCCTCGCGCGAGGCCCTGCTCGGCCTGTTGCGGGGCTGGGGGGCCGAGGTTCGCGCCCCCGCTTCCCTGGAAGGGTTCCTGCGGCTGTTCATGGACGGCGGCCCCTCGCCCGACCTGGCCCTGGTTGACTTCGAGGCCACAGGCCTGAGCGCCCAAACCTGCGTGGATCTGCTGGACGGGCGCGGCTGCCTGGAGATCTGCCCGACGGCCTTTCTGGGCTCGGCCAACGCGCATCTGCCTTCAGAATTACTGGAACAGGGGATTCTGGCCGGCTTCATCGGCAAACCCGTAGCTATGGAAGCCCTTTCCCGCCTGCTGCACGGGATTTTCACCGCCGATGCGCGGCCCGTCGCCCCCAGGGCCGGAACCTGCCCGGAGGCATCCTGCCCGTCTCGGAGCATCCTTCTGGTGGAGGACTCGCCCATCAACCAACTGGTCGCCGTGGATCTGCTGGAAAACATGGGACATCGCGTGGACACGGCCGAAAACGGACTGCGGGCCATCGCCCGACTGCGCGAAAAGAACTATGATCTGGTTCTCATGGACTGCCAGATGCCGGAAATGGACGGCTACACGGCCACGGCGAAAATCCGCGATCCTAAAACCGGCCTGCCGAACCCGGATGTGCCCATCGTGGCCATGACCGCCCACGCCATGACCGGCGACAAGGAAAAATGCCTTGCGGCGGGCATGAACGACTACATTTCCAAGCCCGTTCGGATCGACCAGCTCAAGCGGGCCGTCCGGAATTGGGGCGGCGCCGGCCTGGATGGGGACGACTCGGAAGAGGCGGCGACTGTTTCTCTTGCCCAGGTCCGCGACTTTCCGGAGGTGGACGGCCTGCGGACGCAAGAGGCCCTGCTTCATTTGGGCGGGGATCCGATCCTGTACCGCAAGCTGTTGCAACGTTTTCTCTCCGGCTACACGCAGGCGGGCAAAGCCATGCGCTCCATGTCGGCCGGGCCGGAAGCCGAGCGCATGGCCCATACCCTCAAAGGGCTGGCGGGTACGCTGGGCGCGCCGGAGTTGGCTGAAACCGCCGGTGACCTGGAGCGCCTGTTCCGCCGGCCGGGCGCCCCGGCCGAGCGGAGCGAGCGCCTGGAGGCCTTTGAGGCGGCCCTGCGGAAGACCGTTTCCGCAGTGGAAACACTTTTGGAGCGTTCCGCTCCCCCAAAACGGACGGATTGCCTGGAAGAGGCGGAACTCGCCGCCGGCCTGAGCGAACTGCTCACGCTGCTGAGCCAGGATGACGCGGCGGCCTGCCTGTTGTTCGACAGACTGCGCCCTTCGCTGGAAGCCGCGAACCCCACGGCGGCGGCGGCCCTGGCCGAAGCCCTGGATCTGTTCGATTTCGACGCCGCTCTTGAGATTGCGCGGGCCCTGGCGCACTGATCCGGCCGGTGCGCCCTTCAGCGGCATTCGTCCCGGCCGAGCGTCAAGCGGCGGGCCGAATAAAAGACCGCTCCGGGTGGGGAGGCAGGGCGATTTCCCTCATCGTCCGTTTTTTCCGCAAAAAACACGCTTTTTCTCCTTCTCGGCAACTCTTTGATTTTTTACGGCAATCCGACGAGACTCCTTGGCCGGCCAAAGTTTCCGGTGGCTGGTTTTTTCCGGCCCCCTCATATAGAGTGCCGACTTGTCTTCGGTAAGAGTACAGTCTTGCATAAAAAAACTCTCAACAATCTCCAGAGATCTATGAGCGCGAAAAAAAACTCCCCCTATCCCGCCGTCGCCGTGAACACCAACGCCGCCATTGTCCTTGGAAAGCGCTATTACCGGAAAAGCCTTGAGGGCAAACCCCTTGAGGACGCCCGGGATCTTTTCATCCGCGTGGCTGAAGCCGTGGCCCGGGAAGAAGACAAATACGCGGAGTCCACCTGGAAAAAAGACGACCTGGCTCAGGCCTTTTTCAAGCTCATGACCTCCTGGAAGTTCCTGCCCAACTCGCCCACGCTGATGAACGCGGGAACGGATCTGGGCCAGCTTTCGGCCTGCTTTGTGCTGCCTGTGGGTGACTCCATTGAAGAAATTTTCGACGCGGTCAAACACGCCGCGATGATCCACAAGTCCGGCGGCGGCACGGGGTTTTCCTTCTCCCGCCTGCGGGGCAAAGACAGCCGCGTGGGTTCCACCGGCGGGGTGGCTTCCGGGCCGCTCTCCTTCCTGCGCATTTTCAACACCGCCACCGAGCAGATCAAGCAGGGCGGCACCCGGCGCGGGGCCAACATGGGCATCCTGCGGGTGGACCACCCGGATATCATGGATTTCATCCGGGCCAAGGAACGCGAAGGGGAGTTCAACAACTTCAACCTCTCCGTGGCTCTGACCGAAAACTTCATGAAGGCCGTGGAGAAGGACGAGGACTACCCCCTGATCGACCCGGCCACGAAACAGGCCGTCGGCAAGCTCAAGGCCCGGGAAGTCTTTGAAATCCTTGTTCAGAAAGCCTGGGAAAGCGGCGACCCCGGCATTGTTTTCCTTGACCGGATCAACCGCGACAACCCCACGCCCCAACTGGGCGAGATGGAATCCACCAACCCGTGCGGCGAGCAGCCCCTGCTGCCCTATGAAGCCTGCAACCTGGGCTCCATCAACTTGGCCGCGTTCTTCCGCAAGGGGGAAAAGGGCGAAGACGCCATCGACTGGGAAGACCTGAAGCGGACCATCCATATTTCCGTGCGCTTCCTGGACAACGTAATCGACGCCTCCCGCTTCCCCCTGGAGCAGATCACCGAAAACGTGCGCCAAAACCGCAAGATCGGCCTGGGTGTCATGGGTTTCGCCGACCTGCTCTATCGTCTGCGCGTGCCCTACAACAGCCAGGAGGCCATCAACCTGGCCGAGAAGCTCATGGAATTCGTGCGCGAGGAAGGCCGGGCCGCTTCCAAACTCCTGGCCGACGAGCGCGGGGCGTTCACCTCCTACAAAGGTTCCATGTACGAGCAGCGCGGTCTCGGCCCCTATCGCAACGCCACGGTCACGACCATCGCGCCCACCGGCACGCTCTCGATCATCGCGGGCTGCTCTTCGGGCATCGAGCCGCTCTTTGCCTTGTGCTTCTCGCGCAACGTCATGGACGGCGAAAAGCTGGTCGAGGTCAACCCCTGGTTCGAAGAAGCCCTCAAGGAAGCCGACTGCCACAGCCCCAAGCTGATGGAAGCCGTCGCCGCCAAGGGCAGCATCGCGGCCATGGATCACCTGCCTGAAGAGTTGCGTGAAGTCTTTGTCACGGCCATGGATATCGAGCCTATTTGGCACCTGAAGATGCAGGCCGCTTTCCAGATGTTTACGGACAACGCCGTGTCCAAGACCGTGAATCTGCCCAACTCGGCCACTGTGGACGACATCCGGCGCATTTACTGGATGGCCTACGAACTGGGCTGCAAGGGCGTGACCGTGTACCGCGACGGCTGCAAGACCGACCAGGTGCTCTGCACCGGCGACAGTCAGAAAAAAGAAGAGGCGGGCACGCCCGGCGACAAACGCTCCGTGCGCGATCGACCCGACCTGGTCTACGGCTTCACCCAGAAGGTCCGCACCGGGCACGGCCTGATGTACGTGACCGTCAACGAGGTGGAAGGCAAGCCCTTTGAGGTGTTCGCCACCATCGGCAAGTCCGGCCGCTCCACCACGGCCAAGGCCGAGGCCATCGGCCGGCTGGTTTCCCTGGCCTTGCGCTCGGGTATCGCGGTGAAGGATATTGTGGCCCAAATCAAAGGCATCGGCGGCGAGGCCCCCATGTTCCAGCCCGGCAAGCAGGGGCAGATCCAGTCCATTCCGGACGCGATCTCCTGGGTGCTGGAAAACCGTTACCTGAAGTCCAAGAAATCCGTACACGACACCAACGGCCTGGGCGCGGCCCACTGCCCGGACTGCGACGAGCCCCTGGTGTTCCAGGAAGGCTGCCTGATGTGCCCGGCCTGCGCGTATACCAAGTGCGGTTGATGTTTCGCCGGCTCACCGGCGAAACGAGACGGCCCTTTTCGGGGCGGCGGCGAACGGCCGCCGCCCCGTTTTTTTGCGGCCGGCCGCGTCACTGAGTGTTTTCCATTCCCCAGGATCCTCTCGGTTCGACTGGTTTCATGCAGCTTGTGGGGACTTTGTGAGAAGGGTCTTTTTATTGCGGAGGTGGTCGTGGGGCGCGGCGGGATTACCGGTTGCGCCGGCGAGCTTTGTTGAGGTTTGCCCCCTCCGGGGGCCCAAGAGGCCGCTGCGCGGAAACAGGGCTGCATAGGTCACCCTTCAACAACGCCTTGTGGTGCGAGACAGGCTCCGCCCGGGTGGGCTGAGCGGTACCTGAACCCGGCTTTCGTTTTGGCGTGAACGGCCGAGGGCGGCAGGGCAAATCCCTTCGGAGCTCTCTCTCCGCGCCTCGCCTGAATGCCGGCCGGCGCTCCCGCGTCACAGCATCACTTTTTAGGTTCCGGTATATCCCGGCTGTTGTGGGCAGGGCATGGGCCGGGGGAATCAAAATTGCGATGCGTCCACCCCAATTACGAAGAAGGCCGTTGACCCCCAATAGTATTCCGTGCGAAAATCGGTAGTTTGATACGATATCTGTCAAAACAGTGCCCACACCCCGCAACGCGCCCGCGAACGGGCGGAGCTTCGCACTATGACCACTTTCACCCCTGAAGCGCTTCAGGCCCTGGCCGAAGCTCTGGCCTCCCCGGCCAAGGAACTCGCGGCCGGGCTCCTGCGCCGCCCCCTGCCGGAGCGCGGGGCACGGCCGGCCGCACTCGATGAACTCGCGCTCCGGCTCGCGGACCTGCATACTGTGGCCGTGCCCGCCCTGCGGGAGGCTGTGGAAGGCCTGGGAGAAACCGGCGCCGACGATGCGGAGGAGGCCGTGGAAGACTTGGTCGATCCCCTGTTCGACCTGGTGGAGGGCGCGCGCGAGCTGCACCGGGCCGCCCTGACTCCCGAGGCCGAAGCCCTGCGCCCCTACCTGATCGCCATTGCGGAAGACCCATTGACCGACGCCCTGGAACTGTTCCTGCACATCATCCAGGCCGCCCTGAACCCGTGGGGGCTGCTTGAAGACCCCGAGCGCCCCGAACTCGACCTCTCGGCCAAACCGGACGCCCCGGCCCATTTGGAAGCCCTGCGCGACCTGTGCCGCGCCCGGCCCGGCCTGTTGCCGGAAGCCGCCCTGGACCGCCTCTCGGCCGCCGTCGCGGCCTCGGCCCGCTGATCGGCCCTCCTGGCCCCCATTCACTCCATTCCCACCGGAGCAGCATATGAGCGCGTCCGCTCCCGAGAGCAAACGCTCCGGCAACTACTTTGACGGCCTGCCGGTCACCGGGCCGCATGTGGCCCTGTTCTTCATCATCATGGCCGCCTATTTCTTCGAACAGGTGGACAACTGGAACTTCGGCTTCATCGCCCCGGTGCTGCTCGATTCCTGGCACATGACCACCGCGGACGTGGGAACCATCAACTTCTTCTACTTTGTTGGCATGACTCTGGGCGGCCTGTGCGGCGGGATTATCTCGGACTTCATCGGCCGGCGGAAGACCTTTCTGCTCTCGATCTGCATTTTCTCGAGCGCTTCGGTGCTCAACGGCATGGCGGGGAACGTTCCGCTCTTTATTTTCGCCAGGGCCATGACCGGGTTCGGCATCTTCTGCCTGATGGTCTGTTCCCAGACCTATATCGCGGAGATGGCCCCGGCGGAGAGCCGGGGCAAGTGGCAGGGGCTGGTGGCCGCCGTGGGCTTTACGGCCGTGCCGTTCATCGGCTTCATCTGCCGCTGGGTCATCGAGATGGGCGAGGAATCCTGGCGGCATATTTTTTACTTCGGCGGAGCCGGGTTCGTCGCCCTGATCGTGGGCCTGAAATACCTGAAGGAGTCGCCGCGCTGGCTGATGACCCGCTGCCGGCAGGAAGAAGCCGAAAAGGTCGTCCACGACCTGACCGGAACCTGGGTGGATCTCAGCGACGCCGGCTGCCGCATACCGCCGAAAATCCCGGTGCTCGAGGTGCTGACCGGCATGTTTCGGCGCGAGTACATAGGCCGCACTCTGGTGCTGATCACGGCCTTTGTCACCACTACGCCGGCGAGCTTTCTGGTCACCAACTGGACCGCCACCCTGCTCAAGGAAGGCATGAACTTCCCCCCCCACGACGCGCTTCTGGCCACCTCGCTGATCTCCGTCGGCGTACCGGTGGGGTGCCTTGTCTCCGCGCTGATATCCGACAAGGGCGGGCGCAAGATTCCCCTGATCGGCCTGTGCCTTGCCGCCGCCGCCCTGGGGCTGCTCTTCGGCAACCTGCCGGCGGTCTGGCCGCAGGGCCTTCTGACCTTCGGGCGAGCCGATCTCTACTGGCCGATCATCTTTGTGGGCGCGCCGCTCACGGCGTTATGCATGGCCGTGGGCTTCGTGATGTTCTCATACGCGGCGGAATCCTACCCCACCCGGATGCGCAACACCGCCGCGGGTATGCATAACGCCCTGGCCCGGTTTTCCGTGGCCGGGTCGCAGTTGGTCATTCCCGTGTTGCACGGCTCCGGCGGGCTGCCCCTCGTGTACGCGGCTTTTGTGGTCATGTGCCTGCTGCCCGTCCCGGTGGTGGCCCTGTGGGGCCGGCGCACCGGCGGCAAGTCGCTGGAAGAAGTGGCCTGAGCCTCCCCACGCAGCCGCCCGCACCACGTAAAGAAGGCGCTCCCGAACCGCTTCCGGCCGGTTCGGGAGCGCCTCGGCATTCGCGCCCGCCGGGTTACAGCATATTGACGGGATCGAGATCCAAAGAGATGCGCAGCTTGCCGCCCCGCGCCCTGGCCAGGACGTACAGGTCGCGCATGGGCTGCCAGTCGCCGGCCTTGAGCAGGCAATGGAAACGCCGCCGGCCTTTGAGCAGGGGCAGGGGGGCGGGGGCGGGGCCGAGGACGGTCACGCCCAAGTCTTTACCCGCCTGGCGCAGGGCCGCGCCCAGGGTGTCCACGGCCGCGAACCCGCCGCTCTCCTCCACGGGGAAGCTGACCCGCAGTAATCCCAAGCGCACGAAGGGCGGGTAGCGCCGGCGCCGGCGAACCTCCAACTCACGCTCGTAAAACCCGGCATAATCGGCCCGGATCACGTATTCCCAGCAGTAATGCCCCGGATCGCGGGTCTGGATGAACACCCGGCCGGGGGCGGTTCCGCGCCCGGCCCTGCCGGCGGATTGCAGCAGCAACTGGAAGGTGCGCTCGGCCGCGCGGTAATCCGGCAGATTCAGGCCGAGATCCGCATCCGCGGCCACGGCCAGGGTCACGTCCGGGAAGTGATGGCCCTTGGAAAGCATCTGGGTGCCGACCAGAACCTGGGCCTCTTTGCGGGCGAAGGCGTCAAGGATTTCCTCCATCCGGCCTGGCCGGCGGGTGCTGTCCCTATCCAGACGCAGGACGCCGGTGCCGGCGGGCAGGATGCCGGAGAGTTCTTCCTCCAGCTTTTCCGTTCCCTCGCCCATGGGCAGAAACGTCAGGCCGCCGCAGGCCGAGCAGGGCGAAGGGAACGGCGTGGAAAAGCCGCAGTAGTGGCAAACCAGGCGCTCGCGGCCCTTGTGGTAAGTCAGGCCGATATCGCAGTGCGGGCACTTGGCCGTGGCCCCGCAGCCCAGGCAGTACATGACCGGCGCCCAGCCCCGGCGGTTGAGCAGAATGACCGCCTGCTCCCCCCGCTCCACGACTCGGGCGAGGGCTTCCAAACTCCGGGGGGCGAGCAGGTTGCCGTCCACCCGGCCCTGGGGCAGTTGGACCAGTTCCACGCCGGGCAGCGTGCCGCCGCCCACCCGATGTTCCAGCGTGTGCAGGGGAATGCGCCCCTCCCTGGCCGCGTGGAAACTTTTCACGTCCGGCGTGGCCGAGCCCAGCAGGAGCAGCGCTCCGGCCCGCGAGGCGCGATACCAGGCCACTTCCTTGGCCTGATAGGTCAGGCCCTCGTCCTGCTTGAACGAAGCGTCATGCTCCTCGTCCAGAATAATCAGGCCGGGCCGTTCCACGGGCAGGAACAGAGCGGAGCGGGTACCGATGATTAGACTTGCCGACAAGTTTTCGGAAAGTTCGCGGAAAGTTTTTTCTTTTGCCCCGGCGCTCTGATAGCCGTGGAAAAGATGCCGTCGAAACTCGGGCAGGTGGGTGGCCGCGTCTTTCCAGAGCTTCAGGGCCAGGGCCACTTCCGGGGCCAGGAGCATGACCGGTTTCCCGGCGGCGAGCACGGCCCGGGCCAATTCCAGGTAAATCGCGGTCTTGCCGCTGCCGGTGATCCCGAACAGCAGATGGGTGGAGGCGGCACCGGAAAGAGCCGCCTCGCGCAGGGGCGCGAACACCGCCGCCTGATCCGGGGTCAGATCGAAAGTGGGCGAGGCCGCGCACTCCCCGGCCGGATCTGCGCAGGGCGCTTCGTCACCGGGACGGACGGTCACCAACCCGCGCTCGGAGAGCAGGGCCAGGGCGCGGCCGGCGGGCGGGCCGAGAGCCGCCAGGAGTTTCCCCCTGGTCACGGCCCCGTGGGCCAGCAGGTATTCCAGCAGGGCGATCTGGGCGTGGGCGGCCGGGCGCACCGGCCAGGGCGGGTCGCCGGCCAGGGCGCAGAGGTCGGCCTCCGGCCCGGCCCCGCCGGCGGCGCGGACCTCGGCCCGCCCGGCGGCCCAGAGCCGGCCGAACTCGCGCCGCTCCTCCGCCGGCAGACCGGCCAGGGATCCGGCCCGATGTTCCACCGGCTTCCCCTCGCCAAAAAAACGAATTCGCGCCTGGGTTGTGCGCAGGCCCTGGGGCAGAATGCCCGCCAGGATCTGCCCCAGCCCGGCCCCTTGGCGTTTGGCGATCTGCGCGGCCAGATCCAGGTGGGCCGGCGGCAGAAGCGGCTCGTGTTCCAACGGCCAGACCAGCGGCTTGACGGTAATGCCTTGCCCCGGAGCGGGCTCGTCCACGGCCAGAAGCACGCCGACCCGGCTGCCCCTGCCGAGCGGCGCGACCACGCGCTGCCCGATCCGCCACGTATCTTCCGGCAGATGGTCCGGCAGGGCGTAGGTCAGCTCCGCGAAGGGCGGGGAAAGAAGGACGACGCGGGCGAAAGTCATGGCAGTCCTTTGGCCGGCGGGGCGAGCCAGGCGGGCCGGCCCCATTCATCCTCGGTGTCGGCGGCATAGACGCTCAGGCGGCCCCGCACACGAACAAGCGCGGCCAGGGCGGCGGAGCTCCACGCCCACGAGACAAATTTGCTCTCAAAGGAAAATCCCCAGTCCATAAAAACAATGCCAAACTGGGCCAGGAGCATACCGGTGAACCCCAAACCGCAGCCCACGGCCGCCGGCCAGAAGCGCAGTTTCCACATGGCCCTGCCGAAGACAAAAAGCAGGACGGCGAGCAGCGCGGATACTGCCGTCCCCAGAATACCGCCGGCAGAGGAGAACAACAGAAAAAGGCAGGCCGGCGCCGCCACACAATAGACCAAAAAGTAGATCCAGAGAAAGAGCAGGGAAACAGGACGCTCACGCGGCAGCAACCGGGATACGTTGAAAAGGTTCACATAGTCGAGATACATGGCGTCTCCTTATGCCTATTCCCGGAAGAGGCGGGAAATCAGATCTCCCGGCCGATTTCGGCCGCGATGCGTTTCCAGTGGGCCGGGTTGCGCACCAGGGCGGGGAAAAAGAGCGGAAAGCCGCCGGAATCGAGAGGGGCCCCATCTTCGGGGCCGGCGCGCAGTATAATTGCGAGATCACCCTGCCGCCCACGGAACGGCCCGAGGCGGATACCAGCCGATCGAGCACGCTCTGTAAGCGCTCCGGGTGCCGCGCGTACCACGCCCGCAAGTCACCCAGGGGAATGTAACGGAACCCCGCCGTGCGCAGGGCGCTTTTATCGGCCATACGCTCCCGAATCAGCCCGGAAGCGTGATTGACGGGCGGGGCGAGCGTGAAGGCCGCGTCCGTTTCTCCGTAAACCGGCAGAGGTCTTCCCTTTTCAACCGAGTGCCGCAGAATGCTGTCGACAAAGAGCCGTTCCCGGGCGGCCGGGTCTTTGACTTCCCGTGACGGTTCGGACGGATTTTTATACAGCAGGCCCCTGCCCGCGAGCGCGGCCGCCGGGTACATGTCCAGGTGGGCTTGGATCCGCTCTTCTTCCGGCGTGGGATGGACTCCGAGGCTTCCGCCCGGATTCCGACGAACACGCTCAATACGGCGGCCATCAGGCCCAACAACAAGGTGTGCCGCATCGGGAGTCCTCCTGCCGCATATCCGGGACGCCAAGCCCCCGGCGGGTTGGGGCGATGCCCGCCACGCCGGCGCGACCGTTCATCATGACAAAAGAAAGTTTTTTGGGGAAAGGGATGGGGGTACGGGGGAAGGGAAAACCCCTTTTGTCCACAAAAGGGGTTTTCCCTTCCCCCGATTCCTCTCTATCTCGTCTCTATCGCGTCAATTTCCGGAATTTCGCCCGGTGCGGCTGGTCGGCGTCCCGGCCCAGGCGTTTTTTGCGGTCTTCCTCGTATTCGGAGTAGTGGCCGTCAAAGAAGAGAACCTGGGAATCTCCCTCAAAAGCCATGATGTGGGTGGCGATGCGGTCCAGGAACCAGCGATCGTGGCTGATGACGAAAACCGTGCCCGCGAAGTTCTCCAGGGCGTCTTCCAGGGCGCGCATGGTATTCACATCCAGGTCGTTGGTCGGTTCGTCAAGAAGCAGGACGTTGGCGCCGGATTTCAGAATCAGGGCCAGGTAGGCCCGGTTGCGCTCGCCGCCGGAAAGCACGTCCACGGTTTTTTGCTGGTCCTGGCCCATGAAGTTGAAACGCGAGCAATAGGCCCGGCTGTTCACTTCCTTGCTGCCCAGCTTGATGGTGTCGTACCCGCCGGAAACAACTTCATACAACGTCTTGCCGGGGGTCAGGGCCTCGCGGCTTTGATCCGCCCAGGCGATCTGCACGGTCTCGCCCACGGTGAGGGCGCCGGAATCGGGCTTCTCCACCCCGGCGATCATCTTGAAGAAGGTGGACTTGCCCGCGCCGTTGGGGCCGATGATGCCCACAATGGCCCCGGGCGGGACGATGAAACTCATGTTCTCGACCAGGAGCTTGTCGCCCATGCTCTTGGAGACGTTGTCGGCTTCAACCACCGTCTTGCCCAGGCGCGGTCCCGGCGGGATGTAAATTTCAAGTTCCGCCGCGCGGCGCTCGGATTCGTGGGAAAGCATGGCCTCGTAGGCGTTGATCCGGGCCTTGCTCTTGGCGTGCCGGCCCTTGGGGGCCATGCGGATCCATTCCAGTTCACGAGCCAGGGTCTTCTGGCGGTCGGCTTCGGCTTTTTCCTCGTTGGCCAGGCGCTTTTGCTTCTGTTCCAGCCAGGAGGAGTAGTTGCCCTTCCAGGGGATGCCCCGGCCGCGATCCAGTTCCAGAATCCAGCCTGCCACATTGTCCAGGAAATACCGGTCGTGGGTCACGGCGATGACCGTGCCGGGGAAGGTCTGGAGAAAGCGCTCCAACCAGCCCACGGATTCGGCGTCCAGGTGGTTGGTTGGTTCGTCCAGAAGCAGAATGTCCGGGCTTTGGAGCAGCAGCCGGCACAGGGCCACGCGGCGTTTTTCGCCGCCGGAGATGACGTTCACCGGGGTGTCGCCGGGCGGGCAGCGCAGGGCGTCCATGGCCATTTCCAGCTTGGAGTCGAGATCCCACACGCCCTTGTTGTCCATGAGTTCCTGGACTTCGGCCTGACGGTTGATCAGGGCGTCCATCTCGTCCGGCTCCATGGGCTCGGCGAATTTGGCGTTGATGGCCTCGAACTCGTCGCGGATTTTGACCAGTTCGGCCGCGCCTTCTTCCACCACCTCGCGCACCGTGCGGGTTTCGTCCACCAAGGGCTCCTGCTCCAGGTAGCCGATGGTGAAGCCGGGGGCCACGACGGTATCGCCGTCAAAGCTTTTGTCCACCCCGGCCAGGATTTTCAACAGCGAGCTTTTGCCCGAGCCGTTCAGGCCGAGTACGCCGATCTTGGCGCCATAAAAGTAGGACAGCGAGATGTCCTTGAGAACTTCTTTTTGTCCATGCCGCTTGGACACGCGGAGCATGGAATAAATAATCTTGTCCGGTTCGTTGCTCATTGCAGCCTCGTGGAGTGATTTTGGGAAACGGTGGATTATGGCAGAGGGGGGAGGGGTTGTCCAGCAAAGGGCGAGGACGGCGGTGCCGTGGAGAGGAAGGGAAAGCTCCCAGGAAAGATATCGCCGGCGCCTTGGAGCGCACCTCCCCACCACCCTTGCGGAACCCCCCATTTCCCCGTATCTTGCGGCACAGCAAGACGGAGGCACCACACACATGGCCAAGGCCGGGACAATCGCGGTATTTTTCACCGGGGGTACAATCATCATGCAGGCCGGAACATCCGGGCTGCACCCCGCGGTCAAGCCGGAGGCCATCCTGGCCGAACTTCAAACCAGAGGCGCTTCCCCCTTTGAAATTCTGCCCGTGGAGTGGGCGGACCTCCCCAGCCCGCACATGACCCCGGAGCTCATGTTCCGGCTGGCCGGAGACGTCCGCCGTATGCTCGAGCGCGACGATATCGCCGGCGCCGTCGTCACCCACGGCACCGACGTGATGGAAGAAACCGCCTTCATGCTCGATCTCCTGGTGCCTACGGGCAAACCCGTGGTGATCACCGGGTCCATGCGTTCCCACGACGAAACGGGCTATGACGGCCTGCGCAACCTGGCCTGCGCGGTGCGGGCCTGCCTGCTGCCCCTGCCTGCCGGCTCAGGGGTTGTCCTGCTGATGTCCGACAAACTGTTCGCGGCCCGCGAGGTGACCAAGATCCACTCCATGGGCGTGGACGCTTTCGGCTCCCCCGGAGCCGGCCCTTTGGGCACCTGCGTGGCCGGGGGCGTGCAGCTCTTCCGCCTGCCCCTGATCCATGAGCCTCTTCCGGCCAAACGCATCGAACCCCGGGTGGACCTGGTGGCCCTTGCCCCGGGCATGGACGGCACTCTCCTGGCTTGCGCCAGGGGCGCCGGAGCCAAAGGGCTGGTGGTGGAGGGCTTTGGCGCGGGCAACGTGCCCCCCGGCGCCCTGGAAGAGATCGAGCGAACCGTGGCGGCCGGGCTGCCGGTGGTGCTCACCTCGCGCTGCATCGAGGGCGGGGTCTGGCCGGTATACGGCTACAGCGGCGGCGCGGCCAGGTTGCGCGACATGGGCGTGATCCTGGGTGGGAGCCTGAGCGCCCAGAAGGCCCGGATTCTGCTCATGGTCGCGCTTGGCCTGTGCCCGAAGGCTTCCGGTCCGGGAGCCCTGCGCGCGGCGCGCGAGGTGTTCGAGAAATTTCCCAAGTAGGGCGGGAACGCCGCTTCGGTTCCCTCCCAAATCTTTACGGTACATGGTGGGCGCGTATGAAGGACAACTCCCATGCCGCCCCAAGGAGCCACATATGGATATCCTGGTGGTGGACGACAACACCAACAGCCTGCAAAGCCTGTGTCTGGTCCTGAAGGATCTGGGGCACACTCCCAAGGGGCTGCAAAACCCCACCGAGGCCCTGGCGGAAGCCAAGACCGGGCGCTGGCCGCTGATCATCACGGATATCCGTATGCCCGGCCTGGACGGCCTGAGCCTGCTCTCGGCCATCAAGAGCGATGAGCTTGCGGCCGGCGGCGACGTGGTGTTGATCACCGGCCACGGCGACATGGCCACGGCCGTGGAAGCCCTGCGCCGGGGCGCTTACGACTACCTGAACAAGCCGATCAACGCCCGCGAGCTGGCCGCGGTGGTGGAGCGCTGCGCCGAGCGCCAGACTCTGGTGCGGGAAAACGCCATGCTGCGCTCCAATGTGGAGGCCGTGGTCCGCGAAGCCACGGCGGAAATGCGCGACGACCTGGAAAACGTGCGTCGGCGCCTGCGCGAGGTCGCGGGCGTGGGCGTGGTCATCGCGGCCTCGCCCGCCATGCGCCGGTTGATGGAAGAGGCCCTGATCCTCCACGCCGAGCCGACCGTCCCGGTGCTGATCGAAGGCGAAACCGGCACGGGCAAGGAAATCTTCGCCCGCTACGTCCACTATGGCGAGCGGGGAGGGGATGCGCCCTTCATGGACATCAACTGCGCGGCCATCCCCCACGAGTTGTTTGAAAGCGAGCTGTTCGGCTACGAGCCGGGCGCCTATACCGGCAGCCGGGCCGAAGGTGCGCCGGGCAAGCTGGAACAGGCCGGCGCGGGCACCTTATTTCTGGACGAAGTGGCCGAGATGCCCCTGTCGCTCCAGCCCAAGCTCTTGCGAGTGCTGGAAGACCGTACCTTCTACCGCGTGGGCGGGGTGAAGAAACGCCGGTTCGAAGCCCGCATCGTCTGCGCCGGCAACCGCGACATGCGGGACATGGTGGAGCGGGGGCAATTTCGCCGCGACCTGTACCACCGCCTGCGCGTGGGGCACCTGGTCATCCCCCCCCTGCGGGAACGCGGCGAGGACATCCGCCCTCTGGCCGAGCACTTCCTGCATCGGGAGACGCTGCGCAAAAAAAAGCGTTTCACCGGCATCCACCCTTCGGCCATGCGGGCTCTGGAGTCTTATCCCTGGCCGGGCAACGTCCGCGAGTTGGAAAACGCCCTGGAGCGGGCCGTGCTGATGAACGACGGCGACCAACTTGAAGTGGCCCACCTGGGCTTTCTGCTGCGGGACGCCCAGGCCGGAGCGGCCCCCCACGCCGAACAGGCGGAAGGCGCGGCCGTTTCGACCGCCGAACTGGATCTGCGCGATCCATCCCGTTTGATTCTGCCTGAAGGCCCTCTGAACTTGGAAGAATTGATGGATGCCGTGGTCCAGGCCACCCTCGACCGTTTCGCGGGCAACAAAAGCAAGGCGGCGGACCATTTGGGCATCTCGCGCTTCGCCCTGCACCGGCGGTTGCAGCAGAAAGACACATAGGCGTGAACCGTACGAGCAGCGACAGAGCGCCGGGCCGGGCCGGGTCCCCGCGC
>JAVBQP010000082.1:0-17032 GCA_031548905.1 Desulfovibrio sp. | reverse complement strand
ATCCAGGCCGTGGGCGAAACGGCCGCCAATATCGACGAGGCCACCAAGCTGGTCAACAGTTCCGGCGATTCCCTGGCCCAGATCGTCAATGAGGCGGTGGGCACGGCCGACAAAGTGCGGGCCATCGCCGGCGCCGCCCAGGAGCAATCCGGCGCCGTGCCCCATATCGTCGACACCCTGGAGGACGTCAATCATATCGCGGCCGAGACCGTCGCCGTCATGCAGCAATCCACGGCCGCCGTGCGCGACCTGGCCCACCAGACCGAGGAACTCCAATCCCTGGTGGCGGATCTGCGCAAGCGCCGCTGACGCTTTTTTGCCGGCGCGCAAAGCGAACCGCGCTCGGGAAACCCGGGCGCGGTTCGCTTTGTACTGTTTGGTTCCATTACCCGATGTGCCGAAAACTCCAGAAACGGTAGCCCAGATAATTGGCCAGGGTGGTGAACGGCAGGCTCAGCCAAAAGGCCGCGACCTTCCCGCAGCCCAGGCCGGTGAAGAGGTACAGCAGACCCAGGCCGAGCCCCAGGCTGCACGCGTTGACCACCGCGAAGCGCAGCAACGGCAGCACCCCCGTGTCGCCGGCCTTGAAGGTCCAGCGCCTGTTCACAAGGTAGCTGAACAGACAGGCCGTCGCCCAGGCCGGAACCCTGGCCGCGTAAATGGGCATCAGATACGACAGGGCGAGATAGACGCAGAAGTCCACCAGGCAGTTGGCCGCGCCCACGCAGCAGAACTTCATGAACTGCACCGCCGTGCCGGAAGAAAGTGATATCGGGCGCATGGGTTCAGCGTTGCCCCGTCGCGGGCGTGGTCGGCGTTTTCCGGGCCTTGGGCACGGGGGGCGCCAGAAACGTGACCACGCCCACGCCGTCCGGCCCTTTCTGGATGCTGTAGCTCGGCGTGGTGATGAACGCCTCGCCGGAAGGATCAAATCCTTGCGGCACCGGGGTGCTCTGCACCTGCACCCCAAAAGTGTTCAACTGCTCGTATCCCCAGCGCCAATTGCGCGTCAGCGGCACCGTGACCAGCCGCTCCAGGAGGGGATACTTGCGCGCGGGGTTCACGGCCAGGGGCGAAAGCCCCATCGAGCCGACAAAGGCGACCTGGTTGCTTCCCGTGGCCTGAATGTACCTGTTCAGATCCGAGGCCAACAGCGACATGCGCGAAAGCTCCCACTGGTTCTGGGCATCCAGCAGGTTGCCGTAGACATTGGAAAACACCAGCAGTTGCAGCAACAACACCGCCTGCACGGCCGGCACAAGCCTGCCGATCGGCCGCCGGCCGGCGAAAGCCCGCAAGCTGAGCAGCATGAGGGCAAACAGCACGCCGAACCCGTAAAAGGTTCTGGGCGCCCAGACCGGGTCGGTGAGCAGGAACTGCACCCCGAACGGGCATAGTAAGAAACAGGGCAGCAACACCGCGATAAGGCCAAGGCGGGCCAGGTTGCCCGCCGGGGTTCGGCCGAGCCCCCCCCTGTGCTTCCAACGGGCCAGGAGTTGCAGGGCGAAGCACACCAGCAACAGCCCGAGCAACAGCCCCAGGCCGTTGCAGCCCCAGTCCCGAAACAGCAGGCCGGCGTAAATCGGGATGTTCTGCAGCAGTTCGGCGGGCAGGCCCGCAAGCGGGGGAATCGACGCGTGCAGCGCGACATATTCGCCATACTGCGACGCCTCGAACCAGAGCGGGGCCTGCACGGTATAAACGCCGACCCCCAGGCAGAACGGCAGTAAAAACCGCCACAACCGGCGCAGCACGAGCTTGATGCCGCGCCGCGAGGCCAGTTCGGTCAGGCAGATGTACACGGCCACGCACAGATACGCCCCCAGGGCGGGCTGGTAAAAAGACGCCGCGGCGAACAGGCACAGGGCGGAAACGATCAAAAAGCGCCGGTTGCCGGTATGCATGAAGCGGCACGGCAGCACGGCCAGCAACAGCGCCAGGGCCATCCAGGGGGAATCGAACTTGTAGGAGAGATTTTCCAGGCCATACGGACTCAAGCCTATGGGCACGGTGCACAGAACCGCCGTCCAGGAGAGGCGGACCCGCAAGGCGTCCAGAAGCAGCAGGGAAACCAGGGCCAATATGGCCACGGCCAGGATTTGCGTGAGGGGCGAAGCGTCCACGGTTGTCGGCCCGAAATAGAAAAACCAGGAAAACAACTCGGAGAGCGGCCGGGCCGAAGCCACCCAATCGGCGTAGCCATACAGCGAACGCCCAACGTCATCCAGATAGGATCGGTTGGCCCGCATAATCGAAAGAATGCCCAGCGTGTAGATCAGCAGCAAGCCCACATAGTAGCGGGAACAAATATTCCGGCGCACCGTATTCCAGGTCGCGGTCATGCGCGGGGCTCCTCACTGTCGAAGTCTTCCGGCTTTACGCCCTGCCGGCGGGATGCGTCGTATCGGGCCAGAAGCCGGTTGAAGTCGGAGGAAAGCAACAACTCCGCCTCCCTCCGTCGGTTCAGCGACAGGTAAAACCCGGCATACGGCAGGGACGCGGTCGTCCCGGTTCGTTCTTCCGGAGAAAAGCCGCCGGGATGGAACATGATTTCCACCAGATCGTCCGGCCCGGCGAGCGCGGCGGCCCGGGCCAGCCCCGCTTTAAGCCGGGAGCCGGTCATGGCGCCGCTACAAAACGCGCCGACAAAGACATCCGGCACCGCAACGCCGCGTTCCAGCAGCGCGCTCCGCAACGGCCTCCCCCACCGGCCGAGCAGTTCACGGCGCAGGGAGCCGATTACCCGCAGGGCCGGCTCGGCCGGCATCCGGTAACGCGGCTCCACGGGCACGCGCACGTGAATCGGGCGCACGGATTCCACCAACTCCAGGAGAACCGGGCGGAGTTCCGGCAGGGTATGCACATGCAAATGCCCGTCCAGGTAAAGGGAAAGCCCGTCTGCCCGCCCAAAGCCCCGGCCCGCCTCGGTCCGCACCAGGTCGGCCTGGGCCGCCCACTCCCGGGCGATCTGCTCCAGCAGAGCCGCCCGCTTGCGGCGGGAGGAAAAAACCAAGGCGGCGCGAAGGGTTCCAAGGTTGTGCCGGAACCGCCCTTCCCCATCCGCCAGCAGCGGCACATCGGCAACCGGGGCCGTGCAGCGGCCTTCCAGAAGATTCAGGTGCACGCCCACACGCCGGGAGGGGCGCCCGGCCAGGCGTTCCCCCATAGCCCGAGCGGCCTCGCGGGCGCAGGCTCCGCCGGCCATGACCGAAGCGCCGCACAGGGCGTCCGCGTCGACGCAGCGTAAAATCGTCTCGGTCACGCCGGGGGTCAGGCCGCAATCGTCGGCAAGAGTCAGACAGCGCATACGCTTACCCGCGGGAACGCCGGCGAAGGACCGCCCCGGCCCGGGGAACGCTCGCGCCGCGCCCGAACGGCGCGCGCGCCCGGCGCGAACCGCGCGGGCGCGGCTCTTTGCCCGGCGTGGGACGGGGGGCGGCGGGCTCGTCGGTGCGCTCGCCGATCAGGTAGCGCGGCCGTTGCTTCACTTCGTGGAAAATCTGGCGGATGTACAGGGACAACAGGCAAACCGAAGCCAGCACGGCGGCCCCGGTGATCAAGACCACCAGAACGACTGTGGTGAACCCGGTCAGGGCCGCGCCCGTGAACTTCGCCCACAGGGCCTCGCCCCCCACGAGCAGGGCGAACAGGCCGAACAGGGCGCCCAGTACCCAGATCAGGGATAACGGCTTGGCCGTATACGCGCTGAGGGAATCCAGGGCCAACACGAGCTTGGAGAGGAACGACCACTGCGAGACGCCGATCTGCCGTTCCGCCGGGGTGAAGGGCAACTCCACCCGGCGAAACCCCACCCAGCCGCTCATGCCCCGGAAGAATACCCGGCGTTCGGGCAATTTTTTCCAGGCGTCCACCACCTTGCGATCCAGGAGCTTGAAGTCCCCGGCGTTGCGCAGATCCAGGGAGGTCACCCAGGCGAACAGACTGTAAAACGCGCCCGCGAACAGGCGCGACAGCGCGGACTCTTTCTGGCGCCGCTCTTTGCGGGCCTCCACCACATCGGCTTCACCCAGCCGCCAGATGCGGACCATCTCTGCAATCATCTCCGGCGGGTGTTGCAGATCACCGTCCAAGGTGATCACCGCCCGGCCGGAAGCCGCTTCAATCCCCGCCACCAGGGCCGCCTCCTTGCCGAAATTGCGGGAGAGCCGCAAGCAGCGCAGGCGGGAGCGGCGCATCGCCTCTCCGCTCATGCGCCGCCAAGTATCGTCAGTGGAGCCGTCGTCCACCAGGATGATCTCATAAGAAAGCCCGAGGGGCGCGAGAACCTCCTCGACCTTGTCGAGAAAGGCGGAGACGCCGGAGCCTTCGCAATGCATGGGGCTGACGATGGAGAGAACGGGCGGGTGGGATGGAGCGGGCATTGAGCCGTACCTCGCAAAGGAGAGGGACAACAAACCGGAAACCGGACTTGGGCCTTTGGTGTTGTGGGGGGCACACTACAGAATTCGTAACCGCACCGCCAGAAAAAAGTGAAGGGTTGAGCAAATAATAATCCGCCCCAAAGAGGCTCGCGGGCAAGCCGCCGCATGTATTGCCGGGGGCGCGGGAATACCGTAGCATGGATGTGGCCGTGGTGTTTTCAGTTTTTAACGACCTGCAGGCACTTTTACGACACGAGGCATCCATGAAAACCATCGGCATTTTGGGCGGCATGAGCTGGGAATCGACTATTCTTTACTATCGCCTGATGAATGAGGAAGTCCGCCGGCGCCTGGGCGGGCTGCATTCCTCGCCCATCCTGTTGCACAGCGTGGACTTCGCCGGTGTCCGATCCTTGATGCAGGAGGAACGCTGGGATGACATCGGGCGTCTGCTCGGCGCGGCCGGCAAGGGTCTTGCGCGGGCCGGCGCCGCCTTTTTGCTCATCGCCACCAACACCATGCACAAAGTGGCCCCACAGGTGGAGGCGGCGGCCGGCATCCCGTTGCTCCACATCGCGGACCCGACGGGCAAGGCGCTCCAACAAGCCGACATCTCCCGTATCGGCCTGATCGGCACCGCGCACACCATGCGCGGGAACTTCTATAAAGGCCGCATGACCAAACGCTTCGGCATCGATGTGCTCACTCCCTCCGAACCGGACATGGCCGTGCTGGATCGAATCATTTTCGACGAACTCTGCCGGGGTGTGATTCAGGAAACATCCCGGCGGGAATTCCTGCGCGTCATCGAGACACTCCATGAGCGGGGAGCGGAAGGCATCGTGCTCGGCTGCACGGAAATCGGCTTGCTTGTGAGCCCGGAACACACCCCTTTGCCCTTGTTCGACACCACGATCCTCCATGCGACGGCCGCCGTGGACCGGAGCCTGGATACCGACGAGGCGGCGGCACACACGGAGAACAGCCCCCATGTTCGGCATCACTGAGAGGGCTCTCCTCCTTCTCCGCGAGTCGGCCTGGAATCCGGCCGCGCCCCGGCGCATTCACCTTTCGCCGCGCGGCTGCACCCTGCCCAAAGTTGTGATCACGGAAGAGCGGCCGGGTGAATCGGATATCCTGCTGCAAGCCGAAGGCTACACCTTTTTCATGGCCCCGGCACTGCATGAGCGGGTCCAAGGGGTGGAGCTGGACGTCATGTACGGCGAGCTTTCCGTGAACACGGGCGTTCCTTACAGGGCCGAAGGCTGCGGCGTCTGCCCGGCGGCGGCGGTCAACGGCGGGCAATGCGGCAGGGCCGCCGGAGTGGTCGGCCACGTCCGCCATGCCTGAGCGCGCGCTCACCCCAAGCCGGCAAGACGCCCCGGCTCATCGGCAAACACGGTAAAGCGGCCCTCTTCGGTTCTGGCAAAGCCCACCAGAGTGGCCCCCCACTCGCCGGCCAGCGCGACGGAGGCCGTGGTCACGGCGGAACGCCCCACCAGGATGCGGAAGCCCGCCCGCAGCGCTTTGGCGCAATAGTTCGCCGTGATCCGGGCCGAGGTCGTCAGAACCTTGTCGGCCAGAGGGATTCTCGTTGCGGCGCTCCAGCCGGCGAGACGATCCAGGCAGTTGTGCCGGCTGATATCCTCGGCCCGGGCCAGAAGTCGCCCCAGGGCCGGATCGAATACTCCGGCGCGGTGGATGCAGCCCGTGTCGGTCCAGTGCCCCCCGGCGTCCATAAAGCCGCGCATGGCCGCGAGCAGGGACTCCGCCCCCCAGGACGCGGGCGGCGGCGGGTCGGACAACGACACCGGCACGGGCTTCCCCAGAGTCACCCTGTAGGCATGTGCTCCTTCCATCGCCAGGTCTGAGCGCCCACGCGCATGAACCCGGCAGGACTCCCCGCCGGGAAGCTTCCCCACCGACGACGCGCGGGGCAGCAAATCCAGCAGCACATGACCGAGAACAAGCGGCTCCGGCTCGTGCGGCCAAGCCCAGAGAACGGCCGCACCGGACGCACCGGTTGCCGGATCATCCCAGACAATCCGCAGCGGAACCTCTTCGGCCGTGGGGTCGATGATCCGCTCCCGTTGCCCGTTGCGAACGCGCACCGCTTCCAGGCGGACCTGCCCCGCCCCGCATTCCCGCGCCGCGTTTTCCTCTCGTTGCTCAGACATGCTCAGAACCCCCAGGCCGAGAGCGTGGGGCGCGTGTAGTGTTGCTCGTGGGCATAGATATCCAGCGCCAGCGACGCCAGATCGTCCAGCATGGGCAACCGGAGCCCCTCGCCGGAGCGGCGATCCGCCAGCTTGATATAATTGCGGCATTCCGGGCAGGCGGCAATCGAGTAGCCGGGCTCTTCCGGGGAGACATAATAGTCCGCGCCCTTGGCCAAGGTCTCGAGGCAGAAGGGGCACTCCGTGCGAGGCACCCGGTATTCAAAGGAGCAGAAGGAGCAACTGTGCAGACGCGCGCCCTCGTTCCCCACGAGTCTGCCCATAAGCGGCGGGCTGCCGCAGATCGGGCAGTGCCCATGCCCCCAGGCGGCCTCGCGGTTGTGCTCCTTGCCCAGAATCTCGGCGGCAAGGGAAATGGCGGGGGCCGTCGCGCTTCGAGCCACAAAACGCAGCAGTCCCGGCGCTGCCGGGTGGTCCGAGGCCCAGGCGCTCAAGCAGGAGGCGCCGGATTCCGGGCTTCCCGCCTCGTTTTCTTCCTGGGAAAATTCGGCCGCCGCCGCTTGGCAGACGAGTGCCAAGAGTTTCGGCTCATTTTTCAAGCGATACTTTAAATTTTGAATATCCGATCCCAGGCGCGGCACCGCCGCCGCAAGGACATCGAGAATTCCTTCGCCCAATTCCGAAGCCTGCCGCATATCCAGGGGAAAATCGACGGGCCGCAAAAACGGCCTGCCCTGGGCCCGCGCATCGGCCGGCGGCGCTTTCTCCAGAATTTCCGGGGGCAGCTCCCGCCCGGACGCGCCGAATGAGACCGCATCGCGAGCGGCGAGATGCAGTTCGGCCACGCCGCCGACGACCTCGAGCAGATCCGCCGGCAAATGCTTTTTGCCGCGCAGTTCAGTCATTTTTTCCCGCAACAGCCGTGCCTGGGCATCTTCAGAGGCATCGCCGGTCATGGTCACTCCGTTATCGTTCAGGTTGCCGCTCATAGCGGAAATATGCTCCGCGGCCTCGCGGGCCAGGGGCTGTTCACACAAAGAGCAATTTTGTTCTCCGGCAAGGAAGAAAGGCTTTTTATGCAGGGAGTGTACTCTTAGAACTCGACTGAAATAAAAAGCCGTTCTGACGCAGCCGGGAGGGCAAAAGGGCCTTTGTGTGAGCGGGCCCTACAACATCAACCGGGCCGAAAGCGCCTGCCCGGCCGCAAACCCCGCGCTTTCTTCCGGGCAGACGATCAGGGCGTCGGCCAGGGCCAGGGAAGACAATGAGCGGGGCCTGCCCCTGAGGGGGCGGGCGATGTACGGCCCGCCTTCCGTTCCGGGCGGACCAAGGGTCACCCGGATATACTCGCGCCGCCCCCGACCCGAGACCACGGCATCGCTCAACACGACCGGGATCTCCCCCTGCCGGAAACCGGCCTCGTCGGGCTGCCCGAGCAAGCGCCGCAGGAGCGGGCGGATACATATCTCGGCGCACAGCAGGGCGCCGGCGACATGCCCGGGCAGTCCCCAGAGAAACTTGTCGCCCAGGCGGGCCGCTATCGGGGATTTGCCCGGCCCGGCCGTACCGCCGCCGGAGAGAATCACGCTCCCCGGCAGTTCCCGAAACAGGCTCAGAGTGCGATCGCAGTATCCGGAAGCCGAGCCGCCCGAGACAATCAGCACATCGGCAAAGGCCCGGGAATCCGCGATTCTCGCCCGGAGCGCGTCCCGGTCATCGGCCACGGGCCCAACGGCCCACGCCTCGGCCCCGGCGGCTCGCGCCAAGGCCGTCAGGGTATAGGAATTGACGTCGCGCACCTGCCCCGGCCCGAGCGGGCGCCCGAGCGGCACCACCTCATCCCCGGTGGAAAGGACGGCCACCTTTGGCCGTTTGCGCACCTTGACCGTTCCGACCCCGAAGGCCGCCAGCAGGCCGATGTCCGGGGGGCGCAGCACGCTCCCGGCCCGGATCAGTTCCCGCCCGGCCCGGGCGTCCTCGTCGCCGGCCGCCACGTTCTCGCCCGGCGCCGGCGCGTGGAGGCACTCCACTCCGCCGGCGGCCGGGCGCATACATTCTTGCGGCAGCACGGCGTCCGCTCCCTCCGGCAACATTCCCCCCGTCCAGATGCGCAGGGCCTGCCCCGCTTCAATCCGTTGATCCGGGGCCGAGCCCATGCGGCATTCGCCGATGCAGTCCAGAAAAAGGGGGGCGGCTTCGGTCGCGCCGAGCACGTCACAAGCCCGCACGGCATAGCCGTCCATGACGGAGCGGCGAAAACCGGGCAGATCGCCGGGGGCGACAAACGCGCCCGCCAAGGTGCGGCCGAGACATTCATCAAGGAGAACGGCCTCGGCCGGGAGGGGGCCGCGTTCCTGTATGGCCGCCGCAAGCGCATCCGGCGTTCGCGAAGAGGGAATTCGGGTCATACCGCCGCCTCCGCACGTATTTTTGATTGTTTCCGCCCGCGTCGACCAACATGTCGATCCGCCGGCTCCATGTCATAAGCTATACGAATATCTATATACACACAACAATCCAACCGCCATTATATCCAGAAAAAGCACACGGCCGGGAGGTCGAAAAAAATCATACGCAGACTTGGGCGCAACGGACAGTTCATCTATGTGGTTGTCCATACGCTCATAATTTTTTTTCGTAGCCCACAATTTTAATAACGCTCTTGTAAAATAAATTTTCCTATACTACGCTTTACTTACTCTCCGCCCGCCTGCCCTCGCGTCCAGATGAAACACACGGATGCGATCACGCGGAGAGTCTTGCGGCCCAATTGCGACACAGGTGTCTTGCATACATATGAAACCCCGGCCGCGTACCGTCGGAATTGTGGAGACACGACGGTATTTCTTACCCGCATCAGCGCATCGAAACAGCCGTTCCCCGGAGGAGCCATGAACCAACACCCGTCCCCCAGACCGTCCCGTAGTCCATCACGACACGGCCGCTGTGCCCTGTTCCGGCCGGCGACGCTGCTGTTGTGCCTGGCCTGGCCCACCCTGGCCTTTGCCGCGGCGCCCACCGAGCAAGAGGCGGCCCCCCGCGCCGGCTCGACCGCGCCGGCCGGGATTGCCCACATCCTGAAAGACCTTCCCATCTGGGGCGCTCTGTCCACGCCCACCGCGCCTTTTGACGCGAACGAGCAGGAATACGTCCTGATCGGTTTCGGCCGGCAGGGCTTCCACCAGACGTCCGGCTCGGATATGTCATGGACCCTGAACCTGCCCGGCCCGACCCTCACCGCGCAATTGTTCAAGCGGGGGGCCGCCCCGCAGGCCGTGCTCAAAGACGCGCGCGTCACCTGGGAGCTTGAGGCGGAAACCGTGCCGAACCCGAAAACGGCCCCGCTCAGGGGCGAAATGGTCCCGGCCGACGACGGCATATCGTTCACGGCCGAGATTCCCGCCTCACCCCACCGGGTGGACGGCGTTCTTAACCCCTATCCCGTGGTGCGGCTCACCGCCGTGGACGCCCGCACGAACAAGGTGCTGGCCGAAAGCGCCGCCGTGGTCGCCGTTTCTCCCGGCTTCGGCTGCGCGACCTGCCACGCGGGGGCCGGAAAAACCGTCCTCGAGCGCCATGACAAGCTGCACCGCACCGGGCTGGCCGCCCTGGCCCGCAAAGGCGGGGACGTGAACTGTAGAAGCTGTCACGCCGATGACGGCTCGGGCAAGGCCGGCATCAATCTATCCGCCGCCCTGCACGGCCGGCACGCCCCGCAACTCGCCGGAAAGGGCGAGGACGCCTGCCTTTCCTGCCATATCGGGCTCGGCCGCTCCCCCTCGGACGGCGATGCCCCCTCAAGGCCTTTGTTCGCCCGTGACATGCACACGCAACGCGGCCTGACCTGCGTGAGTTGCCACGGTACCGTGGAAGACCACGCCCTTGGTCTGCTCCGGGCCGAAGACGCCGCCGGGCGCGCCCCGGCGAAGGCGCTTATGGCCCGCATCACGCCCCGAGCCGTGAAGACGGCGGACGAGATCGCCCCGCGCCAAGCCTGGGCGCAGCAGCCGGATTGCGCCGCCTGCCATGATTACGCCTCCAAGCCGGGTCTGGACGCTTCCGCGTTCAACTATCGGACACAGGACGCCTCCGGCCTGTTCGCGGTCCGCGCGGACGACACCGGCGCGGTCATGTGCGCGGCCTGCCACGGCGCGCCTCACGCCCTGTATCCCGCCCAAAGCCCCATCGGCCGCGACCGGGACAACATCGCGCCCATCCAGTACCAGCAGCACGCCCGCGCCCTGGGCGCGGCCGTTAACTGCGCCATGTGCCACACCCAGGACATGGACGCTCCGGCCCACCACCCCCTGGTAAACCGCGAGCGCACCGCGATCACCCTGCCCGCGGAGGTCAGGCCCACCCTGCCCCCGGTCTCGGTTTCGCACCAGGCCCACGCGGCCCTTGACTGCAAGGCCTGTCACCACACCGGGCGCGTGGACGGCAAGTCCATGAGCTGCACCCAGGCCGGTTGCCATGACCTGGTCACGGCCCCGAGTTCGGACGGCAAGGGCACGATCACGGAGCCCCGTTATTTCCGGAACGCCTTCCACGGCCCGAACCACAGTTGCTTCGCCTGCCACTCGTCGGCCCAGACGGCCGGCAGACCCGCCGGGCCGACGGCCTGCAAGGACTGCCACATGACGCCGTCACCCCGCTGGGACGCGAAGGTCGGCGGTACGACCGAGCCGGCGCGCCCCGCCGAGGAAACGAGCGCGAGTACTCCGGCCCAGGAAGCAACATCCCAACCCCCCGCTCCGACGGCGGGGAGGAACGGCACGCGCTGAGCGCGACCGGAACCCCCAACCCGACATGTACCGACCCTCAAGGAGGATTTCCATGCCCACTTCCCCGTCACTCAACAGGCGCTCATTTCTCCGCCTGACGGCGGCCGGAACGACCCTGGCCGCGTTCGGCGGGCTCGGCTTCTCGCTCGAGTCCGTCGCGGCCCGCGCCGCCGAGTTGCCCATCGCCAAGGCCAAGCTGACCACTTCCCTCTGCTGTTACTGTGCCGTCGGCTGCGGCCTGCTGGTCTGGACAGACCCCGAAACCAAGCGCAGCATCAACATCGAAGGCGACCCGGATCACCCGGTCAACAAAGGCGCCCTGTGCCCCAAGGGAGCTTCCATCTGGCAAACCACCGAGCAGGCCCCCCGGGCCACGGACGTGCTCTACCGCGCCCCCGGCTCGGACAAGTGGGAAAAAAAGTCCTGGGACTGGGCGATTCCCCGCATCGCCCGAAAAATCAAGGAAGCGCGCGACGCCTCGTTTGAGAAGGCCGACAGCCAGGGCCGCCCCCTGAACCGCACCAGAGCCCTGGCCAACCTGGGCTCGGCCTCCATCGACAACGAGGACGGCTGGATGCTCCAGGCCTTCCTGCGCGGCCTGGGGCTGGTGTATATCGAGAGCCACGCCCGAATTTGACACAGTCCCACTGTGGGGGCTCTGGCAGAGTCCTTCGGACGCGGCGCGATGACGAATCACTGGATCGACATCAAGAACAGTGATGTGGTGTTTATAACCGGCAGCAACGCGGCGGAAACGCACCCCATTTCCTTCCAATGGGTGACCGCCGCCATGGAAAACGGGGCCAAGCTGATCCATGTGGATCCGCGTTTCACCCGTACATCGGCCAAGGCGGACATTTACGCGCCCATCCGTCCCGGCACGGACACGGCGTTCTTCAACGGGATGATCTCATACATTCTTGAGAACAACCTGTACTTTGACAAGTACGTTCGGGAATACACCAATGCCTCGTTTATCGTGGGCGATAACTACAGCTTCAGCGACGGCCTGTTCAGCGGCTTCAACGAGGACAAGAAGGCCTACGACCTTACCAAGTGGGCCTTTGCCGTTGACGAGAAGGGCGTGAGCCGCAAGGATCCCAGCCTTCAGGATCCGCGCTGCGTGTTCCAGGTCATGCGCCGACACTTCAAGCGCTACGACCTTAAGACCGTTTCCGGCATAACCGGCATCCCCGAGGATCTGCTGCGGGAGGTATGGGGCACTTTCGCCGCCACCGGCAAGCCGGACAAGGCCGGCACCATTCTCTACGCCCTGGGCCAGTGCCAGCACACCATCGGCGTGCAGAACATCCGCGCCCTGGCCATCGTGCAGTTGCTTCTGGGCAACATCGGTGTGGCCGGCGGCGGGGTGAACGCCCTGCGCGGCGAATCCAACGTGCAGGGCACCACGGATATCGCCCTGCTGGTGGACAACATCCCCGGCTACCTCGCCCCCGTGCGGGTCGGGCTGTCCACGCTCCAGGACTATTTAAAGGCCTATACGCCGGTCAGCAACGATCCGAAGAGCGTGAACTGGTGGAAGAACTACAACAAGTACATGGTCTCCTACCTCAAATCCATTTACCCCGCTCAGGACGCGGAAACGAGCTACGCCTGGCTGCCCAAGTTCGACGATGTTCCGGTCATGGATTACTCCTGGCTGACCATCTGCGATCGGCTGTATCACGGCAAGTTCAAGGGCCTGCTGGTCTGGGGGTTCAACCCGGCCGCCGGCGGGGCCAACGCGGGCAAAAACCGCGAAGGCTTGAAGACCCTGGACTGGATGCTGGCCGTCAACATGTTCCAGAACGAGACCAGCGAATTCTGGAAGGGGCCCGGCGTGGACCCCAAGAAGGTCAAGACCGAGGTGTTCTTCCTGCCGGCCTGTGCCAGCGTGGAAAAGGACGGCTCCATCGCCAACTCCGGGCGCTGGCTGCAATGGCGCTACCAGGGGCCGGATCCCCTTGGGGACAGCAAGAGCGACGGCGACATCATCCTGATGCTCCAGGCCGAGTTGAAAAAGCTCTATTCCCAGCCGAGAAGCGTTGTTCCCGAGCCGATCCTGAACCTGGACATCGACTTCGAGACCAACGGCAAGTATGACGCCGGCAAGGCGGCAAGGCGCATCAGCGGCCAATTTCTGAAGGACGTGACCATCGCCGGCAAGGAATGGAAGGCCGGGCAGCAGGTGCCGGCTTTTGCGGCTCTACAGGCCGACGGCTCCACCTCCTGCGGCTGCTGGATCTGGGCCGGCTGCTGGAGCGAGGACGGCAACCTGATGGCCCGGCGCAGCCACAAGCAGACCCCGGCCCAGGAAAAGGTCGGGCTCTTCCCCAACTGGTCCTTTTCCTGGCCAGCCAACCGACGCGTGCTCTACACCCGGGCGGGCGTCGACGAGAAGGGCGTGCCCTGGAATCCGGACAAAGCGCTGATCACCTGGGATGGCAAGGCCTGGCAAGGCGACGTGGTGGACGGCGGCGGCGACCCCGGCTCCGTGTATCCGTTCATCATGACCGCCGAGGGGCATAGCCGGCTCTTCGGCCCCGGCCGCCTGGACGGCCCCCTGCCCGAGCACTATGAACCGGTGGAAAGCCCGCTGGCCGCGAACCCCATGTCCGGCCGGCGGTTCAGCCCCGTAACCCTCGCCTTCGCGGGCGAGAAGGCGGCGGTGGCCGACCCGGCATTCCCCTACGTCTGCACCACCTATCGGGTGACCGAGCAGTGGCAGACCGGCACTATGACCCGGGCGACGGACTGGCTGAATGAAACGCAACCGGACGGTTTCTGCGAAATCAGCCGCGAGCTGGCCGCCGAACTGGGAGTGGCCAACGGCGAGCAAGTGATTGTCGAGTCCCTGCGCGCGGCCATCCAGGTCACGGCCCTGGTCACCGCCCGGATGAGGCCCCTGATGGTTCAGGGCAAATTGACCCACGTGGTCGGCGTTCCCTTCCATCACGGCTGGCACAAACGGGTCAACGGCGCGTATGACTCCGCCAACCTCCTGGTGCCGTCGGTGGGCGACCCCAACGTCGGCATCCCCGAAAGCAAGGCCTTCATGGTCAACGTGAAGAAGCTGTAAGGAGTCGAAACGATGAACGGCAAGACCTTCTTTATCGATCAAAGCCGCTGCACCGCCTGTCGGGGCTGCCAGATCGCCTGCAAGCAGTGGAAGAAGCTGCCCGGCGATCACACCGTGAACACCGGCACCTACCAGAACCCGCCCCAGGTCAACGAGCACACCTTGAAGCTCGTGCACCTCCGAGAGGTCGAGGTGGACGGCGAATTAAAGTGGCTGTTTTTTCCCGAACAGTGCCGGCACTGTATCACCCCGCCCTGCAAGCTGGCGGCCGACGCGTACGTGCCCGGCGCCATCGAACAGGACGCGGAAACCGGGGCCATTATCTACACGGAACAGACCAAAGACCTGCCCTACCGGGTGGTGCGCGAGGCCTGCCCCTTCGACATTCCCCGGCAAGACCCGAAAAGCGGCGTGCTGGTGACGTGCAACATGTGCATCGACCGCGTGCGCAACGGCATGGAGCCGGCCTGCGTGAAGACCTGCCCCTCGCACGTCATGCACTTCGGGGACCGCGACGTAATGCTGGAAATGGCCGAAAAACGCCTGGCCGAGGTGCGTACCAAGCGCCCGGCCGCGCTCCTGGCCGATTCCGAGGCTGTGCGGGTGCTTTATTTGTGCGAATATGATCCGTCCTATTATTACTCGCACCTGTCGCGGGCCATGCCCGAGCGACCCCCGGCCGGGGCCGGGCCGATCAGCCGACGGGATTTGCTGCGGCTGAAGCCGTTCAGCCGAGCGTGAGAGATCGTCGGAAAACGAATACACGCCAACGGCCCCCGTCGAATCGGGGGCCATCCGTATCACGGGGGGGGGAGGAGGGGGAAAGATGGTCGGTAATCATCCCATTTTTAGCAGCTGTTCAAAGTAGTGTACGTTGACACAAGGATTGCGAATCTCTGACACATGATTTGCGACTTTACCGGGTGTGAAAAAGGGGCATCGTCGGTCGGTGCCCCTGGTTTCTGGCTGAGGTTTCGTGAAACGGTGCCGAATCGCGGGTATTCTGCGTTGCGGGTCGGTGTCGTCTTTGCCAGGGCGTTTTTCATCCCCGCTTTGAAAGCGGTTTAAAGGATGTTTAAACCGCCGTTACACCTTTCCCCGGATACATCTTTGAAGGCCAAAGCGGCGGGCGCAACAACAAACCACCACCTTCAAAGTTTCACCAGGGCCTACACGGACGCAGTAGCAATGTTCGTCCCGGCCTTGTCCCCCGTACTTTTACCGTCTATTTTTGCAGTAGCGACGATTCGGGGGGAGATGTGGCCTCGCTATTCTCCGGGTCCGGTGACGCTCGCCGCCACATGGCGTGACGTCCCCTAATTTTGACCCCACCGGCCTTTTGGGCGCTCCGGCGCTCACCAGACCGGCGGGGATTCCAAGGCGAGCCCCTGCCTTGGAAATTCTCACCCTCGCAGCAAAGGATGCAGGAAGTATTTTTCTTCCATCGGGTCCAGGTAGCTGAAGAAATCGTTACGCACCCATCGCAACTTGAGGCGGGGATTTCTTTGAACACTCCACGCGTCCAGCCGAACACCGGTTCAGCGGGGTGCGCCAGAGCGCTTTCGGGAAGGCGTAGCTTCCTGCGCTGCTCAAGCAGTTTTTTCACCACTCCCGCCAAAGCTTCTGCCTTTTCGTTGTGTTCCTGCGAAATCAGGCAGATGTTAATTTCTGCCGCACGACGTTCCGCCGCCGCCTTTTCTTCGTTTTGGCGAAGCAGTTCCGCTTCCAAGCGTTCAATTTCAGACGCTAAAACGCGTTCTTCCGCTTGCAGCAAAGAAAACTCGAACTTTTTGGAGTCAACCTCTTCGCCGACTTTCTTCATTCTCTCGATAGGAGTGGAGGCATCCGCGCCGACGACAACTGCCAAATGCCTTTCTTCGCCCAGCGGATGAATCGCTTGTGGACATTTGACCATTTGCCATATTCTGAAGGCAAATCCCGCCACGGCGCGCCTGTTTTGGCTATCCACATAACAGCTTCAATAAACAGCCGGTTGTCGGCACACGTCCTGCCGGGGTCTTCAACTTTGCCCGGCAAGGCATCTTTTATCCGTTCCCACTGATCATCACGTAAAGCATGTCGTCGTTGCATGGCAGGCCTCCTGCCATGGCATTATAGAAATTTAATCTGAATGTCGACATGGTCTAGTCATGACCCAATACGAATACCTTGGAAGACAACCACAAAAATATCATGCGTATCCGCGGAAAGAGCAACAATGCGACGCGCTTTGCTTTCCACCCACCTGTCGGAGTGCCGAGACGAAAGGTGTTCCGGTGTAAAGCAAACGGCCCGTTCTCCATTGCGAGAGAACGGGCCGTTTTCCTTGACTATTTTTTTTCCTCCCCTTCCTCCTCACCCGTCTCCTCCGTCGGGATAAAAACTCGCTTCAGGCTTTCGGCCAGATCGTCGGCCAGAGGCTCCGGCCCCCTCCCGGCTTCATCGCCCGATATGGTCCGCCCGGCATCCGGCCCGAACATGCCCAGGTGCCTGCCGAGCATCTCAAGGGCTTTCAGCTTGGCGTGCAACTTGATCCGCACCGTTCCCCCGCCCGCGCTCGATTCAGCTATCTCGGCCACGGCGGCGGCCTGTTTCCGGCTGAGCCGGCCG
>JAVBQP010000081.1:0-9878 GCA_031548905.1 Desulfovibrio sp. | reverse complement strand
CATTCGGGCAGGGCTCGGAAAGAGACCCCGCAGACGACGTTGCGTCGAAGTGGCTCCCGCGGCCCCGGAGGAGGCACCAAAACTCCAACGCGCGACAGGCCTCGCCGGCGGCCGGGCCGCGCCCCGGCGCCGGCGAGGCCTGTCGCGCGTTGGAGTTTTGTTGCCTCCTCCGGGGCCGCGGGAGCCACTTCGACGCAACGTCGTCTGCGGGGTCTCTTTCCGAGCCCTGCCCGAATGCCGGGTGGAACTCCCGGGTCACAACAGGATTTTTGAGCTCCCGATAAACTGGGCAATATGACCGGCTGCCGCCGACAGTGGAAGAGGGAGGCGCTGGGAAATGGGCCTCAGCGCAGGATCGGCCGGCTGGAGGCGCGCAGGACCAGGGACGTTTCCAGGGTCTGCTGGATGGGGGGGTGGTTGGGGTCGTTGATTAACGTCAGCAGGGCGTTGATGCCGAGCCGGCCCATTTCCACGCCGGGCCCGTCCACGGTGGAGAGAGGCGGGCAGGTGTAAGCGGCCAGTTCGCTGTTGTCGAAACCCATGACCGCCACGTTGCCGGGCACGGCAAGGCCCGCCTCGTACGCGGCGGAAATCGCCCCCATGGCCAGGACGTCGCTGGCGCAGGCCACGGCGTGCGGAGGGTGGCGCAGGGACATCAGCGTCTGCATGGCCGATTTGCCGTTTTCGAAGCTGGACGTCACCGGGCAGATCAGTGCGGTGTCGAACGGGATGTCATGGGCTTCGAGAGCGGCCTTGTAACCGCTGAAGCGCTTGGAGATCCGGTCCACGCCGGCGTTGATGCCGCACATGAAGCCGATGCGCCGGTTCCCCTGGCTGATCAGGTGGCTGATCATCGAGAACCCGGCGTCCTCGTTGTCGATGCCCACAAAGCTGTACCCCGTGCCGGGCATGGAGTCCCAGAGAAACACGCAGGGGATGTCGCGCTCCTGAAGTTCGTCGAGCTTGGGCAGGTTTTCCCGCATGTGCCCGATGACCAGCACCCCGGCCACGCCGCGCTCCAGAAATTGCTGGATATGTTTGCGCTCAAGGCGCGGGCTGAAGCCCGATGTGCAGGTAATCAGCGGAAAACCGTTGTCTGTGGCGATTTCCTGGATGGCGTTGATCGCCGAGGATACTTTGGTGGTGTGCGAGAGCACCAGCACCCCGATGACCGTGGATTTGCGGCGGGAAAAGTCGCCGGCCGTGGCGTTGTAAACGTAGCCGTGCTCTTCCATGGCGGCGCGCACCCGCTCAAGGGTGGCCGGCCGCAGGATATGCGGGGTATGCATGGCGCGGGACACCGTTGCCGTGGAAACTCCGGCCAGTCTGGCCACGTCGACGATGGTGATTTTTGCCATAGAACCTCGCTTCTCCCCAGACACTATGGCGTAATTTCAAACCGCCGGCAAGTCGGAGAGGCGCCGGCAGTTTGATGTAGCGGTGACGGGGAGGCGTCCCGCTATTGGGCTTCGATCCGAACGTAAAGATCGCCGCGCCATTTGCCCAGTCGCCGGCCCATTCCCTTGAGGCGGATGGACTTGCCGGGGAGAAACTCCGGAGGCAACGTAATCTCGACGGTCTCGGACGCGCCGCCGAGGCCGTGGCTGATTTCCAGACGGACTTTCGCGCCGGGGAGCAAGTTGGCGCCGGGCAGGCGGAGGATCTGCTCATCGTCAATCTGCTTGCGGAACCAGCCGGAAACCCTGTTCACCAGGCCGTCATCATCGGGCCTGCGGCGAGCAGGCTTGCGGGAAGGGGGGGTGGGGTGCTCGGGCGCCTTGGGCTGCGGGGCCGCCTTGGGGCGGTCGTCATGGCGGATGTGGCTGTAAATGTCCTCAAAGACCCGGCGGGCGAAGGGATCGTCCAGAATATCCTTGAGGACGTCTTCTTTGGTTTTTTCTTTGGGCTTCTTCGCTTCGGCGTGTTGCCGGTTTTCTTTTTCCTGGGCCTTTCCGGCCTTGGCGTAAGCTTTCCGGGCTTCTTCGCGGGCGCGCTCGTCGGGCTCCGGGCCGTCCTTGGGGGGGGAGAATACACTCCCGCTCTTGGTCAGCAGGACATAGGCCTCGTTCAGCCGCTGGAAACGCCTGGCGGCATCGGGCACATCGGGATTCAGGTCCGGGTGCAGGGCAAAGGCGAGACGCCGGTACGCACGTTTGACGTCCGCCAGGGACGACCCGGCGGGCAATTCCAAAATCGCGTAGCATTCTTTGCGCGTCATCTCGTTCCCATGTGCTCGGCTATACAGTGTTTATGTGCACAGTCTTACGGAGTTTCACCCGGATCGGCAAGCCGGGTTTGCAAATCTTTGACTTGCAGAGCGGCCGCCTCGTCGGAGCCGCCGCGCCCCACAAGGCCCTCTTCGGCGAGGTAGGCCAGACCCCGGCGGGCGAAGTCGGCCGGGGCGATATCGGGATGGATGCCGGGACAGTACTCCTTGGCCAGGGCGAGGCTTTCGGGGTCCACAAGGTTGCCCCTGAAAAAAGGCCAGGCCCGGCAGATGTCCGGTTTGGCCGGGTGCACGGTACAGCCGGTACCGTCGGCAAAAAAGATGCAGCGGCCGTCGGCGCCGGCGCGGACCACCAGTTTGCCGTTACGGCGCTCGGCAAAGCGTTCGGCGAATTCCTCGGGCGAAAGGGCGGTGTGCAGGCAGAGACGGTCCAAATCTTTGCGGCCGACCACGATGCCGCCGGTCCCCCGGCAGCAGGTACCGCACATGCGGCAGTCGAAAGCCTCCATGCTCACCGCATTCCCCCAGGAAAGAGCCGTTTGTGATCGACCATCAGGCAAGCATCTTCAATATACCGGATACCGGCGGCCAAGGCCGTGTCGCGGGCCTGTTCGCTGGTGATGCCGAGTTGCAGCCAGAGCAGCAGGGGGCGGGGCGACAGGGCGATGCATTCTTCGGCGTGAGCCGGGCAGAAATCCGGGGCGCGGAAGACGTTGACCATGTCGATGCTCCCGGGCACGTCGCCGATGGTCGGGTAGGCGGGCAGCCCCCAGACTTCTTTTCTGGCGGGGTGCACGGGGATGACCGTATAGCCGGTCTCGATCAGGTAGCGGCCCACGCGGTCCACCGGGCCGGGCTTATCTTTGGCGCCGATGACGGCGATGGTTTTGATCCGGGAAAGCAACAGGCGAAGATCGTCGTCGTTCATGAAAGCTCCTTGGCCCGTGAAGTCATGCCGGCCGGGGGGGCATTATATCCCACATAAGGGGCGCGCGGCAAGCCCCGGAAAGACGCCGGGCCGGGAAGCTTCCGGCTCGGCGGCCCTTGACTGCCCGGCCGGCCGCATTATGTTCTCTGCGAGGAGCAACTAAGCGCCGGAAACCCGGCGATCCAACAAGAATGATGAAAGGAGGAAGCGGGAATGGTTATCGATTTCAGTACCCTGTATGATTCGCCCAAGACTATCGAGCGGCTGTTCGAGGACATGATGCGCCTCGGCTCCTCTTACAGGAAGCCGTTGTACCCGCAGGTCAACATTCAGGAAAACGACGGCGAGTACGTGGTGGACATCAATATACCCGGTGTGCCGGCGGAGAAGCTCGATCTGACCCTGACGGCCCGCAACCTGATCATCCGGGGTGAACGTACCTCGCCGGAGGGCAGCTACTTTCGCCAGGAACGCATGGCCGGGGTTTTCCAGCGCGTGCTTTCTCTGAATGTGCCGGTAGAGCGCGACAACGTCACGGCCAAGAGTGAGAACGGCATTGTGCGCGTTACCCTGCCCAAGGCCCAGGAAGCGCGCCCGCGTAAGATATCCATTGGCGTATAGGACAACGGAGACCGCAGCCATGAGTGACGAAAAAAACTACTTTGTTCCGGCCACCGACATTGTGGAAATGGAAGACGGCGTCCATATTTTCATGGATCTGCCGGGAGTGGGCACAGGGGATCTCTCGATCGATCTCGAGGAAGACGAGCTCGTGATTCGCGGCGAGAGCCGTTATCTGCCCGTCGAAGGAGGGCGGACCCTGCACTCGGAGTTTCGGGGCATGAACTTCCAGCGCACCTTCACCCTTTCGGACATGGTGGAACGCGACCGGATCAGCGCCTCCCTCAAAGATGGGGTGCTCAATCTCTTTCTGCCCAAGGCCGAGGCCATGAAGCCGCGCCGCATCCTCGTTACCGATTCATAATCCGGCGGTGATTTCCCGGCCGGCACACAAGCGCCGCCTTTCATTTTGGAAGGCGGCGCTTTCAGTTACGCCGCGCACAGTGGGAGTATGCGAAATGTTCCTAACATAATCTTTATTTTCAGGATGTTACTGGAGTTATGCACAATTGTTCTTTTCATCCGAAAAGCGAAAGGAACAAAAAAAGCGGGGCGCACATTGTGCGCCCCGCCCAAAACGGCAATCGAATGTTTCGGCCTAGGCGGAAGTCTTGGCCGCGTTCACGGCCTTGGTCAGACGGGAAACTTTGCGGGCCGCGTTTTTCCAGTGGATGACGCCCTTGCCGGCGGTCTTGTCCAGCACGGAGACGGCTTTGGCCAAGGCTTCGGAAGCCTTGGCGGGGTCATTCTCCAGCAGGGCCAGACGCACGGTCTTGACCACGTTCTTCACGCGGGTGCGGGCGGAGCGGTTGCGGGCGGCCTTCTTCAGGCTCTGCTTGTGACGCTTGATGGCGGACTTGTGGTTGGCCAAGGGATTCCTCCGAATCTTTTCCGATAGTTGTCGATAACGGTGCGGTATCCGCCCTGGGCGAACGGCAGCCGGTGAATATCAAGCGCGTGGTGTAGCCTTTTCGCAGTCTTCTGTCAACAGGAAAATTCGAGAAAGAGAAGGGAGGCCGGCGAGCCTCCCTTCCTCAAAAGAAACGGGCGGATTACGCCAACCGCGCGAGCAGCGTCTCCTTGATGGAGTCGATGCTGCCTTCGCCGTTCAGTTCGATATATTTGGTTTGGCCCTTGCCCGCCAAGCCTTTGTAAAAATAAGCGGCGGCCAGGGTTCCGCTCGTGGTGTCGTAGTAAATATCGTGGCGTTTGCCGATGGCGGTTTCGTCCTGGTCGTCGGAGCGGCTGGAAAGCTCGCCGCCGCAAACCCGGCAGCGTTCGCCGCAGGGCAGGATCATATCAATGAAAATATTGTTGGGGTGGTTGTTGTCGGTAGCACACAACCGCCGGCCCATGATCCGATTTTTGGCGACCTCGCGCGGGAGCAGGATCTCGATGACGTAATCCAGCTTCATGTTCGCGGCCTGGAGGGCTTCCCAGAGTTTCTGGGCCTGGACCATGTTGCGGGGGAAGCCGTCCAGCAGCCAGCCGCCGGCGCCTTTGGTCTTCAGGGTTTCCAGAACCATGGGGATGGTGATGTCGTCCGGCACCAAGTCGCCGCGGTCAATATATTCCTTGGCCTTTTTGCCGAGTTCGGTGCCGCCGCCGATGTGTTCGCGGAAAATGGCGCCGGATTCGATATGGGCCAGATTATACTTCTGCTTCACCAGGGCGCCTTGGGTGCCCTTGCCGCTGCCGTTGGGGCCGAAGATAAGAATATTCACGACATCCTCCTCGTTAAAATGTTCACAAGGCATTAGCGCGGGTGGGCTATGCTGTCAATGCCGGGTATTCGCCGCTCCCGAGACATCACAAAATATATATAAGGAATCGTCTTTGGCAACGAGATTATTTCGCGCCGCCCCGCCGTATGGGCCGGAGCGGCGCGTTCCTATTGGTAGATGCCGTTCTTGAAGTCCTCGCGGAATCGCTGCACGGCGCTTTCGGACGTCATGAGCATATCCATCTGGCGGGTGACCTGCAACAGCCGGCCCAACTGGTCCAGGCACTCCGCGATCCGTTCTTTCGGGTATTTCTGGATGCGGGATTTTACCCTGTCGCCGCGCACCTCCACGTTGAAGCCCAAATCCTCCAGTACCAGGCCGATGGCCCGGCAGCGCCTGGCTCGGCGTTCCTCGCCGGCCGCGCCGCCCTGGAAGCTGAATGAGACGTAGTTCTTACTCATGGTGTTGCCGCAATAAGCGTCCAACACGCTGTAATGGTAGCCGACGCGGGAGCTGAAGTTGACCCAGCGATCGGAGATGATCGCGTAGCTTTTGTCGCCGAAACGCCCGTCGCCGTCCTGAGGGTTGATCAACTGCCGACCCATAACCGACATGAACCCGCCCATATTCACGGGGCGGGGCTTGCGGAAGATTACGTCCGGGTGGAGCATACCCCCGAGCAGGGCCTTGAGCGGGGCGGAGACGATCTGCTCCGGGGTTACGGCCGAGGCCCCCGGCGCGACGGTGGTGCCGTTGTCCAGGTCGATGATGTGCAAGTCGATGGGCAAGGGGGCCTTGAGTTTGAGGGCAACGCCCCCGGCATCGGCGGCGTTGTCGCTGATGGCGAACATCTCGTGATAGGAAAGCTCGTGCGCATAGCGCATCACGTCGTGCAGGGTCCGACACCCGGCGGGCGAGAACTCCGCCGAGTGGGGGTCGGTGAGGTTGAGCGGCAGAATCAGAGCGGCCACTTCATTCAGCAGTTTGTGGACCGGGGTGTCGTGCAGGCGCACCGGGTCCAGTTGCAGGCGCAGGGGGAGAAGTTCCTCGACCGTGCCCTCATAAATCCTGCCCGAGAAGGCGTCCACGGTGACGATCTGGCCGGGGCGCAGGGTGTCCAGAATGCCCGGCAGGTTGAGCAGGGTGGGCACCCGGTATTCGCGGCAGATGGTGGCCATGTGCCCGCTGATGCCGCCGGTCTCGGTGAGCACGGCCTGGGCGCGGTCAAGGACCACGGCATACTCGGCGCTGGAGTGGCGGGCCGCCAGCACGCCGCCTTTGGGGAAGTTCAGGAGATCCTCGCTCGAATGCGGCACGAACACCGGCCCATGCCCCACGCCGGGGTAGGCCGCGTCGCCGCCTTCCAGAAGCAATGGATACTGCGGCAGCAATGGCGGCTTGGGCGCGGGGCCCCCGCCGGCGCGCACGTCCAGAGGGCGGGATTGAAGCAACACCAGGGCGCCGTCCTCGTCCTTGGCCCACTCCACGTCCTGATAGCCGCCGTAATGCTTTTCCAGGTGGATGACCACCCGGGCCAGTTCGGCGACTTCCCCTTCCGAGAGGCAGAAGGCTTTGTGCAGTTCCTCGGGAACGGGCTCGTCGTGCATGGTGCCGTCCGGGTCGAGAACCAGCCGGTGATCTTTGAGGCCCGCCCGCCGGCGGACCAGCACGGGCGCGTCGGCACGGGTCAGCACCCAGAGATCCGGCGAGATCACGCCGTCCACCGCATACTTGCCCAAGCCCCAGACGCCGTTGATCATCATGGTGTCGGAAAGCAGATTGACGGGATCGTGCGAGTAGGCCACGCCGCTGCTGGTGGAGTTGATCATCTCCAGGCACCCCACGGCCATGGCGCTCTCATTCAAGGGAATGCCCTGGTGCAGGCGATACAGGGTGGCCGAGGGCGTGAACAGCCCGGCCACCACCCGGCGCCAGCTCGCGGGCAGTTCGTCGCGGGGCACGTTCAGTTCGGTCTGGAACTGGCCGGCGAAGCTTTTGTCGCCATCCTCGGAGCGGGCGCTGCTGCGCACGGCCAGGCGGATCGGATCGCTGCCGAAAATCGCGTCGCAGGTTTCCCTCAGGGCCTGCTCCAGGTCGGGCGGCAGGGGAGCGTTTTCCACCCTGGATCTCACTTCGGCCAGGAGCGCGCCCAAGGCTTCCCGATCCTCGGAGTCGACCCGCAGGAGCAGTTTTTCCACGGCTTCCCCCAGGCCTTCGTGCTCCATAAAGCGGTGGAAGGCCGCGATGGTCACGGCGAAACCGCGCGGCACAGGCAGGCCGGCCATGCCGGCCATTTCACCCAGATTGGCGCATTTGCCGCCGACCCAGTCGACCATGGAGAGATCCACTTCCGTCAGGGGAATGGTGTAATGGCGGCAGGCATCGCCACATTCGGCGGCCTTCCCGAGAATCCGGTCCAGCCGGCCCTCAATCTCGCTCACGGCCCGGATCAAGCCGTGGTGCGGGCCGCAGCGCATGGATTCCAGGCTTTCGGCCATGCGCCCGGCCAGGCGCGCGGCCGCGCGCGCCGTGTGGCGCACATAGACCACGCCGAACAGGCTTTTGCCGGTGAGTTTTTCTTCAAGATCCGCCAGGATCTCCCCCAAGGCCGCATTGGCGTCGAGGAGTTTGCGAAAGCGGGCGTACCGCTTGCGGAAACCCTTGACCACAGCGGAGTCGGCCTGGAGGGCTCCCTTGTCGGGTTTTGGCGAGAGAAGGCGGATAAGCTTGTCCCACAGCATGGCGTTACCTCGAGTGATGCAACTGTGCAAACCGTCTGCCGAACCAGAGTGCCTGAAGGCCGTCACCGTTCATGTATCCCGGGCCGTTGCAGGATATAGCGGGTACCGGGGCCGGCCCCGATTTTTTCCAGAATGCCCAAGTCGACCAGCTCGCGCAAATCATTCTGGGCTGTCCGTGACGACACGCCGCCGCCGGCTGCGGCCTCGTATTCCGCCCTGGTGAATCCTCCACGTCCGCCCAGGCTCGCGAGCACCCGGGCCTGACGCTCGTTCAGGCCGTCCGGGGCGCCGTTTTCCGGGACGGAGTTCCGTTCTTTCGGGTGGTGGGAGTCGTCGCCGGGGCCGGCCATACCGGCCATGCCCTGCTCCAGAGAGATATGCCGGCGCAGGAGGATATCACCGTCGGCAAAGGCCACGGCCCTGGTCAGGCAGTTTTTGAACTCGCGCACGTTGCCCGGCCAGTCGTGGGCGGCCATGAACTCAAGTGCCCCGCGCGACAGGCGCATGTCGGGCCGGCCCATGTGCCGGGCCGCTTCGTGCAGGAAAAAGGCCGCCAACTCGGGGATATCTTCCCTGCGGCCGCGCAGGGGGGGCGTTTCGATACTGATGATCGCCAGGCGATAGTAAAGGTCTTCCCGGAACGTCCCGTCTTTGACGCAGTCGCGCAGGTCCACGTTGGTTGCCGCCACCACGCGGGTATTGAAGGGGATTTCCCGGTCCGTGCCCAGAGGGCGGATGCGCCGCACGGCAAGGGCGCGCAACAGGGCCTGCTGGACTTTCAGGGAGGCATTGGCGATCTCGTCCAGGTGCAGGGTGCCGCCGTCCGCCGCCAGAAAGGCGCCTTTGCGGTCGGTCTTGGCCTCGGTGAACGCGCCTTTGACATGGCCGAAGAGCGAGTCCATCAGGAGGTTCTCGTCCAGGGCGCCGCAGTTGATGGAGATGAACGGCCCGCTGCCGCGCGGCCCGGCCTTGTGGATGGCCTCGGCCACCAGCTCCTTGCCGGTGCCGGTCTCGCCGAAGATCAGCACGTCCGTTCCCGCCCGCGCGGCTTTGCGGACCTGCTCGCGCACCTCGCGTATCAGCCCGCCGGAGCCGACCAGGCCGAACTCTTCGGTAATCATCGGCCACAGGGCCGCCTGGTGCAGGTCCACGGGTTGCCTGTCCTTGGCGCTGCTCATTTCCCGGCTCAGGCGTTCCATGTCGCTTTGCAGACCCATGGTCGTGGTCAGCACGGAATTGGCCGCGGCCTGGAGCATCTGGTGTTCCTCGCAGGCCGGGGGCACATCCAACGCCCGCAACTCGCCGCCGGCGCCCATGTCTTCCAGCCTGCCGGACATGAGCCGCAACGGTCGGGAAATCCTCCGGCCGCTCCAGACGACGGCCAGGAGCAGAAACACCAGGGCGGTGGGCAGAAAAATCAGAAACGTATTGGCCCCGCGCAGAAATACCGAGAGCAGCAGAGAGGAGGTTTCGAAAAAGGCGATGCCCGCCACCGAGGTCGCCGGCTGCCCTTCGGCCGGGGCGAAGCGCACCGGCGCCCAGCAGAGAAACGCCGGGTAACCGGAGTGCTCGGGCGAGTAATGGGCCGCCGTGGTTTCCGAGCCGCCGCTCCTGCCGTCGCGCGCGTCCATGACCAT
>JAVBQP010000033.1:0-35904 GCA_031548905.1 Desulfovibrio sp. | reverse complement strand
CTTCCCCCGTGGTGGAAGAGAACCAGGAACCGGCGGAGACATCTTCCAGCTTGCGGCGCATGTCGCCAAGGGCAAGGGCGAAATCTTGGGCGGTCATTTTGCCGCTTTGGAATTCGGAAACCAAATCTTTATATTTGGCGTAATAAGCGGAGATTTCCTTTGTATCGAACTGTTTTTCGCCGGTGACGCTGCCGAACAGATCCGTGCTGTAAACAGTGCTGTTGCGGCTGATCATCTCCCGGATGCGGGCGGCTTCGGCTTCCGCCGCGTTGAGCCTGTCTTGCGCGGCCTTGCTTTGGGCGGCCTGTTGGGCGGCGGTCAGGTTGTCGGTTGCGCCGGCGGCTTTTTGCGCCTCGCGGCTCAAACGCTCGTATTGCGCGTTGAGCCCTTCCAGCGAAACGCCGTGTTTTTTGGCTTCGCGTTCCGCGTAGCTGTCCGCATTGGCGAGGGCGTAAACGGCGGCGGTGGCGGCGGTGAAGCCCAAAACCCAGGGGCCGCCCATGAAATTGACCAGCCCCATGCCCGCGTTTTTCAGGCCGGAGCCGGCAGCGGACAGGCCGCGCAAGGCGATGTTTTGCCGCTTGGCGACTTCTTCAAGCCCCTTTTCCGCCTGCCCCAGTTGCCGGGCAATGACAATGCGCTCGCCTTGCAGGATTTTGACTTCGCGCTCAACGGTTTTGCGGTGTTTGATCGCCTCAAGGTTCGCGGCGTATTCGGGCGCGGAAAGCTCGGAAATGACGGATTGCTTGGCCCCGATGCCCTTGTCGATCTCGCCAAGGCGGGCTTTGTTGTTGGCGACGATGGCCTGTGTGTTGGCGATGTAGGCGGCGGTATCTTGTCCTACGGCTGCGGTAAGGCCGGAGAATTCCGTTTTCAGGGCGGCCATAAGGCCGTGCTCTTTTTTGAGTTCGGCCAGGCGCACGCCGGCTTGGGTGTTGGCGGCCTTGGAAGCAAGCACCCAAACCCCCATAGTGAGGGCGGCGGTGTCGATATTCTCCGTCAGGGTGCGGAATCCGTTGCCGATGCTCTTGCCGATGTCGGCCAGCTCGCCGGATTCCTTCATTTTCAACAGGCGTTCGTTGACGCCTTCCAACGATTCGTTGACGCCGAAAACGCCCTGTGCGAGGGCATCCAAGCCCACTTCGCCGGTGAGGGTCAGCAGGTTCGACCAGTGCCGCTCAAAGGAAGAAAGCTGTTTTCCGGCCTTGGTCATTGCCGCGTCGTAGGTGCCGGCAAGGCTTTCGCCCGCCTTCAGGGTGGCGTTGACGCGGACTTGCAGCTTTTCTTCTTCCGTCAAGGCTTGGGCTGTTTTACCCATGGCCCGCGCGGCTTTTTCGTATTCCTGCTGGAAGTTGACGAACAACCCCATGTTGGAAAGCACTTCTTTTTGCCCGGAAACAATGCCGTGCAACAGCCGCTCAAAGGCTTCGGAAGAATTGAGATTTTCACCCACGGCAAGGTTTTGCGCGGTGCGGGCGAGATCTGCCGATTTCGCCAGATCAATGTTGGCCGTGGTTACCTGCGTGATCAGGCTGCGGCTTTTTTCCAGGGTAATGCCGTTGCGCACGAGCTGCATTTCAGCGGCCTGCATTTGCCCTGCGGAATAGCCGGCGTTTTTCCCGGCCTGATCCATGGCCGCCCCGAGCATGTCATACTTGGCGGCGGCAAGGGTGGCCTCTTTCGCCAGCCCGCCAAGCCCGGCGGCCCCAAGACCGGCCCCAAGGGAACCGAGCCCGAGGCCGCCCAGCACATCGCCCACCTTGGGGCCCATGCCAAGGAGCTTGGAAACGAGACTATCCGCCTCTTGCCCTACCTTGCGGAAAGAGGAAGAAGCCTTGTCGTCGGCATAGATGGTTATGCGGGTGGAAAGATTGCCGGCCACCGGGTACGCTCCTTTGAGAGATACACGGTAGACAAAGCATAAAAAATACACCCTGACGAATGGGGTATATTAAGGGCTATTTTGGGTACATTAAGGGCTCTTGATTGAAACCAAGAGGCAAGCCCCTAGGCCCGCCTCTTGTTTTTTCGCGCTTCCCGCTCCCGTTCCAATCGCCAGTGTTCCAGCGTCAACCCTTCAAGAATATTCAGCTTGCGCAGGTTCTTGGCGTCCATTTCCACGCCCAGGGAGCCCGCCACCAGATACACGGCCGGGTAGTTCAGCCCGGCGGCCCCGGCAAAGCCGATATTCCACTGCGTGCCGCAGGCCAGCCACAGCCGGACGATGGGCACATTTTCTTCCAGCAGGGCGGGTTCCTTATTTTCGCATTGGCGGCAATCGCCCGCCCTGCCCTTGCGCGCGCGCCTATCCCGGCACTTCGCGCAGTAGTCAAGACGCCGGGCGTCTATTGACCATCGCCACCAGGTACGGAGTTTCCCAGGGGGATTTCCACGCTTTCAAGGTCAAGGGCCGTTTTTTCGATTTCCGCAATATCGCGCAGGGTTAATTCCCCTTTGAGCTTGGGGAAGTCCTTCACCCAAGCGGTCAGGCGATGTTCCCGCATTGCTTTGTGGGCGCCCTGCAGGGCCACTTCAACCATGAAGTCCAAAGGCCCTTCCCCACGCATACCTGCCCCTTCAAGCATTTTCAGGCGTTTATCTTCCTGCTTTTCCCACTCCTCATAGGTGCGGGCGCGCAGGGAAACCTTGCGGCCGGACGAAAGCGATTTTTCCAGATATTCCATAGCGGGCTTGCTCATGTCGATTCCTTTTTTTACGCGTAGACGGCCACGCGGTTGATCAGTTCGGCGGTCAGCACGGTTTCGCCCTTGTCCACAAAGGCCATGACGGTGACATCCTGCATCAGGCCTTCCTTGCCGGAAATGGGGGTGCCGGGCACGTCGAGTTCCGTTTCCGGATACCTGAACCAGGCTTCGTCACCGGAAGCGGAGCAGATGGACAGGGCAAAGGGAACGGTGGCGCGGGCTTTGGCGAGTTCCTGATAATCGTCCTTTTCCAGAAAGGCGGAAAGGGTTGCCTTGCAATCCGGGTCGCCTTCGGGCATGCGGGAATACTGCCCCAGATCGCCCACGGCCGCCTTGGGTTCGACGCCGAAGGTGTTGCTGAACGAGCCGGATTCCACGTCACCGCGCCGCACCCCGGCCACCCACAGGCCGCTTTCGATGTTGTCCATGGGAATGGCGGCCGGGGTCAGAGGCGCGGCGTCGAGCGGGGCCGCGCCGTCCGCCTGTCTGCCCACGGCGAAATCAAGGGTGAAGCGCAGTTCTTCATCCCCGCCGAAGTTGAAGTTGAGGCCGTTCACCTTGCAGTAGCCGAAGCGTTGATATTTGTTCACGGCCGCGCCGTCTTCGAAGTCGAGGTATTTTTCCATGCACACCGTGGGTTGGCGCTTGGGCAGGGCAAAGGCGTGGCGGTAGAACAGGGGAACGGCCACAAGGGTGCCGTCAAAATCTTCCGGCGTGTAGGCCGCGCTTATGACCAGCAGGCCGTTTTCCGTGCCCGGCTGCAAAACGTGCGTGCCGTCGTAGGATGCGCTGCCGCTGATCGTAATGCTTTCGCCGGGATTCAGGTTGTGCACGCCGTCCTTGACCGACAGGGCTACAACCCCGCTGGAAAGGTGTTCCGCCCGGCCTTCCAGAACGGGAGCGCGGCCCCGGTAGGCGGCGGCATCCGCCGGCAGGGTTTCCGCCACAAAAGGGGCGGCAATGGCGATAAGATCGGCCGTGCCGCCGCGTTCCACCCGGTATTGGCCATCATAATTTTGCGTGCCGTAGACGGTGATCACTGCATCCTGCACAAAGCCGTGCCCGGGGCAGGGCAGGCCCACGATGCCGAGATCCAATTCCACCACAGGGGCGGCATCAAGCACGCGGGCCGGATCCGGGGCCGTGGCCACGGCGCCGCACAGGGCGCGCAGGATGTAGCCGAGCTGGGGGGAATAGGCGGCCGCCTCGCACCCGCCGGACATTTGCGGCAGCCCCTCATAGGGTTTGCCCGGCCCGCGTTTGCCGGAAATGACGCTGCGCTGTTTTTTGGAACTGCCGCGCGAAAACGATTCGGACATGAAGGCCAGGCGCACGCCCTTTTCGCCGGGTTCGACGCACCCGGGCGCGGCTTCCATGTACATGGTCAGAGAGCAGGAACCGCCGGAAACCTGTTGATAGCCGGCGCCGGTGCATTGCGACATGGTGTTTTCTCCTACATTCGCCGCCCGATGGGCAGGCTTTCTTCAACGGTTACAGACAAAAGAGCCTGACAAAGGGGAAATTGCAGAATCTCAAATTCCGTGTTCACTTCCTGCAGACGGGCCTTGGGCAAGGCTTCGCGCATGGCCGCTTCCAGCATGGGGCACAGTTCGCCCAAACGCTTCAGGCCGCGCATCTCTTTGATACCGCCCTCTTTCGTCCACTCCCCATCGGCAATGCCGGCCACGATCCCCAGTTCAGAAACAAAGGTTTGCCGCTGCGGCCCGGTTTGGCCGCCGTCCGGAAAAATGGCGATAAAGGGCGCACCTTCTTCATTGGGGGGCCGGCGCAGGTCCGCGCCGATCTGCACGGCAAAGGGGCGGCCGTAATTGGACACGGCCCACTGATTCACCAGGCGGTTGCCTTCCAAGGCCACGGCCCACCGGCGGGCGATATCGTAGGGGGTAAGCGGGGCGCTCATTGTTTCATCCAGTCAATGCCTTGCTTGGCAAGGGTGGAAGTGATGCGGCCGACCAGATAGCGTTCAATCTCCGGGTGAAGTTCCTTGAACGCGGGCGGCACCAGGGCGCGGCCCTCTTGGCCGATCATGGTTGTTTCTTCGGAAAGCGGAAATCCGGCGGCCCAAAAAGCGCGGCGCATGGCCGGAGTGACAACCTGTCTGCCGGTGAACTGAAACGAGCCCTTGCCGCCCCGCTTGCCTTCCTGCACGGCGGAAAGAAAATCTGCGGCGGACGGCGACAGAGCGCCTATTTCCACCATATTTTTGTCTTGGGGCTTGCGGTATGCAATGGTTTGCGCCACCTTGCCGAAAACTCCGGACGGATCGGGCGTGTCTTTCGCCTTGGCACTGAGGCCCGGAGCCACCCACTTGCCCGCCGTTCCCTTCTTCTTCATCCCCCGGTATGACCTACGGGGGAATTCACCGGCCTTCAGGCGTTCCATTCGGCGATACCGGCGCACGTCTGAAAGTTCCAACCATTTGCCGCCGCTGGGGCCGCCCGCCCGGATCATGTCTTTCATGCTCTTTTGCGCGTACCAGCCAAGGCTTTTCAGGGCGCGCGCAACGGCGGCAGGGAAACGCTTCGCCAAGTCGGCAAACTCCGGAGAGGCGCTTTCCGTAATCTTAAACAGCGCCGCATCTCCCTGAAAGGAAGTAAACTTGCGGAGCAAGGCGGTATTCGTCGCCATTACCGCCCACCTCGCACCATGCGCTGTTTCCCGCGCAGAGCCAGACGCCATGCCACGCACACTTTCATGCGGGTGGCTTCGTCGATGTCGTAGACCGGCCGGGCCGCATCAACGGCGTAGGCTTGCCCGGCGGAATCGACGATTTCCAGTTGGGTTTCCGCGTTCATGTCCGCCGGGGCGTCCGCAGCCCACATGAGGCCGTAACCCCAGTCCGCGCCGCGCGGCAGGGTGGATTTGTCGATAAAGGAAAGGGCCTTGCTTCGGGCGTCTATGGAACCGGAGCTGAAAGGATGCGCCACCATCAACACCTGCCGGGCCTCGCTTTCGCCCTTGACCTGCACGGAACACCATTCCGCGTGATCCGCGAAGATATCCGCAAGGTCGGCGGCGGCGATCATTGGCGAGCCTCAAGACGGGTTACCCGGTTGGCAACCGTGACGACTTCGGCTTCAATTTCGTCAAGACGCTGGTGAACCCGCGCCCGCTTGTCGCTGCATTCGTCGCGGGGGATCAGGAAGGGAATCTGGTCGATTTTCGTATCGACCCGCATAAACCAGTACCGGACAAAGAAAACAACCGCCCCGAAAAGCAAGCCGTTCACTGTGCAGATAATGAGGATTTCCGATCCGGAACTCATTCCTTCCCCCCAACAGCCCGCAGGCAGCCTTCCAAAATTTCTATGTGCGTGTCTTTGCGGCCGATGTTGATCAAAAGCGCCTGTGCGTCTTTATCCGTCAGGCAATGCGCGGTGCCGTTGTGCTGCCAGTTCACCGGCAGCATGGCCGGACGTTCGGGAATGTCCACGTCCGGACGCACCAGAATAGGCTTTGCGGGAGCGCAGCTACTTAAAGAGATCGTCAAGGCGAGAAGCAACGCCGGCAGAGTCCGCAGCATGGATAGCATCCTCATTTTTTTGTTGCCTGTGCAGCGCTTCCGTTTCCTGCGCTTTGGCCGTGGCCTTGATTTTCTCGCCTTCGGCGTCCATAAGGGCGGCATCGCGTTGTGCGGTCAGCTTTTCTTCCGCCCGCTTCGCCAAAAAGCCCCGAAACACCCAAGCAACCACGGCGGCCAGAGCGGCCAAAATGCCGGTAATCCACTTCGTCATGATCTTTCCCTCCCGCGCGGGTCATCGTTACCAAGGGATATCCCGGCGCCGTCCCGGCCGATCCGCACGTCGATATGCCGGGCGTCGATGCGATCCAGCAGAGCGAACACATGCAGGCCCAACAGTACACCCAGCACGGGCAAGGTGAGCACGCCGCCGCCGCGAAGCACTTCCGCCAGCAACAGGCCCACGGTCAGAAACAGGGCGATCCAGATGGTGATCTGTGTGCGGCTCAATTTGCCGTCCGCATTGGTGACCAGATCCCGCGCCTTCATGCGAATTGCCCCCCGGCCCGGCAACGTTCATAGGCCCGCTGCAATTTGATATCGTACTGATGGGCCGCATAGCCCGGCCCGTTGTAGCGCCGCGCGAACCCCGGCCAATCCCGGCCGGTCAAAAAGAGAATCAACCCTTCGGAGCGCATGAACCCGCAGAAGGCGGCAAGGTGTTCGGCTTCGCTTTGGTGCATGGCGGCAACGAAATCTTGTAAGGCAGTGAAACCGCAGGCCCGGAAGTTGAAGCCCATAATCTGGAACGCGCCCCAAGAGGCGGAACACAGGGCGGCTTCCTTGTTCACCCGCGCGGCGTCGTCCAGACGCTCCCATTCTTCGGACCCGCGCCGGTAATGGGCGGCCGTCCGTTTTTCATGGAGAACACCGGGCATTTTCAGCGTTTCGGGATTGATGCCGCGCTTTTTCAGTTCGCGCCAAAAGACGTGCCCTTCAAACAGAATCTTGGGCCGCCCGTCCGGCAGAAACCCGGAGCCGGAAGATTCAACGTCGATCACGGCCTTAACCGCGCAGGGTTCAACCCCCAAATCTTCGGCCGCCCGCTTGATGTCGTGGATGGAAAGCGACATGGAACCCCCGGAGGTTTTCGGGGCGCGCACACGGCACGCCCCGAAAACGAATCGCTGTTACGCGTTGATCTTGATGTTGACGTTGCCCGCGCCGGCGGTCGCATCGGCGGCCACCACACCGGCGGCAACGATATCCGTACCGGCGGCGGCCACGATCTTCTTGTTGGCCGTATCCCAGAACGCCACATCGCCAACGGCCATGGCCGTGGCGGTATCTTTGGGCAGCTTCCACACCCCGACGATGCGGAGCGTGCCGCTTGCGCCCGCCGGAATATCGGCCAGGGCGATACCCACAAGGGCATCCATAGCCACCACGGAGCCGGAATAGATGATCGCGTTTCCGGCGTTTTTGTAGGGAACGCCGGTTCCCTCATCTACGAAGTTTTTCGCCATGATGCTTCTCCCGTTCTTTACAGGCCGCAGGCTGTCGCCTTACGCGCCGGGGTTTTTATACAGGCCGTTCCAGTCCTGGACATACGCGCCGAAGTCGCTGGAAACCTTGAACTCAACGCCGTCAACGGTAAAGCCTTGGCGTTGTTCCAGACGCATGGCCTTGTTGCCGAACAGATAGGCCACGTTGATGGTCAGCCCCTTGGCGGCAGCCAGGAACCACGGCAGGCCCGAAGCGGCGTCAAGGCGGCCGTCAACCACAACGGTCACATCCCCTTGCCAGGGGTTCAGTTGCGTGGGGGTGGCCTGTGTGCCGATATATTGGCTGCCCATGAGGATGCGGGCTTCCGCCGTGCGGGCCACCGGCACAAGCATGAACTTGGGCATGATGTTCAGCACTTCGCCCTGTTTACCCTTGTGCGTGCCCATGGCCGTTACCGCCGCCGTATAGGCGTCCACGGTGATTTTGCCGCCGGAAGCGGCAAGGTTGTTGTGCGCCGCGCTGAACAAAGCGTTACCGTCCGGCATTTGCGGGTTGCCGGTCAAAAGGCTGTACACGGCGTTGCCGCGCGCGCGCATGGCCGCCCGGCCCATGGCCGCCGGAATCTGCGTGAAGGCGCTCACGTTGTCATTGATGATGGTTTGCCGGGTGATCCCGAACAGTTTGCCGTAGGTGGCCACGGCGTAGCGGATGCCCCGATCGTTCAGGGTGCCGGAGGTGTACTCCGCGCCGTCCGGAACCACTTCCAATGTGGAAAAAGCGTCAATATTGACACCGGTTTGCACTTGGAAGTTGTTGGCCGTGGTTTCGCCGGTCCAGGCTTCATAGGTTTCTTCCGCTTCCTGCGCTCCGGCGATCAGCGATTTGTTGGCCGTGTCCGCCAAAATGTTGGGGAAGTCGGAAGAGGTTTCCGTGAAGGCGCGCCCGATCATTTCCATGGGGTCGGACGGAATGGGAAGCCCAGCCGCTCGCAGACTTTCGCGGGCGCTTTCCATCAAGGAATAGCCCCGGAATTCTTCGGCGCCGGGAGCCAAATCCTTGGGCGTGAAATGCGCCCCGGAGCGCAGGCACATAGCATCGGACATGGCCGCGCGGAATTTCTCCCCGCCCGTCCGCCCCATTTCGACATGGGGCATATGACTGGGGGCGTTCGCTGCGGAACGATTCGAAAGATCGGCAAGCACCATGCCCCGAAATTCGTTCAAGCTGGTGCCGTTACGCACGGCTTGTTCCGCCAGCTCCATGCAGCCATGCATGCGACCCACGGTCATGATATCCACGATTTCCGCACGGACGCTTTCAACGGTGGGGCCGCCGGGGGCGGCAGCCGGAAGCGGGGGCGGGGTATCCGCGCGAGCCGCGTCCGATGCCGAAGCAGCGGCGGGCGTGGTTTGCGAGGCGGGGATTTCGGGCGCGTTGCCGGTGCCTTCCGCGCGCCCTTGGTCTTTCTTCACAGACATGGGATCTTCCTCCCTGTTTTGGCCGTCAGACGCGGCGCGCGTCTTGGCGTTTTTATCAGCTCCGATGGGCGTAAAAGACCCTTCTTTCACTTCCCAGCGGGTTGCGATCACAATGGGGCCGGTGAAACTTTTTCCGGCAATGGTTTGGGTGGTGCCTTCAGGAATGAAGACGTGCTCAAGAATTTTCGCACGGACGGAAGCATCCTTCAGATGCCCTTCTTCCACTAAAGTGAACGCCTTTTCAGCGGTCACAGAAAAGTGGGCTGTCGCGTCCAATCGGTCCGCAACAATCGAGAAACCGCGCAACGATCCAAGCTGCCCATTAAGGCTGTAAGCGTTATGGCTGTCCAACAGCGGGCATTGCCCCCCCGAAGGAAGCACAACGCCGTCCATAAGCAACACTTCGTCGGCGTAGCCGTAAGGGGTCCATTCCCGCACAGGCGTTTCTGTCGCCAAAGTGAGGCGGACGGTTCGTGCTTCCTTATCAAAGGAAGAAGGCGCCCCGCCTTGTTCGGACGGATCGGCTCGCAGGATGAACTTACGTTGTCCTTCGTATGCTTCGGTTTTCGGTTGCGGCATGGCTTATTCCTTCTTGCCTTTACCCATAAGGGCGGCGGGGTTGTTTTTCAGAGCCGAATCAACTTCTTCCGCAGTCAGGCCGCGCGCCTCCCGCATGGCCTTGGCTTCCTGCAACTCGTCAAGAAGCTCTTCGTAAACCCAGCCCTTTCCGGCACAGATGCGTTGTGGGCTGTTCGTGCCGAGCTTGATCTCATCGGCATTGGCCTTGACCTCTTTCAAGGGGTCAGGGCTTTCCATGCCGGGCGGAATCCAGGTGTAAGAAGAGGGCGAAATCAGCCGCGCATACGGCATAAGGGCGGGATTGGCGAGAATGGCGGCTTCAAGCCAGGCGGCAGCAACCGGACGGCAAAACCAGTTGATATGGTTGCGCTGGATGGGGCGAATCACCACTGCCAAATCAAGGCGAATGCCCCGCAGGTTGGAATAGCTGATCTTGTCGTAATCGCCGGAAACCAGTTCATAGGTCAGGCCGGCGCCGATGGCGAAGGTGCGGACGTTGAACTTGATATACGGCTCAAAGGTGCCTGTCTGGCGATCCACCTTGGCAAGAGTGAAATTGTCCCCTTGACGCAAATACTGGATCGTGGCGTGGTTCAGGTTTTCAACCCGCCGCCCTTTTTCCTCGCCCTTACCGCCACGCGCCCCGTTGCCTTTTTGCATGCCGGGGATATCAGGGGTCTGAACAAATGCTACATAGCGTGTAGCCATACGCATGGCTTCCAATTCCGCATCAAGCAGGTCGGACAGGTCGCCGGCCACCATAACGGCGGATGCAATGGGAGAAATGCCGCGCATTTGTCCGGGGCGATCCGCCTCATAGCCGTGGATCACCTGATTGGCGGGAACGCGCACCGTTTTGGCGCGGTATCCGTCATCCTGAAAATGATAGGCAATCGGCCTGCCGGTGGCCTTTTCATATTCAATGCCGTCCATAATTTCGGCACCGTCGGCAACCTTGCCCGTGGAAACGCCGAAAGCCAGCCGATCCGCTTCAATGGGTTGCAGGCGTAAGGGGTTGATCCTTCCCTTTTCATACCGCTTGATAAAGAAATATTCGCCACACTCAAAGAGTTGGCGATCCGCAAGGGCCTGCAGGTCGGCAAAGGTTTGCGTTTCGGTTGTGTCCGCCTTTTGTGCCCATTCGGCAAAAGTTCCTTCAATGGCAGCGTTTGCCTCGCGGTTCATCGTGCCGTCAGGCCCCTTGATCCGGGCCTGCATGCGGATGCCGTTGCCGATAATCAGGGCGTTGCGGAGTTTTTCCGCCCGCTTGGCATAGGGGAAATCGCGGACAAGCTGCCGCACGCGGGAACGCGTTACCGTCGAGCTGCTGCGGATCAGGCTGTTGGCGTCCCCGTCATAAGGCAGCCACCCCCCGGCATCTTCGGTCGGGCGGGCGGCGGCGTACATGCGGGAAACAAAGCGTTCCCGCGCTTCTACACGGGATAAAGCGTACTGCGGAGCCATCACGGCAAGGGCGCGGTCAAGGGCGAAGCCCATACGGGCGGCGAAAGGAATTGAGCGAACGGCGCGGGTGTTCATCGATCCCCCGCCCGCGCATTGGTGCGCAACGTCAAGTCCGACGTAGCTTCTTCGGCGGCTTCATTTTTAACCCAGGCCAGCATATCCCGAAAATCTTGTGGGGAAACGAATTCTTTACGCATGCCGTCAAAATCGTATGACTTGGTTCGCCAGTTCCCGGACGCCAAGTCATTCAGCATGCTTCTGTATAAGTTAGCCCAAGATGTAAAAGAGGCCATGGATACACCCTCACTCTTCCGAGGATGAACCATAAAAAGAATATACCCGCAAAGCGGGTATATTTAGGGCTATTATGGGTACATTTTGGGCTACACGGGCCGTTCTTCGCCGCCCACCTCGCGGCAAGGCGCGGCAAATGCCATCGACATACCTAATTTTACCATCGCTTGCGCCTACGCGGGATCTGTTCGGGGATTTCCTCTTCGTATTCTTCTTCCGCCTCCGGCTGCATGTAGCGCAACCCCAAGTAGTCAGCCAGACAAAAGCTGTAAACGGAAACGTCCCAGGCGTGGTTTGCCTTACCCTTGGGACATACCCAGTTTTGATTTTCATCAACGTATTCGGCGCACATTTGTTGCGCCCAATCAAGGGTGCATTCGCTGTTCATGTGCCATGCGCCGGGATCAGCTGGGGGAACGGCAAGTTTTCTGTGCAGACTGTCCTTGTAGTGCTTCGTGTTCACCCGTAACAGGTTCAAGCCGCCGGGCATTTTCTTATCTGTTCCCGGCCATACTTCCAACTTGGAAAGGGCAAACGGCTGTTTCATGGTGCGCTCACCGGCCAGCGGCACCGCCCGCCCCCGGTTTTGAATGCACCAGTCATAAACTTCTCTGGTCCGGTGCCCCTGCGAGTCGATACCGGCAAGGGCAACGTGGAATTCCCGCTTGTGAACGTCGAGGTAGGGAATCCACAAAACGGAATCCAAAGCCTCAAACGTTTCCACAAACCCGGCGCGGACTTGCCAGCTTTCCGCCTCTTGTCCGTACCCCCAAGCGCGGATCTCGTACCAAAAACCGTCATCCTGCGTATCCACCGTGGCCAGAAGTGCGGCGACAAGCCCACCATCCGGCAGCAACCCGGCGAGCCTGTCATCGCGCAGGACAAGCACGGCATCTTCCTTGCGCGGTGAAAAATCTTCCTTCCACGTTTCGGCCATGTATCCGTTCAGCCAATCCTTGTGGGCGTCAATCTTCCCGACTTTCAAATCCTGCGCCGCCAAAACAAATTTTGCGGCTGTTTCCGACAGGCTCACAAAAGGGGAAATCAACGTGCTGTATTGAAAACCAACGCTCCGGGGACGGTGGCGGTTGCAGTAAGTCATCAATTCCAGATGTGTTTTTATCTCCCGCCAATGCCCGGCGCGCATGGCCAGATCGCGTTTATAGTCATCCCAGGCAACGCCGCAATTCGGGCAAACGTAGTACGCCAATTTTTTTGACATAACCGTTTCCGGGTCGCGCTCATCATGCGGCCAGATAACGCCGGAACCGTTCGGTCCGGTGAACCGCATCACATGGGAATGATTGCACATGGGTTCCGGGCAGCGCACCGCATATTCAAAACGCGCCTGCACCCGCTCGAACGCAACGGTGATTTCCCCTTCTTCCACCGTGGGAGAACTGGCGAGAACTTCCTTTGAAGTGTGCTGATATGCCCGCGTCCGTTTTTCCGCCAACGCCACCGGCCCGGCCTCCCGCTTGTTCGTGGTTTCGTATTTATCCACCTCATCAAGCAAAAGAAGCTGGATCGGTTGGTTGGAGAGTTGCGAAACAGACGTTGCCCAGGCAAAGGGAATCGCCATGTGCCGAAGATTGATCAGGAAGTTGGCAAAATCGTCCGCGTTGCCGGTGATATATTGTTTTAAGCGCGGTGACAGCTGCACCATTTTTTTCACGCGGGTTGTGCACATCCGCTTGGACACGTCTTGTTGCTCATAAACCAGCAAGGCAGGGCCGGGCATTTGATCAATAGCCGCACCAAGGATGTTCAACAAAATCTCTGTTTTGCCGGTCTGCGGCGGCGCCACAACTACGATCTTGCGAATAAAGGGCAGAGCGAACACATCCATAGGGCCGCATAGATATCTGGCCGTGTCGTTATTCCACGGGCCGGGGCGCGGATCATTTTCATCCATCATGCGGTATCGCTCTGCCCACACGGACGGCGGCAGAAGTTCAGGGCGCTTCCAGATTTGGCGCACGGATGCCGGCCACCGAAAGTCAATCATCCCCGGCCGCACACCATGCGGGCATATTGCTTCAATGTGTCGAACGTCCGGACGGAGCGATTCAATCAAAGTTGCTTGCTTCATCATTCAATTCCGTAAAGTCGCTTTGTTGGCTTCCTTCATCATCGTCAACCGTAACAAGGGAAACATCGTAATCGGCAGCGCGGGAAAAAGAATGCAGCCAGGCGCGCCCCTCTTTCAAAAGGTATTCCCGCAGGGAATCTTCCTTTGCCGGATCGCCGTCACACATATGGATAATTTCACGCACCTTGTCGTATGCGAATATCTCAACCTTAACCCCCACAATGGCGGCGGCAGCCGCCAACCTTTGCTCATACTCGCTTCGCGGTATCAACTCCCGGCGCTTTCGCTTGAGTTCCCCTTCCTTCAATTCCGCTTCCGCTTCCGCCTGCCGTATTTTCGCCGCCTGTAGCCTGACCCCTTGATCATTATTCTTTTCGGCGTTTCCCCCCTCCCCCCCCTGTTGGACCCCCCAGACAAAAAGGGGGGCGGGTGCCCATGCGTGTGATTGTGCAATAATTTCAATGTCTTCAACATAAAAAGAACCATCCGGGCGCGAGCGGCAATCCTTTTCTTTCCCCACATAGTTGTAAAACGTCCGTTCGGAAACAGAAAAGCGATATTGCCCGTAAATCAGCCACGCCTCGCGGGCGGATTTGAAAACACGCTTCCCGGTAAGGGGGTTCCACCCGGCGGCGGGTTGCTCATATCCTTGCGCCATGCTCACATGCTCCATTATCGGTTTTGTCTATACATTCACAATTTGCAGCAACCACAACGCTTTCACAGGATAATTTGCAATTTGCAAAAAATCCCCACATCCCAAGCGCCGAAACCCCGCGCCCTACCTGACCCCTGACGGGGGGAGGGGGGAAAGGACCCGCCGGGCCGGGGGGTCACACGGACCCCGTGGGGGTGTTGTGGGTGGAAAGCGTTGCGGGGTGCGGGGGTTCATCGTCTGCCGATTTCCAGGGGCGGAAGCGGACGGGGGCGGGCGGGGTGCCGGGTTCGGGTGTGGGGATGGTGTGCATCAGGTGGCCGTATTCGGCGATGATGTGATCCCCGGCGACGGTGAACCAGAGGCGGGAGAACTCCCGGATGATGGCGTCAGGGTCCGGGTGCCAGCCTTCTTCAGGGCTTGAACTGAAGCCCGAGCCGCCCGCCTGGTGCAGGTGGGGGCGGATGGGGTAGAGGCGCATCAACTCTTTCAGCCGTTGCACATCGCGGGCAACGTCCGCGGACTTCCGCCCGGCCACGGTGAGGCCGAACCACTCGTTGGAGAACTCCAACACCGCATTGTCGGGCGCGGGCCCGGCGGCGGCAGTGGCGTCCAGTTCCGGCGCATTGTCGGGCGTGGGCTCGGCTTCTGCGGCTGTGTTCGACTCTGGCGCACCGTTGGCTGTGGACTCGGCGGCGACAACAGTGGCGCCCAGCTCCGGCGATTCGGCCGGGGCCGCATCCAAGGCCATAGCGGCCACCGGCCCGGACGGAACGCCTATGCCCCAGTTGGACATGATGGACTGCAATACTTCGGTGCTCATAGCTCCCCCCTGTTGGATTGCGTGGATTGCGATTGGATTGCGCCGCTTTCTGGCATGAATCCATTCGGGCACAATGCTTTTACCTTTTCTTTTTTCTTGGATTGTGGATTGTGAAGCAAAATAGAAAAAAGCAGTCTCACGCATGTGCGCATGTGTGCATACACACGCGCATACGTATGCGTGTAAAAAGTTTTGCAATCCACAATCCAAGGCGGAAAACAAGGCGCAACACATTGCGGCAATTGGCTTTTTCTTGGATTGCGTTTCACAATCCAAGGCAATCCAGCCCGCCGCCCAATTCTGTTTTGTTCAGGAATGACAAGGCCATGCGGTATAGGTACGCGGAGCCCAGCCCGCAATCCAAAATCAGGCGGCACGAGGCGCGGCCGGACTATGGCGGGGTCAGGGGAACGTCCGCGCTTTTGCGCGCGCACGGGCCGGCAGATGACGAAGGGGGAGCCCCCACGGCACGCCGAACACAGGTGCAGGCCAAAAAACCACATAGCAGCCTCTAGGATGCGGCTTCAGAGATCAGCCAGACACCCATGACATAAAGGCGGCGTCCTTCTTCTCTGGCGTTGTATTTGCGGACGTAAGCATCTTCGTTCAGCTTACGCACCGCTGTTTGGAACTCTTCAAAGAAATTGTCGCGGCTTAAAGCCTTGTAGCCGCCTTCTGTGCAATATTTCTTGTATCGTTGATACAAGAGCTTCAATTCAACCTTTGATTCTGTATTTTCTATGTTGCAGCAGTCTTGCACAAAGGCAATTACGGGGTTGTTGTAGCGTCGATACTGCAACATAAAATCACGGGTTTCGTCGCATTGAGTGAAGCCCGTGCGAATAGAGCCATCCGGGTGCGGAATCTTGCCGATAAGCCGATGAAGGCCCATGACAGCCCAGGCAAAAATACCGTCAAGCTCTTGCATCAACTTGACTTCCAGATCGGGATCCACGTCCGGGCTGTCTTCCAGATATTGCTTTTTGAAGCGCACCGGCAAAATACGGCGAAAATATCCGTCTGAGTTGTCGAGCACGCGCGGCATCTTGTTGGTGGCGTAAATCAGCTTGGCAAAGGGGATGAACTCGAAGCTGTCTCGGTGCTTGAACGACGCCTGTATCGGGTCGCCGGTGACCACGGCTTTGAACATGTCGCTTTGCATGGCCTCTGTAGTCACTTCTCCGGCCACGTTGAGGATTTTCCCGAACAGGGCCGCACGCTGAAACTGATCGTCGAGGGCGGCCATGGGCACGGCAGAGCAGTTTTGTGGCCCCACCATGGCGCGCAGCAAGGCAATGAACTTGCTTTTGCCGTCCGCGCCCGGACCAAGCAGCAACAGAGCCTTGCCGAACTTGGTTTCTCGGGTCAGGCTGTACCCGGCATATTCCTGCATCTGCGCGATGACGCCGGGTGTCTGGACGTTCTGATCAAGGTAGGAGAGAAAGCGTCCCGGCTTGGGGGCATTGTTCCCGTGCCAGCTCACGTTCAGCTTGATGGTGGACATGTAGTCCGGGGAATGCGGCTTCAACTCGCAGGTGTAGAGGTTGAACATGCCGTTTTGCAGACACACCCATTCCGGGCGGTCGTTCAAATCGCGGTCGTGGGGCATACTCACCATGGCGCGGGCAATGCGACAGGCTCCGCTTACGCGGGCGGCGCTGCCTTCCATGCCCAGAGCTTCCACGCCCGCCCGGTACAACTGTTCTTCACTCCACGACTCGTAGTAGCTGCCCTCCCAGCGGTAGAGCTGGCCGGATTTGTCGTGATAGAGCATGGGGTGTTTTTCCACCAGATAATCGGCCAGCATGCGTTCGCTGAAAGACACGCGGCCGTTGACGGAAGAGCGGAAGAACTGCAGGCCGGAGCAATCGGCATCATCCCCGGCGGTTTCGCGCAGGGCGGCGAGGGGATCATAGACCGGGGCCTTGTCCATAAGGACTTGGAAATCTTCCACGGTCTTGTGGTGCTTCACAAAGAAGTCGGTGAGGTCTTGACCGTGATCGTCCGGCCATTCGCCGTTGGGTAGTCGGCCCATGTAATCTGGCCACTGGATGATTCGAACCTCAATACCAGCCGCGTGGGCGCTTTTGGCGGCACTTTGCGCGTATTCCTGTCCGGGCTTGTCGGCATCGTAGGCGAGGAACAGCACACGGCCGGCCAAAGCTTTCAGTTGATCATCCGGCCAGCCGGTTGTTTTGCTTGTTTGGGTGAAGCCGTTGAGCCCAAGGGAGCGGGCGCACAGGGTATCCGGCTCGCCTTCGCAGCCCAGCACGGGTCCGGGACGCCAGAACGCGGGTGAAGGGAACAGCCGGGAATTGCCGTGCCCTTTCCCCCATGCCATAATTTTGGGGAATCCGGGCTTTTTTTGCGGGACTTCTTCGCCGTCCGCCTGGGGGGTGAGGGCGGCCCCTGCGGGGTCGTTTTCGGGCGGTTTCGGAACGCCGAAGGGATAGTAAGTGCGGATGTTCCACAAAATGCCCTTTTCATCGCGGATAGGAATGGCCACGCGGGGCTTTTCCTGTTCCGGCAGGGCAAAGGTTTTGTAAAGGCTGGTGGACTTGCGGTAGTGCGTCAACAGCCGGATGCCGAGTTCTTCAATGACTTCCCGGCTCCAACCGCGCCGCACCCGCAATTCGTCGAGCATGGCGGGGGGGATGGGGCCCTGCACCGTGTAAACTTCCTCCGGAAGCGCCTTGCGGGGCTTTTCCGGCTCTTTTTTCGGCTTGGGCTGCAACTGACCGGGCGTTTTGCGCTTCGGCGCGCCAAGGCCGATTTCCCCGGCATGGGCTTTCTTGAACGCCTTCATGCCTTCTTGAGATTGCGCCGGGTAGCCGTTGACCAGAAACCACAGGTCGAGAAGATCGCTGTTCGCCGTACAGGCGACCAGGCAATGAAAATAGTCTTTGGTGATGTTGTAGCCAAAAGACGGGTTGCCATCGGAATGCAACGGGCATTTGCCGTTGAGCCAGAGGTCACCGTCAACCTTGTCCAGATCGTCGTTGGCCTCAAACAGGGAACGGGCAATGCGTTCGCGGGCATCGGCCGAAAGGTTGGTGAGTGCCCAGCCCATTAGACGCGCCCCCTTCTTTGAGAAAAAGGTAGCGGCATGGTAGCGGCAACAGAAAAGGAGTCACCCCCTAATGAGGGATAACTCCTTGATTTATCTGGTGGGCCATCAGGGACTCGAACCCCGAACCAACTGATTAAGAGTCAGCTGCTCTACCAATTGAGCTAATGACCCAAGCACGAGAGGGTCTTTTATGCGCTCGGGTAGGGAAAGTCAAGAAAAAAGCCGTGACTTTTTTTCACCCCGCGCAGGTTTTCAATCCGCAGGCCGAGAGAAGCCGTCGTAAGGCCCGAAAGCCCACGCCACGCTCGGCCCAGGCGGCTTCTCCCGGCCGAGTGTACTTTTCTTGCGCCTCGGGTTAGCATCGGGTAGTTTGGAGCCGCTATGCGCACATACCGCTTTTTCGCTTCCCGAGTTCCGGCGTTCGTGCTGTTCCTCGCCGTTTTCCTGTCCACGCTTGGGTTCGGCCCCGCCCCGGGCTTCAGCGCGGCCCCGGACTGCGCCCTCGAGGTTTCTTTCCATTCCCTGCCCGATACCTCGGACGCCGTCCGCATGGCCGTCACCCTGCGGCCCGCCGCCGGCCATTACATTTACGGGCCGCAGTCCACGGACGGCCTGCCCACGGAAGTGCGGGCCTTTCTCAAAACGCCGGAAGGCGAGCAGGCCATCTCCATCACCGCGCCGCCCCCCCGGCGGAAAAAAGACGTTGCCGCCGCCCTTGGCTCGGATGACGGCAACACGCTCATCTACCACGGCCCCACCGTCTTTCTCGCCCGCATCCCGGCCGCCGCCGGAACGGTGCGGGTGGAAGCCTCCGGCCTGCTCTGCGCCCCCACCAGTTGCACTCCCTTCAACAAAGAACTTCTCGCCGAGATTCCCGCCGGCCCCCTGCCCGCCTTTGACGGCCCCCTGCCGGAGGGCGCCCCGGCCAGGGCCGCCGCCGGGAACGATACGGATTCCTCCCGCCCCCCGGCCGAGCTGACCCCGGAAATGGCCTCCCTCCTCGCCACCTTTACGCCGCAATCCCACAGCGAGGCCACGGAAGTCACGGAACTGGGCGGAGCGATCTTTTTCGGCCTTCTGGCCGGCCTGCTGCTCAATCTCATGCCCTGCGTCCTGCCGGTGGTGAGTCTGAAATTCAGCGCCTTGCTGGCTGTTTCGGCCATGTCCGACAAAGCGGCCCAGGCCAGGGCCTTCCGTACCCACTGCCTGATCTTCGCGGCCGGCATCCTGACCTGGTTCCTGGTTCTGGCCCTGCTCCTGGGCGGGGCCGGCTGGGCCTGGGGCGAGCTGTTCCAAAGCCCGCTGGCCTTGAGCGCCCTGGCCCTGATCCTGTTTGTGTCCGCCCTGAGCCTGTTCGGGGTCTTCTCCCTGCCGCTTTTTGATCTCAAGGTGTCCACCGAAGGCCATCCGCATATCCAGGCCTTTGCCGGCGGGCTGCTGGCCACCCTGCTGGCCACGCCGTGCAGCGGCCCGCTCCTGGGCGGGGTGCTGAGTTGGGCTCTGTTGCAGCCTCTGCCCGTGCTCACTATGGCCGTGGTCAGCGTGGGCCTGGGCATGGCCCTGCCGTATGGGGTGCTGGCCATGTCGCCCGGTCTGGTCCATCTGCTGCCGCGCCCCGGCTCCTGGACCATCATGCTGGAGCAGTTCCTAGGGCTGCTGCTCATTGCCGGGGCTGTCTATCTGGTCACCCTCCTGCCTTCCGACTGGACCTCCGCCACGCTTTTCTGCCTGATGGCCGTGGGGTTCGCGGCCTGGCTCTGGGGACAGGTCGGGCACCTGGGCGCCCGCCCCCTGCAACGCTTTCTGGCCCGCGCGGGGGCCGTGACCGTGGTGGTTCTGGCCCTGTTGGCGGCCCGCCCCGCCCCGCCCACCTCGTTCACCTGGGAGGCCTTCGACCCCGAAGTATTCGCCCAAACCCTCGGCACCGAGCCGATCCTGCTTGAGTTCACCGCCGACTGGTGCCCCAGTTGCAAAGCCCTGGAACACACCACCTTAAGCAACAAACGCATGGAACGCTTGCAAAATCGTTATAACATGCGTACTATTCGAGTGGATCTCACCAGGGACGACCCCACAAGCAAGGCCCTGCTGAAATCCGTGGGCAGCGTGTCCATTCCGGTCGTCGCCCTGTTCCCGGCCGGCGAAGGGGCGAAGCGCCCGGTAATCCTGCGGGATCTGATCACGCCCTCGCAGTTGAAAGAAGCCCTGAAAAGAACATTCTAACGCGGAAAACGAGCCATGCCCAACCTGACGACATCCATCTCGGCGCCGATTTCGGCCCTCGACGCGATGGGCACGGTCATGCAGGCCACGGCCAACAACATCGCCAACGTCAACTCGCGCGGCTACAAGTCCCTGCGGGTGGATCTCGAATCCGGCCCGCTCGACCAGGGCGTGCGCGTGGGCGCCATTTTCCGCGACATGAGCCCCGGCCCGGCCGTGGTCACCCACCTTTCCGAGCGCGAGTACCGCACCATCGGCGACCAGACGGCCCAGGGCATGGCCGCCGCGGCCGACGCCTACGAGGGCTCCCGCACCTACGAAAACTCCCTGACCGACGCGGCCGACGCCCGCGCCTCCGTCGACGCCCAAAACGTGCGCCGCTGGACGCCCACGGCCTTCCCCACCTATGCCGAGGGCAGCAACACCAACCTCCCCCTCGAATTCGCGAACCTCGCCGTGACGGAAACCGCTTATAGCGCCAACGCCGCCGTCATCCGCACCCTGGATACGATGACAGGCTCCCTGCTGAACGCCATCGCCTGATCGCCACTTTCCTTCAGATACGCCGGAGAATGCGCCGTCCGCAGGGCAGACGCATCTAAAATTTATGAGAGCCGCAACGCACCACGCTTCCGAGCAGCTACTTTGCTGCGGGTTTTAGCGAGATCCTCGGCAATACAAGCGTTGCGTGGAGCCAAAATTGAGATGTGTCTACCCTTATGCCGCCGGCCCTTCTCCTTGAGCCCAGGCCCGCCTTATGCTATATTCTTCTCCTGCACGGGTTTTCGGCTTTTCCCCTGATCCCGTTCCCGCCCAAGCACTCTTTCCCCACAGCCGCCCTCCCCGGCGGCCGGAATACGCGCCATGTCCGATTTCGTCCATTTACATTGTCACACGGAATACAGCCTTCTCGACGGGGCCATCCGGATCAAGGATCTCTGCCGCAAAGCCAAAGACTTCGGTATGCCCGCCGCGGCCATCACCGACCACGGCAACCTGTTCGGGGCCATGCATTTTTACCTTGAAGCCCTGAAAGTCGGCATCAAGCCGATCATCGGCTGCGAAGTTTACACCTGCGACGACCACACCGACCGCAGCCCGGAAAAGCGCCGCGACCGCCACCATCTGGTCCTTCTGGCCCAGAACCTCACCGGCTATCACAACCTGGTCCGGCTGGTTTCGCACGGGGCGCTCTTCGGCTTCTACGACAAGCCCCGCGTGGACAAAACCCTGCTGCGCAAATTCTCGGACGGCATCATCGCCCTCTCGGCCTGCATCGCCGGGGAAGTGCCCAAGAAATTCCGGCGCGAAGGCTTCGAACCCGCCCTGGCCGTGGCCAAAGAGTACGCCGAGATCTTCCCCGGCCGCTTCTACCTGGAGCTGCAATCCAACGGTCTGGACGAACAGGTGGAGGCCAACGCCGGGCTGCTGCGCATCGCGGAGGCCACCGGCCTGCCCCTGGTGGCGACCAACGACTGCCACTACCTGAACGCCGACGATGTGGACGCCCACGATATTCTGCTCTGCATCCAGACCCAGGCCCAGTTCGACGACCCCAAGCGGATGCGCTTCGGCACCCGTGAACTTTACTACAAGAGCACGGAGGAGATGGAGCGCGACTTCGCCCACGTGCCGGAGGCCGTCAGCAACGCCGGGCGCATCGCGGATCTGATCGAGGACTACAACTTCGATCTGAAAACCCCGCACTTCCCGCGCTACGAGCTGCCCGAGGGCATGACCCTGGACAGCGAGTTCCGCCGCCTGGCCGAGGACGGCCTGCGCCGCCGCCTGGAAAAAATGCCGGCGGAAACGGACCGGGAACTCTACGAAAAGCGCCTTCAGTACGAACTGGACGTCATCTGCGACATGGGCTTTCCCGGCTACTTCCTGATCGTCCAGGACTTCATCAACTGGGCCAAAGACAACGGCGTGCCCGTGGGGCCGGGCCGGGGCTCGGCGGCCGGCTCGCTGGTGGCCTATGCCCTGCGGATCACCAACCTGGATCCCATCCCGTACAATCTGCTCTTCGAGCGCTTTTTGAATATCGAGCGGGTCAGCCTGCCCGATATCGATGTCGATTTCTGCGAAACGAACCGCTACAAAGTCATCGAGTACATGGTGGAAAAATACGGGGCCGACTCGGTCTCGCAGATTACCACCTTCGGAAAGATGCTCGCCAAGGGCGTGGTGCGCGATGTGGGCCGGGCGCTCGGCATGAGCTTTCAAGAAACGGACCGGATCGCCAAGCTGATTCCCGCCGACCTCAAGATGACCATCAAGAAGGCCATCGACTTGGAGCCGGATCTCGCGGCGCTCTATAAAAGCGACCCCCAAATCAAACGTCTGCTCGACACCGCCCTGCGTCTGGAGGGCCTCTCGCGCCACGCCTCGATCCACGCGGCCGGGCTGGTCGTTTCCGACAAGCCCATGCAGGAATACCTGCCGCTGTACCGGGGCAAGCAGGAAAAGGATATCGTCACCCAGTTCGACATGAAGATGGTCGAAAAAGTCGGCCTGGTGAAATTCGACTTCCTGGGCCTGCGCAACATGACGGTCATCGCCGACGCCCTGGACCTGATCGCCAAGAACGGCAAGGAGGCACCCGACCTCGATTCTCTGCCCTTCACCGATCTGGACACCTACCGTCTGTATTCCGCCGGGGATACGGACGGCATCTTCCAGGTCGAAAGCTCGGGGATGCGCCGCTACCTGCGCCGGCTGAAACCTTCGGTTTTCGAAGACATCATCGCCATGCTGGCCCTGTACCGGCCGGGGCCGCTGAAATCGGGCATGGTCGACGAATTCATCAAGCGCAAGCAGGGCGTCGTTCCCGTTGACTACCCCCTGCCCAGCCTGGAAGACTGCTTGAAAGACACCTATGGGGTCATCGTCTACCAGGAACAGGTCATGCAGATCGCCCAGATCGTGGCCGGGTACAGCCTGGGCGGCGCGGACCTCCTGCGCCGGGCCATGGGCAAAAAAGACCCCGAGGCCATGGCCAAGGAGCGCTCCAAGTTCGTGGAAGGCGCGCTCGAGCGCGGCGTGGACAAGAAAAAATCCGATGAAAAATTAGACTTGATGGAGAAGTTCGCCGAGTACGGCTTCAACAAGTCCCACTCGGCCGCCTACGCCCTGATCTCCTACCACACGGCCTACCTCAAGGCGCACTACAAGACCGAGTTCATGGCCGCCCTGCTGTCTTCGGAAAAAGGCAACCAGGACAAGCTCCTCAAGTACATCGCGGCCTGCCGGGACATGGACATTCCGGTGCTTTCGCCCAGCATCAACGACAGTGACTGGGACTTCGGGGTCAAGGCCGAGGCCGTGATCTTCGGCCTGGGCGGGATCAAGAACGTGGGGCGCGAGGCCGTGCGCGAACTGGTCGAAAGCCGGGAAAAGGACGGCCCGTTCATCTCCCTGCTGGATCTCTGCTCGCGGGTCAACTCGCGCAAAATGACCAAGCGGGTTCTGGAAAGCTTCATCAAGGCCGGGGCCTGCGACTGCCTGGGCGTCACCCGGGCCGGGATGTTCGCCTCCCTGGACGCGGTTGTGGCCAAGGCCCAGAAAATGGCCAAGGCGGCGGATTCCAACCAGATGTCCCTGTTCTCGATGGTGCCGGAAGAACCCCGACCGCAAAGCCCGGGCATCGGCTTCGACTGCCCGGAGGGCGCCCTGCCGGAATGGGATCGCGGCCTGCTCTCCAAGTATGAAAAGGAAGCCCTGGGCTTCTTCTTCAAGAACCATCCCCTGATGCCCTATACGCGGGAGATGCAGCGCCTGGGCCTGCTGCCCCTGGAGGAATGCCGCGAACTGTCGCCGGATTCCCCGGTGACCTGCGCGGCCCTGCTCACGGAAGTGACCCAACGCTTCAACGCCAAGGGTGACCGCTGGGCCCTGTGCGCGGGCGAGGACTTGACCTCTCCGGCGACGTTCTTCTGCTTCGCCAAGAACTTCGAACTGTTGCGCGAACAGTTGCAGCCGGACGTGCCTCTGGTGATCTCCGGCCGGATCATGCGCGAGCGCGACGGCGGCGAATCGCGCGGCGAAGAGGACGAGGACGCCCCGCCGCCGGAAGTGAAAATTATCGTCGAGAAGATCCGCCTGCTGGAAGAAGTCTCGGCCGCGAACGCCGAGCCGGTCTGCATCGAGTTCGACGGCCAAGGCGCGGGTGTGGAAGAACGCCTGACCGCGCTCAAACTCCTGGTGGAAAAGCACCCCGGCCGAGCCCCGGTGCAGTTGCACATGAACCTGGGCCAGTTCTGGTGCCGTATGCAATTGCCCGATGGCTGCCTGGTGCGGCCGGGACCGCTGTGGGAACAGGATTTGGGGATGTGGATGCGGGGGGAAGCGGTTTAAAAACAGGCTGCACATCGGCAAAAGCAGCGGTCGCAAATAAACTTAAGCTCAGGACTCAGTAAGACGCCGTCCGCGAAAAGCCGACGAAAAGGCGCTCCGCCGGATGCCCTCCCGGATGCTCGCCGACGAGTTGGTCAGGCGCATATCCATCGCGCAAATCCATACATTTTGCTCGAAAGAATCACCGGGTTGCCCGCCCGGAAGCCCTGACAATACAAGATTTTGAACTGTCGCTGTTTTTGTGGATAATTTTTCCAAACTGGGGTATCTCGTCTTACTTGACGGATTGAACGGCAGCGGCGCAACCCATCCCGGGCCCTTCGGGGCGTCCGGGCCATATGGCGTCGCGGGCCTAAACCGCCTTCCCCACCAATTACTACAATAAGGTCGATCACATGGCCAAAATTTGGAATGCGTTTCTCGGGCTTTTCTCCAGCGACCTCGCCATCGACCTGGGGACCGCCAACACCTGCGTCTACCTCAAGGGCAAGGGCATCATCCTGCGCGAGCCCTCGGTGGTGGCGGTGAAAAAGGACTTTCGCGGCAACAACCACGTTCTCGCCGTCGGCCAAGACGCCAAGCGTATGCTCGGCCGCACCCCCGGCAACATCCAGGCCATCCGGCCTATGAAAGACGGCGTCATCGCCGACTTTGAAGTCACCGAGGCCATGCTCCGGCACTTCATCTCCAAGGTTCACAACTCCCGCCGGCCTGTGCGCCCCCGGATCATGATCTGCGTGCCCACGGGCATCACCCAGGTGGAAAAACGCGCGGTCAAAGAATCGGCCCAAAGTGCCGGCGCCCGCGAAGTCTACCTGATCGAGGAACCCATGGCCGCGGCCATCGGGGCCAACCTGCCCATCCAGGAGCCGACCTCGAACATGGTCGTGGACATCGGCGGCGGCACCACAGAGGTGGCGGTCATCTCCCTTTCGGGCATCGTCTACTCCAAGTCCGTGCGCGTGGGCGGCGACAAGATGGACGAGGCGATCATGACCCACGTCAAGCGCAAGTACAACATGCTTATCGGCGAATCCACGGCCGAAGAAATCAAGCTGTCCATCGCCTCGGCCTACCAGCTTGATCCGGAGCAGGAGATGGAAGTCAAAGGCCGGGATCTTGTCTCGGGCATTCCGCAAAACATCATCATCACCTCGGAAGAGGTGCGCAAGGCCATTTCCGAGCAGGTCGACGCCATCGTCCTGGCCGTCCGGGTGGCCCTTGAGCAGACCCCGCCGGAACTGGCGGCGGACATCGTGGACCGGGGCATCGTGCTGACCGGCGGCGGCGCGCTCCTGAAAGGTCTGGATCAGCTCCTGCGCGAAGAAACCTCCCTGCCGATCACCGTGGTCGAAGACCCTCTCTCCACGGTCGTTGTCGGCACCGGCCGGGCGTTGGACAACATCCACATTCTGAAGGAGGTCTGCGTCGATTAACGCGCCTTCGTCCAACCGCCTGATCCTGATCCTGGTGGTTCTGCTGTTCCTGTACCTCGGCCTGTTTACCTGGAACGCCAAGACCGGTTATGTCGACACCCTGGCCGAACGTTCCGGGCTGGAAATCGTCGGCCTGATCCTGACCCCCGTGGACTGGGTGACGGATACCTGTACGGAAGCCTGGAACGACTACGTGGCTCTTATCGGCGTGGCCGAGGAAAATACCCGCCTGCGCACTGAGGTCGTGCGCCTTGAGCGCGCCCTGAACGATGTGGTTGAAGACCGGGCCGAACTGGCGCGTCTGCGCCGCCTGTTGGACATCAAGGCCCTGCAGGAGTCACCCGGCTTCGGGGCCAGGGTCATCGGCGGCCGGATCGGGCCACAGGCCGTGCTCCAGACCGTGATCATCAACAAGGGCTATGCCGACGGCGCCTTGGTGGGCGCTCCGGTCCTGGCCCCGGCGGGCGTGCTGGGCCGGATTATCCGCACCGCGCCGCACGCCTCCACGGTGCTGCTGGTCACGGACCCGGACTTCCGCCTGGCCGTGGTCGGCAGCCAGAGCCGCACTCCCGGTGTGCTGGCCGGCTCCCCGGCGAACGCCCTGGGCCTGGAAGTCTCCTTCGTGGCCCAGAACGCGGGCATCACCGTCGGCGAACTGCTGGTCACCTCGGGCAGCGACGGCCGTTTTCCCAAGGGAATTCCCGTGGGTGTCGTCACCAGTGTGCAGCCGGGCCATGAAACCCTGTTCAAGCAGGTCCACGCCGACCCCCTGGTGGCCACGGACCATCTGGAAGAAGTCGTGGTGCTGGGGCCGCCCGACGGCATCCCCCTACTGCCCAAACTTGCCCCGCCCTTTGTCGGCCCCCTGCCGAGAAACGAGGCGGAGGCACCGGCTCCGTAAGCCCCCGGGCTCCGGCGCCGCGCACGTCATGCATCCCGATGTGTTCACCATGTTCCACAGCACCTTCTCTTTGCCCCGGAGGCGCGGATGAAACTCCTCGGCGCCTTGTGGTGGCTCTGCTATATCGTCTGCGGCGTCTGCCTCCAACTCATGCTGCCCGGCATGGACGCCCTGGCCCCCGGCCTTCTGTTGGCCCTGCAGGAGGGCAGACACAAGCTGTTTATCCAACTGGCCGCTGTGTTCCTGCTGATTCAGGAAGGCGCGGGCTCCCTGCACTTCGGCGCCGGCCTGCTCTGGTACGCCGGGCTTGCGGTGTTGTTCAAGTTCAGCGCCCGGCTGTTCGTGGCCGACAACCTCCTGTTCGTGGCCGGCCTCTCCGCCGGCCTGGGCGCGTGGCGCGCGGCCGTGCAACTGTTTGTCTGCGCCGTGCAGGACATTCCCGTGGACCATACCCGCCTGCTTCAGGAAAGCCTGCTCCAGGCCCTGCTTATCCCCATTGTCTGGGGCGTGGCGTTGTACCTGCGTCCCAAGAGATTGCGCCATGCCCATTGAAGTCCAGAGCGAAGGAGCCGGCGCCCCGCGCCACGGCATCGTCCTGTTGTGCGGGCTGGTGCTTTTTCTGTTCCTCCTGTTCGTGCTGCGCTTCTGGTACCTGCAGATCCTGCACGGCGAGGAATACACCGACATTTCCCACGCCAACCGCACCCGCACGGAGCGTGTCTACGCCCCGCGCGGCCTGATCCTGGATCTCAAAGGCCGGCTCCTGGCCGAAAACCGCCCGGCGTACTGCCTGGCCCTAATCCGCGAAGACTGCCCGGACATTTCCGCCACCCTGGCCCAAGTGGGTCGCTGGACCGATACCCCCCTGCCCCTGCTCACCGCCAAGTATGAGCAGGACATCCGGCAGGTCCAGCCCTTCCAGCCGCAACTCCTGGTGACCGATCTCTCGTTCGATCAGGTCATGGCCATTGAAGAGGAACTGCACAACTGGCCGGGCATTTCCATCTTCATCCGACAGCGCCGCTGGTACCCGGAAGGCCCGCTCTTCGCCCACATTCTGGGTTACGTGGGCGAGGCCGGCAAAGAAGACCTGGAAAAGGACGAGAACCTGGCCCTTGGCGACGTGGTCGGCAAATCCGGCCTGGAAGAAACCAAGGAAAAATTCCTGCGCGGGGTCAAGGGCATCAACCAGGTTGAGGTCGAAGCCCACGGCCGGCAGATCGATAAGTTCCAGGAGCGCCCCTCCCAAGCCGGCTCGGATCTGACCCTCTCGCTGGACATCGACCTGCAACGGGCCGCTTCCGAGGCCCTTGGCGAGGAGTCCGGCTGCGTGGTCGTTATGGAGCCGGATACCGGCAAACTCCGCGCCCTGGTCACCCAACCGTCTTACGACAACAACCTGTTCACGGCCAAGCTCTCGCAAAAGGACTGGGATTCCCTGATCAAAGACCCCCGCCACCCGTTGCAGAACCGGGGCATCCAGAGCGTTTACCCGCCTGGCTCGGTCTGGAAGCTGGTCATGGCCGGCTTGTTGCTGGAACAAAAGATTTCCCCCGCGGCCGGGGTAACCTGCTCCGGTTCCGTCACTCTGGGCACGCACGTGTTTCGCTGCCACTCGACCCACGGCTGGGTGAACATGCTCCAGTCCCTGGTGGCCTCCTGCGACGTTTACTACTACGAAATGAGCCAGAAGGTGGGCATCGACAACATCACCCGCTTCGCCACGGCCTGCGGCTTCGGGCAACGGACGGGCATCGACCTGCCCAACGAAAGCCGGGGCCTGGTGCCCTCGCGGGCCGAAAAGAAACGGCGCTTCAACGAGCCCTGGCAGCGCGGCGACACCCTGAACACCTCCATCGGCCAGGGCTTCACCCTGGTCACGCCCATCCAGATGGCCGTGTATGTCGGCGCCCTCCTGAACGGCGGCAAGATCATGAAGCCCGGGCTGATCGAGACGGAGCCCCCCGAAGTGCGCGGCGAGTTGCCGCTCACGGCCTCCCAACGCGACTTTCTCGTCGAGGCCATGCGCGCCACGGCGGAAAGCGGCACGGCACGGCGCATCGCCCGGCCGGATGCGGTTATGGGCGGCAAGACCGGCACGGCCCAGAATGTGCGCATCGGCGAACGCCGGCTGAAAAAGCATGAAATGGCCTATGAGCACCGGGACCACGCCTGGCTGACCTCCTGGGGCAAAAAGGACGGCAAAACCTATGTGGTGGTGGTCATGGTCGAACACGGCGGCGGCGGCAGTTCCACGGCCGGCCCGGTGACGGTCAAAGTTTACGAGGCCCTGTTCGGCCCGCCGGTGAAGCCTCCGGCGCAGCCGGCCGCCCAGGCCGGAACGGAGGCCCGCCCATGAGCGCCATGGATCGCCGTCTGCTCACCCACGCCAACTGGTCCCTGCTGTTTTGCACGGCCCTGCTCTTCGCCGTCGGCATGGTCAACCTGTACTCGGCCTCGGCCGTGCGGGGCGAGGCCGGCCTGCGCTTTTTGCCTTACTTCGACAGGCAAATCGTCTGGGGAGTGGTGGGCCTTGCGGCCATGTTGCTCACGGTTCTTGTGGACTACCGGCATCTGCGCGTGCTGGCCCAGCCGATCTTTTTACTTGCCGTTGTGCTCCTGGTTCTGGTGGAGGTCATCGGCATCACCAAAAACGGTTCCACCCGCTGGCTGAACGTCGGTTTCACCGAATTCCAGCCCAGCGAACTGGCCAAGATTGCGGTGCTGCTGCTCGGGGCCTCCATGCTCGCGCGGCGCAAGGGCTCCCTCGGTTGGCTCGACCTGTTTCAGGTTTTCGGTGTCTGCGTCATTCCCTGCCTGCTGATTTTTCTCCAGCCCGATCTGGGCACCACCCTGAACCTCCTGCTCCTGCTCGGAGGGCTCGCGCTGTATCAGGGCATCAAGCTCCGGGTCTTCAAGGTGCTGTGCCTCGTCATTCCCCTGTCTCTGCCTCTGGCCTGGATGGTTTTGCTCGCCGACTACCACAAGCAGCGCATCATGACCTTCCTGAACCCCCTGGAAGACATCAAGGGCGCGGGCTACCAGATTTACCACTCGCAGATCGCCATCGGCTCCGGGCAAATGTGGGGCAAAGGGTTCCAGGGCGGTACCCACCACCTGTCGCGCTTCCTGCCGGAAAAGCACACCGACTTCGCCGTGGCCGTGTTCAGCGAGGAGTGGGGCTTTGTCGGCTGCGTCGCGCTGATGGCCCTGTTCTGCGTGTTCCTGCTCTGCATCGTCAACACCGCGCGCGACGCCAAAGACCGCTTCGGCAGCCTGATCTGCGCCGGGGTGTTCTTTTATTTCTTCTGGCAAATTCTCATCAATATCGGTATGGTGGTCGGGTTGATGCCGGTGGTGGGCATCCCTTTGCCGTTCATCAGTTACGGCGGTACCGCCACACTGGTGAATTTCATTCTGCTGGGGCTTGTTCTGAACGTATCCATGCGGCGATACATGTTCAAATCTCATTAAATTCGGACCAACACCAGTTTTTCCTATGCCGCAACAGCGGTAAACAGACTGTATCGCGTTTCGCCGGGGCCGTTGAACGGGCGGGCCGCGAGCGTTCTTAAAAATACATCGCCTGAGGAGCTTGACCCATGAGCAAAGACAACTTCTCCACCCTTCTCGGGCCCGGCGCGGAATACCAGGGCAAGCTCGTTTTCAAGGGCCAGGTGCGCATTGAAGGTCGCTTCTCCGGAGAAATCCAGTCCGACGGCAAGCTGGTGCTGGGCAGGAATGCGGAAGTGGACGCGACCATCCGGGTGCAGGAGCTTGAAGTCCAGGGCACTCTGCGCGGCGACATTCTGGTGGAAAAACGCACGGTTCTGTATCGCACGGCAAAGTTGTACGCGAGCCTGACCACACCGCTTCTGACCATGGAAGAAGGGGCGCTTTTGCAAGGTTCCCTGCAAATGGGCGCGGACGATCTCCGCCAAAAAATTGAAAAAAAGCTTAACGCCTTAGAGCAGCAGGAGAATCGCGCCCTGCCCATGCCGGACTTCACACCGGCCCAGTAAGCGTTTTCATTTTTCCGGCCGACAGCGAAAAAGCCTTGCCGGTGAGGGGAAAAGAAAACCCTCTGGCCGAGTCCGCTTGAGCCCGCCCCGGAGTAGGGCCGGGAAAAAACTTTTTGACAAAAAACCGGGCCTCGGCTAGGGTGCGGCCACGTTGAGCAATAATTCACAACCTCAACCGGAGAGAACGACAAATGGGTAATCTGATTGAGTTTGACCAGACCTTTTTGATTCAGCTCGTCAACTTCCTGGTAACCCTGATCGTTCTCAACTTCCTGCTCATCAAGCCGGTCCGCAACCAGATCGCCGCCCGCAAGGCGTTGACGGAAGGCTGTGCCGCCGACATCACCCGCTTTACCCAAGAGGCCGACGCCAAGCTCGGCGGTTACGAAGAGACGCTCTCCGCAGCCCGCGCCGAAGCCGGTAAAGCCCGCGAAGCCGCCAAAGAAGAAGGCCGCAAGCGCGAGCAGCAAGTGCTCGCCACAGCCCAGGCCGACGCCCAGGCGTTTTTGCAGGCCTCGCGCGCCGACACCGCCAAAAGTATGAAAGCCGCCGGCGACGCCTTGGGCGCGCAGGTGGACGCCTTCGCCTCCCAAGCCATTTCCAAGATTCTCGGTTGACGTTCAGCCCCGCTCACGGCGGGAACATGAAGGAGGGTTTCGCGTGCATCTGAAAACCATCGCCGGCGCCGTCTGTATCTTCCTGCTGAGCGCGGGAACGGCCGTCGCCTCTGAAGCCGGCGCCCACGATCTGCCGTGGGGCAACTTCGCCTTCCGCATCGTCAACTTCGTGCTGTTCATCGGCGTTATCGCCTACTTTTTCGGCGGCAAGATCAAAGGCTTTTTCAAAGGCCGCAGTCAACAGATTGCCGACGAGATCTCCACCCTGGAAGAGCGCAAGGCCCAAGCCGCGGCCGCTCTGGCCCAGGTGGAGGAACGCATCAGAAATCTCGAGCAGGAGCGCAAGGCCATCCTTGACGAGTACCGGGCTCAGGGCGAAACGGCCAAGGCCGCGATCATCGCCAAGGCGGAACAAGCCGCCGTCCGGTTGCAGGAGCAGGCCAAGCGCACCGCCCAGAACGAAATCGCCCAAGCCGTGGAAACCATCCGCGCCGAAATGGCCGAGAAAATCGCCCAGGCGGCGGAGCGGATGCTTGCCGAACGCCTTACCGCTCAGGAACATGCCAAGCTCATTGACCAATATCTAACAAAGGTGGTGCTCAATTGACCGGCAATATCGCAGCGAGAAGGTATGCCCGGGCTTTGTTCGCACTGGGCAAGAACTCCGGACTGCCGGAGTTGGAAGCGTGGTCGGCCGATCTGGCCTCGCTTCGCGCGGCCGCGTCCCAATCGCCCGACCTGTTGCGGGTGTTCAGAAACCCCATATTCAGCACCGACGAGAAAAAGCGGGTGCTGGAACAATTGGCCGCCGGCCTCGGCCTCAAGGCCCCCGTCCTGAACTTCTGCCTGCTTCTGGCGGACAAGGGGCGCCTGGGCGAGATCGAAGCGATCATTTCCGCCTTTGACTCCCTGTTGGACGAAGAAAAAGGCGTTTTGCGCGGTGAGCTTTACACCGCCGTTCCCCTGGACCAAGCCCGGCAGGCCGAGATTTCGGCCCGGCTGGAAGCGCAGCTCAAGCGTTCGCTGGTTCTCGAGTTCGGCGTCAAGCCCGAGATTCTGGGCGGTTTTGTATTGAAAGTGGGCGACCTGATGCAGGACGCAGGCTTGAAGGCGCAGCTTTCCATCCTCAAAGACACCATCAAGCGGGGTGAGTAGGGCCATGCAGATTAAAGCGGAAGAAATCAGCAAAATCATCGAAGGGCAGATCCAGAACTACCAGCAGCGCGTCGAAATGAGCGAAACCGGCACCGTGCTCTATGTCGGTGACGGCATCGCCCGCGTGTACGGCGTCGGCAACGCCATGGCCATGGAGCTGCTCGAGTTCCCCGGCGGCCTCATGGGCATGGTGCTGAACCTGGAAGAAGACAACGTGGGCGTCGCCCTGCTTGGCGACGACACGGGCATTAAAGAAGGCGATCCGGTCAAGCGTACCGGCCGCATCTTCTCCGTGCCCGTGGGCGACTCGGTCATGGGCCGGGTGCTCAACCCCCTCGGTCAGCCCATCGACGGCCTCGGCCCAATCAATACCGACAACATGATGCCCGTGGAAATCAAGGCTCCCGGCATCATCGCCCGTAAATCCGTGCATGAGCCCATGCCCACCGGCATCAAGGCCGTGGACGCCATGACTCCCATCGGCCGCGGCCAGCGCGAGCTGATCATCGGCGACCGCCAGACCGGCAAGACCGCCGTGTGTATCGACGCAATCCTGGCCCAGAAAGACACCGACATCCACTGCTTCTATGTGGCCATCGGCCAGAAGAAAGCCACCGTGGCCCTGGTGGCCGACACCCTGCGCCGCTATGGGGCCATGGAATACACCACGATCATCTCGGCCACGGCTTCCGAGCCCGCGCCGTTGCAGTACATCGCGGCTTACTCCGGCTGCGCCATGGCGGAGTTTTACCGCAACAACGGCAAGCACGCCCTGATCATTTACGACGACTTGTCCAAGCAGGCCGTGGCCTATCGCCAGATGTCCCTGCTGCTCCGCCGCCCCCCCGGGCGCGAAGCCTTCCCCGGCGACGTGTTCTACCTGCACTCCCGCCTGTTGGAGCGCGCGGCCAAAATGTCCGACTCCCAGGGCGCCGGCTCCATGACGGCCCTGCCGATCATCGAAACCCAGGCCGGGGACGTGTCCGCGTACATCCCCACGAACGTGATTTCGATCACCGACGGCCAGGTGTACCTGGAGCCCAACCTGTTCAACGCCGGTATCCGCCCGGCCATCAACGTGGGCCTTTCGGTTTCCCGCGTGGGCGGCGCGGCCCAGATCAAAGCCATGAAACAGGTCGCGGGCACCCTGCGCCTGGATCTGGCCCAGTACCGCGAGTTGGCGGCTTTCGCCCAGTTCGGCTCCGACCTGGACAAGGCCACCCAGCAGAAACTCAACCGGGGCGCCCGCCTGGTCGAGCTGCTCAAGCAGCCCCAGTACCAGCCCATGTCCCTCCACGAGCAGGTCATCTCCATTTACGCCGCCACCAAGGGATTTATGGACGACGTCCCCGTGGATGCCGTGAGCGCCTTTGAAAAGGGCCTTCTGGAATACATGAACGCCTCCAAGGCCGACCTTGTGAACACCATCAAAGACAAGAAAGCCCTGGACCCGGCCATTGAAGAAAGCCTCCAGGCGGCGATTGCGGCGTTCAAGAAGGACTTCAAAGCCTAATCTCCGGAGGCCGGCATGGCGTCATTGAAAGATGTGAAAGTCAAGATCGGCGGGGTCAAAAAGACCAAGCAGATCACCAAGGCCATGAACATGGTGGCCTCGGCCAAACTGCGCGGCGCCCAACAGCGCATAGAGCGCTTCCGTCCCTATGCGGAAAAGTTCTATGACATGCTGAGTGACCTCGCGGGCAAGACCGACGAGGCCGCCCACCCGCTGCTGGCCGCCCGTGAAGAGGTGAAGACCACCGGAATCATCCTGGTCACCTCGGATCGGGGCCTGTGCGGCAGCTTCAACGTAAACCTGACCAACACCGCCCTGAGGATCGCCAGAGCCAAAAAGGCCGAGGGCAAGGGCGTCCGCTTCTACTGCGTGGGCAAGAAGGGCCGCGACGCCGTCCGCAAGGAAGGCTACGAGATTCCGCAGGCCCTGGTCGGCAGGATGAACAGCTTCGACTTCCAGCTTGCGGTGGAACTCGGCAACGAGGTCATGGACGCTTTTCTGAAAGGCGACCTGGACGAAGTGATTGTGCTGTACGGCGAGTTCATCAGCCTGGGCAGGCAGCAGCCGGCCGTCAAGCAGATTCTGCCCATCGCCTCTGCCGAAGCGAAGGAGCGGACCCCCGGCGGCGCCAAGGAATACATCTATGAGCCGGCGGTGGAGGGCCTTCTGGCCGAGCTCCTGCCCCGGTTCATCAAGGTGCAGGTTTACCGAGGCCTTCTGGACACCTCGGCCGGCGAACATGCCGCGCGCATGACGGCCATGGACAACGCCACCAGGAACTGCGACGACATGACCACCGCCCTGACCCTGCTCTACAACAAGACCAGGCAGGCGGCCATCACCAAGGACCTTATGGATATCGTCGGCGGCGCGGAAGCGCTCAAAGGCTAACAAGGGAGCGTGACGGAAATGAGTGCAAACATCGGCAAAATCGTGCAGGTCATCGGCGCGGTGGTGGACGTGGAGTTCGCCTCCGGAAAGCTGCCGAACATCCTCAGCGCGCTTGAGATCAAGAACACCAACAACGAAAACGCCCCGGACCTGATCTGCGAAGTGGCCCAGCACCTGGGCGACAACGTGGTCCGCACCATCGCCATGGACGCCACCGAAGGCCTGGTGCGCGGCATGGCAGCCGTGGACACCGGCAAGCCGATCATGGCTCCGGTGGGCAAGGGTTCCCTCGGCCGGATCATCAACGTGGTCGGCCGCCCCGTGGACGAGCTCGGCCCCATCACGGTCGATCAATACCTGCCCATTCACCGCCCGGCCCCGGAGTTCACCGAACAGAACACCAAGGTCGAGCTGCTTGAAACCGGCATCAAGGTCGTGGACCTGCTCATCCCCTTCCCCAAGGGCGGCAAGATGGGTCTGTTCGGCGGCGCCGGCGTGGGCAAGACCGTTATTCTCATGGAGATGATCAACAACATCGCCAAACAGCACGGCGGCCTTTCGGTTTTCGCCGGCGTGGGCGAGCGCACCCGCGAGGGCAACGACCTCTACCATGAAATGAAAGACTCCGGCGTTCTGGAAAAAAC
>JAVBQP010000092.1:0-17620 GCA_031548905.1 Desulfovibrio sp. | reverse complement strand
GTTTTTTCGATTTTTTCCCTCTTCTTTTCTTCGCCGGGGTCGATGCCGTCTGCCAGCGCCACTCTGGCTTTGTCGCGAAGATTACAGGCTTTATTGAGAGTGATAGTAGGGGATGCGCCAAAGGATAGGCGTTTTTCTTTGCCGTTGAAGCGGTACTTCATGCGCCAGTGCAGGCCGCCAGTGGCGGACATTTCCAGATATAGCCCGCCGCCCGCCGGATACCGCATGATTTTGCCCTTTTCTATCACCCCGTTCTTAATGTCTTCGGCAAGCTTCTCCGCGAGGGTGGTGATTTCTTTGACATCTTCCTTGGTATTTATGCGTTTTTTGGCTTCGTATTCTTCTGGGGGCAAAACAGTCTCCTTTGGGGGCAAAATCGCCATTTGCCCCCAATTTTGCCCCCGCTCGTTATGGAATGTCAACGAATTTTATGAAACGCTATGAACTCGAAATGCCATAAAAAGCCAAGTCCCACAAGGCTTTTGAAACCTTATGGGACTTGCTGAAAAAAGTTGATGGTGGAGGCGGCGGGAATCGAACCCGCGTCCGAGAACAGTATGCCGAAACGTCTACGGGTGTAGTCCGGGATTCATCTCTCGCCAGAGGGGCGGCCCCCGAACGGGCTATCCTCCGGCCGGCCCGCCTAAAGGTCTTATGTTCATTGCGGTGGGCATCTTTGAACACCAGCCTGATGAAGGGTGTCCGTTTTCCCCGCTTATCAGGCGTGGGCTGGGAAAACGGCGTCGCTTAATTAAGCGGCGAGAGCGTAATCGTAATCGTTGCCAATTACTTTTGGTGCCGCTTTTTACGAGGCCAGCGGCGCCTCGACCCGCGGTTGTCGGTTTCCACATCCCCGTCGAAACCAGTGCGCCCCCATTCCTGGGGAAGGAAGGCGACGCTCTACCGACGTCTTCCCGAAAGAAAAGTATAGCCATTACAGGGAAAAAGGCAAGCCCGGCCGCTTGCGTCAACGGCCGGCGCGGCATGAGGCAAGGAAGCGGTCCGCCGGCGTGATGCCGCGCCAATCGGCCCACCACCGCCCTGCTACTGGACTCCGGTCGCCCGCGCTGATACACTTCCGGCCTTCAACAACCGGGGGAAAAGGCCCGGAAGTGCTCGGGAGGCATCAATGGCGTCATACGAAGCGGTTATCGGCCTGGAAATCCACGCGCAACTCAAAACCGCGTCCAAACTTTTCTGTTCCTGCCCCACCACCTTCGGGGCCGGCCCCAACGAGCAGGTCTGCGAGGTATGCTGCGGTATGCCCGGCGCCCTGCCCCGCCTGAACGAAAAAGCCGTGGAACTGGCCGCCAAGGCCGGTCTGGCCCTGAACTGCACGGTCAACGAATATTCCGTGTTCTCCCGCAAAAACTACTTTTATCCCGACCTGCCCAACGGCTTCCAGACCTCCCAGTTCGCGCCGCCCGTTTGCGGACACGGCCACCTCAACGTCACGGTCAACGGAGAGACCCGGCGCATCGGCATCACCCGCATCCATCTTGAGGACGACGCCGGCAAGTGCGTCCACGGCCAGGGCGGCATGACCCTGGTGGACCTCAACCGGGCGGGCACCCCGCTGATCGAGATCGTCAGCGAGCCGGACATCCGCAGCGCCGAGGAAGCGGCCGAATACATGCGCCAAATCCACGCCATCCTCGTGGCCCTGGACGTGACCGACGGCAACATGGAAGAAGGCAGTATGCGTTGCGACGCCAACGTCTCGCTGCGCCCCAAAGGCGCGAGCGAGTTCGGCACCCGCACGGAAACCAAGAACCTGAACTCCTTCCGCAACATCCAGCGGGCCGTGGCCTACGAGATTTCCCGCCAGGAAGCCTGCCTGGAGGACGGCGCGCCCATCCTTCAGGAAACCCGGCTGTTCGACTCCGTGAAGCAGGTCACCCAGGCCATGTGCTCCAAAGAGGACGCCCACGACTACCGCTACTTCCCCAACCCGGACCTTCCCCCGGTGCTGGTGGGCAAGGCCGATCTTGAAGCCTGGCGCGCGGCCATGCCGGAACTGCCCGAAGCCCGCAAGGCCCGCCTGACGGCGCAATACGAGCTTTCCGCCGACGACGCGGCCGTGCTGGTCGGCACCCGCGAAGCCGCCGACTTCTTCGAGCGGGCCGTCGCGGCCGGCGGGCCGGCCAAGCGCACGGCCTCCCTGATGCTCGGGGAATTCCTGCGCGAATGCGGCGCGCGCGGCCTCGCCCCCCGCGAGGCCGGCATGACCCCCGAAGGCTTGGCCGAACTGGCCAAAATCGTGGACGGCGGGCTGATCAGCCTGCGCATCGCCCATGATCTCTTCCCGGAACTCTTCGAGACCGGCGCCTCGGCGGAAGCCCTGACCAAGGAACGCGGCCTGCTCCAGGTCTCGGATTCCTCCGAACTGGAAGGCGCCGTGGATGCCGTTCTGGCCGAAAACCCGGCCGAAGTGGAAGCCTATCGCGGCGGCAAGACCAAGCTGATGTCCTTCTTTGTCGGCCGGGTCATGCAGAAAACCAAGGGTAAGGCCAACCCGGCCCTGGTCAACGAACTGCTGGGCAAAAAGTTGTGACCCAAGCGAGGCAGGGCTCCAACCCGGCCCGGGGGGCCACCCTCCTGGCTTACGGCTGCACCTACAGCATGATTATCGGCGTGAGCAGCATCATGCCGCTTCTGCCATTCCTCGCCAAGACCTTCGACGTTTCCCTCTCGCACGTGGGGCTGGTCATTTCCGCCTTCACCCTGCCGGGGATTTTTTTCACGCCCCTGGGGGGAATCCTGGCGGATCGCTACGGCCGCAAAGCCGTGCTCATTCCCTCGCTAATCATCTTCTGCCTGGCCGGGGCGGGCTGCGCGGCCGCGCCGAATTTCCACTCGCTCATTTTCCTGCGCTTTATTCAAGGCGTTGGCGCGGCCTCGTTCGGCACCCTGAACGTAGCCATCCTGGCCGACACCTTCAACGGCGAAGAGTTGTCGAAGTACATCGGCTGGAACATGACCCTGTTGAGCATCTGCACGGCAATCTTCCCCTTTTTGGGCGGCATACTCGGGGACCAGCACTGGCGGCCGGCCTTTCTGTTGCCCCTGACCTCGCTGCCGGTGCTCTTTCTGGCCCTGCGCGTCCCTCTGAGCAAACCGGAGGCCGGCCGGCCCGTTCCCCAGCCGCTCAAAGGGCTGCTGCACGCCGTGGCCGAGCCGCGGATCAGCCTGCTCCTGACCCTGACCTTTTTGACTTTCGCCATGCTCTACGGCCCGGTGATCACCTGTCTGCCGATGCTCGGGGCGCACAAGTTCCAGCAGAGCGCCGGGGTCATCGGTATGCTTCTGGTGGCCTCCTCGGCCGGGGCGGCCTGCGTGGCCCCGTTCACGGGCAAGCTTTCACAGCGCTTCCCCCTGCGCAGCCTGCTTATGACGGCGCAACTCTGCTACATCGCCTCGCTGGTGCTGATGCCCCTGGTTTCCGCTTTCTGGATGCTGCTCGTGCCGATTTTCTTCTACGGCCTCGGGCAGGGGCTGAACATCCCCAACCTGCAGGCCGAGCTGGCCAAAAGCGCGCCCAAGGAACTGCGGGCCTCGGTCATGGCGGCCAACGGTATGCTCCTGCGCACCGGGCAAACCATCGCCCCCCTGCTCTTTACCACTCTGATCGACGCCAACGGGGTTGAGTGGGGCTTTCACGCCGGAGTTGTTCTGGCTTGCGTCCTGTTCATCCTGGCCTGCTTCTTTCTGCCCCGGGCGCGGACACAGACCGCCGAAAAATAACGAGGCGCGTGGCGCAAAGCCGCAGGACGGACAGGCGCCGCGCCCATTCGGGCGCGAGAATGGAAATGGAGTGTTTATGCCGGCCGGTTACTCGCCCGGGCGCGGCCGGATGCCGATGATGTTGGGCAGGGGCGCGGCCGGGTTGCCGTCCAGGTTGAGCAGGCTCTGGCGGCCTTTCCAGACCGTGACCGGAGCGTCCGGCCCATGCTCGCGCAGGAAAATGCCGGCCTGGGCGCCGCCCTCCACGTACATGACCGCCTTGAGGGCCAGGTCGCAACGTTGCAACAGCGCGGCGAAGTCGGCGGCCGGCATGGGCGCGGCCGCCAGGACGAAAAGAATCCGCCCGGAAGTGTCTTCGGCCACAACGGCGATGCTGTGCAGCGGGCCGCCGGAGGCCCAGAGGATTGTGCCGGCGCTGTCGATGAGCCGGTAGTTTTGCACCACCACGGAATAGCCTTCAAGCAGGCGGTCCAGGTCCGGGGTTTCCCGCTCGTAGATGGCTGCGGGGGGAAGGGAAGGAGGTGCGGTCTGGCCCGGCTCGGCGACGAAAAAGGCGCCCAGGCGGCCGCCCACGCGGGGGTTGTTGACGTGCCCGTGCCCGCGCATGTAGCCGGTGCTGGTTTTGTTGTCCGGCAGGTACATAGAAGCGTTGATCCCGGCTTCCAGCCCCTGCCGGCGGGCCCACTCGCCCAGGCTGAGCGAAGCGCCGTCGCGGGAGGCCATGTGCAGGCTGAACTCCCACCGGGCCGGGTCGATACGCAAAATTCTCAGGCCGCCGGACGTGGGCTGCTCACCCACTTCCAAGCCCGGCTTGTGTTCGCGCCAGGTCAACGTTTCCGCGCGCGCCGGCCACGCCTGCAGCAAGGCCGGAACCGGCCAGAGGCACAGGGCAAGAACGGCGACGAGCCCGTATCGCAAGCAATTTCCACCGGTCCTCATGCTGGTTCGCTCCCTTCGTCGCCCCCGGATATAGCGCGTTTTCCGGTCTACAACAAGATATATTGACATATCAAGCTATATTGATATGATGTCCGAAAGACTATCCGCGAGAGGAATTTATGCGAATTATCGACGCCGTCACCGAACGCATCCGCGCCAAGCGCCCGTTTCTGTCCCTGGAATTTTTTCCCCCCAAGGATCGCGCCCTGTGGCCGGGTTTTCTTGAAACGGCGGAGCGGCTCAAGGCCGCAGACCCGCTTTTTGTTTCCGTTACTTACGGGGCGGGGGGCTCCACGCGCGGCAACACCCTTGAGCTGACCGCCGCTCTGGCCGCGGAAGGCCTGACGCCCATGGCCCACCTGACCTGCGTGGGAGCGGACGCCGCTTATCTGCGCGAATTCCTGGGCGGCCTGCGCGAGGCCGGGGTAGAGAACGTCCTGGCCCTGCGGGGAGACCTGCCGCAAAACCAACCCGCCGGCGAGGCCTTTGGCGAGTTCGTTCACGCCGCGGATCTGGTCCGCTTCGTGCGCCGGGAATTCCCGGAGTTCTCCATCGGCGTTTCCGCCTACCCGCACCCGCACCCGGAATCCCCGAGCTTCGCCGCGGATCGGAGGGCCACCGCGGACAAACTCGCCGCCGGGGCGGACTTTGCCGTGACGCAACTTTTCTTTGACCACCGGGAGTATGTGGCTTATGTAGAGGTCATGCGTGCCTTGGGCACAACAGCGCCCATCCTGCCGGGTGTTCTGCCGGTGCAGAGCCTGGAATCGCTGAAGCGCATCCTTTTCCTGAGCGGCTGCAACATTCCCGCGAAACTATATCTCGCCCTGGAAGAGGCCCACGAAAAAGGCGGAGCCGAGGCCGTGCGTGAAGCCGGGGTCGCCTTTGCCGTGGAGCAGACCCGCCGCCTTCTGGAAAACGGCGCTCCCGGTGTGCATCTATATACCTTGAACAAGGCGGACGTTTGCCTGCGCATCGCGTCTGAAATCGGTCCGCTGTAACACAGAAAAGGCGTCTCATGTCTCGTCGCCGGCCCGATCCGTCCGCCGCCCGCCTGGACGCGACCGTCAGGAAAATTCTTGTCTGCCAGCTCCGCCAATTGGGGGACGTCCTGCTGGCGACACCTTCCGTGGAACTCCTGGCCAAGCGTTTCCCCGGGGCGGAAATTCACTTCTTTACCGAAAAGAAGTGCGCCCCCATGCTGCAGGGTAACCCGCACATCACGAAAATCTGGGAACTGGACAAAAAAGCCCTGCCCACCCTGCTCCACGAATTTCGCTTTTATCGGAGTATCGCGGCCGAAGGGTTCGATCTGGTCGTCGACTTCCAGCAATTGCCCCGGTGTCGCTGGGTGGTGATGCTTTCCAACGCGCCCCTGCGCCTCTCCTATCCGCCCCGCTGGTTCCAGCGCCTGTTGTATACCCACTACACGCAGCCCAAGCCGGGCTATGCCGCGCACTACAAAGCGGGCGTCCTGGCCCCCCTCGGGATCACTCCGGCCGGCGAACGTCCCGCTCTGTACCTGAGCGACGCGGAACGCGCCGACGCGGCCGCCGTTCTGGCCGGGCTCATGCCCAAGGGCGCTCCCTTCATCAGCGTGGACGCCACCCACCGCCACCCCACCCGGCGCTGGCCCGCCGGGCATTACGCCGCGCTCATGGACAAGCTGGCCGAGGCCGACCCGGCCCTGCACTTCGTCCTGACCTGCGGCCCCGGCGAGGAAGATTACACCCACGACCTGCGCCTGTTGTGCCGCTGCAAGGATCGGGTACATACCCCGCCGCTCATGCCCTTACGCACTGTGGCCGCGCTCATCGAGCGGGCCGCCCTGCACCTGGGCAACTGTTCCGCGCCCCGGCACATGGCCGTGGCCGTGGGTACCCCGAGCTTCATCATCCTCGGCTCCACGGGCACCGGCTGGGCCTTTCCCGCCCCGGAGCACACCCAGGCATTCCTGAACATTCACTGTCGCCCCTGCAAGAAAAACAACTGCGACACAATCCGGTGCCTGACCGAGTTTTCGGCCGACGAGGTGTTCCCCGCCGTGCTCAGGCATCTGCAAACCTATGGAAAGGCCTATCCGCACAGCGCAACCACGTAAGCGATCCGTCTTTCCCAAGCCCCGGCCCCCGGCCGGTAAAGAATGAAGCGCCATGTCCTGCATCGTCACGGCCCTGTTGCGGGGCGCCAAAGGAAGCATAGGCCCGGACGGCTCCCCCACCGGCATTGAGAAAACAACGCTCTCCGGCCCGGTCGGCATCTCGGCCGACGGTATCGGCGGAGATTTCCACGGCGACCTCCGCCACCACGGCGGGCCCGACAAGGCCCTGCACCACTACCCCTTCGACCATTACGCCTTCTGGCGGGCGCACTGCGGCCCCTTGCCGCTTCTGGGCGTCCCCGGCGCTTTTGGAGAAAACATCTCCACCTCCGGTTTGACCGAGGCGACTGTCAACCTTGGCGACACCTTTCGCCTGGGCACGGCCCTGGTGCAGGTATCCCAGGCCCGGCAACCCTGCTGGAAGCTCAACTTCCGTCTCGGCCGGCCGGACGTTTCCCTGCTCATGCAGGAAAAAGGGCTGACCGGCTGGTATTACCGGGTTCTTGAACCAGGAAGCGTCCGGGCGGGAGACCCGCTGACCCTTGAGGAGCGCCCCCTGCCCGACTGGCCCCTGGCCCGTTTGCTGCGGATGCTCCACGCTCCCAGCCTGGACCCGACCGACCTGGGCGAAGCGTCCGCCCTGCCTTTTCTCGCCGAAAGTTGGAAGCGCTTGTTCGCCCGCCGCCTGGAAACCGGTGACGTGGAAGACTGGAGCAATCGATTGTATAAAGCCGGTTGATACCGTATTCCGCGGGGGGCCCGTTCCCCCCGCCCCGCCTGAGATACGGGGAAGCACCCCCGAACGACGGACACAGGGAGGCCTCATGTATATCCATGAACACCAGGCCAAGGAACTGCTCGCCGAGCACGGGGTTGTCGTGCCGCGCGGCGCTGTCGCGCATACCCCGGAAGAAGCCCTCGAAGCCGCCGGGGCGCTGGGTAAAGGCCCCTGGATGGTCAAGGCCCAGATCCACGCGGGCGGGCGCGGCAAGGGCGGCGGGGCCAAGCTCTGCGCCACCCCTGCCGAAGTCCGCGCCGCCGCCGAACGCATGATCGGCATGACCCTGGTCACTCCCCAGACCGGATCGGCGGGCAAGCTCGTGCGCAAGGTTCTGGTGGAGGAAGGCGTCGACCTGCGCCGCGAGCTGTATCTGGCCGTTGTCCTCAACCGGGCGGACCGGACTCTCTCGCTGGTGGCTTCCCCCGACGGCGGCATGGATATTGAAGAAACCGCCGCCGCCCGGCCCGAGCGCATCCTCAGCCTGAACCTGGACCCGGCCCTGCGCCTCTGGCCTTTCCAGGCCCGGCGCGCCCTGCTCCATCTCGGCCTGGACGCCGCGCGGGTGAAAGACGGCGCCGCCCTGGTTGACAAGCTGGTCCGCTTCTGCCTGGAAAAAGACGCCGTGCTTCTGGAAATCAACCCCCTGGCCCAGACCGGGAGCGGCGCCCTTATTCCCCTGGACGCCAAAATCACCTTTGACGACAGCGCGCTCTACCGGCACCCGGACATCGCGGTCTTGAAAGACCTGGACGAAATGGACCCCCTGGAGCGCAAAGCCGCCGAATTGGGCGTGAACTACGTGCGCCTGAACGGCTGGGTAGGCACCATGGTCAACGGCGCCGGCCTGGCCATGGCGACCATCGACGCGGTCAAACAGGCCGGGGCCGAGCCCGCCAACTTCCTGGACGCGGGCGGCGGCGCGGATGTCGAGTCCGTGCGGCGCGGTTTCGAGATCATGCTGGCCGACCCCGGCGTGCGTGGCGTGCTGATCAACATCTTCGGCGGCATCCTGCGCTGCGACGTGGTCGCCCGGGGGGTCATCGAGGCCGCCCGGAGCATGGACCTGCGCCTGCCCGTGGTCATCCGGATGGAAGGCACCAACGTCGCCGAGGCGCGGGAGTTGCTGGATTCCTGCGGACTCGGCTTCACGTCGGCCTCCGACATGACCGAGGCCGTGCGCCTGATTGTGGAACAAACCGCCGGAGGCAGGCCATGAGCATTCTGGTCGACGAACACAGCCGTATCGTGGTGCACGGCCTGACCGGCCGGGAAGGCTCGTTCCACGCCGAAAAAATGCTGGAATACGGCACGAAGATCGTGGCCGGGGTAACGCCCGGCAAGGGCGGGAGCACGGCTCTGGGTCTGCCGGTTTTCGATACGGCGGCCGAGGCGGTCAAAGAAACCGGCGCGGACGTTTCCGTCATCTTCGTCCCGGCCGGCGCGGCGGCGGATTCCGCCTGCGAGGCCGCGGCGGCCGGCATCCGCCTGAGCGTGCTGATCACCGAGCATATTCCGGTCCTCGACATGGTGCGCTGCCGGGCCTTCATGGATGCTCACGGCGCCCTGCTCCTCGGCCCCAACTGCCCCGGCGTGACCAGCGTGGATCGCTGCAAAATCGGCATCATGCCCGGCTATATCCACACACGCGGGCCCGTGGGCATCGTCAGCCGCTCCGGCACTCTGACGTATGAGTCGGTGTACCAACTCTCTTCACTCGGGGTCGGGCAAAGCACCTGTCTGGGCATCGGCGGCGACCCGGTGGCGGGCCTGGATTTTGTGGACGTGCTCAAGCTCTTCAGGGAAGACGGGGAAACAGGCGCGGTCTGCCTGATCGGCGAAATCGGCGGTGACGCGGAAGAACGGGCCGCCGCCTATATTCGGGAAACCTCCTACCCCAAGCCCGTATTCGGCTTCATCGCCGGGCTGCACGCCCCGGCCGGCAAGCGCATGGGACACGCCGGCGCGGTCATTTCCGGGGGCAAGGGCAAGGGAGCGGACAAGGTCGCGGCCCTGGAAGCGGCCGGAGTCACGGTCATTCAGGATCTGGCCGGATTTGGGCGGACCATCAAGGAAGCGCTGCGACTGTGACGGAGGTGGCGTCCGATGGACGAATCAGCAACACCGCGCCAAGCAGATCACCCGTATGCGTCAGGTAGGGGCTCATGTCCACAAGAGCCTCCGCGCCGGAGCAGGCAAAACGGACCCGCTCGCTGAGCACCGCTTCGGCCCCGAACCTGTCGAAAGCGGCCTGGAAGCGCTCGAATATGCCGGCCGACCGGCCGGAAAGCCGTAGCGCCCCGTCTGAACAGTACCTGGACATGCCGGCCGAGAACGATTTGTTGGACAGGATGATGTTGCCTTCCAGGTCGGTCACCACGATGCCGCCCGCAATGGCGTCGATGGTGTTTTGCAGCAGGTTGTAGGCCAGATTGCGGGAATCCTCGGCCCGCTTGCGATCCGTGATGTTGATGACCACGCCCTCGTAGTGGATCAGCTCACCGTCCTCGTCCAGGGCGGGAGTGACGTGTTCGGCCACCCAGATCAAGTCCCCGTCGCGGCCCAGGACGGCGGACTCGAAGTCGCGCACCGGTTCGCCATAATGCAGACGTTGCAGCAGAACCGCCCGCCGGCCGCGCTCCTCGTAGACCTGCTCGTCCATCGAGTGTACCTGGCGCAGCAGTTCGGCCGGCCCGGCATAGCCGAGCATTTCGGAAAAGGCGTGGTTGGCGGAAAGGTAGTAGCCGTCGGGGTGCCCGACATAGATGCCCACGGCGGCGTTGTCGAAGATGCTCCGATGCAGGAGCTCGCTGGAGCGGAGTTTTTGCAGCACCTCATTCTGGTGCAGGGCCAGACGCAGGTTGACCCGCAACTCGTCGAGGGACACGGGCTTTTTGATGAAGCCCAAAGCCCCGCTCGCGGCGATGGCTTCCATCTCTTCCCGGCTGTCGGTGCCGGAGATGACCACCACCGGCACCGAGGTCTGCCGGAGAAGCTTGCGGGTGACGGAAATGCCGGTTACGTCATCGGCCAGGTGAACGTCCATCAGCACCACGTCGGGCCGGCACTCGGCCACGGCTGCCGGTACTTCCGACCCGCGCCGCACCATGCCGCAGACAAGGTGCCCCTCCTGCTCGACAAGAGCGCCCAGCAGGTCGGCGCCCACAGGCTCGTCCTCCGCTATGAGAACACGCAGTCGCTTCATTGGTATGACCTGAAAAAAAGTGGATACAATCCCTGTGGCGGGAAAACCGACAACTCGTTATCGGGAATATATATACCACAGTCTTTTCCGTGGTCAACCGCGCCCGCGACATTTGACGGGAAGTGTCTGAGGGGAAGTCCTCAACGCCGGTACACGAACTCCGGCCCTTCTCCCGCAACGCTGTCCGCCTCTTCGGCGTCCTCCGGCATAAACGGTCGGCGCCCGGTGAACTCTTCCAGCGGAGACGCTGCGGCCGTTTCCGCCTGCAGCCGCCACATGGCTTCCAGCAACGGTTCCAGGCCCTCGCCGGTTTTGGCGGAAATGAGAAACACATGCAGGCCCCGGCTTTCCGCCAGAATGCTCAGGGCTTCACGCTCCTCCCCGGCGAGCAGGTCGATCTTGTTGATGACCAGCAACTGGGGCCGGCGGGCCAGTTCTTCGTCAAACAGGGCCAGTTCGGCGTTGATCAGGTCGAAACCGGCAAAGGGGTTGTCCCCGCCCGTGTCTTCGGCGCTCAGAATGTGGAGCAGAAAACGGTTGCGCTCCACGTGGCGTAAAAACCTGTGCCCCAGGCCGGTGCCCAGGTGAGCTCCTTCCACCAGGCCGGGAATGTCCGCGATGACCATGCGCCGGGTCGGGTCGGCGTCGTCGAGCATCACGCCCAAGTTGGGCTCCAGAGTGGTGAAGGGATACGGGGCGATTTTCGGCCTGGCGGCGGACACCGTGGAAATAAAAGTGGACTTCCCCGCGTTGGGCAGGCCGAGCAGGCCGCAGTCGGCCAGAATCTTCAGCTCCAGGCCGAGGGTCGCCTCCTCGCCCGGCTCACCCGGCTGGGCGAAACGCGGCGCGCGCATGGTGGAGCTTTTGAAGTGCTCGTTCCCCTTGCCGCCCCGGCCGCCGTGGGCGACCACGGCTTCCATGCCGTCTTCGGAGAGATCGCACAGCAATCGACCGCGTTGTCCGGCCTCCAGCACATAGACCTGGGTGCCGACCGGCAGTTCCAGCGCGAGATCCGCGGCATTTCTGCCGTGGCACTGGGAGCCTTGGCCGGGTCTGCCGTTTTCCGCCTCGTACAGGCGTTTCAGGCGAAAGTCGTAGAGGGAGTGCAGGCGGGAGGAGGCGCGCACCAGCACGTTGCCGCCGTTGCCGCCGTTGCCGCCGTCCGGCCCCCCTCGGGGCATGAATTTCTCCCGGCGGAACGACACGCAGCCGTGCCCGCCCTTGCCGGAACGCACGGTAATGACCGCTTCATCCACGAATCGCATAGGCTACCTTTCCATATAGAAAAAGGGCAAAAGCGCACGGCCTTTGCCCCGAAACACTCCAAAACCCAAACGCTATTGGGCTCTGGGCACCACATGCACACGGGTCTGAACCCGGTTCTTGCGGGTGTACTTTTCAAACTTCACCACGCCGTCGCAGGTGGCGAAGATGGTGTAATCGCGGCCCATGCCCACGCCCGTGCCGGGGTGCACCCGGGTGCCGAGCTGGCGCACGATGATGTTGCCGGAAATGACGTTCTGACCGCCGAAACGCTTCACACCGCGGCGCTGCCCCTGACTGTCGCGACCGTTACGCGAACTGCCGCCTGCTTTTTTATGTGCCATATCGTGCGCTCCTTGGCGAATCAGGCCGTGATGGCCGTGATCTGGATGTCGGTGTAGTTCTGCCGGTGCCCCTGCATACGGCGCGAGTCATTGCGGCGCCACTTTTTGAACACGCGGATCTTGTCGCCCCGGCCGTGTTCCAGAACCTTGGCCGTAACCTTGGCGCCGGAAACGAGGGGAGTGCCCACGGACGTCTTGCCGCCGCCGAGCATCAGCACCTTGTCCAGGGAAATTTCGGCGCCGACTTCGGCGGCCAGAGAATCAACGCGCACTTTGGCGCCTTCTTCAACGCGGTATTGCTTCCCGCCGGTCTCGATAATCGCGTACATTCAGATTTCCTCCAGGAAAAGAGAAAGCGGGTTGTATACCCGGCGTTGATAGAAGTCAAGGACTTTGCCGGACAGAAACGCATTTTCCCACAAAAACCCGCCGGTAAAAAAGCCGCGCGCTCAGGGCGCACCTGAACGCGCGGCATATTCACTCGACGCCGCGCAACCGGCTATGCCCCGAAAGCGACGAGGTCGAGAGTTTGCCCGTAAACAATTAGTGGTGCATGTGCTCGCCGCGCTTGATGCGCATGGCGGCGGCCCACACGATGATCACAAAATAAATGCCGATCAGGGAAACACCCACGACGGCGTCCGGGGAAAAGTTCAGGCGATGCACGAAAATATCCCACATATGGGGCCTCCCGGTAAATTGCGTTGTGTTTTTATGTATGGAAACGCGACCCGTGTCAAGGCCGGGCCGGCGCGCAAAAAAAGCGGCGCGAACAATTGACGAGCGCGGTTTCTCATGCTAGAGAGCAGCTTGTTTGTGAACAAAAGCACGAGAACCGCCCCGGCCGATACCGGAAACGGCCCGCTCGCGGAGCGGTAAGATGCTGCTGAAGAAACTGTTCAAAATCACCGATCCGGAATATCTGAACGGTTTGGCCAAGGCCGGCTCCATTGGGTTGCACCTGGTCAGCGGCATTGTGGTCGGCGCCGTCGCCGGCTACTTTCTGGACAAATGGCTCGACACCCGGCCGTGGTTGTTCATGCTGCTTCTGGTTTGCGGGATTGTGGCCGGGTTCAAAAACGTGTATACGGACACCAAGCGCCTGGCCGCCTCGCAGCAAGAAGAGGAGCCCGGGCAGGCGCCCGACAAAGACAAGGCCGATGCCGATAAATCTTCTCGGAAAGATGGAAACGGCCCTGCATAAGCGCGGCTTTGTTTCGGCGGAAATCCGCCGCCTGCTCGGGGTACAGATTCTTATTGCCGGAGCGGGCTTGGCAGTGGGCCTGATTGCATGGCCCCTGACATTGTGGCCCCTGTATTTCGGCATCGGCGCGACGCTTTCCGTGGGCAATTTCTGGCATCTGGCCCGGTTCGGGCAGGCCCACATCCGTCGGGAGTTCAGCGCGGCCTTGGGAATCAAGCTGTATATCGGCTTTCTCGCCAAGCTGCTGATCACGGGCCTGACCTTGTTCGTCCTCATCGGCCTTTTGGACGCGCCTGTGGTGCCGCCCCTGGTCGGATTGCTGACGAGCGTTCTGGTGGTTCTTATTTGGAGTGTGGCGCGAATTTTTCGGAAACCCGCGGAAGGAGGCTGACACATGGCGGCAGGCATTGAGCATCCGGTACTGATTTCCACGTTGGTCGGAATCGAGGAGCCGATGAAACACGTGTTCTACACGTGGGTCGCCATGGCTATTTTGTTCGCTTCCGGCCTTGTTCTGCGCGGCCGCATGAAGATGGTGCCCACGGGCCTGCAGAACATCATGGAGGTCGTCATCGGCGGGCTTGAGGAGTTCGCCGTGGGCATGAGCGGGGAAAAAGCCCGCAAGATCATGCCCATTCTCTGCGGTATCTTCCTCTTCATCCTGGTGCAGAACCTGCTCGGCCTCGTGCCGGGGTGCGACGCGCCCACAGCCAACGTGAACACCAACGCGGCCATGGCCGTCTTCGTGTTTCTGTACTACAACTACGTGGGCCTGCGCACCTGGGGGCCCGGCTACATCAAGCATTTCATGGGCCCGATGCTGCCGCTCGCGCCGCTCATGCTGCCCATCGAGTTGATCAGCCATATCGCGCGCCCCCTCTCGCTCACGCTCCGTCTGTTCGGCAATATTCGGGGCGAGGAAATCGTGCTGTTGCTGTTCTTCATCATGGCCCCTATCGGGGCCACCCTGCCCGCCTATTTCCTGTTCTTCATCGCCAAGGTGCTGCAGGCTTTCATCTTCTATATGCTGACCGCCATTTATCTGCAGGGCGCCATGGAGCATGCCCACTAGGTCGGCGAACCGCGCCCGGGTATAAAACGGGTTCACTTCGTGGGGAATGGTCAACTGCGACCACAACACATAACTGCAAGGAGAATTCCATGCGCAAACTTCTCACCGGCCTTCTGACCATGGTTGCCCTGCTCGGCTTCTCCGGCGTGGCCTCCGCCGCCGGCATCTCCGACCCCGGCGCCCTCGGCACCACCTATCTGGCGGCCGCCATCGGCAAGGCCATCGCGGCCGCCGGCTGCGGCATCGGCCAGGGCCTCGGCCTGAAAGCCGCCTGCGAAGGCACCGCCCGTAACCCCGAAGCCGGCGGCAAGCTGATGGTGACCCTCATTCTGGGTCTGGCCTTCATCGAATCTCTGGCCATTTACGCCCTGGTTGTGAACCTGATCCTTCTGTTCATGAACCCCCTGGGCGCCTAATTCCCGACAGCACAACGAAGAGAGGCCGCGGCTGTTTGTGCTCGGCCTCTCTTTTTCAATAAAGAATCCGCCATGTCCCTCAAAAGCGAACATATCCCCCGCGCCACCATCCAACGCCTGTCCGTGTATCTTCAGGTGTTGGAAAACTTGCAGCGGGACGGCACCGAGGTCATTTCCTCGGAGCCCCTGGCCAAGGCCTGCAGCGTCAACGCATCGCAAATCCGTAAGGATTTGACCTACTTCGGCGAGTTCGGCGTTCGCGGCGTCGGGTACAACGTCTCCGACCTGATCGCCTCCATCCGCGCCTCTCTCGGCATCGACCGGGTCTGGAATTGCGTACTCGTCGGGGTGGGCAACATGGGCCGCGCCCTCTTGAGCCACCGGGACTTCGCCGAGCGCCGTTTTCATATCGTCGGCGCCTTTGACTGCGATCCCTTCAAAATCGGCGAAGAAATCTCCGGCATAGAAGTGGTCTGCACCAGAAGGCTGAAAGAGCGGGTGGCGGATATGAACGTCAACATCGGGATCATCACCACTCCGCCGGAGCGCGCCCAGCGCGCGGCCAACTATCTGGTGGAAGCCGGCATCAAGGGCATCCTCAACTATGCCCCGGCCCGAATTTTTGTTCCGGACGAGGTTTTCGTGGAATACGTGGACTTCTTCCACCACCTGTATTCCCTGGCCTTCAACATCTCCGACACCAAGGCCGCCCAATGACGGACCCGGCCCGGCCGGAATACCGGGAAACTCCCCTGCCGCGCGGTTTTCTGCGCCGGCAGGGTTTCCTTTTTCTTCTGGCCCTTGGGTTCTTGACCTGCCTGGCCCCGGCCCGCGCCGCCTCTCTGGAGGCCATGCGCCGCTCCTGCGTCTGGTACCCGGTCGCGGGCCTCGCGCTTGGGCTGCTGCTCGGGCTGCCCTTTCTGTATTTCGCGCCGGCGAACTTGGGCGTCATGCTCTGGGCCGTGGCCTGGGTGGCGGCCTTGGCCCGCCTGACCCGCGCCCTGCATTACGACGGTCTGGCCGATGTTCTGGACGCCCTCGGCAGCGGCAAAACCGGCGAGGGCTTCCGGGCCGTGCTGAAAGACAGCCGGAACGGCGCGTTCGGCGTGCTCGGCCTTATCCTGGTCGTTCTGGGGCAATGCGCGGCCGTGGCATTCTTGGGACTTTCCCCCGATCGGCAGGGGGCGCTGATCTTCGCGCCGGTATTCGGCCGGTGCGCCCCCATCGCTCTGACCCTGCTCGCGCCGGCCCACCCCCGGGCCGGGCTCGGCACCATCATTTGCGGCGCGCCCAAAGGCCCGAGCTTGTTCGTCGCCCTGGTTTGCGCCCTGTTCGTGCCCTTCATCTGTTTGCCCGCCCGAGATGTCCCGGCCCTGCTCGCGGCCTCCACCTCCCTGCTCGCTCTTGCCCTCATCTTTCTGGCCCGCGTCGCCCGTCGCGAAAACGGCCTGAGCGGCGACTTTTTCGGTTGCGCCATCATCGCCGGGGAATGCGCCGTCCTGTTCTCTGCCTGTCTGTTCTCATAAGCCGCGCCGATTCGACGGCAGCGTGTGCTGCGCCGCCCTTTTCCCGCTCTCTCACAGCGGCTTTGCAGTGTCTATTTTTATTTGTAAGATATAAAATGAATCCCCCCTAGAGCCTTTTAACTTTAAGATTTTACATATCCACAAGATTCAAACCAACCCTGAGCATCGTCCGCAGTGACCATGCTCAGGGCTTTTGCGACGGCTGCAAAAAGTTCTTCTTGTGTACGTGCTTTTATGCCCCGCAATATCTGCTTTATCTTGCTCCACATCTTTTCGATGGGGTTAAAATCGGGACTGTATGCGGGCAAAAACAGATATTTGGCGGAGCGTGACTCGACAAATTCTTGAGCAGCTTGTGATTTGTGTGAGCCAAGGTTGTCCATTACAACAATGTCTCCGGCTCGCAGGCTCGGGCCGAGGACTTGCTCGATATATGCTTCAAACATTTTGCGGTCCACAGCACCTTCAAACATAAGACTCTCGGTTTCTCCATCAAGACGTATTGCGGATAACACTGTTACAGTTTCCCATCGCCCATCCGGCGCTTTGTCATAGCAACGTTTGCCTTTTCCGGCCCGCCCATACAGACGGGTCATATTAGTCTTGACACCGGATTCATCGAGAAAAAGTAATCTGCAAGACGCAACTTCGGCCTGAAATTTTCGCCATTGCTCACGTTGACACGCTATGTCCTCGCGTTCTTGCTCGCTTGCCTTCAGAGTTTTTTTGAAGACAAATCCGAGCTTTATAAGTGTCTTGTGGATAGCGACCAAAGAACACGACTTGTCAAAATATTCTTTTATTTCAGCCAACGTCGGATCAACATTCTTATCCAACAGTTCTGAAAGTTGTTTCAGCTCAACGTCGGTGAATATCGCCCTTCTGTGTCCAGAAGGGCGTGGAACAAGACGAGTTTCTTTTTTGTATTCTCGAACCCAGTTGCTGATACTTGCCGTAGTATAGCCAAAAATTTCAGATAAATGCTGCCGGCCGGCCGGCCCAGACAAGTAAGCCTTCACGACAATAGT
>JAVBQP010000080.1:0-8392 GCA_031548905.1 Desulfovibrio sp. | reverse complement strand
CCAGGGGAGGCTTTGGAACCAAGATTCATGCTCTGGCCGACGCCCTTGGGAACCCGATGAAGTTCATTTTGACGGGTGGTGAAAAGTCGGACCACCCGCAGGCGTTGCCTCTCCTCTCTGGCGAGGTCGCAAACGTAGTGTTAGCGGACAAAGGCTATGACGCGGATTATATTGTCGCTGAAATTCAGGCGATGGATGCCGAGCCGGTTATTCCTCCCCGGAGCGCCAGAAAAGAAACCCGTGCATACGATAAGTTTTTATATAAAGAACGCAATGTTATCGAAAGAATGTTTGGCAAGATGAAACACTTCAGGAGTGTTGCCACACGATATAGCAAGATGGCGGTTTCCTATATGGCTTTTGTTCAACTGGCCGCCATCCTGCTCTGGCTTAAGTGAATGTCGACAGGACCTAGAGCACTGCCTCAAACGAATGGAGCCGGCGTTTCCACCGGCTCCATTCATGCGCAAGACGAATTCTTTCGCCGCTTATTTTCCGTCCATCTGCAAGAGCTTGTCCAACACTTTCAATTCCGCGCTCAAACTCATAGTGTCGTTCTCCAGAAGCCGGCCGTGCTCGGCGGCGAAGGCCTGGGCCAGGCGCTCCAGGACTTCTTCGGCCTGGGCTGAAACCCGGGCTTGCTCCCCGCCTGCTGAAGCCAGACGCGCATACTCATCCACCACACGGTGGGCCGCCGGCAGGTAGCGGTTCAAGAAGCGCGTGCCGGGTGCTATGTCGGCAGGATCGGAGCGCATACAGGCGATGATCCGCTCCACTCCCGTGACGATGCCGTCCACCTGCCTGTGCAAGGCCTCCGGCAGGCCCTCCCGCTTGCGGGCGAGGTCCAGACCCGAAGCGTAGAACCGCTCCAGGGGATCCCGCGGGAGGTCTTCCTCAACCGGCAGCGGCCCCATCGCGGCAAGCCGGGTGTGCAGTTCCTCGTTCAGTTTATCCACGGCCGTAAAGGTCCGGCCGGCCGACGCGTCCCATGACTCGGGGAGGGCCCGGTTTTTCAAACGCATGAGTTGGGCCAAAATATCATCCGCAGCCTTGGCCAGGGGCAGGGCCTCCTTGCCGGGCCGCTTGCAGCGGGTATGGTAGACCCCCAATTGGCCGACCAGCCGGCGCAAGGGGGCCTGCAACGGAGTCGGCAGGGTTCTGTCTTCCAGGCGAAGTCGCAGGGCTTTCTGCAGGCCGGCCAGACGCCCGCGCAATTGCGGCGACAGACGAAAAAATCCGTACAGCACCTGTGCGGCCGCGCCGGCCACGGCAAACGCCCCGAATACAGCGTAAGGCGCCTGTTCCGCCAGAAAGCCCACCCCCAGGCAGACCAGCGGGGCCGCGATCCATTCCCAGCCGATCCGCCCCTTTTGATCGAACAGCCGCTGGATCCAGGTTTGCAGACCACCGAAAAACAGGGCCACGCCCGGCGGCATTCCCTGCCCTATGAGCAGGGCCGTCTGGGCCGCGCCCACGGCCGTGGGCAGCACCCAGGACGCCGTCGCGGATATGCCGCGCGGCACGAGGCAAATCAGCCCGATATACGACCAGAAGGAAAAGCCGTGCGCCGCGCCGGCCCAGGCCCAGCAGGCCAAAGCCGTGGCGTGGACCACAAAGCGCATCCCGATGCCCACGGCGGTTCGTTTGGCCTCATCGAAGACCCTGTTGATAAAGCCGCGAAGGGAATCGTCGTCCATATCAGCCGTCCGAACCGCCTTCCGGAGATTTCCCGGCCGCGTGGGCTACGGCGGCCTTGGCTCCGGAAGCCGCGAGACCGGTGAGCTTGGCCCGCAGGTCGTTCTCCATGCCGGCCAGCTCTTTTTCCACGCTCTGGCGACGGCTGCGGCCCTCCTGAGCGATGCGCAGGGTTTCCTCAATGGTGTTGACGAGCTTCTGATGCACTTCGCGCAGGGTTTCCACATCCACCATGGAGCGCTCCACCTGCCTGGCGGTTTCCACGGTCGCGCCTTCAAGCATGGCCGCGTTCTTGCGCAACAACTCATTGGTGGTGTCGGCCACGTTCTTCTGCAACTCGACGGCCTTCTGCTGCCCATGCAGGGAAAGGGCCAGCACCATCTGGCTCTTCCAGATCGGAATAGTCGAAAGAATGCCGGTCTGGATCTTCTCGGCCAGGGTCTGGTTGTTGTTCTGGATCAGCCGGATTTGCGGCGCGGTCTGGACGGTGATGGTACGCGAGATTTGCAGGTCGTGCAGCCGGCGCTCGAAGCGGTTGATCCGCTCGGCGAAGTCGCGCACCCGCTGGGCGGCCATGCCGTCTTCGCCGGCCTCGGCCTGGAGCTTGGGCAGATCCACTGTACGGGCCGTTTCCAGGCGTTGTTTGCCGGCCTCGATGTACAGGGTAAGGTTCTGGTGGAAATTTTTGTTATGCTCGTAAAGCTGTTCCAGAATCTCGATGTCGCGCAACAGGCCGATCATGGCCTCATCAAGCTTGCCGGTAATCACTTCGACCTGCTCGGCCAGGGTTTTGAAACGGGCCAAGGTGCGCTCGGCGGAGTTGAAGAGCGAACCCACCAGGGGAATGCGCTCCATGATCCCCTTCTTGTCCTTGGCCAGGGATTCGAAGTCCACGTCTTTGACCGTGAGCATGAGCTCGGTGAGATCCTTGCCCACGGGACCGGCGTCCTTGGCCCGGACCTGCTCCAGAAGCCCGTCGGCGAAGCGGGCGATATCGTTCATGGTTTCCGTGCCGAAGGTCACGGACAGAGCCGGATCGTCCAGGTTGATGCCGGCGACGATGGCCGTGACGCGCGCGGCGCTCTCGGCGGGCAATGTTTCTTCAAGAAGGGCCGGGGATTGGCTCATGGAAACTCCGTTATGTTATATGGGGCGCGCCCGGGGCGAACGAGCCGGCCAAACACGGTATGGTATAGACCGGCCGTGTCCGGCCCGGCAAGCGCTTTCTGTGCGCTCTCCCCCGCGGTCAGCGACCTCTGTCCAGTGAGTCGCCGGATGCGTGCGGCGAAGGGCCTCCCGGGGAACCGCCCCTGCCCCCATCCCCGGTCGTGAGCGGCAGGGCCTGAGCCACACAGTCGTTGGTATCGTAAGTAACTTGATAAGCCACATCTTCACCGTCGGCCACGCCTTCCACCGGTGTGCCGACAACCTCCCACAAGCCTATGGTCAACACGTCCATGACTCCGTGCGTGACGGCTCGCACGGCTTTCGCCCCTCCGCTGTAGCCCTGGCGAAAGCGAAAGATATCCATGCGCTTGCCGTCTTTCTCTTCACCGGCAACCGGATTGCCGAATTCCGCCAGCAATTGGGCACGTGGCGTACCTGGACGGAAGAGATCCACATTTTTTCTGCTCGGCTGCGTGGCCGCCATATGCACCGAACAGGCGGACGAAAAGACCAGCAGCAAAAACGCAATACAGCACCGTGACAAATTCTTCATAATATGACCTTGTAGTAAAGTTGCCTTCCAGAGCAAAGTCTCCCCTCAAGCCGATGCAACACGACGTGTATACGCGATCTCTTATCGTTACAAGCTTCCCGAGGCCGCGGCCCACTCCTCCTCCGCCGCTTCTTCCATCTTCCGGCACAAGACATCCATGACCGGGCCGTGATCGTGCCCGAGCAGATGGGCCAGGCCGTGGGCCAGCAGGCGCAGGGCGTGTTCCTCCGGCTCCTGCCCGTACAGCAGACATTCGCGGAGCAGCGTTTCCGGGGAAATGGCCAGGGAACCGAGCAGGGGCCCGCCCTCCCCCTCCCCTGCCGAGGAGGTCAGGCTCGAACCGCCGGCGGGGAAAGCCAGCACGTTCGTCGGTCCCGGCAGACCCAAGGCCTCCGTGTTCAGACGGGCCATCTCCGCATCGGTGACAAAGCGGATCTCCACCTCGCCCCGCGCCACTCCGGCGGCCGCGCCCATAACGGCGAGAATCCGGCGCACATCCCCCCGGCGGAACGGGAAGCGCCAGTCCGCCGGGGGATTTTTCCGGATAAGCGGGATAAGGGCCATACTTACTGGGGCAGAGCGGAGTGCGGCGTTTTTTCGGAAAGCGCGGCCGGTCCCGCAACCGCCGCTTCCGGCGCGGCCCGTTTGTCCGAGCGCGCCGGGTAGGCGATGCGGTGGTGGAAAATCCCCCGCAGTACCCGGTGGAAGCTCTCGGCCAGATTGGTCAAATCCTTAAAGGTCAGATCGGCATCGTCCAGTTGCCCGTCGGCGTATATCCCTTTGATGATGCTGTCGATATGCCGGCGCAACAACGTGGGTGACGGATCTTTCAGGGTGCGACTGGAAGCTTCCACGGCGTCGGCCAGCATGACGATGGCCGCCTCCCGCGACTGCGGTCTGGGGCCGGGGTAGCTGAAGTCCTCGATCTTGGGGGCGGGCCCTTCGGCCTGTTGCCGGGCTTTTTCATAGAAGTAGCGGATCAGCCCGGTCCCGTGGTGCTGGCGGATGATATCCGTGACTTCTTTGCCCAGGTGGTGCTGCTCGGCCAGTTCCATGCCTTGCTTGGCGTGGGAGATCAAAACCAGGGCGCTCATGGAAGGAGTCAGTCGGTCGTGCGGATTTTCGCCGGCAAGCTGGTTTTCGATGAAGTAGCCCGCTTTGCCGGTCTTGCCGATGTCATGGTACAGGGCCGCCACCTTGCACAAGAGGGCGTTGGCCCCGACTTCCTTGGCTCCGGCCTCGACCATGTTGGAGACGATCAGGGAATGGTGGTAGGTGCCGGGGGCGTTGAGCATCAAATCGCGCAGGAGCGGTTGCTCCAGGTTGAGCAGTTCCATGAGCCGGAACCGGGTGGTGTAGCCGAAGACCATCTCGACCACCGGGGCCAGGGCGAAGGCCAGGAGCATGGATACCACGGCGCTGCCCGCCACGGCCAAGGCTTCAAACAGGTAGCGGGTATGGATGCCGCCGTACAGGAAAGTGGCGCCCATCCACATGGCCAGAAGCCCGCCCAAGAGGGGCGGCAGGCTCCAGACCACGTCCTGCCGGCTTTGGGTGCGCACGGTCAGCCAGGTGCTCCACATGGCGCTGAGGAAAAAGAACAGAAAATACCCCAACCCGCCGCGCATCATCAGGGTGCAAAAAAAAGCCAGCAGCAGCCCGGAGACGAGGTAACGCCGGGTCGAGAAGATCAACGCGGCGATGGCCGCCGCCCCGGCCACGGGAACGGCGAAGGCCGCGCTCTCGGCGGAAAAACCCACCGTGGCCGCGGCCATTTTCACGGCCAGAATATCAATGCCCTTGGCCAACAAGGCGAACAGAACCAACAAGGTGCCGATGAAAACGAAGTCGCGCCGGTTCAGCTTGCCGGCCGGTTTGCCGCTGGGGGAAAACAACAGGCCGGTGGAAAGCAGCAGGCCGCAGATGGAGGCCCCCAAAAATTTGGATGAGTCGAAGCGGTCGGCCTTGCGTTTCCAGAGGGCCAGAACCTTGAGCTGCTGCTCGTGGGTTACGCGCTCGCCCCGGCGAACCAGCAACTCGCCGCGCTGGATGGTGTGCAGGGCGGGCTCGACGGCCTGCTCCAGACTCTGGGCGCGCTGTTCCGTGACTTCAAGGTTGGGGGTCAGGCTCGGCGGGGTCAGCACGGTGAACAGACGCAGTACGGCCCGTCTGGCCTGACTGGAGATGGAAAGCGCCTTGACCGCCCCGGTGAGTTGGGTTTCCACGCTTTTCAAATCCTGAACGCCCTGAAGTTCCGGATGCAGAATCTCTTCGCCGGTCCGGGCGTTGCGCACCACGATGCCGCCCTTGTAGGCGAACACCGTGCGCAGATCTTCCAGAACCCCGTCGCGCAAAAGCCGCTGCACCATCGGCAGGGCCTGCTCCATGACCGCATTCTGCACCTGGGGGGAGGCCAGGGCGTTCAGATCGCCCACGGTCAGCTCGTCCGTGCCGCCCGTGCCGACCAGGGAACGCAGAAGCTGTTCCTTTTCTTCCGTGGTCTGGGCCTGGTTGACGGCCATGAAGGTATTTTGCACCTCAACGTACAGCCGGTCCACGGCGTCCGGGTCCAGGTCGCAGATCATGGGCTGGAGCCTGCGCACCTGGGCGCGGCGTTCCAGAGTGCTTTCATGGTCCTCGAACAGCAGGCTCCGGTCCGCGATGATATCCGCCGGGGCCGGCTCGCCGGCCGCCACCAGGGGCACATTGGGGGAAAAGTCCAGACAGGCCAGGGCGGAAAGCAGAAGAATGACGGCGGCCAGCACGCCGTAGCCGCCGTCGGGCAGATATTTGCGCCGCTCGTCAAGCCAGAGGCCGGCCTTTGATCGGGCCTTGTCGGGGATATGCTTAACTGTCGCCATATGCTTTCACGATGCGGCTCACCAGGGGATGGCGCACCACGTCTTCCTCGGTAAAATGTTGGATATGCACGCCTTCCACGCCGGCCAGGATTTTCAGGGCCTGCACCAGACCCGAGCGCTCCCGGCCGTTCTCCGCCGGCAGGTCGATCTGGGTGACATCCCCGGTCACGACCATGCGCGAGCCGAAGCCCAGGCGGGTGAGGAACATCTTCATCTGCTCCGGGGTGGTGTTCTGGGCTTCGTCCAAAATGACGTAGGCATCGCTCAACGTGCGCCCGCGCATGAAGGCCAGGGGCGCGACCTCGATGACCCCGGTTTCCATCATCTCAGCCACGCGCTCGAAATCGAGCATGTCGTGCAAAGCGTCGTACAGGGGGCGCAGGTAGGGATTGACTTTCTGGGCCATGTCGCCGGGCAGAAAGCCCAGGCGTTCCCCGGCTTCCACAGCCGGCCTGGTCAAAATAAGGCGTTTGACCTTTTTGGCAAGGAGCATGGACAACGCGGCGGCGACGGCCAGATACGTTTTGCCCGTCCCGGCCGGGCCGACGGCGAAGGTCAGGTCGCGCTCTTTCAGAGCGGCCACATATTCGCGCTGGCGCATGGTTTTGGGGCTCACCGTACGGCGCGAGGCCGTGGTGAAGACCGCTTCCCGGAACACGCCGCGCACGTCGGCGTCCGGATCCTTCTCCATCATGGTGTACGCGTGGGAAAGGTCGCGGGGATAAAACCTGCCGCCTTCCTTCAGGACCGTGTACAGTTGGGTCAGGAGCCTGCCCATGCGGGAGGCGGCGTCCGCGTTGCCGACAACGGTCACGCTGTTTCCTCTGCCCGCGAGGCGAAGCCCCGACAACCCGGACAGCACCCGCAAATGCTCGTCCTGGGGGCCGAACAACAGGTTGCTGAGGGCGGGGTCGTCAAAATTCAGGGTAAGGCCCGATTCTTTCATCATGCGGTTGCCGCGCTTCCTCCTCCGGGTCGAACGTTCAGGCACCATACCTGCAAAGTTTTGCTCCGTCCATTTTTTTTCATCTTCAATTTCGGCATGTTATGGATTCGCCCCCCATGACGTTCGAAGGAATGCCCCACCCGGCCGGCACGGTCCATGCAAGTTTCCGGTGCGGGAGTTCGCTTCCGGAATATTTTTCCGCTTCACGCCAACGCATTGCACAAGGAGATGCGCATGTCCGGTATCGGTTCCATTGCCGGCGGCTACGGCACGACCATTTCCCTTGCCGACTCGGCCACAGCCAAAGAAGGCAAAAAAACCGCGGCCGCCGCCTACGCGGACCGCATGGCCGCGCGTCGGGCCGGCTCGGACGGGACGGCCCAAAACGCGGGCACCTCGGCCGAGGTGGTCCAGGCCGCCCTGAAAAAGGCCGTGCAGGAACTTTCTGAAAAGGAAGGCGGGCGGATCACCTTCACGAAAATAGCCGACTACCGGAAAGATCTGGAAAAAACCTTTTCCCAGAAAGTGCGCGACGGCCTGAAAGAGGCCGGGCTGCCCAAAGACACGGTGTTCACCTTGAGCCTAAGCAAGGAAGGGAGCATCCAGGTCCAGTGCGATAACGAAGACTCCAAGGCGGTCATCGAGGAATACCTGTCCAAGAACCGCAAGCTCTGCGAAGAGTTCGGCTATATTCAGGCCCTCGGCAGCGTGGAGCGGGCCGACAGCCTGGCCGCGGCCCGGGGCGGCTTTTCCCTGAGCAAGTCGCGGGCCGAAATCCAAGCCTCCGCGGTGGAGGCGTTCTTCAGCACCTCCCTGAAAAGCGGCTTCTCCCCCTCTTCGCTCACGGCGGCTTTCGGGCTTGACGACTCCGCCGCCTTTTACAGCGGAGTCAGCGCCCTGGTATAGCGCCAAGGCGTTTTCCCGCACCAACTTGCGTCATGGGGCTTGGTTGGAGTGAGACAAGGAAGGCGCAGTTGTGAGCTCCAGGGCTGGGCTCTTCGGCCCCGCCCCGGAGCGCACGATAAGCCTGACGCGGTATCACGCCAACCAGGCCCCATGACGCGGGAAGTCATTGCTTTTCCGGGCCGATTGCGGCATTACGGCGGCTATGTCACAGTCGCTGCGGATTATTCAGGTCGTCAACGTGCGCTGGTTCAACGCCACCGCCTG
>JAVBQP010000089.1:0-13697 GCA_031548905.1 Desulfovibrio sp. | reverse complement strand
CGGCGATAACACGGGAGCGCCCATGCCGGACGTTTTTTTCGCCTTTGACCTAGACGGTACCGTCACCACCGAGGAAATCCTGCCCCGCCTGGCGGAGCGCCTCGGCCTGCGGGCGGAGATGGAGCTCCTCACCCGCCGGGCCGTTCGCGGTGAGGACGGGTTCGCGGATTCCTTTTGCCGGCGCGTGGATCTGCTGAGGGATCTTCCTCTGGAGGAAGCGCGGCGCGTCACGGCCGAAACACCGCTTGATCCGCATATTGCCGGCTTTATCCAGGAAAACCGAGAAGGCTGCGCCCTGGTCACGGGCAACCTGGATTGCTGGGTCGAGCCCGTGGCCGAACGCCTGGGCTGCCGCGCTTTTACCTCAAAGAGTGAAATCCTGGCCGGGCGGATCGCGGTCGGCAGTGTTCTGGATAAAGCCGAAGCCGTGCGGGAATTGGCCCGCAGCGGCGCGAAAATCGTCGCCGTGGGTGAAAGCGCCGGCGACATTCCCCTGTTTCAAGCCGCCGACGTGGGCATCGCTTACGCGGGCGTGCACGAGCCGGCCCCGGCCCTGCTGCCCCTGGCCCGGCACACGGCCCGAACCGGAGAAGAACTGTGCGCCTTGCTGCGCCAAGTGGAAGAGGAATTGCGCGGGCGGGGGCCCACGCTTTGAGGGAACAACCGGCGTCTCAAAGGAATCTTTTGTTTATGCACTCTCTGCGCATTCTGATCGCGGTCGTTCTGTTGGGAGCTTTTTCCGCCGCGCCGGCCGTCCGGGCGGAGGAGGTCCGCGTGTCCGCCGCCTCGCCCGGCGACTGGGATGAGGAAAGGCACCAGGCCATCCTCTTCGCCCAGGACTGGATAGCCGATCTGGACGCCGGGGACTTCGCCAAAGCCGCCAGGCCGGTTCTTTCCTACGCGGAGCCCCCGATTGTTTCCGTCGGCGGGGGGCCGGACTCATTGCCCCCCGAGAGGTTGCGGTTTTTACGCGCCGAGATGCTGCGGACTATGCGCGCCGAGATGGGTGAATTCTCCAAGCGCGTCCTGATGGGAGCCGTCGTCTACGCGGCCGCCACGGACGACTCGGAATGCAAGGCGCGGGTGCAATACAGCACCAAAGCGAGCGTGAAAAACGTTATGGAAGTGGTGGAGGTTCTTTTGGTCAAGGGCCGGGAGCCCGCCATACTGGGGTACCGCTTTGAGCCGTACCAGGAGGCGGACATCGGGCTCAGGCTGTACTAGGCTCAGGACTCGTTCATCCGTCTGCTGCAAAGCTGCCTTTTTCCAGCCTGCCGGTTGCAAGGAAAAAATCGACCTCGCGGTATGTCGATACAGCTTCGTCCAATTTTCCCCTTGCTCCTTGCAGGCTGAAAAAACTCAGCTTTTCGCGGACGACGTCTGAATGAGTCCTGAGCCTAGGTATAGAGTGTCAACACGTTGTTCACCCACCGAGCAATTGTGAGGCCGGAGGTTCTTCCGACGGGGCCCCGAAGGGGCGAGGCGCAGGAGCGCCGAGTCAATAAAAAGCCTTTCTGACGCAGCCGGGGGGCAAAAGGGCCTTTGTGTGAACAGACCCCAACCTGACGAAATTGAAAACAGAAGGAGGTGCGGTTCCCCGTTCCTCTTTTTTTGGGTGATGCCTACTTTCCCGCGCCGGCCATGAAGTTGGGCGGCCCGGCGCCGATGCCCGGCGAGAAGCTGCATTCCAGAGCCCGGACCAGATAGGCCTGGGCGTTGCGCACGGCCTCGGGCAAATCGTCGCCCAGGGCCAGACGGGCGGCTGTGGCGGCCGAAAGGGTGCAGCCCGTGCCGTGGTTGTTTGGGGTGTCGACACGGCGGTGGGCCAGAGGAAGGCAGGAGCCGTCCACCAGAATCAGGCGGTCGACCATGACGTCGCCTTCTTCTTCAAAATGCCCGGCCTTGATCAGCACGGCTTTGGCGCCCATTCCCAGCAGCGTTTCCCCGGCCCGGCGGACGTCTTCTTCAGTGTTGATGGCGAAGCCGCACAGGAGTTCCGCCTCGGGCCGGTTGGGGGTGAGCAGGTCGGCCAGGGGGATCAGGCGCTGTTTCAGGCTTTCCACGGCGTCGTCGCGCAAAAGCTTGTGCCCGGATTGGCTGACGCACACAGGGTCCACAACCAGGGGAAATTTCTTGTCGGCCAGGGAATCGGCCAGAGCTTCCACAATGGACGCGGAGGCGGCCATGCCGATTTTCGCGGCCTTGACCGGAAAACCGTCGCGCACGGCTTTGATTTGCAGGCGGACGAACTCCGCCGGAACCTCGTGGATGCCGATGACCCCGGCCCCGTTCTGAGCCGTGAGGGCGGTGATCACGGAGGTCGCGAAGCAGCCGAGGGCGGTCATGGTTTTGAGATCCGCCTGGATGCCGGCGCCGCCGCCGGAGTCGGAGCCGGCCAGGGTCAAAGTGACGGGAAGGGATGCGTTCATAGCGACCTCACGATGCGGTTGTGGCGAATTCGGCGGCCATGAGAGCGCGCAGGGAGGCGACTTCGGCCGGTATGTCCTCGGCCAGGGTGATGGCCGTGACCATGGCGCAGCAGCGGGCGCCGGCCGCGATGATCTCCGGCAGGGTCCGCCTGTTGATGCCGCCGATGGCCACCACCGGCACCGGGCACCAGGCCGAGACTTCCCGCAGATAGGCCGGGCCGGACAGGACGATATCCTTCTTGGTGTTGGTCGGGAACATGGCCCCTGCCCCGATGTAGTCCGCCCCGCCCGCAACGGCGGCGCGGGCTTCGTCCATATTGTGGGTGGAGATGCCGATAATCTTGTCCGGACCCACCAACCCGCGGACCACCGGCAGCGGCAGATCCTCCTGGCCCACGTGCACGCCGTCGGCTTCGCAGGCCAGGGCGAGATCGACATGGTCGTTGACGATGAAGCAACAGCCGGCTTCGCGGGTCAGGCGGCGCAGTTCCAGGCACTCGGCCAGCATCTCGCCCTTGGCCTTGCGCTTTTCGCGGTACTGGAGGATTTTCAGCCCGGCCCGCATCATCGCGCGGGCCACCTCCACGGTGGAGCGCCCCAGGCACTGGCCGGAGTCGGTCAGGGCGTAAATATCGGTGTGGGGAATGGTCGGCACCTCGGCCTCCTCGCTTGGAATGGTATTCTTTGCATCAATTGAGCGCGCCACTGGAGCGGACTCAACGAGTCGGGAGCATATCATCTTTTGCCGGCCGGGGGAGGTATGCGCATCTCTCCCAAAACATGCTCAAGTACCGCGTCAGCCTGAAGGGCCGCCGCCTGCATGACCTTGGGGGCCAGGGCCGGGGCGTGCGCATCGACATCGCCGGCTTCGTCCCCGACCAGCACGAGACGCACGCCCACGCGGCGTTTGCCCAAGGGACCGCCGCCCCATCCCGCCAAGCCGGAAGCGGCCGTCACAAAGAACCCCGCCCGGAGCAGCGCGGCGCACAGGGAGGCCTTGGTTTCAGCCCCGTCCACGGCCTCGACCACCAGGGAGCAGCCCGCGAAAAGGGCCGGGGCGTTCTCCGGGGTCAGGCGCAGATCATGGCCTTGATAGTCCATCTCCGGCTCAAGACGGCGCAGGATCTCGCCCAGAGCGGCGACCTTCGGCTTGCCGACGTCTTCTGGAAAAAAGGCCTGACGGTTGAGGTTTGAAGCCTCTACCCGGTCGAAGTCGGCCACGACCAGCCGGCGGATGCCGCTGCGGGCCAGCATCAGGGCCACGTTGGAGCCGAGCCCCCCGGCCCCGGCGATGCCGATCCGGGCCAAGGCGAGGCGCGCCAGGGATTCCGGCGGCAGATGCCGGGCAAGTCCCTCGCGCAGCGAGCTCACAGAGCGGACTCCAGACCCAGGGAACGGTTCAACCCTTGGCTGAGGGGCAGGTCGCCGCCGGCCGGGAATATCCAGTCCGCGCCCACGGCGGTATACCCTTGTTTGGCGAGGGCCTCGCGCATCTGGAGGACGGAACGGGGGTCGTCGATGACGAACTGCACCGGGTCCGGGTTTTCCTCGACTTCTTCCAGGTAGCCGCCCACGGAGGTACGCACCCCGGCGGACACGCGCGTGACGCCCAGAGGCACAAGGTGATCGCGCATAAACGCGCTCTCCCGGCTGGACATGGTGATGCCGGCGTGGGGCAGGAAACAGCGCAGGGCCGTGAGGGCCTGGACGAATTCCTTGTCGGGCACGGCCGTGCCGGTGAACTCCGGGGGCTCGCCGGCCGCGCACTCCGTAGAGGGCGGGCGCAGGCGGGGCAGGGAAAAGGCGATATCGGCCTCGGGAAAGCGCCGGCCGAGCCAGACCCCGTGCATGGCCGTGTGGAAGAGATCCCGTCGCCAGTCGGCCAGACCGAGCAGGGCGCCAAGGGTCAGACCGCGCATCCCGCCGAGCGCGGCCCGCTGGGGGGCGTCCAGGCGGAACGCGAAGTTTCGCTTGGGCCCGGCCGGGTGCAGGTCGGCGTAGAGGGTCTCGTCGTAAGTTTCCTGGAACATGGTCATGGCGTCGGCCCCGGCCCTGGCGACCAGGGCGTATTCCTCCTCGGTCAGGGCTTGGACCTCGATGCCCACGGAGGGAATGTGCCGGGCCGCGATGGAAACGCCCTCGGCAATGTACTCCGCGCCGGTGACCTTGGGGGCGTCGCCGGTGAGCACCAGAATGCGCCGCAGGCCCATAGCCGCCATAGCTTTGGCCTCGGCTTCGATTTCATGGGGTTTGAGGATCTTGCGGCGGATGCGCCTGCCGGCGTGGAATCCACAGTATACACACCGATTGGTGCAGACGTTGGCCATGTAGAGGGGGGCGAACAACTGCACCGAGCGCCCGAAGTGGCGCAAGGTCTCGGCATTGGCGCGGCGGGCCATGTCTTCCAGAAGCGGCGCGGCATGGGGCGAGAGCAGGGCGGCGAAGTCCTCGGGCGTGAGGTGCGGCCTGTTCAGGGCCGCCCGGGCGCGCTCCAGGGGGGCGGCGAAGTCGGGGAGATCCGCGGCGAGTTCCCGCAGGGCGAAATAAAAACCGTCGGGGCGGGGAGTATATTCCATGACGCTGCTCCGATGCCTTCCGCATGTGGGGAGGCGGAAAATGACCGCTTCCGAAGGGTGCGGAGAATTTTAAACCGTTACTTTAAAAATCCCGTCAACGTGCCTTCTTCGGGAGACGAGGCCGAGGCCCCGACCCCGAGCACCCGGCCGGGACCGGCCAGATAAGCGGCCCGCCCGGCCGCGACGGCCTTGCCGAACGCTGTGGCCATGCCGAGCGGATCCCCGGCCGTGGCGATGGCCGTGTTCACCAGGCAGGCCGCCGCGCCCATCTCCATGGCTTCGCAGGCTTGGGAAGGAAGGCCGAGGCCGGCGTCCACGATGATCGGCAGGGGAATGTCCTCGATCAGGATGCGGATCATCTCCTTGGTTTGCAGACCCCGGTTGGAACCGATGGGCGCGCCCAACGGCATGACCGCGGCCGCGCCGGCGTTGACCAGGTCGCGGGCCACGTACAGATCCGGGTTCATATACGGCAGCACGACAAAGCCTTCTTTCGCGAGGATTTCCGTGGCCTTGGCCGTGGCGTAGCCGTCGGGCAGCAGGTTTTTGGCGTCCGCGATGATCTCGATCTTGATCCACTTGCCCAGGCCGCAGGCCCCGGCCAGGCGGGCGACGCGCACGGCCTCCTCGGCCGTTCTGGCCCCGGAGGTGTTGGGCAGCAATTGCATGGTCGACGGAATATGGGGCAGGATGCCGGAATCCGGGGCGGAAAGATCGACCCGGCGCAGGGCCATGGTCACGACTTCGGCCCCGGAGGCATCGGCCACCTCTTTGATCCGGCTTTCATCGCCGTATTTGCCGGTGCCGATGAACAGCCGGCTTGCCAGGGCTCTGCCCCCGATGACCAGGGAATCGTGTTCCGAGCGCATGATCAACCTCCTCCCACAAAGCGTAATAGTTCCAAGGTGTCGCCCCCGGTCAGGGGGGTACGGGCGAAGTGTTCCGCCGCGATCACAACGCCGTTCAGCTCGGCCACAACACGCTCCGGCTCAAGGTTCAACTCCCGCAGCAGGGCCGCGAGATCCGAGGCGACGGTGTCGCGCGGGGCTCCGTTCAGGGTGATGGTGATGGTCGCGCTCATACGGGTTCCTTATGTTTCGGGGAGGGGCCCCGAAGCGATCCTTCTCGCGCCGAAACGAAAAAACCCGATCCTGCAAGGATCGGGCACGGTATGGCAACTGTGTCGCTTCCCTACGGCAGTACGATCTGCGTCAGGTTCAAGGGGTCAGGACAACGCCACTCTCAGCCTCTTACGGCTCCCCCAGCGGCCGGTCAAACGCCGGCGTACGAACAAAGAACAACACGCCTCATGGCATGGGGCCGCAAAGCGACTTACCGAGACGATACGGGAAAAGATCCGTCTTGGCAAGCTTTGACGCGAAAACAAAAGAGTTATGAAGGCGGATGGTTAGGAGGATTTGTTCGTAATTCCGCCGGTCAGAACCTCCGGCACGGAAATGCGCCGCGCGGGCGGGCCGAACGTGGGGGGATCATACACTTCCGCCGTGGCGAAGCCGGCCAGGGTATAGCCCATGAGCTCTTCTGTGAGGGAGATCGAACCTTTGGCAGCCGACTCGGCGATGGATACCCGCAGAGCCTGCTGGATGGCGACGGAAATAGGGGAAGGCGAAATGACGGCCACGGGTATGCTCCTTTGTCGATGCCGGCTCAGCGGGCTTTTTTCGTCTTCCGCTCCACCCGCTTGGACTTCGCCTTGGCGAATACCTTGTCGCGAATGCGTTCAAACCGCATGACCGTGCGCAACCCGGCAACCCCAAGGGCCACGACGCTGATGATGAAGAACAGCGCCTTTTGCACTTCCCAGCGCTGCTTGGCGATGGCCGAGGCCGTCAAATCCAGGCCGACTTTATCGCCATAAAAGAGAATCAGCGGAAGCAGGGCGAAGATGAAGATGATGCCCGCCACTTCCAACCAGAGAAACGTCTCGGCCACAGAGAGCAGAAAGAGCGTGGAGTCGCGTACCAGACGCAGGAAGCGCATTTTCTTTTCCAGCTTTTTCAGGCGTTCTTCGCCGTCCTCGGCCAGGGTCTGGGCTTTTTTGAAGGCGTCGGGCATGTGGAAGTTGGCTTTCAGGGCCCAGTTCAGGGCGGCCACACAGTGGTTGAAGTTTTTGTTGAAGTCCACCATGGCGCGGGGGAAGGGGAACCAGGCGGCTTCCTGCTGGATTTTGTCCAGGCGCGTGGTGTAGGAGTGGAACAAGCTCTTGAATTCCTTGCCGGTGCGGGAGACGAACATCTGGATGTCGCGTTCTAGGGCGGCGCGCCCGTTGCACATGATTTGATAGGCCACGTAGTTGGCCGTGGACCCCACCTTCAGGAGATGCGCGATGCGTTCCTCGGCCTTGGCGGCAAAGGGATTGTCCGGCACGAACCAGGTCGGCAAATCCGAGTGGAGGGTGAACAGCTTGTTGCGCTCTTCGGCGGCCTGGCGTTCCATGCCGCTCCAGAGCCGTTGCAGGCAGGCGGCGATTTGGATCTGGCCGCGCTCCAGCTCTGGGTCCAGCAGAAGCTTGTTGAACACGTTGCCGTTTTGGGCGACCAGAACGGTGAACCCCAACCCGGCCCGTTCGGCGAAGCCGCTTTTCACTTCGCAAACCAGCCGGCGGTACTCGACGAACGTCCAGGTGGGGCACAGGCGGTACACCTGCTCGTAGACCATAATCGCCTGTCCGATTCTGCCCTGGTATTCCAGAAGCCTACCTTGAAGGAACAGGTGCCAGGCCTGCACGGCGGGGTAGGAGGACGCCAGTTCCGCTTCTTTCCAGTACACCTGGGCCTTGGCCAGATCGTCCCGCTCCAGGGCCAGAAACCCCCGCAGGGACATGATCCGGAAGTCTTTGGATGCCCGCACCTGCATGTCTTGCAGTTCCTTGTCCATTTCCACCGGATCGAGATCCGGCAGATTGCGACACATCTGGAAAACGGGCGAACCGTCGTCCTGTATCTGCTGCGCGGCGCTTTTTTTCAAATCCTTTTCCCTGCTCCGCCAGAACAGGGCCGTGGCCCGGGGCTGAAGCTCCCAGGTCAGGTCGTAAAAGGCCCGGTACATGGCGCCCGCCTGGGTGTCTTCCGAGGCCAGGGCGTGCGGGGCGCTGTCCGGGTTTTCCCGAATGCGTTTGTCGATGGCCAGCACGCTTTCGCGCATGGCCGTAAAATCAAGGCCGGCGATGCGTTTCCAGACGGCCTCATCGCGCCCGGTCATGCGCCGGGTGGGGCAGAGGGCGGTTTTATGGCCGCGTTGGCCGCAGTAGAAGCAATGCGGATTCTCACCGGGGGCCAGCGTGGCCGGGGTAAGGTTGGGCAGGGTTGCGGCCCCGCTCTCGGGGGTGGCGGCCAGGCTGACGCTGCACCAATCGTCCGGGCTTTGGCCCGAAGCGGCGAAACGCACTTCGTGCAGGGAAAATTCTTCCCCCAGCATCAAGGCGTTGCGCTTGGTCATGTGCGGGTAGTCCGGGGTGAGCTTCTCAAAATCCAGGGGCAGCTTTTGGGGCAGCTCGTTGTTGAAGTTCAGGCCCTTCTTGTCCACCACGGCCATGACGCAGGGCCAGTAGTGTTCGGGGTGCTCCTCCTTCAGCCGGACGATCAGCGTGAGGAAGTCGCGGCACCAGTTCTTGAACTGGCGCAATCCTTCCAGTGGGAACATGAGTTGGAAATTGTGCAGGATAAAACGGAATTTGTTCCGCTGCAGGATGCTTTCCACATGTCCGAACATTTCCCGCCAGCCCGACTGGAAGGCTTTATCCAGAGGGTTGCCCACAGGGCGCATCACCAGGTACCAGCCGAGAGACGCCTGGTAGGGCAGGCGGGCGTCGGCTTCCAGCGTGTTCATCATGCGCTGGGCGAACCCGGCCGGAGGGGTGTGCGGTTTGCCCAGGCTCAGGCCGGGCAGAGCTTCCGCCACGCCGCCGAGCGAGGCGTCCACCCAGACGGAGAACGTCGCCGGCGGCTCTACGCTTTGTTTCTCCAAAGCGACATCAAAGGTCAGTTCCGTTTCCGCGGCCGGTCCCAACTTGAAACCGACCGGAAAAAGCTGCATAGTCAGATGCAGCGGGTTGAAGCGGGCCCAAACCGCCAGCCGGGCCGCGGCCAGAAAGACGTCCGGTGAAAAAAAGAACCAGAGAGCCTGCTCGTCCGCCCGGGCGACGGAAACTCCACCGTAGTCCTCCAGGGTCTGGATCACCACGGGGTTCAGTTCGCCCGACCACGTCACCCACAAGCCGAGCCCGTCGCCGGCAAGGCGCGGATCGGTGACTTCAGGTTGCTGGGCGCGTAAGGCCTCAAGGTATATCATGCCAACTCCACCGCCGGGACATTTTCGGAGTCTGCCGAACGCGGCGGTTTGTATCGCATAACATTGCGAAGTTTATAACACAACAGCGACGCAAGCGGAGCCCCGCCTCGCGTTCGCCGGGCAAACCCCGCCAAGGGGGCCAGGGAGCGGATGATGGACATCACAAAAGCCGTGCAACAAATCAAGGCGGAGCCCGGTTTTTCCGACAATGTCGGGATGATCCTGGTGCACAACGGCGTTGTCCGCGGTTGGTCGCGGGCCGGCCGTCAAAAGGTCGACTCAATCAGGATCGAGCCGGACCTGGCCAAAATGGAGGCCGTCCGCCGCGAGTTGGAGGGCCGCCCCGGTATTTTCCGCATCGTCGCCCATGCCGAATCCGGCGTCATGAAGCCCGGCGACGACGTGCTGTTCCTTATTGTGGCCGGTGACGTCCGCGAGAACGTCAAGGCCGTTTTCGCCGAACTTCTCGACAGAATAAAGGCCGAAGCCGTATTCAAGCAAGAAGTTTTGGCCGACTGAGATATTCAAGATCTATGCAACAACCATGCCTGATTCCACTATACTCCGTTTCCGGACGCCGCGTCTCCGCCGGTCGGATGAGCGGGCGTTCACCTTCAACAAGGCCGGTTTGCGATGAAAGGCTTGTTCATCATAGCCATCACGCTTTTTTTCCTGATTTCTTTGCTGAAGAAAACCCTTTCGCCTGAAGGGCGGTCCATTACTCCCCCTCTCCCCGTGAAGAACGGAGAGGACGAGTTGGAAAGCATCGGCCGCAAGGTCCTGCGGAACCAGGACGTTCCGAGCCTGTGGGCCGAATGGGGGGCGGCGACATACGCCCGCGCCGTCGACATGGCGCTCGACTCGGGTGATCCGCTGGTCAAACGGGCCGAGGAGCGCTTTCGGACGGCCGCCTCCCTGGCTCCCGACGATGCCTCCATTGCGCTGGATTGGGCCAAGTGGCGGGCGCGCATCTTTATGGATGACGACGACACGCGCATGAACGCCTACCGGAGCACCGTGGACCCGCTGCTGCGCAAAGCCGCACGGCTCGCCCCGGAGCGCGGCGACATTTCATATGAACACGCCGAGCTGCTTTGGGAACTCGCCGGGCATCAATATGAAATGATGTCGAGCTTTGAGGAGGACGACGCCGAATACGCGCGCCTGTGGGCGGAAGCCGATGCGCTGGCCTGGGACGGCATCGATCTGGCCGAAAAAGCCGAAAGGCAGCAGCACAACAGGCTCGACTGCCTGGCGTTGCGGGCCGGACTCTTCCTTGCGCTGGCCGAAGAACGGCTCGGCGGCGAGGAAAAGTACCTGCTTGAAGAAGCCGGAGCCTGTCTGAGCGAGTACAAAAGGCTCGGCGGCGGGGAAACCGGCGATGAATCGTACATTGCCTCGTCTTTGGAACAATTGCGGGGAGAGCGGAGTATTCGCCCGGCCCGCCCGGTCGCCGCTCCGGCAGAAGAACAGCCCGCTTCCGGCGGTTCCGGGGCGCCGATCCCGGCGGCCGCACCGGTGCGGGAGCACGTCCGGCCGGAAGCCCCCAAAACGACTCCCGCCGCGCAAAAAGAAGCAGTCGCCCCGGTTCCCGTCGCCACACCGGACGTTCAGCCCGAGCCTTCATCCGCTCCGCTGCCGGCCACGCCGGCCGATGCGGTTCCGGTGGTCATGCCTCCCGCGCTGGAGTTTGCCGCCGCCTTCGACTTCAGGAAGGCCGCCGAGGCCTTGGCTCCGCCCATGCCGGTGAGTTCTCCGGCTGCGGGGGGCTCTATGCAAGCCTCACCTGTATGGGACGCGCCTGCCTACAGCGTGCCTGACTATGCCCGCCCCAAAGAGGCCATCGGAGGGAATGCTCCGGGCGGTGGCGTGTACCGTCCGGTCACTACCGGCGCGGAGGCGGAAAAGAATGCCGTGTCGGAAGATGCTTCCGTCGGTTCGCATCGGGCTCTTTCGTACCGGCCCATCGGTGGCTGAAGCGTCATGTTCCGCCGTTGCTGAAACAAAAAGGCCCGCAAGCGGGCCTTTTTGTTTGGCGGGGAAAAGGCATTACGATTTGAGGCCGCGCTTGGACGCTTTGAGCGGGTTGATCTTCTTGCCGGTTTCTCCGCCGGGGACTTTGACCCGGTGCCGGTTTTGCGTAATCAGGGCTTCCGGGTCCAGTCCAAGACCCTTCAGGCGCTCATGGACACTTTGCCTGCCGGCCGCATAGCGGTAGGTATCGGCCATTCCGGTGTCCAGGCGCTCTTTGGCGGTCAGGTACAGCCCTTTGTCGTCGATAGCCAGGAGATAGAGAATGTTGTTCTCTTCAACAGGCTGGATGACCATGTCCGAGGTGGTGCCGAAACGGTTCGTCATGCGTGCGCTCCAAAATGTTGCTGGTGGTGGAGTTCTTTATGGAGGAGATAGAGTATTTTATGAAAATGAAAATCAAAGTCAAGAAAAATTTAGAAAATAGATGCGGGTGATGTGCGTGGCGAGAGTAAAACGCTTGCCGTGGAGCAAATCAATTGTAAAATTTTATAATCGCTATGGCATGGATTATGAAAAAAACGCAAGAGAGCCGATTCTCTATATATGCCGACGGATGAGGGAAGGATGGACGAATCAAATTTATGACACGGTGAGGTGAGAGAGGAAAAAGGCTCCGGTGGTGGGGGGTGAAGTCTCGATGCGGATGCCGTCGACCGGGCGCCGGAAATCTCTGTTCGCGCGCGGAGGCGGGATCAAAACATGCGCCCGTAAGGAGCCGCTGTTGACGGTTCTTTACAGGCGCATGGGGAGCCGCACCGTTGGGCGCGGTGCTGAGGTGTCTGTACAGGAACGCAGGGATGCTATTCGACGCCCATCCACTTCTTGCGCAGTTCCTTGTCGATGCCCTTGGCTTTGACTGCGGCGATGCCCTTGTTCAGCAAATCGACGACCTCGGTGTTGCCTTTGTCGACGGCAAAGCCGTAGTACTCGGGCACATCGGCGGGCAGCACGACCGCGACGTGCATTTTTTCCGCATAGTCCTTGTTGGCCAGGATATAGTTGGTGGCCGTGGGGTCGTCACAGACCACGCCGTCCAGCCGGCCGGTGGCCAGGGCTTCCATAGCCAGGCCGATTTCGTCGAAGCTCTTGGCCTTCACGCCCGAAGTCCTGGAGATGGCCATAAAGCCCGTGGTGCCGATTTGCGCGCCCAGGGTCTTGCCCTGCATGTCGGACAGGGACTTCAGGGTCACGCCTTTGGGGGTGACCACAGCCTGACGGACTTCATAGTAAGGCTCGGAAAAATCCATGACCTTGGCCCGCTCGGGGGTAATGGTCACCGAAGAGGAGATCACATCATATTTCTTGCTCTTCAGGCCGGAGAAAATGCCGTCCCAGGCCACGCTTTTATGCTCGACCGTGAAGCCGGCCTCTTTGGCCACGGCGTCGATGTAGTCGACGGAATAGCCGACGATCTTGCGGTTCTCGTCCATGAACTCCATGGGCGGCCAAGTGGCGTCGTGGGCGACACGCAGGACGAGCGTGTCGGCCGCGGCGGCGTTCGTGGCAAGGGTGAGCATAAGGCCGAGAGCGGCGAGCCAGGTTTTGAGCATGATGGTCTCCTTTTTGTAATGTTGTTCGATCACCGGGGGGGCAACCGCCCCGACAAATTACGTTTTCAGGTGTTTCTTCGCCACGTACCCCAGGCCGACAAGAACGACCCAGATGGGAGCGAGAATCACGGCCGTCCATTCGCCGATGTCCCACAGAATATAAAGAACAATCGCCATAAAGGCCAGGCAGAGCCAGTTGGTGAACGGGTACCAGAAAGCCTTGAACACCAGCTTCTCGCCCATGCGGACTTTTTCGGCCCGGAATTTCATGTGGGTCAGGCTGATCATGGCCCAGTTGATCACCAGGGCGGCCACGACCAGGGACATGAGCATACCGAGGGCGGAAGCCGGCATCAGGTAGTTCAGGGCCACGCAGATCAGGGTGGCTCCGGAGGAAATGAGCAGGGCGTTTACCGGCACCCCTCTGGCGCTGACCCTGGAGAGAGAGGCCGGGGCATTGCCCTGGAGCGAGAGGCCGTACAGCATCCGGCTGTTGCAGTACACGCAACTGTTGTAGACCGAGAGGGCGGCCGTCAGCACTACGAGGTTCAGCACGTGGGCGGCAGAGGGAATGCCGATGTGGTCGAAAATCTGGACAAAGGGGCTGGCCGACATGGCGGCGGCCCAGTTGCTCTTGTCCACCGCGCCGCCGAGCATGTTCCAGGGGTAAAGGGCGAGCAGCACGACCAAAGCGCCGACATAGAAAATCAGAATACGATAAATGACCTGATTCACGGCCTTGGGAATGGTCTTTTGCGGGTCGTCGGTTTCCGCCGCCGCGATCCCCACCAGCTCAA
>JAVBQP010000025.1:0-4445 GCA_031548905.1 Desulfovibrio sp. | reverse complement strand
CCCTCGGAGAAATCACATGAAAGTAGGCGTTCTGAAAGAGATCAAGGCCAATGAGAACCGCGTCGCGATTACGCCCGCGGGCGTGAAAGCGTTGACCACGGCGAAGCACAAGGTGTTCATCGAAGCCGGCGCCGGTCTGGGCAGCGGCATCACGGACAAGGAGTACACGGCCGCCGGCGCGACGATGGTGAAAAAAGCCGCGGACGTGTGGGGCGACGTGGACATGGTCATGAAGGTGAAAGAGCCGCTTGAGTCCGAATACAAATATTTCCGCGAAGACCTGGTGCTGTTCACCTACCTGCACCTGGCCGCCGAAGAGCACCTGACCAAGGATCTGCTGAAAAAGAAAGTAATCGGCATCGCGTACGAGACGGTGCAACTGCCGAACCGCAGTCTGCCGTTGCTGGCCCCGATGTCTGAAGTGGCGGGCCGCATGGCCGGCCAGGTGGGCGCGATGATCCTGACCAAGCCGTTCGGCGGCCTGGGCGTGCTCATGGGCGGCGTGCCGGGCGTGCACGCGGCCAAGGTGGCGATTGTGGGCGGCGGCGTGGTCGGCACGCACGCGGCCAAGATGTGCCTGGGCCTCGGCGCGAACGTGACGATCATCGACAACAACCTGGACCGCCTGCGTTATCTTGACGACATCTTCGGGCCGCGCATCCAGACGATGGCCTCGAACCCGCTGAATATCGCCGACGAAGCCGCCAAGGCCGACCTGCTGATCGGTTCGGTGCTGATCCCGGGCGCCAAGGCTCCGAAACTGGTGACCACGGCGATGGTGAAGAACATGAAGCCCGGCAGCGTCATCGTGGACGTGGCCATCGACCAGGGCGGTTCCGTCGAGACCGTGGATCACGCCACGAGCCACGCCGAGCCGACCTTCGTGAAGCACGACGTGGTGCACTACTCCGTGCCGAACATCCCCGGCGCGGTGCCGCGCACCTCGACCTTCGCGCTGACCAACGCGACCCTGCCCTACGCCCTGCAACTGGCGAACAAGGGCTGGAAGGACGCCTGCAAGGAAAACGCGGCCCTGGCGCTCGGCGTCAACACCGCCAAGGGGCAGTGCACCTACAAGGGCGTGGCCGAAGCTTTCAAGCTGAAGCTCACCCCGGTCGAAAAAGTTCTGGCCTGATACGGCTTGGACCTTCCGTAACTATAACGCCCGCCGGTTTCCCGGCGGGCGTTTTTGCGTTCGGTCATATGGGCTGCGGAGGTACGGCGGGGGAACGTTATTCCGTGCCGACATCCTCCGGCGGGCATTCGCAGCAATCGTCGAGGGCAAGCGGAGCTCCCGCCCGTGTGTAGCCGACTTTTTCCACCAGCTCCTGTCCCTGCGGGCCGCGCATCCACTCCAGAAACGGCGCGATTGCGGCCTTGGGGTTCCCGTTCACGGTGACGGCGTACAGGTTGACGCCGTGCGGGTAGAGGCCGTTGCGGATGTGCTCGGGCGTGGGAGAGACGCCGTCCACGGCCAGAAGTTTGATGTTGGGGTTCTTGTTCATGCCCACGGCGAAGTAGCGGAAGGAATACCCCAGGGCGGACGGGGCGTTGCGGTATTCAGAGACGCGCTCCATGATCCTGCCCATGCCGCCGATGAAGTGATCCTGCAACGGTTCCGCCATACGCGTGTCGCCCATAAAAAGGAGCATGATCGTCTGGCTGCCCGACCCTTCCGGCCGCTGAAAGGCGATGATCGGCTCGTCTTCCCCGCCGACCTCTTTCCAGTTGGTGAGCCTGCCGCTGTAGATATCCCGCAATTGGACCGATGTCAGTCCGTCAATCGGGTTGCGCGCGTTGACGAAAAAGACGAAGGCCTCCCGGCCGATGGGGGTAAGCTCGAATTCCTTGCCTTGTTCGGCCGCTTTTTCATATTGCAGCCGTGACGGCTCGGCCCCGAAGAAGATGTCGACCCGCCCGGCAAGCAGGCGCGCGTATCCTTCACGGGTGTTGGTGAAGGTCACCGGGCCGGCCGTCTTGGGGCGGGCGTCGTAGAGCCGTATCTCGTCGTCCGATAAGCGCGGCAGGTTTTCGTAGCAGGCAAGGGCGAAAGCCCCATAAACGGGGAAGGCGGCCTGTGCGCCGTCGAGCACCGGCATCCCGTCGGGGTCGCTCAGGCGGAATGTGGCGGACTCTTTCAGGCGCGGCAGGATGTTGTCCGGGTTGCGCGGATCATAGGGCAGCAGGTCGACGTCGGCATAGCCGCCCACATGCTCGAATTCGTGGCCGCGCTGTTTGCCGTAGAGATACTTGTCATATTCCTTTACGGCCGCATGGCCCGCCGGGATCAGGGCCAACCCGGCGCAGACAAGGGCGGCCGGAAGGGGATTGGCGAGCCTGTCCGGCCGCCGCATTTCACGCAAGGTGAACGCGCCCGCATACGCCGGAATATACACGTGTGCCAGGTAGGCGGCGCTGCCGATATCGGAGAAGCCAGAAAAAAAGATCAGCGGCAGGAAGCCGAACAGCAAGGCAGGGGCGAACAGGGCGGGCAGCAGATAGCGGCGTGGAAACCCGGCAGGCAGAACCCGGCGCGAAGCCGGCCACCAGCCCGTCAGGCCGCCGATCAGGGCGGCCGGGAGCAGAATCACGGCTCCTTCGTGGAGCGCCGCAAGGAACGAAACAGCGAAGGGAGCGGCCAGGAAGCCCGGTACGACGATGCACAGCAGATGAAGGAGCAACGTTTTCCAGGTGGCCTGGAAAGAAGGCGGCGCGGCGGCGAGGGGTGTTTGCATGAAGGACGGGTGGGGGTAGATTGAAGAACGTGGCGGAGCGCCTTAAAGCCAACGGCAGAATACTTTTTCCAGGGCGTTGCAGCCTTCGTACAACAAGACGCCCAAGAGACTCATGGCGATAATCCCGGCGAACATCAACGGCAGGTTCATAGCCCCCCAGGCGTCGATAATCAGAAAACCCAAGCCGGCGTCGGTGACGAAGGATTCCGCCAGAAAGAGCACGGCCACGGCCGTTCCCCCGGCAATCCGCAGGGAGGTCAGGGCGGCCGGCAGGGCGGCGGGAACGAGCACATGGCGCAGGAGCAAGGTCTTGCTGCGGCTCAAAGAGCGAAACGAGTCGATGTAGCGGCGGTCCAGGGTGCGCACATTGTCACGGGTGACCACAAGGATTTGGTAGCCTACGGTCAGGGCGATGAGCAGAATCTTGGGCGCGTCGCCCAGGCCGAAAAGCACCAGAAATACCGGCAGGAACAGGATTTTGGGAATCGGGTAGGTCAGGAACACGAAGGGGGAAATCCAGGCGTCCGCCCGCCGGGCCGCGCCGAGGAAAATACCCAGGGGGAAGGCCGCGCCGAAGCCGAGAACCAGGGCTGCGAGCACCCGGTAGGCGCTGGCCCCGGCGTGTCGCCAGAATTCGATGGTCGCGGCCTCTCGCGCAAGCACGGCAAAAGCGGCCCCCGGCGTGGGCAGAACGCTCGGCCCGAGCAGGGCGGCCCCAAGCTGCCAGAGCAACAGCAGCGCCAGGCAGGCGGTCAGGTAGCGGACGGCCTTGGGCATCATTCCGCCTCCGCGAAGGCCGGCGCCACGTCGCGCAGGGCGGCGCGCACGGCCTGACTCAGGCGGAAGAACTCCTCCCGCTCCCGATATTCCTTCGGGCCGCATTCGGGGTTGTCGAATGAAGTGCGGACCCGCGTGGGCGTTGCCCCCAAGACCAGGATCTTCCGGCCGAGAAAGACCGCTTCCTCAATGCTGTGGGTGGCAAGGATCATGCTGAAACGCCTGCGCGAGCGCAACTCGGGCAGAAGATTTTGCAGGTGCTCGCGGGTAATCGCGTCCAGGGAGGAAAAGGGCTCGTCGAGCAGGAGCAGATCCGGGTCGGTGATCAGGGCCCGGCCGATGGCCACACGCTGTTTCTGGCCGCCGGAGAGCTTGGCCGGGTAGCGCCGCTCCAGACCGTCCAGGCCGAGATCGGTCAGCATTCCACTTACCCGCAAGCGGATCTCGGCGGTTTTTTCCCCCCGCAGGGCCAGGGGCAGACCGACGTTTTCGGCCACGGTCTTCCAGGGGAACAGTCCGTAATCCTGCAGCACATACGAAGATCGTGTCCCGGCCGCAATTTCCAGCCGGCCGGCGTACCCACGGTCCAGCCCGGCCAGGATATGCAGCAAGGTACTTTTGCCGCAGCCGGATGGCCCGAGCAGGCACAGGCTTTCTCCCCCGGGCACGGAAAAATCGATGCCGGAGAAAATTTCCCTGCGCCCGAACGTTCTGCCGAGCCCCTGCGCGCTGATCATGGAGTTTCCCCTCGTCTCAAGGCTGGAACACAATATCCTCATAGGAAGGGAGCGTTTTCTCGCCCGCCATGCCGGAGGTGGTCAGCCACTCCAGGTAGGCGGCATACTCCTCACGCGAGGGTGGCTCGTTCGGCACCCGCGCCGGATCGAAGTAGGGCGGCGTAAAGTCGTCCTTGAGGAGATCGGGAATCAGCTT
>JAVBQP010000003.1:0-24951 GCA_031548905.1 Desulfovibrio sp. | reverse complement strand
AGGCGATGGATGCCGAGCCGGTTATTCCTCCCCGGAGCGCCAGAAAAGAAACCCGTGCATACAATAAGTTTTTATATAAAGAACGCAATATTATCAAAAGAATGTTTGGCAAGATGAAACACTTCAGGAGTGTTGCCACACAATATAGCAAGATGGCGGTTTCCTATATGGCTTTTGTTCAACTGGCCGCCATCCTGCTCTGGCTTAAGTGAATGTCGACAGGACCTAGACAATATCATGGCATCACTCAAGTATAACTATACCCCACCGCCAACAAGCAGACTCGCCTTTGTTAAGGGGCATTTGCTCAATGGAAGACTTAATGGACCAGGAACAGATACAAATTTATACCCGATAACTTATTCGGCAAATTCAACCCACCACCATCAAGTAGAAAGTGCGGTAATAGCAGCTGTCAGCAGCCAATTTTGCACGGGAGCTTACCCGATAAGATATATGATAGAAGTGACGAACGCTGCACACAGCACGGCCAACCCCAATTGTGACTTTGCGTGCACGGCGGAATATACAGACCCAAACCGCCCGACACAGTATGTGCAATATGGTGGAGGGAATATCAATCGTATGCCCATGATACAATCGCGGGCACCAGCCCCCGTCCCGCTCGCCAATAGGCAAAATGTACTATAGCACCATTCATTCCCGAGGATTCGCCCATGCCCACCCCACTCCCCTCCATCAGTCTGGCCCTGTCCGGCGGCGGCTTCCGCGCCGCGGCCTTTCACGCCGGAGTATGCCGGTATCTGGCCGAGCAAAACAGCCTGGAGCGGGTCGGCCGCATCTCTTCGGTTTCCGGAGGGACCCTGTTCGCCGGGCTGGTGTTCCATCTTTCCGGCTATGCCTGGCCCTCGTCGGAGCAGTACCTCAGCCGTGTCCTGCCTGGGCTTAAAAAGGAGCTCTGCACAAAATCCCTTCAGGGCGACGCGATCCTGCGCCTGCTGCGCCCCCGGAACTGGCGCTTCATCTCGGCGCGGGCGCACGTACTGGCCCAGTCCATAGCCGAACTATGGGGCATCACGGCAACCCTCGACGCCCTGCCCGAGCAACCGGCCTGGCACATCAACGGCACCACCTCCGAAACCGGCAAGCGTTTCCAGTGCAAAGGAACGCTCTTGGGCGACTACAGCTTCGGCTACACCAGAGCCCCGGCCTTTCCCCTGGCCTCGGCCATGGCCGTTTCCGCCGCTTTCCCCGTGGGCGTCGGGCCGTTGCCCATCGTCTGCACCGACTGGTGCTGGCACAAGCGGGCCACCTGGGGCCCGTCGGATAAAACGGTGATCGAGCCCGAGCACCCGGTCATCAACGTCTACGACGGCGGCGTGTACGACAACCTGGGGCTGGAGCCGTTCTTCGATGTGGGCAGGCAACGCCCGAAAGGCGAACAAGAAGGAGCAGCCGGTACGCTGTTCGTATCGGACGCGGGCGCGCCGTATTCACGCACGGCCATCCCCCGCTGGTACAGCCCGAACCGCGTCGCGCGCCTGATGGACATCATGCTGGACCAGATCCGCGCCCTGCGCTCGCGTTGTTTCGTCAATTATCTCAAGGGCGGGCAGGACAGGGGGCTGTATCTGCAACTGGGCTGCGACCCACGGGCGACGGCGGAAAAGCGCCTGAGCGGCGAGGAGAGGGAGGCGGCGCTGCGCGAGATCCGGCTTGATGCCGCCGCCGTCTGCCGGGCCCAGAGCTACCCCACCACGCTCGCCAGGATGCGCGAGGAGGATTTCGACCTGCTGGTCCGCCACGGCCGCGAAACGACCTGCATCAATCATCTGGCTTTTCTGCGGGGAGACACGGGCGAAACCCCGTCGGCGTGACCGGACGGAGCGCATATGCCGTCAACGTACACAACCAAAGGCTGGCCCTTTCCGGTCGAGTTCCGCAGAGAGGCGGACGGCCCGCCCATGATCGGCCGGGAAGAAAACATCGCCCAGAGCATCCGTATGTTGCCGCGCACGGAAACGGGCGAGCGCTTCCTGGTCCCGGATTACGGCTGCGAACTGCGGCGTATCCTGTTCGGCGTCATCGGCGGCGACGAGGTCAACGAAGCCTATATCAAGGACACCATCCAAAACGCGCTGAACCTCCACGAACGGAGAGCCCGCCTGGAAGAAGTCCGCATGAGCGTCGTCGAGGGGAGGGGAATCGTTGTTCTCGACCTCGCCTTTCTGGTGATCGAAACGGGAAAGTACCTGACCATGAGCGAGTCGTTTACCGCGTTGTAACGGGCCAGAGCCGACTGAATATCCATCCGAACCGTGTAGGAGCTGCCGGTGAACCAGCCCGCGATGTCCGCCATACCCTCCGCCGCGCCGGGACAATCACCCGGCCGGATCCAGTGGCGCTCCAATGACCGCTACGCCAATCAAAGTACCGCCTACCTGCTGCAACGGCTCGAGGACTACGCGGGCATGGTGCTGCCGGCCACCAACCTGCACGGCAACCTCGACCCGGCCCTGGCCCGCCGACTGAACGCGACGGTCTACTTCCCCCGCCCCGGCAAGCGGGAACGCGCACGCCTGTGGGAAAATGCCCTGGCCGGGCAATTCAAGCTGCCTGATGGCTGGAGCCCGGACAAACTGGCGGAATACGATCTGAGCGGCGCGGAAATCGTCAGTATCGTGCGGTGTCTGGCTCTGACGGCCTGCAAAAGCGGCAATTTCTCCCCGGAAGCGTGTTTCCTGCTCGAAGAGCTGGAACGCGAGCGGCCGGAACACGGCTTCAAAAAGGGTCTCGCTTAAGTCACATGCAAACGCAAGGAGAACGGACATGGAAAACCCCATCATCACAATCCAGCGGGAAGAAAGCACGGACGACGGCACTTACGGCATCCTGCGCGGCGCGGGGCTGACCTTACAGACCCTCGAACTGCCCTGGTGCGGGAACGAGCGGGGGCATTCCTGCATTCCCGCGGGGCAGTATACGTGCAAGGTGACGTTTTCCAACAAGTTCCGCAGAGACTATTACGAGTTGCTCAATGTGCCGGGGCGGGGCGGGGTTCGTATTCACAGCGGCAACTTCGCCGGGGACGTGCGTAAGGGGCTTCAGTCCGATGTGGAGGGTTGCATTCTGCTCGGCATGCAGCGTGGTGTGGTCGAGAACAAGAACAGGGCCAAGCAAAAGGCCGTGCTTGAATCGAAAAAAGCCGTGGCGCTGTTCATGGAAACCCTGAGGAACCAGGATTTTGTTTTACGGATCCTCTAAGGCGGGATTATCCGGCGGGTCGGGCCGAGCCAAGGCGGTATCGGCCTCTCCCGCTTAAGATTGGACGACGCCCTCCGCATCCCCGCGCCGCGACACCTGGAGCATGACCTCCGTCACGAACTGGGCGCTGTTGCCGGTGGTCCAGTAATCGGTCACGTAGCGCTCATAGGAATCGCCGGCGGGCATGTAGCCGTGCTTGCCGATCCAGGCGTCGATTTTCCGGTATGTTTCGGCCAGCGACTCATGCGCCCCCAAATGGTAGCATGAGGCCATCATGCACCCGCCGAACTGCACCCGCTCATCCTCGGCGCACGGCTTCAGGGTCTTTTGCATGATTTTGAGCCGTTTCGATTTGTTGTCCACCCTGTCGCGGAAAGAAGAGAAGTGCAGAATAACCGGGCCGGTTATCTCGTTTTTCCGTTCTTCCACGTAATTTGTGAAGTCGATATTGATGACCGCGGCCTTGATGTTGTCGTCAAAAGGCTGATCCTGAAACAGCAACTCCGCCGGCTCGACATATTTGATGGAGACCTCGCGGATATTGTTGGCGATCACCATCTCGGCCTCAAAAATCAGATCGTACCAGTCCTTTACGGATACATACTTTCTGCGGATTTCTTCCTGCTCTTTTTCCAATTCTCCGATCTTGCTCAGAAAAGAATTTTGGATCGCCTTGTAGACGTTGACGCTCCCCTCAATAAAGGAACGCATTTCGTCAAGAGTGAAACCCATCTGCTTGTAATATTTGATGACCGGAACCGCCAACAGGGATTCTTCCGTGTAGTAGCGGTAATTGTTGTAGTCCTGGCGCTTGGAAGTGATAAGGCCGATTTTATCGTAATAGCGAAGCGCCTTTTTGGATATATTGCAAATCCTGCTCATGTCGCCGATGGAATACTTCGCTCTATCCTTCATGATGCACCCTCTCCCGGTCCTCGGCTGTACGTCTGAAGCGCCGCGCGGGCCTGCGCGGCACCGCTCCGCCGGACATGTTCATTGGCGGATATACTTGCATGAAATCGCCGTATTGAAAAGGGGGGAGGTTCCCATTGGAACCCGCCCCCCTCAACGTTTCTCAGAGCTTATCGTCAGTCCTTGATATACCGGTTGATCGTCGCGGCCCCTTCGGCATGGGCCCGGAAGTAGACGCGCAACTCGCCCGAGGGTGTTTGCTCAAAGCGGGTTTCTTCCAGGAGGCCGTTGGCTTTGGCGGTCATGAGGGCTGTAAGGACATCTTTCTCGTTCAGCGCCTTAAAGCGGCCGTATTCGGGACGCAAGGCCTCCAGAACATCACCGACGCAAGCCTCGGGAACCACGGTGAAGTACTTCAAAATGGCGTAATTAAGCGGCTTCATGGGGGGGCTCCTTCTTTTTCAGCAAAAAGTCGAGCGGGTTCACGGCAATAATGAAGATACCCACAATCATCGTCACGGCCGCGATCCAGGCAATGGGCGCCATGTCCCAGCCGGCCTGCCCGAACAGTTTGCCCAGCACCAGCCAGCAGAAGAAGGGGCCCCAGAAAGAAAATGCGCCGTTGCAGGCCATGCCCAAAGCGGCGCCGCACATCGCGTTGCCCTTGTACCAGAGCATAAAGCCGAAATAGGAGCCGAATCCGGCCACGATGAACCAGGGCAGAGCCCCACCGTCCGTGAAAGAGGCGACGGCCATATCAAGGGGGCCCACCCCGGAAATCATCGCGAACAACGGCACCAGAATGATCAGGTTCGTGAGGCTCGATGTCACCTGGCGGATCGTGATCCCCACCTCAGGGTCGATCAGGGCCGTGCCATACCCGCATACGCACCCCTCAATCCCCCAGCAAAGCGCGGCCAGGAACCCGAAAAAGATCCCCACAAACAAATTCGGGGGAGCGTCGCCCCCCAACCCGGTGCTGCCTATCATCGCGCTGGCGGCAAAGCAGATGGCGATACCGAACATCATCCGGGGGGTCAGCGGCTGCTTGAAAAGAATCCGGCCCAGAATGGCGCCGATGGCCGGGCACAAAGCGCTGATAGGCACGACGATGGAGCCGGCCTGCTGCAGGCCGACCACGTAAGCCGTGCCGGCAATGGGGCCGCCGATAATCGCGGCCGCCACCATGACCAGGCCCGGCTTGGTTCTGAGGCAGCGGAAAAAGTCGCCCAACTTCCCTTTCGCCACAGCGAAACATATGGACCAAACGGCGCTGCATGTGTCTGTGGTCGCGGCGCCGAGAGCGCTCAGCAAGAACACGACGGCGAAGGCGGACAGGCCGGGGTCGCCTCCATACCACTGCCCCCAGACACCTTTCGTCATCGCCAAGGTCATAAAGGCCGTGTACGTTCCGTAAAACATGCCGGAAAGAATGGCTGTAATAATACCTTTCCGTATGAATGCTACATCAAATCTCCGCTTGGCAATGATTGCCGCATTTTCACGTATTACCGCTGATTGTGTCATATATTCTCCATTGTTAAGCGCGCGGTACTACAAATATTACAGAATCTTCCAGAGTCTGCAAAACCGAGCACAATACACTTTAACATATCGATCAACACCTATTTGGCAACTATTTTCCTGCATCTACATAAGCACTTTCGACTACAAGATAGCATTTCCCTTGAGTGGAAGGTCAAGGCTCTCTTGGTGGGGGGCATTATAAATTGTGAAAAAGAGAACAGAGCATTTTCCCTCAAAGGCTCGATCGGCTTTTGACAAGGTTTCTCAGCCGTCTCCCGCCGAACGTCTCCCGAATGTCGCCCTGCCCCACCTTACCCATAGGGAAGCTTCTCCCCGCTCCGCCTCTGGACCCGGCAGACTCGGAGAAATGGTCTTATCATTTAAATAATTCTATAAAATTAGTATATTATACTAAAATCAAACTTTCCCAATAAAATATCTTGACTTTCCCCTTAGGGGAAACTGTTAAGGTGCTCGTAAGCCCGAGGAAGTCATCATGCCGGCCGGGCGAAGACGTTTTTCACAGCCAGCGAGCGGAGATTATATGAGGTATTACGGCGAAACGGCCCTGGGCCTTGTTGAGACTCTTGGAATGGTCCCCGCCATCAACGGCGCGGACGCCATGCTGAAAGCGGCCGACGTCAAGCTGACCGCCTATGAGAACGTCGGCTCCACCCTGGTCGCAATCATGGTCACCGGCGATGTGGCCGCCGTGAAGGCTTCCGTTGAAGCCGGGGCCGCCGCGGCTTCGTCCATCGGCAAACTGACCGCCAAGAACGTCATGCCCCGCCCCGCCAAGGGTGTCGGCGATGTCGTGTCCGTGCACGCGGTGGACGACGAGCCGGCCGAATCCGGGGCGCGCAAAGCCCTGGGCCTGATTGAAACGTTTGGGATCGTCTACCTTCTTGAAGCCGCCGACGCCGCCGTCAAGGCCGCCGAGGTGGAATTGATCGGGTACGAAAACGTTGCTTCCGGGTATGTCTCCGTACTCTTTCAGGGCGACGTCGCGGCCTGCAAGTCGGCAGTGCAAGCCGGCGTCAAGGTCGTGGAAGCCATGGGGGCTTCGGTTTACAGCTCCGTGGTCATTCCCACTCCCCACCCAGATCTGGTCAAACTCACCAGACGCTATGCCGTGGAGAACCTGCTGCCCTGATTCGGGTTGCGCGGAAGGGACTGACGACACCGGCAGGCAAGGGGACGGGCGCATATGATGATAGCCGACAAGGATTTGCTCTCCATTCAGCAGGCCAGAATCCTCGCGGAGAACGCTCGTGAGGCCCAGCGAAAGCTGGCCGAGTACCCGCAGGAAAAGCTGGACGCCGCCGTGGAATGTATGGCCCGGGAGGTCTCCAACCACGCCCGCGAGCTTGCGGTCATGTCCCATGAAGAAACGGGATACGGCGCCCCACGGGACAAAGAATTCAAGAACGGCTTCATTTGCGGACGCCTGCCCCAGGCGCTGCGCGGTATGCGTTGCGTGGGCATCCTGAGCGAAGATCCCGTCAATCATACTCTGGACATCGGCGTTCCCGCCGGGGTAATCGTCGCCCTCTGCCCGGTGACCGGGCCCGTCTCCACCACCATTTATAAAGCTCTTCTGGCGATCAAGTCGGGCAACGCCGTCATCTTCTCCCCTCATCCGTGCGCCGAAAAAAGCATGGCCCGGACGTTGGAGATTCTAATCGCCGCCGCCGCGTCCTGCGGGCTGCCCGAGGGCTGCATTTCCCACCTGCGGACCGTGACCAAGAGCGGCACCCTGGAGTTGATGCGCCACCCCGTGACTTCCCTGCTCCTGCTTACCGGGGTGCCCGGCATGTTCCAGGCGGCCGGCTGCACGGGCAAACCCGTCATTTACGGCGGAAGCGGCAACGGCCCGGCCTTTGTCGAGCGCAGCGCCGACATCGGGCAGGCGGCCGAAGACATCATCAAAAGCAAGACCTTCGACAACGGCATCGCGCCTTCGGCCGAGCAGTCCGTCGTCGTGGACGCCCCTGTGGCGGATGCCTTCAGGCGCGCCATGCTCGAGCGCGGCGCCTGGTTCATGAGCGAGGAAGAGTCGCTCAAGCTTGCCGCGATCTTCTTCTGCCCGGACGGCCGGCGCAAAAAAGGCGTGATCGGCCTGCCCGCCGCGACCCTGGCCAAGCGGGCCGGGTTCGCCGTGCCCGCCGGCACGACCGTGCTGGTTGCCGAGCGCCGGTACGTCTCCGACGCGGATCCGTTCTCGCGCGAGATGCTCTCTCCGGTGCTGGCCTGGTATGTGGAAGACGACTGGATGCACGCCTGCGAGAAATGCCTTGAGTTGCTCCTGCACGAGAAAAACGCCCACACCATGACCATTCATTCCAGGGACGAAGCGGTGATCCGCCAGTTCGCCCTGAAAAAGCCGGTCGGCCGGCTTCTGGTCAACACTCCGGCCGCCCTCGGCGGCATGGGCGCGACCACCAACCTTTTCCCCGCCATGACCCTGGGCGGCGGCGCCTCCGGGTTCGGCATCACCCCCGACAACGTGTCGCCCCTGAACCTTATCCACATCCGCAAGGTGGGATACGGCATCGGCCCGGCGGCCGGCATCGACAAGGCCCAAGGCAGCCCGAAACACGGCGGGCCCGAAGACGAACACTCCAGGAAGTTACAGGCGCTGCGGCAGGTTCTGCTGGAAGCCGCCAGGGTTCTCGACGACCCCGGACACGCCTGAGGAAGATCATCCTTTAAGACGGAGGAAGCATTGTGGATCTGCACGCTTTTTCGACCAAGCTCGCCGAGGCGACCAAAAATCTGACTCCCGCCGAGCGGGCCTCTTTAAAGAAAATATTTGAAGGCGTCTCCGCCGATCTGTTGCACGGCGCGGCCCTCTCCGAGGCGCCCTCCCACGGGGCGTCCTCCGGCGCCGGCGTGCCGAACGGCCCCACCGAGCGCCACAAGCGGCTCAAGGAAAACTTCCTCAAGCAGGTGCCGAGCATTTCCATCCATCGGGCCAAGGTGATCACCAAGATCGCGGCCGAAAACCCCGGTATGCCCAAGGCCGTCATGCGGGCCAAAAGCTTCCGCCACTGCTGCGAAACCGCGCCCCTGGTCATCCAGGATCATGAACTGATCGTGGGCAACCCCACCGGCGCCCCCCGCACCGGCGCGTTTTCTCCGGACATCGCCTGGCGCTGGCTGCGCGACGAGCTGGAAACCATCGGCACCCGCCCCCAGGATCCCTTCTATATTTCCGAGGAGGACAAGAAGGTTCTGCGCGACGAGATCTTCCCCTTCTGGGCGGGCAAGTCCGTTGACGAATACTGCGAGGACCAATACCGCGAAGCCGGACTGTGGGAACTTTCCGGCGAATCGTTCGTCTCCGACTGCTCCTACCACGCGACCAACGGCGGCGGGGACTCCAACCCCGGTTACGACGTGATCCTGATGCAAAAAGGGATGCTCGATATTCAGCGCGAAGCCCGGGAGCATCTGGAGCATCTGGATTACGAGAATCCCGACGACATTGAAAAAATCTATTTCTACAAGTCGCTGATCGACACCACCGAAGGCGTGATGATCTACGCCAAGCGCATGTCGCAGTATGCCGCCGACAAGGCCGCCAAAGAAACCGACCCCAAGCGCAAGGCCGAACTGCTCAAGATCTCCGAGATCAACGCCCGGGTGCCCGCCCACGCGCCGACAACCTTCTGGGAGGCCATCCAGTCCGTTTGGACCATCGAGTCCCTGCTGGTGGTGGAAGAAAACCAGACCGGCATGTCCATCGGCCGCGTGGACCAATACATGTACCCCTTCTATAAGGCGGACATCGAATCCGGCCGCCTGAGCGAGCACGAAGCCTTTGATCTGGCCGGCTGCATGTTGGTCAAGATGTCCGAAATGATGTGGCTGACCAGCGAAGGGGCCTCCAAGTTCTTCGCCGGGTACCAGCCCTTCGTGAACATGTGCGTGGGCGGCGTGACCCGCGACGGCCGCGACGCCACCAACGAGCTCACCTACCTGCTCATGGACGCGGTGCGCCACGTCAAGATTTACCAACCCACCCTGGCCGCGCGCGTGCACAACAAATCGCCGGAAAAGTACCTGCGCAAGATCGTGGACGTGATCCGCGCGGGCATGGGCTTCCCGGCCGTGCACTTCGACGACGCCCACATCAAGATGATGCTGGCCAAGGGCGTGTCCATTGAAGACGCCCGCGACTACTGCCTGATGGGCTGCGTCGAGCCGCAGAAATCCGGCCGGCTCTATCAGTGGACTTCCACGGCATACACCCAGTGGCCCATCTGCATCGAACTGGTGCTCAACCACGGCGTGCCGCTCTGGTACGGCAAGAAAGTCTGCCCGGATATGGGTTCGCCCGAATCCTTCGATACCTGGGAGAAGTTCGAGCACGCGGTCAAGGAGCAGATCAAGTACGTGACCAAGTGGACCAGCGTGGCCACGGTCATCTCCCAGCGCGTGCACCGCGACCTGGCGCCCAAGCCGCTGATGTCCATGATGTACGAAGGCTGCATGGAAAGCGGCCGCGACGTTGCCTCCGGCGGGGCCATGTACAACTTCGGGCCCGGCGTGGTCTGGAGCGGCCTGGCCACCTACGCGGACTCCATGGCCGCGATCAGGAAGCTGGTCTTTGACGACAAGAAATACACCCTGACTCAACTGAATGAGGCCATGAAGGCCGACTTCCAGGGCTACGAGAAGATCCTGGCCGACTGCCTGGCCGCGCCCAAGTACGGCAACGACGACGACTACGCCGATCTGATCGCCGCCGACCTGATCAACTTCACCGAGGTCGAGCACCGCAAGTTCAAGACCCTCTACTCGGTCCTGAGCCACGGCACCCTGTCGATCTCGAACAACACGCCCTTCGGGCAGTTGCTCGGGGCCTCGGCCAACGGCCGGCGGGCCTGGCAGCCGCTCTCCGACGGCATCAGCCCGACCCAGGGCGCGGACTACAAGGGCCCCACGGCGATCATCAAGTCCGTGTCCAAGATGTCCAACGACAACATGAACATCGGCCTGGTGCACAACTTCAAACTGATGTCCGGCCTGCTCGACACGCCGCAGGGCGAAGGCGCCTTGATCACCCTGCTGCGCACGGCCAGCATCCTGGGCAACGGCGAAATGCAGTTCAACTACCTGGACAACGACGTGCTGCTGGACGCCCAGAAGCATCCGGAAAAGTACCGGGATCTGGTGGTCCGCGTGGCCGGGTACAGCGCCTTCTTCGTGGAGCTGTGCAAGGACGTGCAGGACGAAATCATCAGCCGGACCGTGTTGCACGAAATATAACAAACAAACGCATACACCGGGCGCATCTCAAAATGAGTATTTTTGCGCTCTGCCAAGGAAGGCTAGTCTCGGGCGGAGCGCAGTGTATTGCATCATACATAAGCTTCGCACGGGACGAGCCTGACGCGGGCAGAGTGCAAAAAGACCATTTTGAGCGGAGAGCACCGTGATTGAAAGAAAAGCGCTGGTATTCAACATCCAGAAATACAACATGTACGACGGGCCCGGGGTCCGCACCATGGTGTTTTTCCAGGGATGCCCCCTGCGCTGCAAATGGTGCTCGAACCCCGAAAGCCAGTTGCGGGGCTACCGGGTCATGTACAAGAAAGACGCCTGTGTCCTGTGCGGGGCCTGCGTCACGGCCTGCCCGGTCGGCATCCACAAGCTTTCTCTCGGCGGGCGCGACCATGTCGTGGATCGAAATATCGAATGTATCGGCTGCCGCAAATGTGAGCAGGCCTGCCCCGCTTCCGCCTTGGCCATCAGCGGTGAGATGCGGACCATTTCCGAGCTTGTGGAAATCGTCGAAGAGGACATGCCGTTCTATACCACCTCGGGCGGCGGCCTGACCCTGGGCGGCGGCGAGGCCCTCATGCAGCCCGAGGCCGCGGCGAACCTGCTCATGGCCTGCCGGGAACGGGGTATCAATACGGCCGTGGAAACCTGCGGCTACGCCCGCCCCGAAGTGTTGCTCAAGGTCGCCGAGTTCACGGATCTTTTTCTGTTCGACATCAAGCACATGGACTCCGAGCGACACCACGAACTGACCGGGGTGCGCAACGAGACGATCCTGGGCAACCTGCGCCTGCTGCTGGACAACCGGCACAACGTCCGGCTCCGGCTGCCCCTGCTGCGGGGCTACAACGACGGCGACGACGCCATCGTGCCCCTGGTCCGTTTCCTTGAGCCTTACCGGGAGTACCGGAATTTCAAGGGCGTGGATCTGCTGCCCTACCACAAGCTGGGGGTGCATAAGTATGTCCAGTTGAACGAGGAATACCGCATTACCGGCGACCCGGTCCTGAGCAACGCGGATCTGGCCCGGATCGAAGACCACTTCAAGCGGCGCGACATCCCGGTCGCGACCATCCGGCACTAACGCCCGGCGGGGAAGGAGAATATCATGTCGGCACTCGGACTCATTGAAACCAAAGGCCTGCTTCCGGCCGTCGAGGCGGCGGACGCCATGCTCAAGGCCGCGGACGTGCGCCTGCTGGAAAAGAGCCTGGCCGGCGGCGGTCTGGTGACCATCACCGTAGCCGGCGAAACGGCGGCGGTCAAAGCGGCCGTGGACGCTGGCAGCGCGGCGGTCCAGCGTATCCAGGGCGCGTCGCTCGTATCCGCGCACGTCATTCCCCGCCCGGACACGGAGCTTGCGGCCATTCTCACCCTCAAGCCGTGCGCCCAAAACGGCACGGCCCAGGCGAAGCCCGCCGAGCCCAGGGTGGAAGCCCCCGCCGCGCCGAAACCGGTGATCCCGGCCGGCAAGCCGGGCAAAAAGAAATAGTGTTTCACGCGATCTCGCACGCATATAGGCAAAGAGGAGCAGTCTCATGGTAGATAAAGACTTATTGTCCATCCAGGAAGCCCGCGCCCTGGTCCGCGCCGCGCGCAAGGCCCAGGCCGACTTCTCCCAACTCGCCCAGGAACGCGTCGACGCCGTGGTCAAGGCCGTGGCCGAAGCCGCCGCCGCCAAGGCCGAGGAACTGGCCGCCCTGGCCGTGGAAGAAACCGGCTTCGGCAAGGTTCAGGACAAAAAGACCAAGAACATCCTGGCCAGCGAACGTCTGCTCGCGGCCATCAAGGACATGAAGACCATCGGCGTGGTCAACGAAGACAAGGCCCACAAGCTCATCGAGATCGCCGTGCCCGTGGGTGTCATCGCGGGGATCATCCCCTCGACCAACCCCACTTCCACGGTCATCTACAAGTCGATGATCGCCCTCAAAGCGGGGAACGCCATCGTATTCACCCCGCACCCGAGCGCGAAAAAGTGCATCGGCAAGACCGTGGAGATGATCCAGAGCGTGCTGCACGCCTGCGGCGTCTGCCCGGACCTCGTCTCGTACATGAGCGTGCCCACCATCGAGGGCAGCGCCGAACTGATGAAGATCGTGGACCTGATCCTGGCCACGGGCGGCCCCGGCATGGTCAAGGCGGCTTACAGCTCCGGCACGCCCGCCCTAGGCGTGGGCGCCGGCAACGTGCCCGCCTTTATCGAGCGCAGCGCCGATATCGAGGACGCGATCGGCAAAATTCTCGCCAGCAAGACCTTCGACAACGGCACGGTCTGCGCTTCGGAGCAGTCCATCGTCACCGAGCGGGTCATCGCCGACAAGGTCAAGGCCACGCTCGTCGCCCAGGGGGGCTATTTCCTGGAAGGCGAGAAGCTCGCCAAGGTCAAGCGGGTCATGGAACGGCCCAACGGCTCCATGAACCCGGATATCGTGGGCCGCGACGCCGCCTATATCGCCCAGAAGGCCGGCATCGAGATTCCCCACGGCACCCGGCTGCTCGTTTCCGACGAGCCCGGCGTGGGGCCGAAGTATCCTTTCTCCAAGGAAAAGCTCACCGCCCTGCTCGGCTTCTACGTTGTCGAAGACTGGAAAGAAGCCTGCGAACTGTGCATCAAGCTTCTGGAGAACGGCGGCATCGGGCATTCCCTGGCCATCCACTCCAAGAATGAGGAAGTCATCCGTGAATTCGGCCTGAAAAAACCCGTGTCGCGGATGCTGGTCAACACGCCGGCCACGCACGGCGCGGTCGGCATTTCGACCTCGCTCTTCCCCTCCTTCACTCTGGGCTGCGGGGCCGTGGGCGGCAGTTCCACCTCGGACAACGTCACCCCCATGAACCTGCTGAACATCCGGCGGGTGGCCTACGACCTGGGCAACACGCCCGTGTCCGGGCCGAGCGGCTCCGCCCCGTTGACGGAGGTGCCCAGCATCGACGTGGAAGCCGTCACTGCCCTGATTGTCGAGCAGTTGCGCAAAATGGTGTAACGGATTTTTCGGAAGATATTGAACCACCCTGCAACGAACAACAGCATTCAATTCAAAGGAGAACGCCATGTCATCTTCGAACGCTCTGGGAATGATTGAAACCAAGGGTCTTGTGGGCGCGGTGGAAGCCGCCGACGCCATGGTGAAGGCCGCCAACGTCACCCTGATCGGCCGCACCCAGGTGGGCGGCGGTCTGGTGACCGTGATGGTCCGCGGCGACGTGGGCGCGGTCAAGGCCGCCGTCGACGCCGGGGCCGCCGCCGCCAAGCATGTGGGCGAGTTGGTCAGCGTGCATGTGATCCCCCGCCCCCACGCCGAAGTGGAAATGATCCTGCCTTCGGCCGGCAAATAAGCACCGGTTTCAAGCACACCCGCCGCATGTCGCCGCGAACCGCGCGGCGACATGCGGAAGACGAAAAAGGAAAGGCGCGGAGCCGTCATGAACGAGCAAGCCTTACGAAATATTGTGGAAGGGGTCGTCCGAAGCGTCCTGGCGGGGAAGGAATCCCCGGCGGCCGCCTGCCCTCACGCCGGCGATCCCATCCCGGTGGAACTTTCGGCCCGGCACGCCCACCTGAGCGAACAGGACGCCATAGCCCTGTTCGGCGCCCCCCTGACGCCCGCCCGGGAGCTTTCCCAACCGGGCCAGTTCCTGTGCAAGGAGCGGGTGCGTCTGATCGGGCCCAAGGGAGTCATGGACAACGTGGCCGTCCTCGGCCCGTCGCGCGGCTCCTCCCAAGTGGAAATTTCCAAGACCGACGCCCGCGCTCTCGGCATTGAGGTGCCTGTGCGCCAGTCCGGCGATACGGCCGGCAGCCCCGGGATCATCCTGGCCTCGCAGACCGGCGTCGTGGGCCTGGAGGAAGGCGTCATCGTGGCCTCCCGACACATCCACATGTCGCCGGAAGACGCGGCCAGACTCTGCGTCGCCGACAAGGACATGGTCCGGGTGCGCCTGGAGGGCGAGCGGCCCCTGGTCCTCGAGGACGTGCTGGTGCGGGTCAACCCCCAGTTCCGGCTGGCCCTGCACATCGATTCGGACGAAGGCAACAGCTTCGGCTGGAAGCCCGGCGCCGTCGGTCATATTCTGGGCAAGGCGTAGGATTATATGGACTTCAGCGTCGTGAACCAACAGATCGCCGCCCTTGAGGCGCGGATCGAAGCCCCCCTGCCGGTAAGCTCCGACGAGCCGCTGTACGTGGGCGTGGATCTCGGCACGGCTTACATCGTGGTGGTCGTCCTGAACGCGCGGAAAGAGCCGGTGGCCTGTGCCCTGGAGTTCGCCCGGGTGATCAAGGACGGTCTGGTGGTGGACTACACCGGCGCGACCCGGATCGTGCGAAAACTGGTGGGGCAGTTGGAAGAAAGCCTGGGGCGGAAACTGGAACGCGCGGCCATCGCCGTGCCGCCCGGTACCGACGAACGCACCTGCTCCACCCATCGGTATGTGGTGGAAGGCGCGGGGCTTGAAGTGACCGCCACCCTGGACGAGCCCACGGCGGCGAATGCCGTGCTCGGGCTCTCCGACGGGGTGATCGTGGATATCGGCGGCGGCACCACCGGGCTTTCCATCCTGGAAAACGGCAAGGTGGTCTACACGGCCGACGAGGCCACCGGCGGCACCCACCTGACCCTGGTTCTGGCCGGCAACTACCGGATCAGCCTGGATGAAGCCGAAAATTTAAAGAAACAGGCCGACCGGCAGCGCGAAATCCTGCCCCTGGTCAGCCCGGTGCTCCAGAAAATGGCCGGGATTGTGAACAACCACATCCAAGGCCGGGATATTTCGGCCGTGTACCTGGTGGGCGGCACCTGCTGCCTGCGGGACATGGAAAAAGTCATCGAGCGGGAACTCGGCAAGCCGGTCTTCAAACCGGCCAACCCCTTCCTGGTCACGCCCCTGGGCATCGCCCTGAATTGCATGTAGGACAGCGCAGATGGATCTGGAAACCCTGGCCCGCGCCATAGCCGACAACGTGTTGGAACGCCTCCGAAGCGAGAGCCGCGCCCCTCGCGTGCTTGTTCTCGCCAAGCGGGACGAATCCGTGGCGGCCACAGTGCGCGAGCGCCTGGGCCACGACGCGGATCTCGTCTTTTTGGGCGAAGCCTCCGATCGCGCGCCCGAGCGTTGCATCCTGCCTTCCTTGTGCTGCGTCGAGATGGTCGATCTCGCGGCCGGGCGGGCTTCCGGCCCGAAGATGACCGAAGCTCTGCGCCTGCTCCTTTCCGGCGCGCGCCTGGAGGTGCTGGAGTTCGCTTACAAGGCGTACGCCGAAACGGCTCCGGCCGCGTTGTACGCCCTGTACGAGGCCTGCGAGAAGACCCTGGCTTCATACGGCGTGACGGAATTGAAACCCAAGGCTCCCGAGATCGCCAGGCTTCGCGGCGGTCTGGTCACGGAGCAAGACGTCAAAGCGGCCCGGCAAAGCGGGGCCGCGACGCTCATGGTCCCGGCCGGAACCCTGGTCACTCCCCTGGCGGTGGATGCCGCCAAGGAAGCGAACCTTACCATCCTCAAGCAATTGTGAGGACATAAATGATTATCGGAATGGTTATCGGCAACGTGTGGGCCACGCGCAAGGAAGACCGCCTGAGCGGCTCCAAGCTGATGGTCGTGCAGCGGGTGGACCCGGCCTCCGGCGGCGTCGGTGAAAGTTTCGTGGCCGTGGACTGCGTCGGCGCCGGCATCGGCGAGCGCGTCCTGATCGTCCAGGGCAGCTCCGCGCGCGCGGCCCTGCGCAACATGGAGATTCCCGTGGACGCGGCCATTGTCGGCATTCTCGACGATCCCAAGGGACAATCCGGGGAGTAGGCCGTGGATACGCTCGGCGTTGTGGAAAGCAAGAGCATCGCCGCCGGGGCGGAACTGGCGGACGGCATGGTCAAGGCCGCGCGGGTCGATCTTGTCCGCGCCTCGACCATCTGTTCCGGCCGCTACCTGATTTTCGTGGCCGGGGATCGCGAGGCCGTGGGCACGGCCGTGGCCTTCGCCCGCGACTCGGGCCGGAGCCTGATGGGGAGTTTCGTGATCTCCAACATCTCCCCCCTGGTGCTGGACGCGTTGAAGAAAAGCGCTCCGGCCGAGGATGGCGACGCCTTGGGCGTGGTCGAGTGTCGGGCGGTCTCCCACGGCGTGGCCGCGGCCGACGCGGCCGTGAAGCGCTCTCGCGTGCGCCTGCTGCGCCTGAGCACGGGCCAGGGTATCAACGGCAAATCGTATTTCGTGCTCGGCGGGGATGTCGCCTCGGTGCGGGAAGCCGTGGACGCGGCGACCGCGGCCCTTGGCGACAAACTTGTCGAAACGGTGGTGCTGCCCCGACCGGACGCTTCGGTCGTCGCGGCCTTAACAGGTGTGAGGTAACACATGAAAAAAGTGCTGGTACAGGCCGACAACCTGGATGAATTCATCTGCCGGGCGGACTCCAAGCTGTATGTAGACGGCTCGATGATCCTGACCCCCGGCGCCAAGGACGAGCTCGCCAGGCGGGGCGTGGTCGTTGTCCACGCCTCCTGCTCCGATTCCGCTTCCCGCGGGCCGCGCGGTTCCGCCTCGCCCTCTCTGGGCGCTGCTTTGGGCGAGAATGCGAATCTCGAGGGGCTGCTCCTCGGCGTGGCCGCGATGCTGCAAAAAGAATGCGGCATTACCGACCCCGAACTCCTGAAGGCCGCGAGCCTCCAGGCCATCCAAACCATCAAGGAAAACCTTTAAAGCGATTTCACAGTGAAATCGCCCCTCAAACCGGGAGACTGCCATGACAAGCGCACTGGGCATGATTGAAACCAAAGGACTCGTGGGCGCCGTTGAAGCGGCCGACGCGATGGTCAAGGCCGCCAACGTCGAACTGATCGGCCGCGAGCAGGTGGGCGGCGGTCTGGTGACCGTGATGGTCCGCGGCGACGTGGGCGCGGTCGAAGCCGCCGTGGACGCGGGCGCGGCCGCGGCCGGGCATGTGGGCCACCTGGTCAGCGTGCATGTGATCCCCCGTCCTCACAACGAAGTGGAACTGATTCTTCCCAAAAAGGCCGGCAAGTAAGCGCGGTTTTCGATGCACCGGCACTCCGGCGCGGACTCCTCGGGGAATCCGCGCCGGGCCGACGGCGGAGTATGCGAAGGTGACGCAATTTTACGGGAAAACGAAGATTTGCTACGGCAAGGACGCCCTGGAAAACCTTGAGGCGCTGCCCTCCAAGCGGGCCTTCCTGGTCACGGATCCGTTCATGGTCAAAGCCGGATTCGCGGATCAGGTCAAGACCCACCTGGACCGGAGCGGCGTCGCCCTGAGCGTCTTTGACGAGGTCGAACCCGATCCCTCTCTGGAGACGGTGACCAGGGCCACTTTGCGCTTTCTGCGCGAGGGGGCGGACATGGTCATCGCTCTCGGCGGCGGCTCGGCCATCGACGCGGCCAAGGCCGTGGCGTTCTTCGCTTACAAAGCCGGGGAAAGCCCGATCAAGCCCCCGTTGGTCGCCATCCCGACCACCAGCGGCACCGGGTCCGAGGTCACGGCCGTTTCGGTGGTCACCGACAAGGTCAATGAGGTCAAAATCCCCCTCAACGACGAATTGCTGATCCCGGACGTGGCCATTCTGGACGCGCGCTTCACCCGCACGGCCCCGCCCTCGGTCACGGCCGCGGCCGGCCTGGACGTGCTCACCCATGCCGTGGAGGCTTACGCCTCCCGCCAGGCCAACGCGTTCACCGATATTTACGCCAAGTACGCCGTGCGCCATGTGTTCGGCTATCTGGAGCGGGCTTACCGCCGCATGGACGACATGGAGGCCAGGGAGATGATGCTCCTCGGTTCCTGCATGGCGGGCATGGCCTTCAACAACAGCGGCCTGGGCGTGGCCCACAGCATTTCCCACAGCCTGGGTGGGCTGTTCCACGTTCCCCACGGGGTGGCCAACGCGGTGCTTCTGCCCCATGTGATCCGCTTCAACAGCTTCGATGTGGGCGTCCGCTACCGGGAACTGGCCGAGATTCTCTCCCTGCCCGCCGCGAGCGTGGAGGAAGGCGTCGTGAGTCTGGTTAAGGCCGTGGACGATCTCCGCGCCGCCCTTGGCGTTCCCGGGCAATTGCGCTCCCTGAAGATTGAGGAGCGCGCCTTCCGGGAACACCTGGACGTGATGGCCCAACACGCCCTGAACGATTTTTGCACGGCCGGCAATCCGCGCAGGCCGTCCCGCGACGATCTGCGACAGATCCTCGAGCGGGCCTGGTAACCCGATGCGACAAGAGAAGGCGCTATGAAAAAGCAGATAGTGGAGAAGATACGGAACGCGGGCGTGGTCGGCGCCGGCGGGGCCGGCCTGCCGACGCACGTCAAGGCGGACGCTTCGGTCGATACCGTTCTGGTCAACGGCGCCTCCTGCGAGCCCCTGCTCATGAGCGACCCCCACCTGATGGAGGCCGAGGTCGAGACCCTGCTCAAGGGCCTGGAAACCATGCTCGACTGTACCGGGGCGGCCAAAGGCATCGTCTGCCTGAAAGGCAAGCACGCCAAAGCCCTGGCGACCGTGAAGGCCGCCGTGGGCAAACACGCTTCCGGCCGCCTGGACTTTTTCGAGCTGGAGGACTTTTACCCGGCCGGCGACGAGCACGTGCTGGTCAACGAGGTGCTCGGCCGGATCGTGCCCGAGCGCGGCATCCCCCTCCAGGTCGGGGCCGTGGTCGCCAACGTGGAGACCCTCTGCAACGTGGCCCGGGCCATGAACGATATTCCCGTTACCCACCGTCTGCTGACCGTGGCCGGCGAGATTGGGAACCCGATGGTGCTCAAGGTGCCCGTGGGCACCCCGGTCATGGACGTCCTGGCCTTCGCCGGCGGCCCGACCATCGCCGACTACAAGGTGGTGGACGGCGGCCCGATGATGGGCCGGGTTCTGGCCGATCCGCATCAGGCGTCCGTGGGCAAGACCACCAGCGGATTGCTCGTCCTGCCCCCGGATCATACCGTGGTGGCCCGAAAGATCATGGACCCGGCCACAGTGCGGCGGATCACCAACACCGTCTGCTGCCAGTGTTCCCAGTGCACGGATTTGTGCCCGCGCGGCTTGCTCGGCCATTCCCTGCACCCGCACAAGCTCATGCGCGTGCTGGATTCCCAGACCCTGGACAGCCCCGTGGCTCGTGAGGCCCTGCTTTGCTCCGAGTGCGGCATTTGTGAGAAATTCGCCTGCCCCATGCTGGTTTCGCCCCGTGAGGTCAACGCCCAAATCAAGCAGCGCCTGATGAAAGAGGGGGTCCGCTGGGAAAGCTCGGGCGCGCCGCTCGCGGCCAACCCGTTCCGCAAGACCCGGCACGTGCCGACCAAGCGGTTGCTCCAGCGCCTGAACCTGACGCGGTACGACACGCACCCGGGTTACGTGGGCGAGTTCATCCCGCCACTGCTGCGGGTTTCTCTGCGCCAGCACCTCGGCGCGCCGGCGACCTGCGTGGTCGCGCCGGGCGCCACGGTCAAGCAGGGCGACCTGATCGGGGAGATCCCGGAAAACGCCATGAGCGCCAGGGTACACGCCGGGATTTCCGGCACGGTTGCATCCGTTGCCGACGGCATCGTCACCATCAAGGCTTAACACACAGGTGAGACAATGAAATTGCGTACTATCGGCTGCATCGAACTGAACAGCATAGCCATGGGTATGCACGCCGCCGACGAGATGGTCAAGTCCGCGGAAGTGCAACTGGTGCTGGCCCGGCCCACCTGCCCGGGGCGTTACCTGGCCGTGATCACCGGCGACACCGGCGCCGTCACCAACGCCGTGGAGAAAGGCCGCGAGATTGGCGGGGAAATGCTCATCGACTCGTTCATCATTCCCAACGTCCACGGCGACGTGATCCCGGCCCTGAACGGCACGGGCCTGGCGGATGCCGTCAACGCCCTGGGGATTATCGAAACCTGTTCCACCGCCTCCTGTATTCTGGCCGCCGACGCCGCCGCCAAGTCCGGCTCGGTCAGCCTGCTGGAAATCCGCTTCGCCGCCGGCCTGGCCGGCAAGGCCTTTGTGCTCATGACCGGCGACGTGGGTTCCGTGCAATCCTCGGTGGCGGCGGGCGTGGCCGGCGTGGGCGACGCGGGCCCGGTCCTCAGCCATGTGGTCATTCCTTCCCCCAGCGCCGAACTCAAGGCCCAACTGCGCTAACCCCGCGAGGCGGATATGGCGAAAATCACGGACGAACCGAAACAACGCGTCATCCAGGAATACGTGCCGGGTAAGCAGGTCACCCTGGCCCACCTCATTTCCCGGCCCCAGAAGGGGCTGCACATGCGCCTGGGCCTGGACGACGAGAGCGGCGACGCCCTCGGCATCCTGACCATCACGCCCAGCGAAGGCGTAATCATCGCGGCGGATATCGCCACCAAGGCGGCCCCGGTGGAAATCGGCTTTCTGGATCGCTTCGGCGGTTCCCTGCTGCTGACCGGGGATGTGGCGGGCGTGGAAGCGGCGCTGCGGGCGGTCATCGACTACTTCGACGGAGTGCTCCACTACGCCTCCGTGGAAGTGACCCGCTCCTGATCCGGATCGCGCATGAAGCGGTTGATGTTTGTCGGTGAGACCGGCGCCGGCAAGCGCTCGCTCATCCGCGCCCTCTCCGGCGATGTAATCTCTCCCCGCCGGCCCATGTCCGTGGACTTCCACGGTCCGTATATCAACACTCCCGGCGAATTTCTGGAAAACCGGCGCTTTTACCCCGCCCTGATCACCGCCTCGGCGGACTGCGACATCGTGGTGTTTGTCCAGGACGCGACCCGCCGGGCCTGCCTCTTCCCGCCCCTGTTCGCGGCCTCGTTCAACCGCCGGGTGCTGGGCCTCATATCCAAAACCGATGCCGACACGGCCGACGCCAACCTGGCCGAGCGCTTCCTGCGTCAGGCCGGGGTCGGGGAAATCCTCTCTGTCAGCGCGTATGCCGGAACGGGCCTTGATGTGTTGCGGTCACTCACGACAGCGTGAGGGGCGGGTCTAGTCCGTTTACGGCATCCGCCGCCCCCGTTCATCCGCGATCCCCAACTTCTTCATCCTGTGCTGCAGCGTACTGCGCGGCAACCCCAGAACGGCGGCCGCCCCGGAGGGGCCGGCAATGGTCCCGCCCGTGAAGGCGAGAACATCCTGAATATGCCGGCGCTCAACGTCTTCCAGGCTGTCCGGCTTTACGGCGCCGCCGCGACGCGCCCACCTGTCCCCGCCGGCCGGGGCGACCACCCCTCCCGCGGCCCGGCAAAGCAGCGCGCGGCTTTCTTCAATCGCTCCGGCAACGTTCTCCGCCGTCAGTTCTTTGTGGATGCCGTGATGCACGACCAGCCTGCCCACAATGTTGCGCAATTCTCGCACGTTGCCCGGCCATTCGTAGTCAAGCAGATGACGTAATAACGAAGGCGTGAACCGTACCGGCGGTAGTCCCAGGCTCGCGGACGCCTGCGCGGACAACACGGAAACCAGCGGCGGGATGTCTTCGCTTCGCTCCCGTAGGGTGGGAATTTCGATGGTGCAGGGCGAGAGCCGGTAAAACAAATCCGAGCGGAGTTTGCCGGAAGCCAGGTTGTCACCGACATGCACGTTGGTGGCCGCGATGATGCGCACGTCCACCGCCAGCGGCACGCTCTCGCCGACCCGCTCGAAGCTCGAGTCTTCCAGCACTTGCAGGAGCTTGCTCTGCATCTCCGGGGAAAGCTCGGCGATTTCATCCAGAAACAACGTGCCGCCGTTGGCCAGCTCAAAGCGCCCCACCCGTTTGCCGGCCGCGCCGGTAAAGGCCCCTTTCACATGGCCGAACAACTCGCTCTCGAACAGCGTTTGAGCCAGAGAGGGACAGTTCACCCGCACGAAGTGGGCGTCCTTGCGCGGGCTGCGCCGGTGGATATCCTGGGCCAGCAGGCTTTTTCCCGTCCCCGTCTCGCCGAGCAGAAGAATGGGGATGTTCAGCCTGGCCATGGCGTCCACCCGGCGGATGACTTCCCGCATCCGCCGGCTGTGACAGATGACCCGTTCTTCACTGGTAGGCGCAAACAGGGGTTGCGCCTGTAGGTGCGTCTGGTTGTAGGCCACGTGCTCAATCGAGAGAATCGCCCCAAGGCAGATGGCCACGGCCGGCGCGAGCTCCGATAGAAACGAGGCGATCTCGTAGATATTTTCCGGCTTCTCGGCGAACGAACAGTGCAGGGTGGCGATAATCTCGTCATCCAGCATCAGGGGAAAGGCCATAGTCGCCGTGAGCCCGGCTTCCGCTATGGGGTGCACCGATGATTCTGAGAAGTACTGCGCGAAGTCCGTGATAATGACCGGCCGTCGGGTGGAAATGACATGCCCGGCCACCGTGCTCGACGTTTCAGCCGGGCGTACCGGCGAAAGCGTGCTGATAATGGTGCCCTCGGCCGCCGTGAAATAGGTGAGCATCTCGCCCTGTTGATCATAGAGGTTGACGCACAGGCGATCGAAGTGAAAATGTTCTTGTAAAAGACCGGACAAGGTACTGAAAAAGCGTTTTCGATCGGCTTTGGCCGTGAGTACGGACATAAGCTTTCTTCCGGCCTCCGCGGCATTTCCCCCTGTACATTCCACGTGCTGAGACATATTCGATCTCCATTCCGCGCGTTATGGTTCAGAAGGAAGCGCCGTAGCCGGACCGGAGAATACTGCCTATATTTGGACAAATTGTCCATATTTCGGCACAAATTATTCTCTCATCCTTTGCGGCACGCTGGGACGTAAGAATTATAACATGGTAAAATAACTATTTTTTCTTTTTTTCACAAATATATGGAACACCCTTTGCAATTTCCCTCTCGAAAGGCTGCCCCAAAAAGCGTTTTGCCCAAGCGACACAACGTTTTTTTGGAAAATTGCCTCAAGAGGAGCCGCACAGCGCCCGCCAAGAGGGCCATGCGGCAAGGAACCGCCGGAGCATTCCGGCGCGGGGATTGTTCCCCATTTTCTCTGTCGAAACCTATTCAGGAGCAGACATGTCCATTGATTTCGTGGTCCACGAGGAAGGCGACGGCGTCGGCGTGGTGGTGGTCGAAGGCCTGAAGGCCGGCACCGATTGCACCGGCTGGATTATGCAGGAAAACAAAACCGTCCGATTCAAGGTTCTGAACGACATTCCGATCGGGCACAAGATCGCCCTGAAGGATTTCGCCGTGGACGACACGGTGTTCAAGTACGGCACCGACATCGGCAAGGTTGTGGCTCCGATCAAACAGGGCGAGCACCTGCACGTGCACAACGTCAAGACCAAGAGGTGGTAAAAACCATGCAACAGACATTTTTCGGGTATCGCCGTGAAAACGGCCGCGTCGGCATCCGCAACCATGTGATCATCCTGCCCCTCGACGACCTCTCCAACGCCGCGTGTGAAGCCGTGGCCAACAACGTGAAGGGCACCCTCGCCCTGCCCCACGCTTACGGCCGCCTGCAGTTCGGTGAAGATCTCGACCTGCACTTCCGCACCCTGATCGGGTGCGGCTGCAACCCCAACGTGGCCGCCGTCGTGGTTATCGGCATCGAGCCCGTCTGGACCCAGCGCATCGTGGACGGCATCGCCAAGACCGGCAAGCCGGTGGCCGGCTTCGCCATCGAACAGCACGGGGATCTGAACACGATCTGCTCCGCCTCGCGCAAGGCCAAGGAATTCGTCCACTTCGCCACGGAACTCCAGCGCGTGGAGTGCAAAGTCAGCGATTTGTGGGTTTCCACCAAGTGCGGCGAGTCGGACACCACCTCCGGCATCGCTTCCAACCCCACCGTGGGCAACGCCTTCGACAAGCTCTGGGAAGCCGGCGCCACGACGCTCTTTGGTGAAACCACCGAAATCACCGGCGGCGAGCACCTGGTCATGGAACGCTGTGCCAACGCCGAAGTCCGCGCCAAGTTCAAGTTCTTCTTCGACCGCTACGCCAAACTGGTGGACGACCACAAGACGAACGACCTGTGCGACTCCCAGCCCACCAAGGGCAATATCGAGGGCGGCCTGACCACCATCGAGGAAAAGGCGCTCGGTAACATCCAGAAG
>JAVBQP010000016.1:0-125159 GCA_031548905.1 Desulfovibrio sp. | reverse complement strand
GTTTTTTGCCCCTCCCATGGGAGGGGCAGTGGGCAGGCTCTCGCCTCCCCCGGAGTTATCGGCTATACGGGCGACAGGGGCACAGTCCATGGGAACGTGGCACTAACATTTAACTTGGTATAAACAAACAGGGCTGGTCATCATGACATACCAGAGTTTCTAGAAAATGTTTAGAGAAAAATGCGGATATCAATAGTTGAAATTCCCAAGTATAGCCAAATCCAAGGGTTCCCCAATGTTATGGGTACTTGTGTAGGTATCGAAGCCCCACTTTAGCGTGCATGGCCTTACGTCTTCAGCACCCCGGAGAATCTCGTACTCCATAGCCGAGAGATCCGAAGCTTCTTTGATCTGATGTTCACGGAAGCTTTTTTTGCTTTTGGGGCCGTTGAAGAGTCTTGAGTCCGCCAGATTCAAATGTGCTATGAAACCAAACTCTTATCATGAAGCTGCCGGGGGAAGGGTGTTTTTTTGTCGGGTCGTTCGGGGGCAGGGCATGTCCTTGAGCCCGGCATCGTGATTTTTGCAAAACAGAAAACTCAAAATCGCCAAGAGACCGGAAACAACAACGCCGAGATAACTCAAGGTATGCTGTTCCGTGATTGCCGACAAAAGCCCCAGCATTCCCCCGGAGAACAATCCGGCTGTCAGAATGAAGGGGGCGGCCTTGTTCGTTTCTCCGGCAAGGATGGCAATAAACACCGGGGCGACCACTCCGCACACGTACACGTCGTTCGCCATCAAAAGGAAACCCAGAATGGTCTTGTCCATGAACGTCAAGAAAACCCCGGCCGTCGCAAGGGCGACAACGCACAGCCTGGTGTGGCGGATGCTGTTTTGCCGCCACAGATCGCGGGCCAGAATCAGGCCGGCGGTAATCAGGCACGAATCCGCCGAGGAAACAACAACGCTCAAAAGGGTCAGGTATACGATATACGTAAGCCACGCGGGCAAAACCGCGGCCAGAAGCGTGGTCAGCACATGGTCCGGGGGTGAATCGGCCGGGAGCAACCCTTTGGACAATAACCCGATCATGACAATCAACGCGGAGAAGAAGCAAAGGCCGAGAACTGCCCAGAAGGCCCCCCGTTGCGCCGCTTTTTCGCTTTCCGCACTCAGCAGGCGCCCGAAGAGCATCGGGCAGACCACATAGCTGCCTCCCTGCACAACGAAAAAGTAGAGCAAACGGCCGGGGGGGAAGTCCGCGTTGACCGCCTCCCATTTGATTCCAGCCAGGGGCGCGGGGTTGGAGTGCATCAGCCAGAACACGAGCAACAAGAATCCACCCAGCATGGTGAAGAATTGAGCGCGATCCAGTTTTATGACTCCGGCCTGCCCGCCGATAACCGTTTGCGCCGTGATCAGCAGCGCGACCGAGAGGAGTGAAGCCGGCGCCGGCATCCCGGTCAGGGCCTGGATTATTTGCGTGCCGGCCTTCAATTGAGCGGCCAGGATGGATATCCAGGCGATGACGATGATCGCCGAAATCAACCGGCGTCCTTGCATCCCCAGGCGCTTCTCCACTATTTCCGGCAAGGTATGCGCATTGCTGCTCCGTACTTTGCGCGCCAGCAGAACCGTCAGGACGCTCAAGCCCACGGCCCCGCTGCCCAGCCACCAAAACGCCGGGGTGCCCGCGCAGAACGCCAGCCCGACCGTTCCGATGGTGGCGGAGGCCCCCACGCAGGAAGCCACGATGGAGAAAGCCACCATCGCGGCGCTGCCGGACCTGTTGCCGACGGAAAACGAGCTTTCGCCTGCCGCGCTCTTCACGATGACTCTGCCGAGAGCAAGCGCCCCAAAAGCATATAGGATAAAGACGGCTAAACCCATTCTGCCTCCTCGACGGCCAGACTGACGGCCCTGCTCAAACGGACGCACTCGTCGGCTGTGACGGTATAGGGCGGCATGGTATAAATGAGATTGTTGAAGGGCCTGAGCCAGACATCATGGTTATTGGCGCAGTAGGTGCTAAGCCGAGGCACATTGACCGGCCGGCTCATTTCCACAACCCCGAGGGCCCCAAGCACGCGCACGTCATGGACGCCGGTCATGGCGCGGCAGCCGGCCAGCCCATCCTCCAGAGCCTGCTGAATAGCGCGCACCCTCCCGGCCCAATCCGATGCCTGCAAGAGAGCGAGACTGGCCAGGGCCACCCGGCAGGCCAACGGATTGCCCATAAAGGTGGGGCCGTGCATCAAAGGCGCGGCGTTTCGGGAAATGCCCTCGGCGACATGCGCTGTGCAGACGGTGGCGGCAAGCGTCACGGTTCCGCCCGTCAGGGCTTTGCCCAGGCAGAGAATGTCCGGGACCGCCCCGGCCCATTCCGTGGCGAACATTTTCCCGGTGCGTCCGAAGCCGGTGGCTATTTCGTCATAAATGAGCAGCAGATCGAAGCGGCGGCAGATCTCCTTCAGGCCCTTCAGATAGTCGGGGTGGTACATCCACATTCCGCCCGCCCCCTGGATGATGGGCTCAATGATCACGGCCGCGCATTCCCGGTGGTGCTTTTCCGCCGCCTCGGCCAATGCGTTCAGACTGTTTTCGTCAAAAGGCGCATGAAACGGCGCCGCGGGTCGGGGGACAAATATCTGTTCCGGCACGAACCCATTGAATCGGGCGTGCATTCCATTCACCGGGTCTCCCACGCTCATGGCCCCGAGCGTATCGCCGTGGTAGCCCCCGGAGTGGCTGATCATTTGTATCTTTTGGGGAAATCCGCGCCCGTGCCAATGCTGGACGGCCATCTTCAGGGCCACTTCCACCGCCGTTGAGCCGGAATCGACCAGAAATATCTTCTCAAGGCCGGGCGGCAGTATGTTCAAGAGGCTGCGCCCAAGTTCGATGGCCGGCTCATGGGTCAGGCCGCCGAACATCACATGCGGCATGTCCCGCGCCTGCCTGTGCAAAGCGGCGATCAATTCCGGCCGGCCGTAGCCATGAATGGCGCACCACCAGGAGGACATGCCGTCCAACAGCTTGCGTCCGTTTTTCAGATGGATGTAATTGCCCGAGTTTTTTTCCACCGGCCAGGCGGGCTCACCCATTCCCGGAGCCGGGCAATACGGGTGCCACAGATGTTCCCGGTCGAAGGCGGAAACGGTTTCCGGCAGCGGCTTGGGCTCCCGGCCGGAAACGGTCAGGCGCCTTGCCGCGTTCTCCAGATGGGCCGCGACCATAGCCCAGGCATCTTCCCTGTTGCCTTCCGGCGAGAGCGCGGGAATATGCGGCACAACGCCCAGGATGTCCGCCCGGCCGAGCTTTGCGATGATATCCATATTGTCGATGGAAACGGGATGGCTTTCCGCATACCCGGCGTCCGGGTGGGTGAAAATCAGACCCGCGACGCTCAACTCGGCTTGTTTGAGCGCGCCGAGGCTCAGCAACGCATGGTTGATGGCCCCCAAGACATTGCCGATGACGAGAATGACCGGGTAGCCCAAGGCAGCCATAAAATCCAGAAAGGTCTCCGTCGGCGACAAGGGGGTCATGAGCCCGCCGGAGCCTTCCAGCAACGTCACGTCCGCCTTGAGCGCTTCTGATTGTATCTCCCGGGCCAGCGAAACAAGGTCTATGGGCTGATTTTCCCTCCTCGCCGCCAAATGTGGGGATGCGGGTAGCCTGAAATGTCGAAGGGTTGCGCTCCGGCCCCGGGTGCAGGCCCGGGCATAACAGTTCTGGTCGAACAGTTCTTCTCCCGTCTGGACGATTTTGACGGCCCGGCCGGAAGGTATGTTCCTGAGAAGACCGGCGCAGACCACGCTTTTCCCCACATCCGTGCCGGTACCGCAGATGAAATAAGCTTTGGACATTACCGTACTCCCAAAGTCGACATTTCCCGGAGATCTTCATCGGCCGCGCCGCCCCGGCGGGTCAGATAGTCGCCCAGCATCAGGCCGTTGGCCCCCGCGCTGAAAATCATGTTTTTGAAGGATTTCAATGCCTCCAGGCGCCCGCCGCAGATCACCAGATCTTTGCCCGGATGGAAGAGCCTGAATACGGCGATGGTCCGTAACGCGTCTTCCGGCGGGAGAATTGTTTGCTTTTCCAGCGGGGTGCCTGCGATGGGAATCAAAAAGTTCACGGGAATGGAATCGACGGCAAGTTCCCGCAATTCCAGCGCCAGTTCGCAGCGCTGCGCAAAACTTTCGCCCAGGCCGAACAAGCCGCCGGAACAAACGCGCAACCCGGCTGCCCGGGCTGTCTTCACGGTCTCGATTCTCTGCTCATACCGATGAGTCGTGCAGATTTGTCCGAAATACCCGCGGGCGCTTTCCAAATTATGATGGCAGCCGGTAAACCCGGCTTGTTGCAACGCGTGGGCGCGCTCCGGGCTCAAAAAACCGATAGAGGCGCACAGCCGGACGTCGAATCGGGACGTTATCAACCGGGCGGTCCGGCACAGCAGATCGAAGTCGCGCTCCGGCAACGCCCGCCCGCTTGCCACCAGGCCTATATAGTCGTGATGCTCCCGGAGCTTCGCCTCAACCCGGGACAAGATTTCATCCGGCTTGAGAAAAGGATGGGTCGGGGCATTTGTGCCGTAACGGGCGGATTGGGCGCAGAAAACGCAATTCTCCGGGCAGGCCCCGGATTTGACGTTGATGATGCCGCAGGTGAAGCATTTCAGGTTTGCCCTTGATGCCGTAAGGCGGGCAAGCGCCATTACGTCCAGCAGCGGCATTCCCGCAAGAGCGGCAAACAGCGCGGTTCCGCCTTGTTGCGGGAAAGAACTGAGGATATCCTGCGGGTGCGGATTGAATAAGGGCTTCATACAACCTCCGGCTTGTGGGCCGGAGGGAGCATAGTAAAAAAGGATATATTGTCAACCTATTTTAGATAATATAATAGTTGACAATCACGAATGCGCAGGACAAAAAGTCAATGAACACAGTGCCATCTACAAAGCTGCACGTTCTTTCGCTGTTAAGAGAAAGCCGGGGCTGGCTTTCGGGGGAAGATATCTCGGGCCGGCTCGGTGTTTCTCGGGCCGCCGTGGCCAAGCACATCACCGCGCTCCGGGCGGAAGGCTGTCTGATTGCGGCGGTTTCCCGGCGCGGCTATCTGCTGCAAATGGAGCCGGACATCGTTGATACCGGTGTCATACAACGTGCTTTAGCCACAAAGGTCATCGGTCGCGGGCAATGGGTGCGGCAGAGGAAAACGGGCTCCACCAACAGCGAGGCGGCCGCTCTCGGCGCCGCGGGAGCCCCCGAGGGCAGCCTGGTGCTGGCCGATCTGCAGACGCAGGGCCGGGGCCGCAGGGGGCGCAAATGGTTCTCCGCCCCCAGGAGCATCCAGTTTTCCGTCCTGCTCAGGCCCGCCTTGCCCGCGCGCCGGCTTTCCGTTCTGTCATTGGCGGCCTGCCTGGCGGTTCAAAAAACGCTTGCGGAGCTGAGCGGGGCGGAATTCACCATAAAGTGGCCGAACGATATTCTGATCAACGGGAAAAAAGCCGCCGCCGTTCTGGTTGAAGCCAATATCGTCGGCGGCGAGGTTGCCTGGGCCGTGGTGGGGATCGGCTGCAATATCAATGCGGCCGGCGCGGAGTTCCCCAAAGAACTGGAGAGAATCATCACGTCGGTTTATGAGGCCACAGGGCGGCCTCTTTCAAGAAATGCCGCGTACGAAAAGCTGATAACCGAATTGGACGGGTATTACACCGCGCTGTTGGAACATGGGGCCGGCCCTGTCATCGCCGAGTGGAAACAAAAAACAGAGCTCATCGGAAGAATGGTGTCACTTGCCGCCGGGGGGCAAACCGTCACCGGCAAGGTCATCGACCTCAGCCCGGACGGATTGCTGGTCCTCCATGACCGGGAGGGCAAAGAGCACCAGATTGAAGTCGGGGATTATACAGCCGGGTGAACCTTGGCGCCGCGCGAAATCGACCCCGCCCCGGCGCGCGACATCAGGACGACGGGCTTTCCATCCGGCGGATCCGGTCGCACACCGCGTGCAAATCCGCCATGTCATGGGAAACAAAGAGGCAGGTGGTATCGGCCTGGTGTAAAATGTCCTTCATTTCCGCGCGGATCCCTTCTTTGAGATCCGCGTCCAGGTTGCTGAACGGCTCGTCCAGCAGCAAGACCTTGGGGGAGGGCGCGAGAGCCCTGGCAATGGCGGTGCGCTGTTGCTGGCCTCCGCTTATTTCGTAGGGACGGCGGCTTGCGAACTCGTCCATACGCACGAGCCGCAGCATGTCCGCCACCCGCTGCCGCCGTTCCGAGCGGGCGAGCCGGTGCAGGCCGTAGGCGATGTTTTCAGCCACGGTCATATGCGGGAACAGCCCGTAATCCTGAAAAATCATCCCCACCCTGCGCGACTCGGGCGGAATGAACACGCCGTCGCCCGCCATCGTGTTGCCGTCAATTTGAATACGGCCCTTTGCCGGCCGTTCAAGGCCGGAGATAATGCGCAGCAGGGTGCTTTTCCCCATGCCGCTGGGGCCGGCGATACCGACGATCTCGCCCGCCCGCGCGGAAAGGTCGAAGTCGGCGATAATCCAGGCGTTGCCTCTGCCCGGGTAAGCAAAATACAGCGAGTCAATTTCCAGATACATGGAACGCCCTTTTTTTCTCCCAGTTTCGCAGCAGCAAAATGAACGCCGCGCCCATACCCATGATGCACAGGGACGGCAGGGCGGTTTCCTCAAGGGCCTCATTGTTGGCGAAGTGGTACGCGATGGTGCCGAGAGTTTCGGTATTGAACGGCCTGAGCAGCAACCCGAGGGGCAGCTCTTTGGCGATGTCGATGAACACGAGGGCGGCTCCGCTGATGACGGCGTGGCGGATCAACGGCAGCTCCACCCTGAAGAATGTGGATGTGGCATCGTGCCCAAGGGTGCGTGAAGCCTCTGAATAGATCAGGCCCGTTTTGGCAAAGCCGCTTTCCACCGCCTGGCAGCCTATGGAGAAAAAGCGGACGGCATAGGCGAAAATCAGCATGGCGCTGCTCATGCCGAGCGCCAGGGCGGGCAAAAAGGGCAGCAACTCGTTCAGGATCTTGTCCCCCCAGGCGAAAAGGCTGATGACCCCAACGGCAAGAACGGCGGAAGGGATCGAATAGCCGATGTTTGTGCCTTGAGAGAGCACAGTCGCCCATTTGCCGCCGAACAGGCGGCAGGCATTGGCCGTGCCCGTCGCCGCCACCATGACGACGGCCGTTGCCGCGCAACCGACGAACAGCGTGTAGCCGAGCCCTTGAAGCAGGGCGGCGTTGCAGGCGTGTCGCCAGGTCAGGCCGAGCCAGTACAGCATTTGCACTGCCGGGAGGAAAAATCCGGCCGCGCAGGCCGCCCCGCACAACAGGATGACGCCCATCTGCTTGCGGCCGTAGAGCCGTTGCGGCATCAGCCTTTTCTCTTTGCTCGAAACGATGTGGTAGCGGCGGGAGTTGTGCGCGGCCTTGCGGACAAGCAGCACAAACAACACCAGCGCGAGCAGAATGCCGGCGAGTTTCAGGGCCGTATCCGGATCTCCCATACCGAACCAGGCGGAAAAAATGGCCGTGGTGAACGTGTTCAACCCGTAAAACCCGGCCACGCCGAAGTCGTTGAGAACTTCCAGGCAAACAAGAATCATTCCGGCCGTCGCCGAGGGCCACAGAAGAGGGAGCCCCACGCGGAAAAAGACCCGGGCGCGCGAGCCCCCGAGCAGCAGCGCGTTTTCGAAAAGGGCCGCGCTCTGGTTCTGCAAAAACGTGCGGGTCAGCAGATAGACGTAGGGGAAGAGGGTGACGCTGAAGACCCATATGGCCCAGGCCGGGGCCGGAATGGCCGTGCTCAGGCCGGAGAGCTGCACCCCAAGCTGGTTGCGGAAAAACGTCTGCACCAGGCCCGTGTAGCCCGTCAGGCCGTCGTACGCATACGCGGCGATATACGGAGGAACGGCAAGGGGGAGGATCAGGAGGGTTTCGAACAGGCGCTTTCCGGCGAAGTCGTACATGCCGACGCACCAGGCCAGGGCGATGCCGAGGCCGAGAGAGGCGAGCCCGGCGCCCGCCGCGAGCAGCAGCGTTTCAGCGAAATACCCCGGCAGCATATGGTCGCGGACATACGGCCAGTATTCCCCCGGCGGGGAGAAGATTCCCCCCGCCAGGGCAAGAATGGGCAGAAGCACACAGAGAAATGAAAACGCATGGATGCACTTCCACCCGTTAACGGGTTTGCCGTGCGGGTGCACTATTTCCAGCCACCTTCGGTCACAAGCTGGATGGCTTTGGGGTTGTTCATCCCCAGCACGGAAAAATCAATGGACTGGACTTTGAAATCTCCCCAGCTTTCAAGCAGGGGATGCTTCTTGGCCTTCGGGTTGGCGGGGAACTCGTAATTCCCGGCGGAGAGCTGCTCCTGGGCCGGAGCGGAGGTGAGAAATTCAATGAAGCGGATGGCGTTGTCCTTGTTTTTGGCGTGCTTGGTCAGGGCCGCGCCGCTCACGTTGATGTGCGTTCCCGTGCTCTTCTGGTTGGGGAAGAACACCCCGACCCGCTCGGCCACTTTCACTTCTTCCGGATCTTTCGAATTGAGCATCTGGCCGATGTAGTAGGTGTTCATCAGGGTGACGTCGCCCTGGCCGGAGACGATATCCTTCGCCTGGCCCCGGTCGTTGCCCTTGGGGGGACGAGCGAAATTGGCCACAAGTCCCTTCACCCACGCCAGGGTCTCTTTTTCGCCGTCAAGCGTGATCAGCGAGGCGATCAGCGATTGGTCGTACAGGGAAGATGAGGGCCGCACCACCACCCGGCCTTTCCACTTGGGATCGGCAAGATCTTCATAGGTGGAGAGCTGTTCGGGCTTCACTCTGTCTTTGGCGTACACGATGACCCTGGCGCGGGTGGTCAGGCCCACCCAGAAGCCGTCTTTGTCGCGCAGGCCGGCGGGCACATTGGCCAGGGCGGCCGCGGAGGTGATCGGTTGCAGAATGCCGGCCTCTTTGGCTGTGTGCAGGACGCCGCCGTCCACGGTGATGAACAGATCCGCCTGGGTGGCGTCGCCTTCGCGTTTAATCCGTTCAATAAGCTCGGGCGCTTTGCCGCTGACCACATTGACCGTTATGCCGGTTTGCTCTTCAAATAACGCGTAGAGCGCCTTGTCCGCTTCGTAATGGCGCGCCGAATAAATGTTGACCGTTTTCTCCGAGGCGGCGGAACCGGCGGCAAAGCCGAAAACAAACGCGCAGGCAAGAAGGAGGGATATTCGTTTCATTGGCATACTCCATGTTGAGGGTGTGGATTGTTCGACCCAACCGGGAAAAGCTGTTGACAAAAAGACTCGGGTGAGGCAGACATTTCATAAATGATTTTGAGATTCATTACCGCATGTTGATCAAAAATTCAAGGTCTACCCAATGAAGAAGTTCGGCGCAGTGCTCTGCCTGCTGGCGGGGTTGTTCGTTTCCCAGATCGCGTCCGCGTCCGAGTATGGCTCCTGGCGGGAAATCACCGACAAGATGAGCGGCATCCTTGATGAATCGTATGAGGTCTATTTCACCACCAAAGATGCCGAGAAGGCCAAGGAACTGGTGAACAGGGCCTATTTCGAGTTTTATGAGAAGCTTGGGGTGGAACGGGCCGTGATGGCCTACGTCTCGGGCCGGCGGGCCGCGGTTGTTGAATACCAGTTCGCGGAAGTCAAACGCCTGATGACGGCCGGCGCGCCCAACAAAGAGGTTCGCAGCAGCCTTGACGAGTTGAGCAAGATGCTGCGGGAGGACGGGAATTCTCTGGACGGCAAAGAAGAAAGCGGCTGGTCCATGTTTGTGGCCTCGCTGCTGATTCTCTTGCGGGAAGGGCTGGAAGCCATTCTGGTTGTGGCGGCGATCGCGGCCTACCTTGTCCGTTCCGGCAACGGGGCCATGACGCGGGTCGTGTATTGGAACGGAGCGGCGGCGATCGCGGTCAGCGCCATTCTGGCAGTCGTGCTGCAAAAAGTCTTTTCCATCAGCGGGGCCAATCAGGAAATACTGGAAGGCGCCACCATGCTTCTGGCGGTGGTTGTGCTGTTCTTTGTGAGCAACTGGATGGTTTCCAAAGCCGAGGCCCAGGCCTGGAAGAGCTATATTGAAGGCAAGGTCGCCTCGGCCGTCACCACCGGGAGCGCCGTCGCCTTGGGGGCCGCCGCCTTTCTCGCGGTGTTCCGCGAAGGCGCGGAAACGATCCTCTTTTACCAGGCGCTGTTGGCGGATGCCAAAGAGTACGTGGACATGGTCTGGTACGGCTTCGGCGTCGGCGCGGTATGCCTGGTGGCTCTGTTCGCGCTCATCCGTTTCGGCAGTCTGCGGCTTCCCCTGCGGCCGTTTTTCATAGGCACGAGCATCCTGATGTACGTCATGGCGATCGCGTTTGCCGGCGGTGGTATCAAGGAGTTGCAGGAGGCCGACGTGGTTTCCGTCACTCCGGTGTCGTTTGTCGGCTCCGTTGATTTGCTCGGCCTGTACCCCACGGTGGAAACCCTGCTTCCCCAGGCTGTGCTCATTGTTCTCGCCGTTGTTTCATATCTCTACTATACCCGGAAATCCGCCGCATCCCCGGCGGTGTAACACTCTAAATCGGAGGAAAGAAGACATGAATATCCGTAAACTCTTTTCCGCTTTTGTTCTGACCGTCGCCGCCGCCGGATTCGCGTCCGTCGCCACGGCCGCCGCCCCGGCGCCCGGCGCGGAAAAGGGCTTTGAAGAATTTCCGCTGGGCGACGAGCGGATCGTCGGACCCCTGCATGTGGCGGGCGTTTACTTCCAGCCCGTCGATATGGAGCCGGCCGGTCTCGGCGGCCTTCCGGCCTCTCAGGCCGACATGCACCTGGAAGCCGACATCAGCGCCGTTGAAGGCAACCAGCTCGGCTATGGCGCCGGCGACTTCGTGCCGTACCTGACCGTGAAGTACCGCATTGAGAAGAAGGGCGGCGGCAAAGCCATTGAAGGCAGCTTCATGCCCATGAGCGCCAGCGACGGCCCGCACTACGGCAACAACGTCAAGCTCGACGGCCCCGGTGAGTACAAGATCACCTTCATCATCGACAACCCCGAAAAGCAGAGCTACCTGCTGCACGTGGATAAAGAAACCGGCGTGACCGGCCGCTTCTGGAAAGAGCCCCTGCAGGTGAGCTGGGAGTTCAAGTGGGTTCCGCGTAAGTGGTAATGACGATGTGGCGGGTTCGTAGTCTTATTTCTTGAAAACGAATCCCAGTTTCATTAGAACACTTGTGCGGTCATTGTCGACGGCCGCGCAAGTGTTTTTTGCAAGTCTGCCGGCGCTCCTGTTCCGTAGACAATTTCAAGGCAAAATTGCTCCAGAGGCTCCCCCGGAAAGCATATGCTGCACTTCCTGCTTCTTGTCGCCGAAACGCTGCTGCCCGTGTCCATACTTTTGGGCGCGCTGCTGGGGTTCGCCCTGCAGCGACGCCTGTTTGAAGTCCGCACCCCGGCCAAGTATGGAGCCATAGCGGGATATCTTATCGCCGAGGTGCTCGTCACCCTGAAGATGCTCACCGGGTTCGTTGTGCGCGAGTATTACGATCTCGGCGTTCTTGTTGTCATGATCCCGTTCGAGTTCCTGCTCCTGGTCTCCCTTTTCCGCAGCCGGAATCTCCCTTCCGAGCAGGCCGCCTCCCCGTTCGTGCGAGCGCTGTTCTGCGGTATCGCCGCTTCTTGGGGCGCCTACTACCTTCCCGATATCTTCCTCTATCCCTCGCAGTTCGCCGTCGGCGTCGTGCAGGTCGTGAGCAGCGACTTTGTTTTTATCGTCGTGGGGTATCTTGCCGGGCTGGCACTGTGCGGTCTTACCTGCCGCGCCGTCTACAAGGTCTGCGCGGGGGTTCCCCTGAAGGTATTTTTTCCGCTTCTGGCGGCGCTTTTGGCTCTTTTCATCCTGCAGCAACTGATCATTCTGGGCCAGATTCTCCTTGGGCGCGGGCTTCTTCCCCGTTACGACTGGGCTTTGGATGCGATTATTTTCCTGCTCGACAACGCCCGGCTGACGTTCTTCAGCTTGACCGGCATCCTGGCGCTGCTCAGCGCGATCTTGTGGTGGCGTTCCCGGAGAGCGCGCGTTGAGGGCGGCAACCCCGCCGAGAAACGCAAGTGCAGAAGCCTGATGCAGGCGCGCATCCGCTGGAGCAAAGGCTGCCTGTCCCTGCTCGCGGTCGGGCTGCTGCTGCTCACGGTGGGTTCGTATTACGACAACAAGAAGGTGGAGCTTTCGCCCCCGCTGGCGGTCGAGGTCACGGACGGCAAGATCCTGCTGCCGCTCGCAATGGTGGGTGACGGCGCCCTGCACCGTTTTGTCTATACCTCCAGATCCGGCGTCAATATCCGCTACATCGTGATCAAGAAAAGCGAAACAGCTTACGGCGTCGGGCTCGACGCCTGCGACGTCTGCGGCGCGGGAGGGGGCTACTACGAACGAAAAGGGCAGGTGGTCTGCATTTTGTGCGATGTGGTCATGAACAAGTCCACCATCGGCTTCGCGGGGGGGTGCAATCCCGTGCCGCTGCCCTTCAGGATTGAGAGCGGGCGGTTGATCATCGACATAGAAAGCCTTGAGGCGGAAGAGCTTCGGTTTTTATAAGGAGTGGCGGGCATGTTTTTCCGGATGATCTTCGGGGCGGTGACCCGCCAGAAGCAGAAACTGCTCATGATGGCCTGCACCATGGCGCTGGGCATATCGCTGGCCACGGCCATGCTCAACGTCATGCTGGATGTCGGCGACAAAATGAATCAGGAGCTCAAGACCTACGGCGCGAATATCATGGTCGAGCCGCGCGGGGCTTCTATTCTGAGCGATTTGTACGGTGTGCGCGAAGGCGCGGGCGTTGCCGACAAATTTTTGCTTGAAGCCGAGCTGCCCAAAATGAAAACCATTTTCTGGGCCTTCAACATCGTCGACTTCACCCCGTATCTTGAGGTCCAGGCAGGGGTGAACGGCTTGGAGCAGCCCGTGCCGCTTGTGGGAACATGGTTCTCCAAGCATCTGGAAATCCCCACCGGCGAGTCCGTGGACACGGGCATCATCAACCTGAAATCCTGGTGGGAAATCAGGGGAAAGTGGCTTGAAGACACGGACGAGTCCGGGGTGATGGCGGGCGCCGTATTCGCCGCGCGCAACAAGCTGAAAGAGGGTGATACGCTCACGGTCGCCGTTGCCGACGCCGAGGGGCGAAAACGCGCGGCCGACCTGACGATCCGCTCCATCTATCACGCCGGGGACAAAGAGGACGAGGGCCTGCTGGCGCCGCTGGCGGTGGTGCAGCGTCTGGCCGGCCTGGAGGGCAAGGTCCGCCGGGTGGAGGTCAGCGCGCTGACCACGCCGGAAAACGATCTGGCCCGGCGCGCGGCCCAGAACCCGCACAGCCTGTCGCGCCACGAGTGGGAGATCTGGTACTGCACGGCGTATGTCAGCGCCATTGCCTACCAGATAGACGAGGTGCTCACCGACTCCCGCGCCAAACCCGTTTTACAGGTGGCCGCATCCGAAGGGGCCATTCTGCAGAAAACCCAATTGCTCATGCTGCTGCTGACCATACTGAGCCTGGCCTGCTCGGCCTTGGCGATATCCAACCTGGTGACGGCCAATGTCATGGAACGCAGCACGGAAATCGGCCTGCTCAAGGCCCTGGGCGCCGGCGACGGCCAGATTTCGCTGGTAATCCTGACGGAAATGCTGATCGCGACGACTCTCGGCGGGGCCGTCGGCTACGGAGTCGGGATCGGGCTGGCCCAGATCATCGGGCAGAGCGTGTTCGGTTCGGCTGTGGCCACCAAGGGGCTGGTCGTGCCGCTCATCGCCTTTCTGGTGCTTGTGGTCACGATCGGGGGCAGCCTGCCCGCCATCCGCATGTTGCTGCGCCTGCGCCCGACGGAAGTGTTGCACGGCAGGTGAGGCCCGGCCGCATCATCACTTCGGTATCGCCTCCACCGTGTTTCGGGGGCTCGACCCGCCCGCCGTTCCGAACGGCCTTCGCTCTTGAAGGAGAGCGCTTATGAACCGCAAGAAAATGTACCTGAAGATCATTCTGAGCTCGCTCATCCGCCGCCGCTCGCGCATGGTGGTGGCCCTTCTGGCCATAGCCATCGGCGCGACGGTATTTTTGGGCATGGGCGCCGTGTATTACGATATTCCGCGCCAGATGGGGCGCGAGTTCCGCTCGTATGGCGCCAACCTGATCCTTGTGCCCTCCGGAACGGCTTCGACCATGCGACTGGAAGACGCCCGCCGGGCGGAAGCCATGATTCCCCAGACCAAACTCGTGGGGGCGACGCCGTTCCGCTACGAGACCATGTACTACAACATGCAGGGGCTGACCGTGGTCGGCACCGACATGAACGCCGTCCGCAGAACAAGCCCCTACTGGCAGATCCAGGGCGACTGGCCGAGGGAAGAAAACCAGGTGCTGCTCGGAACGGATATCGCCGAAAACGCCAGACTTTACGCGGGCACCACCATTACTCTGAAAATCATTCCCGCCGACGGCGTCAAATTCGAAAAGGAATTCAAGGTAAGCGGCATTGTTCGTTCCGGTGGCCCGGAAGACGGCTTTGTGCTGATGCCCTTGGCGGCTCTCGATTCACTGGTCGGGCCGGCCGGCCGGGTTTCCGTGGTCGAGATGAGCATCGCGGCGGACAGCGCGGAGCTGACGCTGCTGACGGAAAAGATCCAGGCCGGCGTTCCCGAGGTCGCGCCGCGTCTGGTCAAGCGGATCATGAACTCGGAAGCCACGGTTCTGAGCAAGTTGCAGGTTCTTGTCTACCTGGTGACGGCGATCGTGCTGTTTTTGACCATGATTTGCGTGGGTACCACCATGATGACGGTCGTGATGGAGCGGCGCAAGGAAATCGGCCTGAAAAAAGCTCTCGGCGCCGAGAACAAAAGTATTATCGGCGAGTTTCTGGGTGAAGGGCTGGTGCTTGCCTGCCTGGGCGGGCTGCTGGGCACCGGCTCGGGCTATTTCTTCGCCCAGGCCGTCAGTATGAGTGTGTTCGGGCGTGGCGTAAGCCTGCCGTTCTTTCTCGTGGCGCTCACCTTGTTCGCCTCTCTCACCGTCACCGTTCTCGCGTCTTTGCTGCCCGTGATCAGGGCGACCGATGTGGAGCCTTCCCTGGTTCTGCGCGGAGAATAAGCGTTTGCCCGCACATAAGGGTGTTCGTGGGCAATGGCTTCGTCAAACAGCTTTTGTGTTCCGGTCGAGGACGAAAGAGTCCACTCCCTTCACAAAAAAGTTGTTTTCCTCGCCCTTGCCGCACGCTCCCCCTTATGTGCGGGCAAACGCTGAGAAAAAATATACCCGAGGTGCCGCATGAAGAATATATTGGAACTCCATGATGTCTCGATGGTCTATGGGTCGGTGAAGGCCCTGCAAGACATCACCTTCAACGTTCAGGAAGGCGAATGGACGGCCATCATGGGCTCTTCCGGTTCCGGCAAGACGACCATGATGAACATCGTCGGCTGCATGAACAAGGCGACCCACGGCTCGGTCGTCCTGGATGGAGAGAAAATCTCCCGTCTGAACGCCAAGGATCTCACGGCCATCAGGCGGGACAAGATCGGCCTGATCTTCCAGCAGTTTCACCTGATTTCGTATTTGACGGCCGTGGAAAACGTGATGATCGCCCAATACTATCACAGTATGGCCGATGAAAAGGAAGCGCTTGAAGCCCTGGAGCGCGTCGGGCTGGGCCATAGGGCGCGCCACCTGCCCCGGCAGCTCTCCGGCGGCGAGCAGCAACGTCTGTGCATCGCCCGAGCCCTGATCAACCATCCCAAATTGATCCTGGCGGACGAGCCCACCGGCAACCTGGACGAAGCCAACCAGGAGATTGTCATGGATATCTTCCACCAGTTGCACAAACAAGGCAGCACCATCGTTGTTGTGACCCACTCGCCCGAGGTGGCGTCCCATGCGCAACGGGTGGTGCATCTGGAGTTCGGGCGCATGGTCAAGGATGCCCGCAAGGCCGAATGCCACGTCGCCTAGGCGGCGCCGTCACGAGGCGTCTTGTGCCCTTTGCCCGCGTTGCGACCGTCTCGCCCGGTGGTCGAGCATATCCATTCCCTTCGGTCGAAACGGCCCCGCCTTGGCGGAGAATAAAACCCGCTCTCATGACGGCACTGCCCGGGGTTGTGCCGAATAAAGGAGATTGAAATGAAAGGATTCTCTTGGGGAGCGTTGGCGCTTCTCGTTCTGGGCCTGCTTATCACCCTGACGCCGCAGTTTGTGTTCCCGGTCTGCTCGGCGGGCGTGCCCACGGCTTCCGGCGGAGTCGTTCCCATGAAGTGCTTCTGGACGGCCCGGGCCGTTTTGGGGGATGGAGCGGCGATTGCGCTTTCCGGCCTTCTGCTGTTCTTCATAAAAACTCCCGGCGTACGTCTGGGGGCGGCTCTTCTGCCCCTTGCGGCGGGGGCGCTGGCGGTCTTGACTCCGCATTGGCTCATAGGGGTATGCCCCGGTGAAATGATGGCCTGCCACATGGGAACGCTGCCCGCGTTGACCCTTCTCGGGCTGCTTGCCGTTCTGGCCGCCGCCTGCGTCGCCGGGCGGGCCCGGAAAAATATGGCCGGGCCCGCCGGCGGTGGGAAACGGGTGTGAAGCGATTCACCCAAGGCACGCTCATTTACCGGAACCTGAGCCGCAAGCCGGTCAGGACCGGGATTCTCGCGGCCATCGTCTTTTTGTTTTCCTTCACGCTTTACTGCGGCACGATTATCGGGCACGGGCTCGGCGCCGGCACCCGGGTGATGGCCGAGCGCCTCGGCGCGGACGTGCTGTTCGTTCCTTACGGGTATGACGACAAGGTCCAGAACTCGCTGTTGCGCGGCGAGCCCAGCTCGTTCTACATGGCCGGCAACTTTGCGGATGAACTGCGCGGTGAGGAGGGCGTGGAGAAGGTCACCTCCCAACTGTTCATCGCCACCCTCAAGGCCGCCTGCTGCACCTTGCCGGTACAACTGATCGGCATCGACCCGCAAACGGACTTTGTGGTCCGCCCCTGGATGGCCTCGGTCATCGATCGCCCCCTTGGTGAAAACGAAGTCGTGGTCGGCAGCAAAATCACCGGCGAGATCGGTGAGACCATCCAGCTCTTCGGCAAGGAGTTCTCCATCGCCGCGCGGCTGGCCCCCACGGGCATGGGCTTCGATACCTCGGTATTCATGGATCTGGACAGGGCCAGAAGACTCTTGCTGCTCTCCGATCTCGGCCCGCGCCTCAATCTGCCGGAACAGTTGGACAAAAATACGTTTGTGTCCTCAACGCTTGTCAAAGCGGCGCCTTCGGCCGACATCCGGGAACTGGTCAACGCAACCTCGCAAAAGTATGCGGTCAAGTACAACCTGGATTTCGTCATGGTGGCCGGAATGGTCTCCGACATTGCCGCCACGTTGCAGGTGTTCTCCGGCTTCTTTTACGTGTTTGCGGGGGTACTGTGGGTGTTGGCGGTGGTGGTCCTTGCCCTGGTGTTTTCCGCCATTGTGCAGGAACGGCAAAAGGAGTTCGGGGTACTCAGGGTCGTCGGCGCCTCACGCGCCGCCCTGGCCTGGATAATCGTCAAGGAAGCGCTGTGCGTCGGTTCCCTCGGGGCCCTGCTCGGGGTGGGCTCCGGCGGTCTCATCATGTCCCTTTTCAGCACATATCTCGGTGTGGCTCTTGAACTTCCCTCCTTCAACCCCGGCCCGGCCTTTCTCATAGCCATAGGGGGCGGGGTGTTTTTGCTCGGCGCGCTCACGGGGCCGCTGGCCTCTCTGCCCGCCGTGCGCAAGCTCGGACGCATCGACGCCTATCTGGCTCTGCGGGAGGAGGCATGATGCTTTTACAGGCTACAGGCCTCCGCAAGGAATTTCACAGGCGTTCCGCCCAGGGCGCGGCATCCTTTGCCGCTGTGTCCGCCGTCGATATTTCCGTTGCCGAAGGGGAGTTCATCACCATCACCGGCACGTCCGGCAGCGGCAAAACCACGCTGCTCACCCTGCTCGCGGGGCTGGCGACCCCGACGTCCGGCACGGTCCTCTTCAAAGGGGAAAACATGTACGCCATGTCGGACAAAAAGCTGGCCGGCCTGCGCAACAGGGAAATAAGCTTCATCCCGCAGGGCATGGGGCTGCTCGGCAATGTGACCGTGTTCGACAACGTCAGGGCTCCGCAGTTGTTCGCGGGGAAAGACGGCGCGGATTCGGGCCGGGCGGATTTTCTTCTCGAGGCCGTCGGCTTGCGCGATCTGGCCTGGGAATATCCGCAAGCCCTCTCCGGGGGGGAAACCCGCAGGGTGGCCATTGCCCGGGCCTTGTTCAACGAGCCGGCGGTGCTCATCGCGGACGAGCCGACAAGCGACCTGGACCCGGAAAACACCCGGCAGATCATGGAACTGCTGTGTAAAGCCAACGAACAAGGGACGGCCGTGATCGTGGTTACGCACGATCACGATGTGGCGCGTTACGGCAAGACGCGGTTTTCCATGCAACAAGGCCGGCTCGCCCCCCTTGGAGGGAACGGCTGGGGCAAGCGGACGTCTGCTTGCGGGCTCGTTTGAGAGATTTTCGAACATAGTGCAACGGGCACGCTCTCGGCTAAGAGCGTGCCCGTTGGGAAAACCGGCGCACGTGGTGCGCGGCTACACCGTCTGGGTAATCTTTGTGACCGTCACTTCCAGAAGGCAATTGGCCCACTCGAAGCGTTTTTTCATCAGGGCCAGATCTTCGCCTTCTTTGATGATTTTCGCCGTGCCGTCCAGCAGAAAGCCGGCCCCGGGGCCGTATTTCCCCATGACTTCCTTGCTGCCGATGATCATTTTCACGCGGTTGTTGGCCGCGAGGTTGTTCTGTGTGCTCTGCATACCCATGACCGGAATCAGCAGCTTGTCGTCCTGCGTTCTGTGGATGTAGCTGTTCCAGGTGGCCGCCAGATGCGGTTCCCCGTCATTCCAGGTCACTATGGGGGCTACGCCTTCTTTGTCCAGGGTCGTCAGAAAATTCGCATCAAGCATACGTCATCTCCTTTATATGTGGGCGTGAACGGAAATCGCTTATTATGACGTATACCCGAGTATCAGAATACTAGATAGCCGGTTGCCGTTATTTTGTGTGTTACGGCACTTCAATGAGAAAAGCGGAAGCGTCCCCCAAGGGAGGGAGGGGCGTAGGCTTCCGCTTTCAGGCTGCGCCCTACGAATGCCTGGGTCTAAAACTCGATGCCCGGAGCGGCTTTGATACCTTGCTGATAGGCGTGCTTGATCTCGGTCATTTCCGTGACGGTGTCGGCCAGATCGATAAGGGCCCGGGGGCAGCCCCGGCCGGTGAGGATCACGCTCATGCCCTGCCGTCGGTTGCGGACCAACTCCACCACCTCGGCAAGGTCCAGCATGTTCAGGGAAAGGGCCACGCAGATCTCGTCCAGCACCACCAGGTTGAAGTCCCCGGTCAGGCAGCTTGCGGCCTGGTCCAGGGCTTCGCGGGCCTCGGCCAGATCCGCCGGCGAGGGCTCACCCATGACGAAGCCCAGGCCGAAGCGTTGGTAGTGCAGCTTATCCGGGTGGGCGGCGGCGTAGTCTTCCAGAAAGGCGCCCTCGCCGGTTTTCTGCGACTTCATGAACTGGAGCACGGCAACCTTGTGGCCGTGCCCCAGGGCGCGCAGGGCCGTGCCGAGGGAGGCCGTGGTCTTGCCTTTGCCGGGACCGGTGTTGATGAGCACTCGTCCGTGTTTCGCCATTTTTCGTCTTCCTTTGTGCATCGGTTGAGGCCTGAATTCAGGAGGTGTCGCCACGAGGAGGATTTTTGTTCTCCGCCGAGGAAGAAAGCCTTTTTATGAAGGGAGTGTACTCTTCGGTACTCGACCGGTTCATTCCCCAAGAAAGGGGGGAATGGACGCCGGAGGCTCTCCCGACGGCGCCCCGGAGGGGTGAGGCACAGGAATGTGCCAAGTAAATAAAAAGGCTTTCTGACGCAGGCGGCGGGTAAAAAGACCCTCGTGGCGATTCCTCCTAAATCCCCAGACTTTGCCGCATCAGCGCGAGCGCGGCGGTGGGGTAAGCTTCCGCCATGAGCCCGGCGGCGGCCATGATGTAATTTTTGTCCAGCAGGGCCTTGCCGTAGCGTGGGAAGAGCCGGGGGCTGTTTTCCGGGTGGTTCAGGCCTTCCAGAATGGCCAGCCCGGCCTCCAGGCGGGTCAGGGCGCCGCCGGTGCCGACGATCCACTTGATCGTGGTCAGATCCTTGCCCCTGGTGATGGGAATGCGCCCGGCCGGCCCGTAGAGGTACTCGGTCGAGCCCGCGTGTCGGGTCACGGCGGTCTGGGTCGCGGCCAGAGTCAGGGCCGAGGAAAAGGAACGCTCCGGGCCGGTGGCGGGAATGGGCTTGCACAGGCCGAGCAGTTCCTCTTCCGAGCACTCCAGGTCGCGGCAGAGACGCTTTTTGTCGCACAGCTCGAGCACGTTGGCCGCGTTGACGAACACGCCGAGGTCGCCTTCCACGGTGCGCTTGGCGAACGGCTCCGGGGCCACGAGCCGGGCGGCGATTTCCGGGTCGCCTTCGGTGACGGAGTGCACGTCGGTGGTGGCCCCGCCCACATCCAGCACCATGAGGTCGCCGATTTCCTCGCGCAACAGCTTGGCGGCCAGCATGACCGCGCCGGGCGTGGGGATGATCCGGCCGGTGACCATCTCGCGGATCTTGCTCATGCCCGGGGCTTCGGTAATGTGGGACTCGAAAACGTCCTGAATGACCGCCCGGGTGGGTTCCACATTGAGCTGGTCGATCTGGGGGTAGACGTTGGCCACCACCGAGACGGTGATGCCCGCCTCGCGCAGGATTTTTTCCACCGGGCCGGCGGCGGCCGTGTTGCCCGCGTAAATGATCGGGTGTTTCAGGCCGGATGCCGCCAGGATTTTCGCGTTCTCGATGACCGTGCGCTTCTCGCCGTGGTCCACGCCGCCGGCCAGCAGGCTGATGTTGGGCCGAATCCCTTTGATCTCGTCCACGTCGTAGTCTTCGAGCAGGCCGGAGGTGACCATCCGGATGTTGGCCCCCGCCCCGAGAGCGGCCTCGCGGGCGGCTTTGACGGTCATGTCGTAGACCAGGCCGTGCACGGTCATGCGCAGGCCGCCGGCCGCACTGCTCGAGGCCGTCATGCCGCGCCAGGAGATTTCCTCCGGGGCCTTGCCCTGCATGTCCTCCACCGCGTTGTTCAGGCCGATGACCACATCGCCTTCGGTCACGGTGGTGGCCGCCTGGCCCTGGCCCAGTTCGCGGGGTTCGCCTTCCTCAAGGCCGGCGAAGGCCGTGACCAGAGTGGTGGTGCTGCCTATTTCCGCAACCAGAAGATCCGCTTTCATAGACCCGCTCCCTTGCGTTCACTGTGAAAATGCGCTGCAACCATATTCCGAAAGGTATCCAAAGGCAAAAACAAGGCCCGGGCGGACGGCGCGCGTCCGTCCGGGCCTGAGCGGTACGGGGTGCGTCTTCCCCCCAACAGTGGGCAAAGCCGGGTACGGAGCGGCTTTGCCCATGTCCGCGGGGGAAGGCCGGGCTATTTTTTATCCCCGAACAGTTCCCTGTGCCGCTTGACCAGGGCGCTGGCCACGTGAATGCCTTTGCTGCCCCGGCCGAAGCCGTTGTCCATGCCTTCTTCCCTGGCGATTTCGTCCGTGACCTGGGTGCCGCCGCAGAGCAGGACGCTCTTGTCGCGCACGCCCTGTTCCCGGCAGAGCTGGTCGAGCCGGCGCATGTTGATGCGGTGAACATCCGCGTGCGAGATGATCGCGCTGGCCAGAATGGCGTCGGCGTCCATTTCAATGGCCGCGTCCACCAGCTTTTCCACCGGCACGGAGGTGCCCATGTACTCGTACTTGATGCCCAGGCCCTCGATACCGCCGTGCTTGATGTCCAGAATCTCGCGTAGGCCCACGGAGTGCTCGTCCTCGCCCACCGTGGCGGCAACGACCTTCAGGCCGTGCTTTCTGGCGTATGCGATGATCTCCTCGGCACTCAGGGTCTCCTGCAGGGGCGGGATGACCAGGGTCGCCGGATCGATGGCGAAGGGCACCCGGCCTTTGACCTCGACCAGGGTGCCTTCGGAGGGGTGCAGCACCTGGCGGTGGATGACTTCCACATCCAGCAGTCCAAGCTTTTCGGCCATGGCCTGGGCCGCGAACTCCGCGGTGCGCTCGTCCGCCGGGACGCACATGGTCAGGCAGATGATTCCGTCGCCCTCCCACTGCACCTCGGGGCGCAGCATTCCCTGCTTGCGCTCGTCGGCATGTTGGGCCAGGCGCTTGTGGACGTTGTCCTCGGGGTCGAGTTCCTCAACCCACTGGATTTTTTCCGGCTTGCACAGGGTGCAGCCGTCGATGAGATCACAGGCGCACTTCGTGCCGGCCGGCAGGTGGTTGTCGCCGAACTGCCGGCAGACCGGGGCCAGATAGTCGGGGTCGCGGGGCACCACGGTGCCTTCGCCCACGCCGCCGTTCTGGTCACGGGCGATACCGTCGCTGTTGCGCTCGGGGTAGTAGCCGGAATCCACGAAGAACCCTTCGGACACGGCGTTGAAGTAGCCGCCGGCCGCGATGATTTCCTCCATGAACAGACAGGCCCGCTCTTTCAGCTCTCGGACCTTTTCGCCCATGGGGCCGTCCATGTCGAGCTTGACGTACGAGAGCAGGTCGTCCATGCCGATCAGGGCCTGCTTGCCGGTATTGGTGCCGTGGATGTTGTTGTAGTGCCAGGGCACGTTGCGGCCTTCGTCCGGGGTGATTGTGCTCTGGATGTCCGCCGAGGTCAGGCGCGAGATGAGCAGGTTCAAGGCATGGGTCACGGTCACTTCGCGCGTGCAGGACTCCATGTACTTGGTGTTCATCTGGGCCCGGAACCGGTAGCCTGCGAAGAAGTCGCGCAGGGCCTTGGCGTAGGGCAGGTCCAGCTTGACGCAGGGCGCCGGGGGCGCGGTGGGCGGCACGGTGGAAAGGCAGATCAGGTCGGCGGGCATCCCGGCCATTTTGGAGTACACGCAGTTCAGGGCGTGCTGGACCATCAGCTCGGGCATGACCTTCCAGGCTTCGCGGGCTGTGGCGTTGGCGTTGTGCGCGCCGTCGATCTGGGCCATGCCCGCGCCGGCCATGATGCATTTGGCTACGGCCGCGTCCACCATGGAGCGGTACATGTTGATGTTGCGATAGAGGATGTTGTACTGCGGATCCTGGTGGGCGCCGTTGACGCCTTCCTCGGTCAGGAGCACGGCCACTTCCGGGCCGGCCACGCCGCTGACGTAGGAGTGGAAGTTGATCGGCCGGCCGACTTCCTCTTCAACCAGATCCAGGGCCCGGCGGGTGGCCCGCAACTGCTTGCGGGTGATTGGCACGCCGCCCACGCCTTCGGGGGTGCCTTCGATCAGGCCGTCGAAGTGGCTCTGCCCGGCCGTGCGGATGACCATGAGGTGGTCCGCGCCGTGCCAGGCGGCCATGCGCATCCGCCGGATGTCGTCCTCAAAGCGGCCGGAGGCGATTTCGGTGGTGATCGAGCAGTCCGGCTGGGGGTCGATGTTGCCGAAATACTTGGCCGCCGGCAGGGGCACCGACTGCTTGAGGGGCTTGGAACACTGCTTGTAAGTAAAGGGGCCGTATTGGATGGACTCCTGCTTCTCGCGCCAGGCCCAGCCGCTGCGCTTGGGGTGGTAGTTCTCCAGGTCGTCGAACAGGGCTTCGATGCTCAGTTTCTCATTGGGCTTCAAAGGTTTCATTTCCACACTCCTTTGAGGGCTTCCCAGCCTTCGCCCCGGCCCAGCTTCAGGCCGGCCTCCCGGTAGGGGAGTTTTTCCAGTTCGGCCAGTTTCAGGACGGCGTGCCCCGCGCCCTTGCCCAGAAGGCCCTGGGTGACGCAGTGGTTGACGATTTCCTTGGATTCTATGCTGGAAAATCCCATACGCAGCAGCACCGAACGCTCGATGGAGGGCGTGGTGTGGGTTTTGGCCATCTCAATGAGGGGCGTGACGATTTCATCCGCCAGTTTCCAGAAGCGATCCTTCAACTGTTCGTCGCTTAGGCCCGCAAGGTGTTTGCGGCGCTCCGCGAAGTCATCGGTGCGTTCCATATTACTTCTTCTCCTTCAAAGCGTCCTGAACCAGAGGTTCGACCGCGGCCGGGGTCAGGCCGGTTTCGGCGGCCAGGTATTCCATGTCGGAAGGGCTCACCGTGGAGCCTTCCAATTTGCCGAGGGCGTTGCGCAGGTATGAGCGGCGCAGCTTGCCCAGATCGAGATCGTTGGTCTTGATCTGCCCGGCGTGCTCGGGAATGACGATACGCACACCCGGCTTGTTGTCCTTGGGGTCGCCCCGGCGGACTTCCACGCCGTTTTTCTTGGCGAAGGTCAATTGCGGCGAGGGGTGCTTGCCCGCGCCGGTGTATTCGGTTTCCTGCACCACAAGAATCTGGTCGCTGTCCATCTCCTGGGCGAGGGAGAAGGCGGCGGCGAGGGAGGTGTTGCCGGCCGGGCCGCGCTCAAGGCCCTCGATCTGGGCCAGGGCTTCGGTGATGAAAAAGACTTCGCCCTGGGTGACGGTCACATAGCGGTCGATGTAGCGCAGGGGGCGGGCGGCGTTGCGCGGCACGTCGGCCCGGTCCGGGCCGGTCAGGAAGGGCACGCCGAAACCGGTGTGGCCGGTGGTGAAGGACTTGCGGTTGAAGTCCTTGTCCGAGGCCATGTGCAGGCCGGAAAGATCCACGCTGGCGCCGATGACTTTGGTGTCGCCGCAGCCGGCCTTGAGCAGGCCGCGGGCCGTGCCGGTCAGGTTGCCGCCGCCCGCGTTGGTGGCCACCACCACGTCGGGTTTGCGGCCGAACATGGCCTGGCATTGGGCGGCGATTTCCGTGCCCAGAGTCTCGATGCCGGCGATGCTGAAAGGAGTGTAGAGCGAGGCGTTGAAAAATCCCGTCTCTTCCAGCACGCGCAGGAAGGTGTAGAACAGTTCGGGCCCGACGGTGAGTTGCAGCACTTCGGCGCCGTAAGCTTCACAGACCCGGCCTTTCTCGAGGATTTCGGGCTGGCCCTGGCCTTTGCTGTCGAAGACTTCCTGAACCACAATCGACTTCAGGCCGAGCATGGCCGCCTGCGAGGCGATGCCCGCGCCGTAGTTGCCGCTGGTGGCGGCCACCAGGCCGGGGTAGCCTTTTTGCTTGGCGTGATAGGCTGAAACCGAGGCGCGGCGGGCCTTGAAACTGCCCGAGGGGTTGCAGGCCTCATCCTTGATGAAGATGCGCGCGCCTTTGCCGGCCGGGGCGTAATGCCGGGCCAGGGCGGTCAGGTTCTTCATTTCCAGGAGCGGCGTGTTGCCTATGCCGGTGGCGCTCTGGATTTCGCGGATTTTGTCCAGGCTGAAGGCGGCCTTGGCCATCATGCCTTCGTAGTCGAACGCGAGCGTGCCGGATTCAAAGCTCTGGTAGTCGATACCCACGGCCTTGCGCATGATTTCCGGACGGCGGGCCATAACCGCCTGGTAACTGTTGTCAGCCATTGGCGATCTCCTTTAAAACGGCCCGCAGTTCCAAGCCGATGGTCAGCAGTTCGGGTTGGGGGCGGCCGTAGTCGATGCCGTAGACCGGCTCGATGTCCGTCAGCACACCGCGCAGCTCACGCCCGGCCAGGGTTGAGACCGTGGCTTCCTTGCCGATCTCGGCTTTGTCGTCCACCAGAAAGCCGTTGACCCACAGTTCCAGGGGCACGGCCTTGGTTTCGTCGGGAATTTGCGGGGCGCGCTCCCCAACCGGCATCACGATGGTGTGGACTCGCACCCAATCACCTTTTTTCGCTGTGCTCATACGTTCATCCTCCTTGGCCGGTCGCGGGAACCGGGGTATCTGCTTGAAAGTCTCTGCCGTTCTGGAACCCTCGCATCGCCGCGGAGGGGGACGGCCCCCCGCGGCGATGCATGGGAGCAAAGAAACCTTTTACTGTTTCACTTACTCCAGGGGCTGTTTCCCAATGAGGATTTTCGTTCTCTGCCGATGAGGGCGAGTTCCGGGCGGAGCGAAGTGTATTGAGACATACATGAGCTTCGCACGGGACGAGCCTGACGCGGGCAGAGGGCGAAAAGACCATTGGGGAACCTAGCGCTCGATTTTCTCGCGCACGTCGCCCATCAGGGCGCTGATGACCGGAAGGTCGAGCATGTTGACCAGGCCGGGCTTGGCGTTGATCACCTGGGGAATCATGTTCACGGCGGTGGCCATGGTGCCGATGCCGCCGGGGATTTCGGATTCGTCCGACCAGCTCATGTTCGGGGTGCCGTCAATCTTGATGTAGTCGCCGGTCTTCACGTCGCCCATGTGGGGGTGAATCTGCTGCGGGTGCTCAAGGGTGATGACTTCCTTGCCGCCCATGTAACCTCGGGCGATGTGCCGGCAACCGGCCACGTCGCCGGCGGCCACTTTGACGTGGGGGGTTTCACGCGGGACCGTGGTGACGATCGGCTCGCGGGTTTCCTCGATTTTGTCGAGCTTCCAGCCGATGGACTTGGCGATCATGTGGATGGATTCCTGGAAGCCGATGTGGCCCACGATGGAGCCGTCGGCCACGCCCTTGTGGAACTGCTCCACGGTGGCGCCCACGCCCTGGGTCTTCATGACTGTGGGGCCGAAGGGGGAGAGGTCGTTGATCCGGGCGGCCCAAATCTTGTTGACCACCTGGCAGCCGCCGGTCAGGGTGACGATCAGGGTGTCGAGCACAAAGCCGGGGTTCACGCCGGTGCCGAGCACGGTGACGCCGTGGGCTTTGGCCAGCTTGTCGATTTCTTTGGCCAACTCGGGCTCGGCGGCGTCGGGGGCGGCCATCTGCTCGGCAATGGTGACCACGTTCTTTTTGGCTTCAATGATCTTTTTGAGTTGGGGGAAGACTTCCTTGGTGAAGGAAGTGGTGCTCAGGATCACGACGTCGGCCGGGGTTTTGAGAACTTCGTCGGGGTTGGAGGAGACGGTCACGCCGACGGTCTTGCCGACGCCGAGCACTTCGCCCAGATCCTTGCCGAACTTGGCCGGGTTCTGGCCGATGGCGCCGACGATTTCCAGGCCTTTCTTGTTGACCAGGATGTCTTTGCCCATGCCGCCGCCCATGGCCCCAAGGCCCCAGAGAATGACTTTCACGTTTTGCATCATCGTCTCCTTACATATTGCGGTTATCGAAAACGCCTTCGCCCGCCGGAAAATCCGGCGAACGGCCCGGCGGAGAATCCGCCGGGAAATGCTTATTGCATCACTTTATCCACGTAGGGTGAGAGCATCGCCGCGATCAGCGCCCCGTATCTCATATGAAAGCTCACGGTATCGCCCACGGCCAACGGCTGTTGAGCGTCGCTCAGATCGACGATCAGGTGGTCGCTGCTGGATCCGATGATCGAGACCGCCGGGTCCACGGGCTCGAGCCCGTCGACGTTCACGTCCTGCCGGCCGATAGCCAGGATACCCCGCCGGCGGACGCCTCGATCCGTAAAGATCGGGGTGTTGCCGAAGGCGTCCTGCCCGATTGTGCCGTCCGGAACCGAGGGTTTGTCTTGCAGTTCAATGATCTCCGCATGGAGGGCGAAGACGTCCAGGTGTGCGCCCGTAATGGGCTCGCGGGCGATGGTCTCGCGCCCGAGCAGGATGCCTTCCCCCAGGCGGAGCTGGGTAACGCCCCGGGGGATGCCGTCGGGCAGCAGGTGTAAATCCGCCGAGTTGCCGCCGGAAACAAGGGGCAGCGCCACCCCGGTCGCGCGCCGGATGTCCCCGGCCAGTTCCACCAGTTCGGTGAGTTTGGCCGGGGTGGGGATGACCCCGCCGTAACAGGCGAAGTTGACCCCCAGGCCGTACAGTTCGACGCCGGGCAGGCGGGACATGGCTTCGGCCGCCCGCAAAATATTTTGCGGCAAAAGTCCCTCGCGCAAGTCGCCGAGGTCGACCATCAGGGTAAGCTTGTGGGTGCGGCCCTGTTTCACGGCGGCCCGCGACAGGGCTTCAGCCGTGGCGACTTCAGAAACCTGGCTCATGTCCGCGACCCGGACGACATCCTCGACTTCGCTGAGCATGGGCAGGCGCAACATGCACAGGGGGGCATCGAGCCCGGCCCGGCGCATCCGCTCGAGGTTTTGCACGCGGGAGTCGGAAAGCCACTCGACCCCGCCGGCCAGCATGGCCCCGGCAATGCGCGGGTCGGCGCAAAAAGCCTTGGTCACGGCCATGACCGAAAGCCCGGCTTGGCGGCACATATCCACGGCCAGCCTGGTGTTGTGGGTCAGCTTGCCCAGATCAACGGTAACGCAAGGGTTCGGCATACCTCATTCCTCGTTTCGCGGCTCAACCCGGCTTGGGAGTGTATGCAAAAAGAAATTTATCGGCAGTATGGCTATAGCAACAAGTGTTCCAACCGGGAGGGCCGTCTGAATGGGCATTTTGGGCGCTTGCCGGTTCCCCCGCCATACTCTATATATAAGCCGGAGATTCCGCCGGCAAAGACACCGCCGGAACGGGACCGCCCTTGGACGCGGCATCGCGCCTTGTGCACACCAGCATCAGCGATACACCCGAGAAAGTCATATGCCGGATCACCCGCAAACATCCGAGGAGCTGCTGCGCGCCCTGGCCGAGCTTGAAGACAGGCTCAAACTGTACGAAGCCGTTTTCGAGCGCCTGGACGTCGGCATCCACGTCATCGACCAGAACATGACCACGGTCTTGTACAACAAGGCTATGGGCATGTTTGAGAACGAAGACCCCGACGAGATTCTGGGCAGGCTCTTTCTGGATGTCCTCAGCCACTTCCGCTGCAATGAAGAGAGCAGCACCCTGCTGCGGGTGCTTCGTTCCGGCGAAACCCTGCCGGATGTGAAGCAGAGCTACATCAACAGCAGCGGCCGGATGATCACGACCATCAACAGCAACCAGCCCCTGATCATCGACGGCAAACAGGCGGGCGCCCTGGAAATAGCCAAGGACGTCACCTTTATCCAGACCATGGCGGACAAGGTGCTGGAGCTGCGCACCCAAATCTCCCGTCGGGGCAGGCGGGTCGGCGCGTCCCCCGGAGCGGGGGCCGTCTCGCCGCGGGTTCGCTATTGTTTCAAAGACATTCTGGGGCGTTCCCCGGTGATGCTCGACCTGCTGCAACAGGCCCGCCGCATCGCCCAGACCTCTTCGGGCGTGCTTATTTACGGCGAAACCGGCACGGGCAAGGAGTTGTTCGCCCAGAGCATCCACGCCGCGAGCCCCCGCGCCGACAAGCCCTTTATCGACGTCAACTGCGCGGCCCTTCCGTCCCAACTGCTGGAAGGCCTGCTCTTCGGTTCGGTCAAAGGCGGATTCACCGACGCCCAGGACAGGGCCGGCCTGTTCGAGCAGGCCCACCGGGGCACCCTGCTTCTGGATGAAATCAACTCCATGAACCTGGATCTGCAGAGCAAACTGCTGCGGGTACTGCAGGAAAAGCGCCTGCGCCGCCTGGGGGGCGATACCGGCATCGACGTGGACGTGCGGGTCATCGCGATCATGAACAAACCCCCGGAAGAAGCCATCAGGAACAGGGAACTGCGCCAGGATCTCTATTACCGTTTGAGCGTCGCCGGGCTGCACATTCCGCCTCTGCGGGAGCGCCCGGGGGATATCCCGATCTTTGTGGATCATTTCCTGGCCAAGTTCGCCGAGACAATGGGCCGCGCCGTGCGTGCCGTGGATAAGGAGGTGGGCGCCGTATTCCGCCGGCACCCCTGGCCGGGGAATGTCCGCCAGCTTGAGCACGTCATCGAGGGAGCCCTCAACCTGGCCGAGCCGGAGGACGATGTGCTGCGCCTCGAGCATCTGCCGATGTTCTTTCGCCCCAGTTCCCCGGCGGGGCGGCCGGTCGGGCCGGAGCGGGACGCGCCCCCGCCGGCCGGGTTCGCCTCCGGGGGCGACATCAGACAACGCCTGGCCCAGGAAGAGAAGCAGAGCATCCGGCAGGCCCTGGAGGCCGCCGCCGGCAACATCACCAGGGCGGCTGTCCGGTTGGGCATCACCCGGCAACTGCTGCAATACAAAATCAAAAAGTATGGGTTGCGCTCGGAGATGAGCGTGTGAAACGATTACGGCCGAGGCATTCCGTTGGAATGCCTCGGCCGCGTTTGAGCGCCGCCTGAGGTGCGGGAAAGTTATGCCGATTCCGAGCTCGGCTCGAACTGGGCGACAATCATCGCGAGCACCAGCAGGACGCCGCCGATAATCATGGCCAGGGTGAAGGGATCGCCCATGAAGATGAAGGAGAGCAGCGCGCCGAACACGCACTCCATTGAAAGAATCACCGCCGTGGCCGTATGACTGATGTGCTGCTGCACCCGGCACTGGACAAAATAGGCGAACACGGTGGCGAACATCGCCAGAAAGAGCACAGACCCCCACACTCCCCAGCCGGGCATTTCGGCCGGCCAGGATTCGTAAGACACCGCCAGAACGGCGGAGCCCGCCGAAACCATGCCGATCTGGACGATGGTCAGAAATCCCGGATCAATCGCCCGGGCGTAGCGGCCGACCCCGACAATCTGGAGCGAGGTGAAGATTGCGGAGACCAGCACCAGGGTCACGCCGAAATCCCAGTCCAGCAGGCCGGAGAAGTCGCCGCCGAGCAGGGTGATGCCGACCACGCCGAGAACCCCGGCGGCAATGGACGTACCCCGCAGGGGTGTGCGGTAAATGAGAAAATACAGGAACGGCGTGAAGACCACATACAGGCCGGTGGCAAACGAGGTTTTCGCCGCCGTGGTGAAGTCCAGCCCAACAGTCTGGAAGGCGAAGGCCCCGAACAGCATGAAACCGATGACCAGGGCCACGCCCCACTCATGGCGCCCGGCGGCGGCGATGCTCACCCGGCAGCTTGGATACATGAGCAGCGCGGCGATGCAGAAGCGGATGGCCAGATAGGTGAACACCGGCAGATGGGCAATGACGTACTTGCCCATGGGGAAGGTGATGCCCCAGATGAAACTGGCCGTGAGTAGGGCGATTTTCGGCGCGTGCCTTTTACAGAACTCAAGCATCACAACCCCCGGAAGTGCTCTGGAACGTGATGGTTCGGCGGGCTCTCGGACCGGGCGCGGGGCGCCCGGTCCATAAAAAGAGGGCGCCTTCCGGCCTGCCGGAAGGCGCCCGTGGTTTTGCAGCGGTTACTTTTTGTTCTTCAGGGCTTCATCTTCCGCCTTGTGCTTCTTATACACAAAGACATAGTAGCAGACCAGCAGGGCCGCGGTGAACGGCACAAAGGCAATCAGGCCGTCACGGGTCGAGGGATCCATGGCGCTGCCGACGATCACGCCCAGGTTGATCAGGAAGCCCAGAATGGGCACCAGGGGGAAGAACGGCGTACGGTAGCCCAAATCTTCCAGCTTCTTGCCGGAAGCGAGGAAGCGCCGGCGGAAGTTGAACTGGGCCACGCAAATGGCCATCCAGCCCACCACGCCGGCGAGGCCGGCCACGCTGACGAGCATGATGTAGAACTCGCCCGCGCTGCCCGTTACCTCGGCCAGAAGCGCGATGGAGGAGCAGCCCATGGTGAAGAGCATGGCCTTCAGCGGGACTTTTTGCTTGGAGAGATCTCCGAAGGTCGAGGGCGCGGCTTTGTCGCGGGCCATGGACCAGAGCATCCGGGTGGTGCAGTAAACCCAGGAGTTGCCGCAGGAAAGGGCGGAGGTCACAACGACCAGGCTCATGATTTCAAAGGCGTAGGGGATACCCGCCTTCTGGAAAACCACCCCGAAGATGCTCTCATTGACGCTGCCTTCCTGCCAGGGCACCACGGCGGCGATGACGATGATCGTCAGCACGTAGCAGACCAGGGTCCGGATGGCGGTGTTGTTCACGGCCGTGGGGATGGACTTGGAGGGGTTGTCGCTCTCGCCCGCGGTGATGCCGATGATCTCGGTGCCGTTAAAGGCGTAGGCCACAACAACCATGGCCGCGAAGACCGGCGGGATTCCGTTGGGGAACAACCCGCCGTTGTTGAAATAGTTGCTGAACCCGACGGCCGGCTCCGGCCCGACCAGGCCGAGCATCATGCAGGTGCCGATGACGATCAGGAAAATGATCGCCAGCACCTTCACGCTGCAGAACCAGAATTCGGATTCACCGAAGATGTTCACCGAGAGGCAGTTGAGCCCCGTGAGCACGGCGAGCCAGAAGAGCATCCATATCTCCATTGATATGGAGGGCACCAGCGCGTGCAGCAACATGCCCGCCACCAGGAGGTCGGCGGCGATGGTGATGACCCCGTTCAGCCAGTAAAGCCAACCAACGGTGAAGCCGGCCGAGGGGTGAATGAACTCACGGGAATAGGCTTGGAACGAGCCCGCAACCGGAATGGCAACGGCCAATTCGCCAAGGCAGAGCATGACCATGTACATGCTGAAGCCGCCCACCAGATAGGCCAGAACGGCGCCGCCGGGGCCGGCGGACTGCAGGGTGAAGCCGGAGCTCAGAAAAAGCCCGGTTCCGATGACGCCTCCCAGCGAGATCATGAAGATATGCCTGGCCTTCATGCCTCGCGAGAGACCCGCCTCACGCTCAACGGCGCGGTCCATCTGTTGTTCGATTGTGCACTGTGGTTCCATCTCGCAGTTCACTCCTGTTGGGGCTGTTGAAAGCGTCGGCAGAACCGGCGCTTTGCGGTGTATACACTTCCGAAGGCGTGCGCCCCAAAGGTTTCGCGGGGGCCCACGTCGCACCGGATGGTGTGCTGTCCCTCAAACCGCGCGGAACGAAGCTCCCGGCGGTTTGCTCTCAGGTGAATGCCCGCCGGTGTCCCGGCGTTTCATCGCACGGCCTTGCGGTGTTCACGAGGCGAACCCGCGTGCCGTTCAAGGTGAAAAGCCTTCGGAGTCCATTTGTGGGGCTCCTGAGCCGTGCGACAATCAAACGTAGATAGGCATGGCCTGCAAAATTCATACCGGGTCTTCCTCTGAGGCCTAGAGCACAAGGAAAGCGTATTCTCCTTTTCTCCTCCGCAGTGCGGGCGGCCTCACGCGGTGCGGTCATGGACGGATGCCGGAGAGGCCCTTGCCGGTATTTTATCTATAAGGGCAAAATTTTTTGCCGCAAAAGTTTTTTGCTCTGCTCGGCGCAGGTGGAGCCAAAGGGAAAAGCCTTTTCAAGTCACTCGAAAAGGCCTTCCAGCGCGGATGAAAAGAGGTGCGCGAATCCGCCGTGGAGAAATGGCTACCGCCCGCCCGGCTCCTCTTGCCCTTGCCGGTAGCCGTGGCTGAACCCCTTGTCGTACAGTCGGGAGGGCGCACTGTGCCCACGCTCGCCGGGTAGGATCAGAAACACCGCCCGTCGGGTGACGTTGTGGGCCGCGGCGGCCGCAACCAGTCCGGCCAGATCGGTGTGGACGATTTTTTCTTCCGGCCCGCCGACTTTGGAGGCCAGGACAATGGGCGTATCTTCGGGAACGGAGGCGGAACGCAGGTCGTCCACCAGCCCTTGGGCGTCGTGCGAGCTCAAGTAGACGGCCACGGAGCAGCCGTGCCGGGCAAAGTCGGCCGGCCGCTGGCCCTCGGGCACCGGGGTGCGGCCGTCCAGGCGGGTGACGGCCAGACTTTGCACAACTTCCGGCACGGTGAAAGATACCTTGGCGGCGGCCGCCGCCGCGCAGGCGGCGGTCACTCCCGGCACCACGGCGTAGGGGATGCCTTCGGCCTCAAGCAGGGCGGCCTGTTCACGCACGGCCCCGTAAATGGACGAATCCCCGGTATGCAGACGCACGCAGGTCAGCCCGGAACGGACGGCCTCGCGCAGCAGGCCGTGGGTTTCCTCCAGGTTCAGCGGGGCGGAGTCGATGATGCGGGCGCCCGCCTTGGCGCAGGCGGTCATTTCCACCGGCACCAGGGAGCCCGCGTAGAGGATCAGGTCCGCCTCGGAGACCAGGCGCCGGCCCTTGACCGTGATCAGTTCCGGGTCACCGGGGCCCGCGCCCACAAACCAGACCATGCCGCTCATATGTCGTCTCCCTTTGTCGCGTGAATCAAAAAAACCGGGTTGTCCGGAACCAGGCGCAGATCCCCGGCCAGGGGAGCGCCGTGTGAGGCTTGAAGCGTCTCCACCCCGCAGGGGATGCCGCGCCCGGCAAAGAAGCCCCGGGTCCGCTCCAGGCTGCCCAGAAGAACGCAGGAAACCACCATGCGCCCGCCGGGGAGCAGGCAGTCCCAGGCCCGGCCGAGGGTTTCCGCCGCCTCGTCGTCGCTCGACCCCAGGCCGCCACCGATGAAAATCCGTTTGGGTCGCGGTAGGAGCGGGCCGGTGGGACCGGAAGCCAGGGGGAGATCCGCCGGCCCGGCCGCTTCGGGGGTCGCGGGCAGGGCGTCCGGGAGCCTGGCCTCGACGAGGTCCAGGTTGAGGATCTGGAAGCGGGCGCGGTTTTCCCGAATTAAAGCCGCCCGCTCGGGGCGGGATTCCACGGCCACGACCAGGCCGCGCCGGGCCGGGCCGGCCGCCTCAAGTCCCACGGAGCCGCAGCCGGCGCCGAGATCCCAGACCGTGTCGCTTTCTTCCACCCCCAGCAGGGAGAGGGCGAAGGCCCGGACCGGGGCCTTGGTAATCAAGCCGTTTTCCACGGCATACGCGCTGTCGGGGCGGAGCGGGGGGCAGCTCCGCCGGCCCGGCGTATGGGGAACAAAGACGAGCACCCGCTGGGCCTTGGGGCCGCACTCGATGCCCGCGGCTTCCTCCAGGGAGAGTCGCAGATGCCGCCGGGCGGCCGGAAGCCCGTCCGGGCCGAGAAACATGTCTTCGAGCACGTGCAGGGAAAAGCCGCGCAACCCGCGCTCCAGCAGGAAACCGGCCACCGCGGCCGGGCCGGAGGCCGCATCGGTCAGGGCCAGGACCGGCCCGCCTTCCATCAGGGCGTGGACCAGGGGCAGGCGGGCCCGCGCCCCATGCAAAGACACGGGCCGGATATCCTGCACGGCCAGACCGCACAGGGCGGCGGCCGTCGACAGGCTGCCGGGGGCCGGGAGAAAGCGCAGGGCGCCCGCCCCAAACTGTTCGAGCAGGCGTGAACCCAGGCCGAAAAACAGCGGATCGCCGCTGCACAGCACTACGACCCGCTTGCCTTCGGATTGGCGGGAGGCGAGAAGGCGCAGCAGGCCGTCAATGTCCGCTCCCACGGGAGTGCATTCGGCCGTGGGGTGCCCGAGGGCCGCGAGCAGGGAACGCCCGGCCGCGACGACCTCGGCCCCGCGCACCGGGGCCAGGGCCATGAGCGCGGCTTCATTGCCGGGCAGGCCGGCGCCGATGACGTTGATGGGGTTGTCCGTGCGCATGAGGGCCGTTCTATCACCCGCCGGGCGGGTCGTCGAGGGTGAGCAGGAGATCCTGAGCGGAGGTGAACACCACCAGACGCAGGGCCGGGGCCGGGCCGGCCCAGGCGCGCAGGTGGTTCATGGCCTCCCGCCCCAGGTTATGGGCCAGGGTTTGGAGCAGATCCGGCCGGCGGACCTCGAGCAGGTCGAAGATCCCGGCCGTCGTGGGCATGACGCCGGCCTCGGCGGCCAGGGTCGGATCAACCGCGTGAAGCGGCGCGAACAGGCGATCCAAGTCTGCCGGCGCCGTTTTTGCATGAGTATATTCCAGACCTTGGGCCAGCTTCAGAAGTTTACCGGGAAAGCAGCCCCAGACCAAGTGCGCGAAGCCCATGCCCCCGGCCGTGCGCAGGGAGAAGGCGGCAAAATCCGCCGCCTGCACCCCGGCCGGAGCGGGCAAGCCGGGATATTGCGCGAAGAGCAGGCGCTCGGAGCGCCGGCCGGTGGAAAACAGCACCGTGTCGAGCCCCACGGCCCGGGCCACGGAGAGCCCCTGGGCGATGGACGCCTGCCAGGCGTCGTGGCTGTAAGGCTTAACCGTGCCCTGGGTGCCGAGGATGGAAATGCCGCCGACAATGCCCAGACGCGGGTTCAGGGTATGCCGGGCGCGTTCTTCCCCTCCGGGGGCGGAAAGCAGGATGTGCAGCGGCCCGGCATAGCCGCAGGCCAGGGCGGCTTCCTCCACGGCCAGGGCGATTTGCTTGCGCGGCTCCGGGTTGACGGCCGGCTCGCCCACGGCCACGGGCAGGCCCGGCAGGGTGGTCCGGCCGATGCCGTCCCCGGCGTAGAGAAAAATATCCCGCCCGGACGCCGGCAGCACAAGAGGTTCCCCCTCCGGGGGCGGAGCCGCCCCGGCGGCCGCGATGATGCGCAGGCCGTTGGTGGCGTCCGGGTCGTCGCCGCCGTCCTTGACCACGCAGGCCCCGGCGAAGCCGGGCGGCGGCGCGGGGGCCGGCAGCACGGGAACGCTCAGGCGGGCGAGCCCCACGGCCGAGGGCCGCCCCTCTTTCAGAGGCACCGGCGGCAGGGCAACGGCGATGCGCTCGGGCAGCTCCCGGCCGCACAGCGCGAGCACGGCGGCGTGGGCCGCGGCCGAGGCGGCCGTGCCGGTGGTGAATCCTTCGCGCAACGTGCTCATGACGGGAAGATGCATGATCCCGCCCCCGCCGGCAACCCCCGGAGGGAGTCAGGCTTGTCGTCATACTGCGTCAGGTTCCGTTTATGCTCCGGGGGCAGGACCAAAGAGTCCAGCCCCCATCGCAAAAACGGCCCCTTCCTTGTCTGACGACAAGCCTGACCCCCTCCGGCAGTTGGTGCAGTTTGCCGTTATACCTGGGGTTGGGTTCTTCGGCCTTGCCCCGGAGCGCACAACTTCGCCTTCCTTGCCTGACGGCAAACCTGGCCCCCTCCGGCAGTTGGTGCGGCTGCGGTTGTTGGGTTGCCGGAGGGGCAAGCCGGCCCACGCGGGCTGTTGTTGAGATTGTTCAGGTTGCAAGACATCCCGCCCTTGGGATGGCCGCTGTTCCGTCTTGCCGGATGGCGGGAAACACGATAGATGAAACGAGCGCCCTTGAGTTGAGAACATCGGCGCGCCGGCAGGAGGATTTCATGTTTTCACACCCCAACATGCCCATCGCGGCCATGCTGCTCGTCGTCCTTCTCGCGGGGCCGGTTCTTTCCGGTTGCGCCTCGCGGGACGGGAAAACCTACAATGACGGCGACGTGCGCAAGGTGCAGCACGTCACCGCCGGCACTGTGGTGGACGTGACCGAAGTCATGGTCGAGGACGATCCCTCCCTGGTCGGCCCCATTGTCGGCGGCGTGGCCGGCGGGGTTGTCGGCAGCCTGTTCGGGGCCGGCACGGGCAGAACCCTGTTCACCTTGGGCGGCGCGGCCCTCGGGGCCATGGCGGGGGGCGCGGGCGAAGCCGCCCTCAAGCGGTACCCGGCCAACCAGATCACCATCGAACTGGACAGCGGCGAGTTTATCGTTGTCGTTCAGGGCTATGAAGACTTTTTTGTGAAGGGCGATCGTGTGCGGGTGATCACCATGGGCAAGACGCCCGACGAGGCGACTTCCGCCCGGGTCCAGCACTACTGATCGGCCGAAACCACCACCTGGAGGAACGGATGCTCAATCCCAAGGACTGCATAGTGTACAGCGGCGGCGCCGCCGGAACCGAGGCCTTTTTCGGGCAGACCGCCGAACGCTGGGGCCTGCAGGAAGTGAACTACAGCTTTGAAGGCCACCAGACCGAGCGCACGCGCGGCATCCGCATGTTGACCAACGAGGAACTGGCCCTGAAGGACGTGAGCCTGACTTACGTCTCGAAGATCATGAACCGCCAGTATACCCGCGCCCCGTTGTTCCGCAAGGTGCTGCAATCCATCTGCTGGCAGGTCGCGGCCGGGCAGGAAGTCTTTGTGATCGGCGCGATCCTGCCCGACGGCACGGCCAAGGGCGGCACGGGCTGGGGCGCCGAGTTCGCCAAGATCTGCAACAAGCCCTTGTGGGTCTTCGACCAGGAAAAGAACGCCTGGTTCCGCTGGGAGAAAGACGCCTGGGCTCCCATCGCGGACCCGGTCATCTCCACCTCGCACTTCACGGCCACGGGCACGCGTTTTCTTGAAGCCTCCGGCCGCGCCGCCGTGGAAGCCCTGTTCGAGCGGTCGTTCAAGAAATAGCGCCTTTCCCGGCGTTGTACGATAATTTCCTGACGGGGGAGGTCCGCCTCCCCCCTTTCTTTTTGGATACGGCCATGCGCATTTCTCTGCCCGCCGCTCTCACGGATCCGAACCGCAACGGCATTCTCGCCGCTCTGGGCGCCTTTCTCACCTGGGGCCTGCTGCCCGTGTTCTGGAAGGCCTTGGGCTCCGTCGAGCCTTTGGAAGTGCTCTTCCACCGCATGTTCTGGTCGTTCATGGTCCTGCTGCTGTTCCTGCCGGCAACGGGCAGGCTGGGAGCGGCCCTGAAAATCCTGACCATGCCCAAAGAGCTGGGTACCCTGGCCCTGACCGGCGCCCTGCTCGGGTTCAACTGGTATCTCTACATCTGGGCCATTTCCAACAACCTCGTGCTCGAAGCGAGCCTCGGCTATTTCATCACGCCGATGCTGAACATCCTGGCCGGGATGCTCTTTTTCCGCGAGCGGCCGGGACGGCTCGGGCTTTTGGCCATCGTTCTGGCCTTCGCCGGGGTGCTGTTCCAGCTCCTCTTTCTGGGCAGCCTGCCCTTGACGGCCCTGGGCCTGAGCGTCAGCTTCGCGGTTTACGGCCTGCTGCGCAAAGTGGTGGTGGTGGAAGCCCTGCCCGGTCTTTTTGTGGAAAGCCTGCTGATGATGCCCGTGGCCGCGTTCTGGCTGCTGCGCGAGGCCTTCCTCGGCCACAGCGCCTTTGCCCGAGGGGATCTGACGGTGGATGCGCTGCTGATCGGCACGGGCCTGATCACGACCCTGCCGTTGTTCTGGTTTTCTTACGGGGCCAGACGCATTCGCCTGACCACCCTGGGTCTGGTGCAGTACATCACGCCTTCGATGATCTTTGTGCTGGGCGTCCTCGCCTACGGTGAAACGGTCGGTTTCGAGCGCATGGTCACCTTCGCCTGTATCTGGACGGCCTTAGGGCTCTATACCTGGGAAAACCTGCACAATAAAAAGCGCGTCCCCGCCGACAGGGCCTGAGGGAACGCGCCCCGGTACTACCCGGCATATCTCCGCGAGCGTCGTTCCCCCAATCGAGGGGTGCAGGGGGATTCAATCCCCTTGCCCGCCGGAGGCATCTCTTTTCTTACCCAAACAACCCTTTCGCGCCGTGCGGCGCGCTGCGCCAATACTGGGGCGGCGCGGTGACGGAGGCCCCCAGGGCCACGGCGGCGTGCCAGGGCCAACGCGGGTTATAGAGCATACCCCGGCCCACGGCGACCATGTCGGCCTGATTGGAGACCAGAATGCTCTCGGCCTGGATCGGATCGGTGATCAAGCCCACGGCGATGGTCGGCAACCCGGCCTCGCGTTTGACCCGCTCGGCCATGCCGACCTGGTAGCCGGGCCCGACATGCAGGCTTTGCTCCGGGGAAAGCCCGCCCCCGGAAACGTGGGCGTAAGCGCAGCCGCGCTTGCGCAACTCGCGGACAAAGGCCGTGGAGTCGTCCACATCCCAGCCGCCCGGCACCCAGTCGGACCCGGAGAGGCGCACGCCCACGGGTTTGTCTCTGGGGAAGGCCCGGCGCACGGCGGAAAAAACTTCCAGAGGCAGGCGCATCCGGCCGGCGGGCGTGCCGCCGTACCCATCCGTCCGTTTATTGGAGAGGGGCGAGAGGAACTCGTGCAGCAAATAGCCGTGGGCCGCGTGAACTTCCAGGGCGTCGAACCCGATACGGTCGGCCCGGCGGGCGGCTTCGGCAAACGCCTCGACGATCCGGGCGATGCCGGCCTCGTCCAGGGCGTCGGGCGTGGGATCGGAAGGGGCGTAGGGCAGGGCGGAGGGGGCCGAGGGAATCCAGCCCCCCTTGTCGACGGGGACGGGTTTGCCGGCTTCCGGCTCCCAGGGGCGGTATTGCGAGGCCTTGCGCCCGGCGTGGGCCAGTTGCAGGGCGAAGGGGGTATCGGAATAGGTGCGGATGCCGTCCAGCACCGCCTTGAGCGCGGCCTCGGTTTCGTCGGACCACAGGCCGAGATCCTGGGGCGAGATGCGCCCTTCGGGGGAAACGGCGGTGGCCTCGACAATCACCAGACCAGCGCCGGAGGCCGCGAAGGAGCCGTAATGCGTGTGGTGCCACGGGCCCGCCAGTCCGTTCCCGCACGAATACTGGCACATGGGTGGAATGACGATACGGTTGGCGAGCCGCAGCTTGCCGATGGAAACGGGGGTGAAAAGAAGGCTGCTCATGATCATGTCCTTGCGCTTATGCCCGCCGGGCGGGCGGTGTGGGAGCAGATGCCCCGATTATAGCGCGGAAGCCGCCGGTTGTCTAAACAGTGTCGTCACGAGGCGTCTTTTGTCCTCTGCCTGCGTTGCTTCCGTTTCACCCGAAAGCCGAGCGTGCTTGACCTCTCCCTTCGGAGGAAACGCCACCCTTGGCAGAGAAATTCACTCTCGTGACGGCACTGTTGCAGGTTCGGTCGCATCGCACCGAGAGAAGCAGGGATATCGCTACGGGGCCGTCATGCTCAGGCCGCCGCGCGTTTGCGGGTGAAGAAAAAAGCGACCAGCAGGCAGAAGGCCAGGCCTATACCCACGGCCGACGGGCCGTTGGGGCCGACGCCCGTGGCGGAGCTCGCCGTGCCCAGTTGATGGGCCACGGCGCCGCCGAGCAACATGCCCAGGGCGAAGACGGCGGCGTCGGAGCTGCCTTCCCCGCCGGCAAAGAGTTGCCTGCCGGGGCAACCGCCGGCCAGGGCGAAGGCCAGACCGGCAACGAGCATACCGGCGAAGTTCCACAGCCCATCCGTGTGGGCCACGGGCTGCCCTTCAAAGCCGGGATGGAACTGCCCCACGGCCAGGTTGACGGCAAAGGCCGCCAACCCCAGGGCCAACAGGCCGGAGAACAAATGGAAGCTTTTGTGCAGGAAGATATCGCGGAAGGCCCCCACCGTGCAGAAGCGGCTGCGCTGGGCCAGGAACCCGGCCCCCAACCCGGCGGCGAGGGAGACGAGCAGGGCCGCGTGCTGCGAGCCGGGGCCTTTCAGGGAATACCAGAGGATGCCGCTTTGCTCCTGACCTTCCACCGGAGCGAAGATGACCCGCAGGGCCAGAAGCGCGACCAGCACAGCCGGGAAAATCAGCCCCACGGCCAGAGGCTGCGCTTTGGGAGACCCGAGGGAATAACCCCGCCGCAGGAATTGCGAGCCGATGAAAATACCCACGGCCAGCCCGGCGATGCCGAGCAGGGCGTTGCCGTCGCCGCCGGCCAGACGCAGTACCGCCCGCCAGGGGCACCCCAGAAACACAAGAGCCCCCAGAGCCGCGACAACGCCAAGAAGCAGACGCACCAGCGGGGACGACCCGCCGCGCGGGGAAAATTCGCGCCCGGCCAGGGCCGCGCCAAAGGCTCCCAGCCCCAGGCCGATGATTTCCGGGCGCAGGTATTGCACAACCTTGGCCTGGTGCAGGCCGAGGGCCCCGGCGATATCGCGCTCAAAGCAGGCCACGCAGATGCCCATGTTGGCGGGGTTGCCGAAATATTGCAGAAGCGCGGCCAACACGCCGATAGTCCCGCCGGCCAGGATGATACCCTTGGCCGACGCCAGAAAATTCTCGCTGCGCAGACAAGACGAACCCGTTGCGGTTCCCATGATGACTCCGTGATGAGTGAATTGGTGATTGAAGGGGGCAAGCCGCCCCAGCCCTCGGAACGCGGCTGATGACGCCGGCGGGCGTCATGGCCGGCACTCACGGCGGCCGGGCGAACACGACGAAAGCCCGGCCCGGCCGGTAAAGCCGACCGCCCGGGGCGGGGAAGCCGCGCCGCTGTGTCAGCGGAAGGAACGCGGCAATTTTTACAAGAAATCGCTGTGACTCAGGGAAGATGAAGCCGGACGGCCCGCGCCGGCGCATACGGCGGCTCATGGCCGCCCCCGCGCCGGGAGAAGGCTTGGCGACCCGTATTCAGGTCTGTGGGAAAGAATGCCGAGCGAACCTCGCCGGCGGAAACGGGCGTTCATGACCGCCCCCTGCCGGGCGGGAAGGTGATTGAACTTCCGCGGAGGCAGGGAATAAGGAAAAAAACGGCGTCTGGCGGCATGGTCGCCTCATGATCCGGTATGGCCGGTGTCGGTTGTGGAAGCAACGTGAAGTATACGCGGGATCGCCTTGCGGAGCAAGGGAACTACGACAAACCGAAATGTTTCGCCGGCAGCGGCCGCAATTCCCCGGGGCCTTAAAAACCTCGTTATGACGCGGGGAGCGCCGGACGGCATTCAGGCAGGGCGCGGGAGGAAAATCCCGCAGCCCTCTTTGGCCCCCGGAGAGTGCAATAAAACCTCGTCCGCCGCGATCGGCATTCCCCTCCCCTCGAGAAGCCCTTTCCACACCCCCCCCCTCCGCAACTCCGGCCGCCCGCTAAGGCTTCAACCCCAACACCGCGTCCACCTTCCCGATAACCACCATCTTGTCCCCCTTGGCGAACGGCGCGTTGGGATCAGGAACAAACTTGAACTCCGTTTCCGCCCCCTTCTTCACGGCCGCGGCCAGCACGCCGAACCTATTCATCAGGTTCAACTCCAGCAAGGTTCTGCCCGCCCATACATCCACGGTGATCTCCTGGACCAGAACCCCACCGCCGAGCGGCAGCAGATCCAACATGCCGGGGTTGCTCAACCGATGGGCGGTCTGGGTGGCCACATCCGCCTCCGGCTGGATCACTTGATGCGCGCCCAGGCGTTGCAGCACTTTCTTGTGCGCGGCGGAAACGGCCTTGGCGATGATGTGCGGCACCCCGAGTTCCTGAAGGTTCAGGGTCACCAGCACGGAGGTCTCCATGGACCCCCCCACGCTTACGGCCACGGCGTCCAGATCTTGAAAACGCAACTGGTCGAGCACATGTTTTTCCGAGGCGTCGGCGTGATATACCTGGGAAAGCATGTCCTGAGCCAGGCGCACCCGGTGCTCGTTCCCGTCTATGCCCACCACCCGGTGCCCCAACTCCGTGAGGGTGCCGCCCAGTTGCAGGCCGAATTTGCCCAGACCGATGACGCCGACTTCCAATTTTTTTCTCATATGGATTCTCCCGTGCGGTCAGCCCACGGCCAGGTCCGTTTCCGGCAGGCGGTAGGAAGGCGGACTCTGGAACTGCTGGATGGTGGTGATCAGCCAAATGGGCCCAAGTCTGCCGATGAACATCACCAGGCAGATGATCAGCTTGCCCGCGTCGGAGAGCCGGGGCGTGACATTGACCGAAAGCCCGACCGTGCCGAAGGCGGAGGCGGCTTCGAAAAACAGGTCCAGCACCTGAAAGGGGGATTCGCCGTGGTGCGAGGCCCCGTTCTCCGTCAGCGTCAGCAGGCAGGTGGCCATGAAAATGGTCAAGAACGAGAAGAAGAGCAGCAGCATCACCTTGTTCAACACGCGTTCTTCCAGGGCCCTGCCCGCCACGATGACCTGCCGGTGCCCGTGAAGCTGCGCGGACACATAGCCGAGTAAAGCCCGGAAGGTGGTGGTTTTGATGCCCCCGGCGCAGGAACCGGGCGAGCCGCCGATAACCATCAGCACGATCAGGGTCATGAGCGAGAGATCGCTGAACATGCCCAGGTCGACGCTGGAAAAGCCCGCCGTCCGGGCCGTGACCGATTGGAACAGGGAAGGCAGGACCAGATCGGCGAAGGACTTGTCTTTCCAGGCCGGATTGAAAGCCTCGGCCGCGAGCAGCAGGGCCGCGCCGCCGATGATCAGGGCCAGGCTGGTCGTCAGGACCAGACGGGTATGCAGGCCCAGACGGGGCGGGCTCCCGCGCCCGCGAAGAATGGAAGCTTCGCGCTTTCGTTCGAGAAACAGCCGGCGCAGGCGGGCGACACCCACCCGCAGGATCTCGTCGATGACGAAGAACCCGATGCCGCCCAAAAAAATAAGAGACATGATCGCGGAATTGATGCTCCAGTCGGCCTGCCACTGGGCAAGGTTGTCCGGCCATAGGGCGAAACCGGCGTTGCAGAACGCCGAAACCGCCAGAAAACAGGCGTGGAACAGGCCGATGCGGCCCGGCTCGGCCAGATACATCCACAAGGCGCCGGCCGCCTCGATGCAGAGGATGATCACCACCACCCGCTGGAGAAATTTCCCCAGGTGGAACGAGGTGTCGTTCAGCAGGGCTTGGCCGACGGCGAGCCTGTCCCCCAAAGATATTCGCTTGCCCCACATGTACAGGATCAAGGTGGAGTAGGTCACAATGCCCAGGCCGCCGAGTTGGATCAGCACAAGCATGACCGTATGCCCGGCGCGGTTGAATACCGTGGAGGGGTCCACCGAGGCCAGCCCCGTGACGCACACCGCCGAGGTGGAGATGAACAGGGTATCCACAAACCCGACGGGGTCGCCTTTCTGGCAGACCTCCAGCCACAGCAGAACGGCCCCGGCCAGGATGGTCAGGGCGAAAGCCGCCACGGGCAGCAAGAAGGGAGTGACAAAACGCCTTTTGGGCATAAGCGGCCGGCCTCCGGCGGCGGCATCCCGCTCCGGTCTTGCTTCTCGTTTGGTTCTGCCGTAGGAACAAGACTCGGAACAACGCATCTCTTCATACGCCGGCTTTTTCAGGCCGGCAACAGGAGCGCTCTATGGAGATCACCTTTCAGACAGCCTCGGGCGGAGCCTGGGACGCGGCGTGCACCCTGGTATTTCTCCCCTCCGGCCGTAGGCTTGCCGACACCGCGCCGGCCTTGGTCCGGGAAGCCCCCTGGACGGAAATAAGCCCAGGCCTGCGTGATTTTCATGGAAAAAAGGACGAGCAGGTCATGATATACGGCCACCCGGACCTCCCTCTGCCGCGCGTGCTGTTGTGCGGACTGGGGGACAAGCCGGATCTCCAGACCCTGCGTCTGGCCGCCGCCCAGGCCGTGCGCCGCTGCCGCGAACTGCGCCTGGAGACCCTCGGCCTTACCGAGGAAAACCTCACGGATCTGGCCGCGGCGCTCGGAGTGTCGCAGGCCGCCCTTCTGAAAGAGCTGATCGTGGCCGCCAGGGTTTGCCTGTACCGCTGCGAGGAGTACCGTGGCAAGCAGGCCGAGGAGCTGCCGGGCGACCCGCGCCGCCTGACGCTGTTGACCACGGCCAAAGTATTGGACGATACGCTGTTGCGCGGCGCCCGCGAAGGAGAGGCCGAAGCGGCCGGCGTGGTGCTGGCCCGGCGCCTGGTCAACGGCCCGCCCAATATCGTCACGCCGGAGTATCTGGCCCAGGAGGCCGAATACCTGGCCGCGCGGCACAAATTCCGGGCCGTGGTTTACGACGACGAGCAAATCCGCGCTCTCGGCATGGGGGCCTTGCTGTTCGTCGCCAAAGGGGCCCGCCGCGAGCCTCGTTTCATCACTCTGGAATACTGCCCGGCCGGGGCCGAGAACGAGCCGCCCCTGGTGCTGGTGGGCAAGGGCATTACCTTTGACTCCGGGGGTATTTCGCTCAAGCCGCCGCTGAACATGCACGAGATGAAGGGCGATATGGCCGGGGCCGCCGCCGTGCTCGGATTTTTTGAGGCCCTTGGCCGGATGCCGGACAAAAGCGGCTTCCCCCGCGTGGTCGGGCTGATCCCGGCCTGCGAGAATATGCCGGGCGGCAATGCCGGCAGGCCCGGCGACGTGGTCGGCACCAAGGCCGGGATCACCGTGGAGATCATCAGCACCGATGCCGAGGGGCGGCTGATTCTTTGTGACGCCCTGGCCTACGCCCAAGAGAAATACACTCCCAAGGCCGTGGTGGATATCGCCACCCTGACGGGGGCCTGCGTGGTGGCCCTTGGAGATCTTGGGGCCGGCGTGTTCACCCGCGACAAGGAACTGCGCGGCTTGATTCTGGACGCGGCCGAAGCGGGCGGCGAGCTGTACTGGCCGCTGCCGCTGTGGAAAGAATACAGTGAGTTGATGAAAAGCGATACCGCCGACACGACCAACGCGGGGCCTCGCGCGGGCGGAGCCGTGAATGCGGCCCTGTTCCTGGACCGGTTCGTCAAGGAAGGCACCCGTTGGGCGCACCTGGATATCGCCGGGCCGGGCTATGTGGTCAAATCCACGCCGCTGTCGCCGGTGCCCGGCGGAACCGGCACCGGGGTGCGGATTTTTTGCGCCCTGGCGCGGGGGCTGAAGTAAGAGATTCCCCCACAGCGCGACGCGGGTTTCCGCTGACGAAAGAAAGCCCCTTCCTTGCGGAAGGGGCTTTCTTTCGTCAGGTGATTGAAGATGCTCCTTAAAGCTGTGCGGCTTCTTCCACAACCTCAAAGGCTTCGATCACGTCGCCGGTTTTCAGGTCGTTGTAGTTCTCCAGGCCGATACCGCACTCGTAGCCCTTGGCCACTTCTTTGACGTCATCCTTGAAGCGGCGCAGGGAGGAGATTGTCCCGGTGTAAATCACTATGCCGTCGCGCAGCAGGCGCACCTGGGCATTGCGCACGAGCTTGCCGTCCGAGACGTGACTGCCGGCGATAACCCCGACCTTGGGCACCGAGAAAGTCTCGCGCACGTCGGCGGTGCCGAGGAAGACTTCCTTCTCCACCGGGGCCAGCATACCGGCCATGGCGCTCTTGATCTCGTCCACCAGCTTGTAAATGATGTCGTAGAAGCGGATGTCGACCTTTTCCTGTTCGGCCAGTTCCTTGGCCTTGACCACCGGGCGCACGTTGAAGCCCACGATGACCGCCCCGGAGGCCGAAGCCAGAAGCACGTCGGATTCGGAAACCGCGCCCGTGCCGCCGTGGATCACGTTAATGCGCACCTTTTCGGTGGAAAGCTTGACCAGGGCGTCGGTGATGGCTTCCAGAGAACCCTGCACGTCGGACTTGACCACCAGGTTGAGCACCTCGGCTTCCACGCTGTCGGCGCGGCGGGCCAGGAAGGTTTCCAGGGTGATTTTGGATTCCTTGGCCAGTTCGCGCTCGCGCTGCTTGAGGGCGCGGGCCTCGGCGATCCGGCGGGCGCCTTTGTCGTCGGCCAGACAGATGAACTCTTCGCCGGCCTCGGGCACGCCCTCAAATCCCTGAACTTCCACGGGCATGGACGGCCCGGCCTCTTTGACCTTCTTGCCCTGGTCGTTGAACATGGCCCGGACCCGGCCGGAATGCACGCCGCAGACAAAGGTATCGCCCATGCGCAGGGTACCCTGTTGGATGAGCACGGTGCCCAAAGCGCCCCGGCCCTTGTCCAGCTTGGCTTCGACGATATGGCCCCGGGCCTCGCGCTTGGGGTTGGCCTTGAGTTCCAGAATTTCGGCCTGCAGGGCCAGCAGTTCCAGCAGCTCGTCCAGGCCCTGGCGGGTCTTGGCCGAGACGTACGAGAACGTGGTGTCACCGCCCCAGTCTTCGGCCACAAGGCCCAACTCCGAGAGTTCGCGCTTGACGCGATCCGGGTCGGCGTCGGGTTTGTCCATCTTGTTCACGGCAACCATGATCGGCACACCGGCCGCCTTGGCGTGGTTGGCCGCTTCACGAGTCTGCTCCTTGACGCCGTCGTCGGCCGCCACGACCAGAACAACGATGTCGGTCACCTCGGCGCCCCGGGCCCGCATGGCCGTGAAGGCCTCGTGGCCGGGGGTGTCCAGAAAGACGATTTCGCCTTTTTTGGTGGACACGTGATAGGCGCCGATATGCTGGGTGATGCCGCCCGCTTCGCCGGAAACGACCGAGGACTTGCGGATGGCGTCGAGCAGCGAGGTCTTGCCGTGGTCGACGTGGCCCATGATCGTGACCACCGGGGGCCGGACCACGAGATCTTCGGGGCTGTCCTCTTCCTGGGTCGCCTCCAGAATGTCCTCTTCGGAGAAGCCGACCTTTTCAATTTCATAGCCGAACTCGGCGGCCACCAGGGTGGCGGTTTCGATATCCAGGCTCTGGTTGATCGTGGCCATGACCCCAAGGGCGAAGAGCACCTTGATGATCTCCCCGGCCTTCAGGCCCATTTGGTGGGCCAGGTCGGAAACCCGGATGAACTCGTCCACCTTGATTTTGCGCTTGACCGCCTTTTGCGGTTGCGTGCCGCCCATGGGCGCGGCGTCGCGGGACTTGCCCCGGCCCTTGCGCCGGCCGGAACGCTGCCAGCCGAATTCGTCGCCGTCCGCGCCGCCGAAGCGGGGGGTGGTGAAGTCCACGGTACGCTTGCCTTTCTGGCGCTTCTTCCGGCTTTGATCCTCGCCGCCGGGCGCGAAAGGCGCCGCGCCGGGCGCGGGCCGACCGGGATAAGGGGCACCGCCGGGTCCACTGGGACGCGGGGCGCCGCCGGGGCGGGGGGCTCCGTCGGGGCGGGGCCGGCCGGGGGCTCCGGGCGCGCCCGGCCCGCCGAAGCGGCGGGCGTCGGGCCTGGGTGCATCGCTGCGCGGCCGGGGAGCCTGGGGATCGGGCCGGGAAATCACGCGCACTTTGGGCGCGCCGGAATCTTCGCCGTCGGCTTCAGTTTGGCCTTCGCTCTTGGGCGGCAGGGCCGGCGCCGAGGAAACGGCCTGCCCGGCCGCGTTGCGCTCCGGCTCGGCCGAGAAGGAGGCCGGGCGAACCACCCTGGCGCCCGTGGCGGGCTTGGCTTCTTTCTTGGGAGCGGGAGCTTCCTGCTGTTCCTTGGGGGCTTCCTCTTCCGGAGCGGGCGCGGGGGCCGCAGGGGCGGCGGCCGCCGGGAGTTCTTCCGGGGCGGGTTCGGCCACGGCGGGCTTGATAATCCTGGCCGCGGGAGCGACCGCTCTGGCGGTTTTGGGGGCTTCGGCCGGCGGGGTCTCCGCTTCGGGCTCCGCCGGTTTGGCGGGCCGGGCCTCTGCCACCGGGGCGCTCGGGGCTTCGACAGGCTCGGCCGGGGCCTTGGCTTCGGCACTTTCCACCGGGGCGGCTTCGGCTGCCGGGGCCGACTCTTCCGGCGCGGCCTTGCGCCGGCGGCGGACGATCACGTCCTCGCGCTTTTCCGGTTCCGGCGCGAAATGGTTGCGCAGGCGGGAAACGTCCGTCTCGGTCAAGGAACTGGCGGCCACCTTGGCGGCAATGCCCATTTCCTTGGCCGCGGCCAGCACGTCCTTGCTTTGCAGGCCCAGCTCGCCGGCCAGGTCTTTCACTTTGATTTTATCATCGGTCATAACTTACTGCCCCTTTGCATTCCTTTTCGCGTGCCTGCGGCAAAAGGCCTCGCCGCAACGGGGTGAACCGCACAGGTACACTCCCCGGCCCGGCGCCGTATATGTTTCGTCCGGCACAAGCTCATCCCCTTGGCGCGCAAAACGTCTCAGCTCCGCTTTGGGCGCGCGCAGGCGGCAGATGCCGCACATGCGCATGGGGATATGGCGCGCTGTTTCGCTCACTCCGCGCTTGTGGAAGCCGGCTCGGCTTCCCCTTCCGTCTCGTTCGCGGCCCCGGCGGGCGTGACCCGCAGGAAGTTGATCGCCGCGCGCAGGTTGGCCAGTTTTTCCGGGGTCATGCCCGCCACTTCCAGTAGCGCGGCATCGTCGGCTTCGGACACGGCGACGAGGCTGGTCAGGCCCACGGATGTGAAGGCTTCCGCCGGAATTTCCGCCACGCCGGCCAGTTGCTCCAGGCCTTGGCCCAGGGAGTTGGCTTCATTGTAGCGGGTTTCGGTGAAGATATCGATTTTCCAGCCGAGCAGCTTGGCCGCCAGCTTAACGTTCTGGCCCTTGCGGCCGATGGCGTTGGTCAGTTGATCGTCGGGCACGATCACTTCCAGCACCCCTTCGGCCTCGTCCACCACGATGCGCGAGATCACCGCCGGGGAGAGGGCGTTACGGGCGTAGGAGGCGATATCCTGGCTCCAGACCACGATATCGATGCGCTCGCCGCGCAGTTCCTGAACGATGTTCTGGATGCGCGAGCCGCGAATGCCCACGCAGGCGCCCACGGGGTCCACATCGCGGTCACGGGAGAGCACGGCCACCTTGGCCCGGCTGCCCGGGTCGCGGGCCACGCCCATGATCTGGACCACGCCGTCGTCCACTTCCGGCACTTCGCGGCGGAAGAGAGCGGCCATATAATCGCGGTGGGAGCGGGAAATAATAACCTGCGGCCCCCGGCCTTCCTTCTTGACCTCGATGAGCAGGGCCTGGACACGGTCGCCGCGCTTGTAGTGCTCGCGGGGGATTTGCTCCTCCTTGGGCAGGAGCGCCTCGGTGCGGCCGAGGTTGATGATCCAGCCCGCCTTGTCGCGGCGCTGGACGATACCGGAGACGATTTCGTTGATCCGGTCCTTATACTCTTCGTAGATGATGCTTTGCTCGGCGTCGCGCATCCGCTGGATGATCACCTGCTTGGCCGATTGGGCCGCGATCCGGCCGAGATCTTCGACCCGCAGGCGGAAACCCATCTCGTCGTCAAGCTGGATGCCGGCGTCGTGCTTTTTGGCGTCTTCAAAGGCGATCTGGGAGTTTTCGTCCTCCACCTCCGTGACCACGATCTTGAACTGGAAGACGTCGATGTCGCCGGTTTCCTCGTTGAAGGAAACTTCCACATCCAGGTCTTCGCCGAACTTGCGCAACACCGAGGTGCGCACGGCTTCTTCCAGGGTTTCCACCAGCATGGCCCGGTCCAGGCCCTTGTCCTTGCTGATCTGATCGATGGCTTTTTTCAGTTCCAGACTCATGAACTCCTCCGTTCATTCTGCCGGTCGCGCGGGCGCGGAAGCGGTCTTTTTGGTCCCTTTGCCGGGTTTCGCGGCCGGCTCGGGGTCGAAATGGATCTGTTTGGCTTTTTTAATGTGCGCAAAAGAAAACCGCGCCAGGGGCGTTTCCTCGTCGGGGCGGCCCATGTCTTCCGCCCGGAGGGTGAAGATTCCGCCCGCGAACTCGGCGAGCGTGCCCTTGAAGCGTCTGCGGGCGGGGTATTCCGGCAGGGCGGCGAGCAGGGTGACGTCCACCCGTTTGCCCACGGCGCCCGCCAGTTGGGCCTCGGTGAAAAAGGTCCGCTCAAGGCCGGGGGAGGACACTTCCAGCACGTAAGGGCCGGGGAACACGTCTTCCACCTCCAGGGCCAGACCCAGCAGACGGGACAGTTCGGCGCACTGCTCGATGTCCACGCCTTCCGGGCCCTCGACATAGACGCGAACCAAGCTCTTGGCGGCCGGCAGCACTTCTATGCCCCAGATATCCAGACCCAAGGCGGCGGCCTGGGGGGCGACCAGGGAACGGATGGTTTCGGACAGGTTCAAATCGGACATGCCGGCAGCGCGGAAACGCGGGTTTGGCCGGTTTTTGCGACAAAAAAAAGGGAGGCCCTCAGGCCACCCCATGAACCGGCCGGTTCTCAGGATGTCGGAAAAGGTCGGGAAAATTGAACAAAGAGAGGAAACGACGCTTTTCCGCTGAAACAGGGAAGTTTGTAAAGGTATTTTTTTGTGTTGTCAAGGTTTTTTCGAGGAAAGGGCGAGACTGGAGGGGAGGAGAGAAAAGGAAATTCTGACGGGCCCGTGACGCGGGGCTCTCGGAGCGGAACCGGCAATCACGCCGCGCCCCGAGAGCGATAATCCACGACCACCGAACGTCAGACGGGCGGCCGCCCTCTCCCTACAACACCCGCACGACCTGCCACCCTTCCCGTTCGGCCTCGACCTCAACCCCCTTCCCACCCAACACGCAGGTTTTCCCCCGCGTGTTCAGCGCTTCCAGAGCCCGGCCGAAATCCCGGAAATGCTCCTGCGTGGTGGCGAAGATCTCTTCCCGCAGCCGCGCCCGGCGCTCCTCCGTGTCGTGCTGCAACCGGCGGGCCAGGGCGGCCGCGCCCTTGGCGTCGGGCAGGAGATAGGCGTCCAACTCGCCGATGGCGCCGATAATCGCCTTTTCCAATTCTTCCCCGGAAACGGTCAAACCTTGCAGATACCCCGGCAACTCCTCATAGACCTTGAGGGTCGCGGCGACATTCGGATCCCGGTAGGAGGCCAGGAAAAACGCCCCGCTCATGCGGTCCAGACCGCACACGCAGCCGTAGGCGCCGCCCTGGACGCGCACCTTCTCCCACAGGTAGCCCGTGCGCAGATACTTGAGGATGACGGCGGCCGAACCATGCCGGGCCGCGTCCAGGCCGGCCAGGTTCACCCCACGGCCCACATAATTGACCTGGGCGGGCAGCAGAAGCGCCTCCGCCGGCGGGGCCGCAAGGGGCGCCACCCCCACCGTCTCCGCCGTTTCCCCTTGAGGAAGCGAACCGGCGAGGCGCTCCGCCAACCCGGCGAGCTCTCCCTGCCGCTCGGGCGAGGCGGTGATGTTCAGCAGCAGCCCGGAGCGCCGCACCAGCCGCCGGCGCAAGTCCTCCAAACCCACGGCGATAGCGCCCGGGTCCGTAACGGCGCGGCGCAGGAAAAAGAGCTGCTCGACCCCGTTCATATACTCGGAGGCCGCCCCGGCCTGGGACAACCCGGCCTTGAGCCGGCCCGCCACAGCCAGATGGCCGGAAGGCACAAGGCCGTGCTCCAGGCGGGCTTTTTCCTCCAACATCATGGTGCGCAGACGATCGTGGTCGGAAAAATCCGGTTCCAGAAGCATTTCTTCGAGCAGGCCGAAAAGATCCCCATACCGATCCGGCGCGGCCTTGCCGGAAAATATAAGCCGCAGCACGGCCCCGCCGGTATCGGCCCGGGACAGCGCCAGAGGATCGGCCTCCAGGCCGCCGGTTTTGGCGGCAACGGCCATGTTCAGCGCGGTGAAGTCCCGCCGGCTGGTGCCCATTTCGGTCATGGCCCGGCCCAGCAGCGGCAGCAGGGCCAACTCTTCGGGAGTGAGGAAGCCGGCCTCAAACGCCGCTTCCACATACGCGATACCCGCCGTGGGCAGGGGGTGGCACAACAGGGGAACGCCCGCGGCCGTCCCGTCCAGGGTGGGGATGAGCGCGTTCTCGCGCGGCAAATCCGCCACATGCAGACGCGGGATGGAGGCCAGGGCGTCCGGCGCGTCCGGCTCGGCCTGAAGCCGGAGCAGTTCCTTGGTCCGCGCGGCCGTTTCGGCCCGTTCGGCCGGAGTCATGGCCGCGGCCTTGGCGGCCAGCTCGGCGCGCTCTTCTTCCTCCAGCCCGGCGGCGAGATCGGCATCCGGGTCCAGAATGACCGTGACCCGGTGCGGGTTTTCCAAGAGCAGGCCGCGGATCAAATCCTCAAATACGGGCCGACCTTCGGCGATCTTCGCCTTGAGGCGGGCCAGGGGTTCCTCGAAACGCAGCGGGACCAGGGGGTCGCCGTCATACAGCCAGGAAGTCAGGCTGCGCAGCATGACCGAGAGCCCCACGGGAAAACGCCCGGAATTGTTTTCGCGCAGGGTGAACTCCACGCTGTTCACGGCCGCCTCCACGCTCGGGGCGGGCACGCCGCCGGCAACGAGGTCGCGCAGGGTTTGCAGAATCAGGGCTTCGACCTCGTCCACCCGCTCCGGGTCGACGCCTTTCAGGCCGGCGTCAAAAACGGGCAGGCGCAGTTCGTTTTCCAGGCCCTGGCCGGCGAGATCCTCGCCCAGGCCGGACTCGAGCAAGGCCCGGCGCAGGGGCGAGGCGGGCAGGCCGAGCAGAATATGCTCCAACATGCGCAGGGTCAGACCGGTTTCCATATCGCCCAGGACGTCCGGGCCCATCCAGTTGAGGGTAATCAGGCACTTGTCGCCTTCTCCGGCCGCATAGGGCCGGCGCACCCTGCGCGGTGCGGCGAAGGGGCGCTGCAGGCCGATGGCCGAGCGGCATTCTTTGGGGCCGAACGAGGCCAGGGCCTCCCCGACCCGGCGCAGACGCTCGCCTTCCGGGTCGTCGCCCCAAAAGTAGAAGCGGGCGTTGGTCGGGTGGTAGTAGGTCCGGTGGAAGTTCAGGAAGTCCTCATAGGTCAGGGTGGGGATGACCTTGGGGTCGCCGCCCGATTCCAGGGCGTAGACCGTGTCCGGGAACAGGGCGTTCAGGCTCCAGCGGCCGAGGACCGACTCCGGCGAGGAAAAGGCTCCCTTCATTTCGTTGTAGACCACGCCCTTGCGGGTCAGGGGCGAGTCGGCGCTTTCCGCCTCCAGGTGGTGGCCCTCCTGGCGGAAGATGTCCTCGGTGATGCGCGGGAAAAAGACCGCGTCGAGGTACACGTCCATGAGGTTGTAGAAGTCGTGGACGTTGGCGCTGGCCACCGGATAGCAGGTTTTGTCCGGGTAGGTGAAGGCGTTCAGGAAGGTTTGCAGGGAGCCCTTGAGCAGTTCCACGAAGGGTTCCTTGACCGGATACTTGCGCGAGCCGCAGAGCACGGAGTGCTCAAGAATGTGGGCCACCCCGGCGGAATCGAAGGGCGGGGTGCGGAAGGTCACGCCGAAAACCTTGTTCTCGTCGGCGTTGCGGAACGAGAGCAGTTCCGCGCCCGTGGCCTCATGGCGCCAGAGGCGGGCGGAGGAGGCAAGCTCCGGAACGTCGGTTTCAAAAATCAGGGAAAAGCCGTGCATATTAGGTCTCCTGAGCGGGTTCGCCGTGGAAATGTTGTATAGGTCGACCCGGCAAGGGCCGGAACAGAGATAATGCCCCAGCGGGCCGGATTCGGCAATGCCTGAGATGTTCCCGCCGGCGCGGAACAACCCCAAAAAAGAAGCCCGCCCGGTGACCCGGACGGGCGAAACGAGGCGGCGGGCCGGGCCTCAGGTTTTGACCACGGAATTGTCCACCCCGGCAAATTCACAGGGGCAATAAGCGTCCGCCGCCGGGTCGTTGATCCATTCGCCGGAATCGAGCTGGTAGCGAAAGCGGTAGTCGCGCCCGGCATCCAGAGAGATTTCCGCGTGGAAGGAGCCGTCTTTGCGGCGCTTCATGGGAGCGTTCGCCGGCTCCCAGTTGTTGAAGTCTCCGGCCAGATTCACGCCGGAGGCGTAGCGCGCTTCTTCAGGGGAAAGCTCGAAACGCACCTTACAGGCAGGCCGCGTTTTCAAAAATGTTTTGGTGATGGCCATGGCGATTCCTTAAACCCGCGCTGCGGGGCAGAATGGGCGGGCGGCCGGAGAGGGAAGCGACGGGAACGTGGCGGAGGCCGCTCTGGGTTTGCGCTATTCATACCACATCGACGGGGAGAATAAAAGGCAAAGCGTAACGGCGAACGGAACCACGAAAACAATATGATTTTTGCCGGATATCTGATTGTCTGTTGAGACTGTGGCATGAAGGAACCATTGGGGGCCGGAGACAACACAGCGCGACGGATAAAATCCGCCGCGCTCATGCGGGGTGATTGCACGCGGCGCGGACGCCGCACAAACGGCCCGGCCGGGAAAAAATCAGCCGTTGACCGCGTAAAGGGCTTCTTCAAAGGCGGGGCGCAGATCCTCTGCCAGGGCCGGATCGATGCCGCACAGCCCGAACACCGAGGTAAAGAGCAGATCCACCGGCAGGGTCAGGTTCTGCCGGCCGTCGCTCATGCTGCACATGTCACCTTTGGGGCGTACCGTGTAGTGCCGGCGCGAGCGGCCTTCGCCCGAGCCGGAAACAATGGAGTAGACGTGGGCGCCGTCGTCGGTGACGTACAGACGCAGGCGGGTGATGCCGGCGCTTTCCTCATCGTAATACGAGCTTTCGGAAAAGAGCCGGCCGCGAAAGGCGATCTTCGCGCCGTTGTCGCCCTGCAAGGTCACGGACTCCGAAAAAACCGACATGGCTTTGCTGCTCATTTGTTCTCCCGCCGGTGGATGGACGCGGCGCGCTCAGGATTTTCCGCCGTCTTGCGACAACAGGGAAAGCTGCCTGGGCGCGGCATCGGTTTTCTTTTTTGTGCGCTCGGCCCTGGGACGCTCTTCCCGGAGCTCTTCTTCCGCCTCTTCAGACTTGGGAAACAACTCGCCGCCTCCGGAAGAGGTCCAGAAAGCTTCCAGATCCGGGCGGGAAATGCGATAGCCGCGCCCCAATTTGGCGGCCCGCAGCTCCCCGTCGCGCACGGCACGACGCAAGGTCTCCGGGTGGCAGCTCAAAAGCGCCGCCGCCTCGGCCAAAGTAAACGTGGTCTTGGGGGCCATGGCCATCGCGCCGTCCTTTTCACCAGCCCCATACCCTCATTGTGCAACTCTTGTCAACTCAAGGCAACATATACGCCTTGGTTGTCGTTTATGTTTGCCTTATGCCGCGACAACCCATTTCATCCGGTCATGATGCGTCATGCAGCGTTTTGACACGCTCCACCGCGTATTCATCCAGAAGACTTCATTTGTGCCCCTTTTACAAGGAAGGTGCCTTTTCCTGACTGTTTCTCCATCTTCGGGGTACAAGGGAAAATCGAGACCGGCGATGTCCGGGCCGTTGCAGGCCCGGGGCTGACGTATCACAATGCCGGATACCGGAGAGGAATTCGCTTTGCGGCGATCGGGGCAAACCATCCAAAATGAAGGCGCGCTTTGAGTATGGGCCGGGAAAGAAAAGACCACTTGGGACGGATCATTCGAGATGCGTCTGCCCTGCGACCCTGCCGGCCTCCCCTGGACCTCTTCTTTTTTTTGCCGTATCTTGTTGACGGTTTGAAGTGCGTCGATTTGAACGGGCTTCACCGGGAAAAAGAGGTTTTCCGCGGCCGGGGGTCGGGGTGCGTATGCGGCATGTCTTCACGGGTTCCTTCGTGCGCGCGGTGCTGTTCGTGGTGTTGGCGTCCGCCCTGCCTGCCGTGGGCATTGTGGCGGCCGGCGGCGCGCACCGCAGGAGCGAGGCCCTGTTGGCCGCCGAAGAGCGGACCATGGCCATGTTGGGCTTCGTCGCCGAAGTGCAGGAAGCCATAGCCGCTTCGGCCCGGTCTTTTTTGCTGACCCTGGCCGACGCGCCGGAGGTGCGTTCCGGTTCGGGCGATCTTTCCCGGTTTCTCTCCGGGCTGCGAGACGGGCATCCGCCTTATGTGGAGCTGTTCCTGGTGGACGGGAACGGGTACGTTGTCCCGCCGCGCGATATGCCGCCCCGGGAGCCCGTACGGGTCAAGGACAAGCCCTACTTCACGCCGGATGCGCCGTTTATGGCCGGGGGCGTTTCTCGTTCGTTCATGAGCGGGGACTCTCTGTTTTACTTCAGTTGCCGAACGCGAACTGATGCCGGCTCCCCCCTCGTCCTGGTCGTGGGCACGAGCATTGCCGGCTACCGACATCTGCTGGGAACCCTGCCTCTGGGGCCGGAATCCGGGCTCTACCTGGCCGACGCCGAAGGCTCCATCGTCTTCAGCGCGCCGGCCGCGGTCGGAACCGAGCTGCCGGCGGAGGTCCGGAAGGCCCTGGAAAACGCTCCCGGCCCTCACGGCGTGTTGTGGCCCGAGTCCACCGGCCTGGATCGGCTGGTGGCTTTCCGCCGGGTGAGCCTGCCGGAAGGGGGGCGGCCCTACATGCAGGCAATCCTGGTCACCCCCGCGGATTCTTTCACCGCCGAAGCCGACGCCTTGCTCAGGCGGGATCTTCTGCTTCTGGGGCTTGCCGTCCCGCTCATGCTCATCTTCGCGGTGGGGCTCGTCAGGTTTTTCCTGCATCCCCCCGTGGCGCGGCTTCTGGCCGTGGCCGGGGATTTCGCGGCCGGAGAGTTTCGCTCTCGGGCGCCGGAACAAAGTCCGGTGCGGGAGTTGGGCGAACTCGCCGGCGCCATGAACGGGGCCGCCGCCGCCGTCGCCAAGCGTGAAGCGGAACTGATCGACGCGCGCCGGGCCGCCGAAGAGGCCGGGAAAGCCAAAAGCGAATTCCTGGCCAACATCAGCCATGAGATCCGCACCCCCATGAACGCGATCATCGGTATGGCCTACCTGGCCCTCAAAGACGACCCCGAGCCGGGGCTGCGCGGGTACCTGGGCAAAATTCACGAAGCCGGCACCGATCTGCTGCGGGTGATCAACGATATTCTCGAGCTTTCCAAGCTGGACGCGGGCCAAATGCCCTTGGAAAACGCCCGATTCTCGCCGGCGGATATTCTTTCGGACCGGCACAGGCACTACGCCCGAGTGGCCCGGGAAAGAGGGCTGCTGCTCACCTTTCGGGTAGAACCCTCGGTTCCCCGGGTGGTTATGGGCGACCCGCTGCGCCTGAGCCGGGTGCTCGGGCACCTTCTGGACAACGCCCTGCGCTACACGACCACCGGCTCCGTCTCGGTGATCTGCGCGGCCGAGCCGAGCGAAGGGGCCGGCCTTTTGCTGCGCCTGTCGGTCAGGGACACCGGCCCCGGCCTGTCGCTCGAGCAACGGCTGGTTCTGGAGCGCCTGCTCGCCGCGGCGGTTCCCCCGCTGCCGGAAAAAGGCGCGGGGCCCGGCGGGGGTCTGGGGCTGCCGCTGTGCCGGCGGCTGCTGGATGCGCAGGGAGGGAGGCTGGAGTTCGATTGCGCGCCCGGCACCGGTTGTGCCTTCACAGCCGTGATTCCCGTGGGTGTGCGGGCGCACGAGCGCCTTGGGGCCGTACGAATTCTTGACGGGCTGCGGGTGCTTGTGATCGATGACGACCCCGTGTCGCTGGATCTGCTGCAGGAAATGCTCTCCGGCTTCGGAATGCGGCCGACGGTGGAACGGGTGTCCGCCGGGGCGCTTGATCTGCTGAAGCGGGCCGATGCCGAAAACAACCCGTTCTCGTTGGTGCTTCTGGACTGGCGTATGCCGGACCCGGACGGCATGGAGCTGACCCGCCGGATCAAAGCGCACCCCGTGTTCGCCCGGTCCCTGAAAGTGATCATGCTTTCGGCCTACAGTTGGGGCGGGGTCGCCCTGCAGGCGGAATCAGCGGGCGTCGACGCCTTCCTGCACAAGCCCATCAATGAGTCGGTGCTTTTAGACAGCATCATGACCCTGCTGTTTCCGGAGCGGCTCCGGGCGGAGGCCCCGGCCTCAGACCCGGCCGCCGGTCTCAACGGCTTGCGGGTGCTTCTGGTGGAGGACAACGCCGCGAACCGCGAGGTGGCCGAAGAGCTTCTGGCTTTGGCCGGGGCGGCCGTCACTTCGGCCGAGAACGGGGCCCAGGCTCTCGATCTGCTGGCGGGCGACATGCCCGGCGCGCCGTTCGATGTGGTGCTCATGGATCTGCGTATGCCGATCATGGGCGGCCTGGACGCGGCCGGGGCGATCCGGCGTCTTGCCGTTCCCTGGGCGAAAAATCTGCCCCTTGTGTCCATGACCGCCCAGATTGGGGCGGAGGAGTGCCGGGCCTGCCGCGAGGCCGGCTTTGATGACCATATCACCAAACCAATTGCGCGGGAGGACTTGTTCGCCGCGTTGCATCGCTGGCCACGGGTCAAGCCCCTGGCCGATACGTCTCAGATGGAGCTATTGCGGGAATTGCGCGGAGCCTGTACTGTAGGTAGCTTGGAAACGGCTTTTCTCTTCGCCGGGATCGAAGGGCTGCTGGAGGCCCACCTCGGCGAGGGAAGGACGCTCCTGCTGCGTTCGTGGCTGGAAGCGGGGGATACGGCACGGGCCGCCGAGTATCTGCTTTCCCTCGAACCGCTGCTCGGGTTCGCCCCCGAGGCATGGGAGGACGCAGCCGGTTTCCGTTTGCCCGTCAACCCATGAGAGCATTTCAAGGGTGAAATGCCCGCAAGGATTTGTCTTCAAATCCTTGCGGGCAAATAGGCGAAGGCGGGTTTTGCCCGCCGTCAAGCGAGTATTTGAAGCGTAAACGCTCTCAAAGGACGTTATGGCCGTCAGTAGTTCCATACGCCGCATTCTCTTCGGCATCGTCATCCTGTCCATGCTCCCGGCCCTGGCGATCATCGTCTATTCCGGAATGGACGGCCGCCGCCGGGCCATTGAGGAGGTGCGCACGCAAGGCGACGAGATGATTTCCGCCATCGCGGGCCGGCAACGGCTCGTTGTGGAATCCACCCGTGTGCTGCTGATGACCCTCGCCCAGTTGGACACCATCACCTCCGGCCCGGAGGACGAACGCTCCGAGCTGCTGCTGGAGCTGCTGAACAGCCACGCCGCCTACACCAACCTGCTGCTTCTTGACCCGGACGGTCGGGTGCTGGCCTCGGCCAAGCCCCCCACGGATCCGGAGATCTCTTTGGCGGACAAAGATTATTTCCAGAACGCCCTGCGCACCTACGACTTTTCGGTGGGGGCCCTGGCCATGGATCCGGCCACGGGCCTGCCCATTCTGCCCTTTGCCCTGCCCGTGACCGATCCGGCCGACGGGCGCGTCCGCATGGTCATCTTAGCCGAACTTACGCCGGGAATAGAGGCGGAGGAACTCTCCTCCCTGCTCAACGGGAAGATACACCTGCATCTGCGCGACTCCAGGGGGGAACTGGCCTTTGCCATACCCACGGAGATCGATCACGGGCCGAAAAACTATGAACTGGGGGCCTGGAGGGAAATTACGGCCAGGGGAGAACCCTCCGGGGTGATCACCCTGGTGGACCGTGAAGGGCGGGAATATCTGCTGGCTTACCGCCAATTACGCCTGCCGGGGGCGGAAAAGCCGTATATGACCGTGGAGCTTTCCGTATCCAAAAGCGTGGCCTATGCCGAAGCCGACGCCGTGCTCCTGCGCGACATCCTGCTTCTGGCCGGGGCCGGCCTCGCGGCCTTGCTCATCGCCTGGCTTATGGGCCGGGCGATCCTGGTGCGCCCGGTGAATATGCTCGTTCCGGCGGTGCGCGCCCTTGCAGGGGGCAACCTGGGGGCCAGGGCGGCCTTCAAGGGTTTGCACGGGGAAATGGGCCTGCTGGCCAAAACCTTTGACGAAATGGCCGACGCCCTGGAAGCCCGCGCCCGCGAACTGACAAGCGCCAAACTGGCGGCCGACACGGCCAACAAGGCCAAGAGCGAATTCCTGGCCAACATGAGCCACGAGATCCGCACCCCCATGAACGCGGTCATCGGCATGGCCTACCTGGCCCTGAAGACGAAACTGTCGCCCAAGCAGCACGCCTACGTGAAGAAGATTTATGCGGCCGCGGGGGCGCTGCTCGGGATCATCAACGACATTCTGGACTTCTCCAAGATCGAGGCCGGCAGGCTGGACATGGAGAAAACCGAATTCAAGCTGGACGACATTTTGGACAATATCGCGGCCCTGATCAGCCACAAGGCGGACGAAAAGGGCCTGGAAGTGCTCTTCGGGGTGGACGGCAACGTGCCCCAGAGCCTGGTGGGCGACCCGCTCCGCCTGGGGCAGGTGCTGACCAACCTGCTGAACAACGCGGTCAAGTTCACGGAGAGGGGCGAGGTCATCGTCTCCTGCACCCTGGACGCGGTCATGGGCGACAAGGTGCGCCTGAAGTTCATGATCAAGGACACCGGCATCGGCATGACGCCGGAGCAGCAGGGCAAGCTCTTCACCGCCTTCACCCAGGCGGACGGCTCCATCACCCGCCGGTTCGGCGGCACCGGCCTGGGCCTGACCATCACCAAGCGCCTGCTGGAAATGATGAACGGTTCCATTTCCGTGGTCAGCGAGCACGGCCGGGGGTCCACGTTCACCTTCACGGCCGAATTCGGCATTCCGGAAGGCGCCGAGGTGGAAGAAACCCGCCGCCTGGGCGATTCCGCCCGTATTCTTGTGGTGGACGACAACGAGCCGGCCCGGCGGATGCTCCAGTCCGTGCTCAACGGGATGATGTTCAAGGCCGACAGCGCGGAGTCGGCCACAGAGGCCTTCGCCATGCTCTGGCAGGCCGACGCCGAAGACCCTTACCGCATCGTGCTCATGGACTGGCGGATGCCCGGCATGGACGGCATTGAAGCCACCCACCGGCTGCTCAGCGAGTTGAACCTCTCCCACATGCCCCGGGTGTACATCACCACGGCGATGGGCCGCTCCGAAGTGCTCCAGCAGGCGGAAAAGGCCGGCGCGGCCGGAGTGCTGTACAAGCCCGTCAACAAGTCCACCCTGTTCGACACCCTGACCGAGGCGCTGCAAGGCGCGAGCAGGTCTCCCAAGGCCGAGCGGCGCATCCGGCCGCGTGAGCAGATTTCCCTGGCCGGAACCCGGATTCTGCTGGTGGAAGACAACCCGGTCAACCGGCAGGTTGCCGCGGAACTGCTGCAGGACGCCGGGGCGGAGGTCGCCACGGCGGTCAACGGCAGGATTGCCCTGGAGATGATCCGGCAAAGCGATCGGACCCCGCCCTTCGATCTGGTGCTGATGGATCTGCAGATGCCGGAAATGGACGGCTACGAGGCGGCTTCCATCCTGCGGGCGGACAAGGCTTACGACTCCATGCCGATCGTGGCCATGACCGCCCACGCCATGGTCGAAGAGCGCAACAAATGCCTGTCTGTTGGCATGAACGACCACATTTCCAAGCCCATTGAGGTGGACAAGTTTTTCCTCACCCTGGCCCGCTGGTTGCAACCGGCGGAGGGTGCCCCGCGCTCCGCTCCGGCCGCGCCGAAGCGGGCCGAGGTCGCGCCTTCCCTGCGCAATCTGCCCGGTTTCGACACGGAAAAAGCCCTGGGCAGGCTCGGCGGCAACGAGCGCTTATACGCCAAACTGCTACGCCAGTTCGTGGAATATTACGGAGATACGTCGGAAAAGTTTTATGCCGCCCTGGATGCGGGCGATCGGGAAGGAGCCCGGCGCATCGCCCACACCCTCAAGGGTCTGGCCGGGTCCATCGGGGCGGACAAGCTGGCCGGCGAGGCCGCCTACCTGGAGTCTTCCTTTGCCGGGGAAAACCCGGCTGAAGTCCAGCGGCTCGCGGCCGCCTGCTTCGCCGGGCTGGCCTCTGTCCAGCAGGCGCTACGCGAGCATTTCGCCGGGGAAGACGCCGCCGCGGCCCGGAAAGAAGCCCCAGCCCCGGCCGGGGACGTTCCCGACGAGAAGCGCGACGAACTGTTGGCCGGCCTCACAGCCTTGCTGGTCGAGGACGACGCCTCTGCCGCCGACTACCTGAGCCGGCATGAGGACGACCTGGCCCGGATGCTCAGCCGGGAGATATTCCAGGAGCTGCGCGCCTCTGTGACCCGCTATGATTTTGAGAACGCCCTGAGGCTGCTGGAATCCCTGCGAAAATAACACCGATGAAACGAATTTCGGGCGATGCGGAAGCCGGACGAGCGGGCGTACAAGCCCCCCGCTCGTCCGTGCTTTTTCTGCGACTTGGGGCAAACCGTCCAGACGGTATCGCCACGAGAGCGGATTTTCCCGTCTGCCAAGGCGCGGCCGGTTTGGCCGAAGGGAGTGTATCAAGACATACTCGACCGCCGGACGAAACGGGCGCAACGCGGGCAGAGGGGAAAAGACGCCTCGTGGCGATACCGTCTTACTTCGCTACGGACATCATGAGCTTGATCCGGTTGATCTGGTTGGCCTCGCTGGCGCCGGGGTCGTAGTCCACGGCCGCGATGTTGGCCTCCGGGTAACGGCGTTTGAGTTCCTTGAGCAGGCCCTTGCCGGTGATGTGGTTGGGCAGGCAGCCGAAAGGCTGCATACACAGGATGTTCGGCACGCCCGACTCGAGCAACTCGACCATTTCGGCGGCCAGCAGCCAGCCCTCGCCGGTCTGGTGACCGAGAGAGATCAGGCCTTCGGCGCAGCGGCGCAGATCCCTGAACCGCAACGGCGCGGTAAAGCGTTTGCTGCGCTTCAGAGCCCGGCGCATGTCCCGCCGGCAGTATTCCAGAAACGCGATGCTCATCAAGGACGAGGCATAGCTTTTCCATGAGCCGGAGAGATGCCGGTAGCGGTAGATGCTGTCGTGGAAGGAGTAGAGCACGAAGTCCATAAGATCCGGCACCACGGCCTCGCCGCCTTCGGCTTCGACCACTTTGGCCGCGCCGTTGTTGGCGTCCGGATGGTATTTGAGCAGGATTTCCCCCACCAGGCCCACACGGGGCTTGCGCTCCTCGGTGCGGATGGGCAGGTCGTCGAAGTCCTGGACCATCCGGCTCATGTTCCGGTGAAAGCGGAAGAACCCGGCGGTGTGGAGGTGTTTTTTGATCCGCTCCACCCAGACCCGGACCAGGGCGTCCACGTCGCCTTTGTTGATCTCGTACGGCGTAAGCCGCCGGCTGACCCGCATAAGCGCGTCGCCGTAAAAACCGGCCATGATGATCCGGCGCAGCATCTTGCGGGTCAGGCGAAAGCCGGGGTTCTTGTCCAGGCCGTCCATGTTGAAGGAAACAATCGGGATGTGCTCCAGGCCGGCGTCCACCAGGGCTTTGCGCAGGAAGGCGATGTAGTTGGTCGCCCGGCAGCCGCCGCCGGTCTGGGAGATCATCAGGGCGATCCGCCCGGTATCATAGGCCCCACTGCGCAGGGCGTGCAGCAGTTGGCCCACCACCACCACGGCCGGGAAGCAGGCGTCGTTGTGGACGTGGCGCAGGCCCATTTCCACGGCTTCCCTGGTCACTTCGGGCAGTTGGGCGCAGCGGTAGCCGTCGCTCGCGAAAATGGTTTCCAGAAACTGGAAGTGCATGGGCGAGAGTTGCGGAATGAGGATGGTATGCGTTTCGCGCATGGCCTCGGTATAGGGGGGCGAGCCCTTGTAGACCGGCACGGGCGGAGGGGCCTCTTTCCTGTCCTTGCGGTCGCGCAGGGCCGCGAGCAGGGACCGGATGCGGATGCGCGCCGGGCCGAGGTTCTCGCCTTCGTCGATCTTGATCTGGGCGTAAAGCCTGCCCTTGACCGTGAGGATTTCCTCAAGTTGGTCCGAGGTGATCGCGTCCAGGCCGCAGCCGAAGGAGACCAGTTGCAGGACGGCCAGGTTGTCCACCCCGGCGGCATAGGCCCCGGCGCGGTACAGGCGCGAATGGTAGGTCCACTGGTCCACCACCCGGAGCGGGCCGGGGTCCGGGGAGAGATGGGCCACGGAATCTTCGGTGAGCACGCCCATGCCGCAGGAGGTGATCAGGTCCGAGATGCCGTGGTGAACCTCGGGGTCCACATGGTAGGGGTGCCCGGCCAGGACGATCCCGAAATGCCCGGCCTCGTGCAGTTCCCGCAGGGCCAGCTCGCCGTGGCGGGCCACGTCGGCCTTGAAGGCGGCCTGCTCGGCAAAGGCCATACGCACGGCGGCCCGCAGTTCTTCAAGGGGAATGTCCGCGAACAGGGGGATATCGACAAGCCGGCGGGGCAGGTGCTCGGGGGAAAGGGGCAGAAAGGCGTGGTGGAAGGGAATGCCCGAGTGCTCCAGCAGGCTGACGTTCTTGGCCAGCAATTCCGGATAGCCGATGACCACCGGGCAGTTGTAGTGGTTGGCCTGGCTGCTGAACTCCATAATCTCGAAGGGCAGGCAAGGGAAAAAAATGGCGTCCGGCCGTTTGTCCACCAGATCGAGAATGTGCCCGTGGGCCAGTTTGGCCGGGTAACAGACGGTCTGGGATGGGATGGTGCCGTAGCCTGTGTAAAACAGATCCTTGGATGACGGCGCGGAAAGCTCCACCCGGAAACCCAGTTTCGTGAACAGGGTGAACCACAAGGGATAGTTCTCGTAAATATTCAGGGTCCGGGGAATGCCCACGCTGCCGCGCCGGGCCTGGGCGGGTTCCAGGGGCGTATAGTGGTTGAAGAGCCGCTCGTATTTCCAGCGGAACAGGTTGGGCAGTTCGCGCGGCGTTTCCCCGGCCCCGCGCTCACAGCGGTTGCCGGAGATAAAGCGCCGGCCGTCGGCGAAGCGGGTCACGGTCAGCAGGCAGCGGTTGGAGCAGCGCCCGCAACGGGCTGTGGAACTTTGGGCCGTGAAAGCGGCCAGTTCCGCGGCGGAAATCGGGGCGTTCCCTTCGGCCGGGCCGCGTTCTTTGGCGATCAGGGCCGCGCCGAAGGCCCCCATGAGCCCGGCCAGGGCCGGTCGGGTCACGTGCCTGCCGAGATGCTGCTCAAAAGCGCGCAGCAGGCCGTCGCCGGCGAATGCGCCGCCCTGGGCCGAAACGTGCCCGCCCAATTCATCCGGGCCGGACAATTTCATCACTTTATAGCAGGCGTTGCGGATCACCGAGGAGCACAGCCCGGCCGCGATGTCCCCAACCGAGGCACCGTCCTTTTGAGCCTGCCGGACCTTGGAGTTCATGAACACCGTGCAGCGGGTGCCCAGATCAACGGGGTTTTGGGCTGTGAGCGCGGCTTCGGTGAATGCTTCCAGGCTCAGGTTCAGGGACTTGGCGAAGGTCTCGATGAATGAGCCGCACCCGGCCGAGCAGGCTTCGTTCAGTTGGATACGATCGATGACCCCGCCCCGGATGCGCAGGCACTTGATGTCCTGGCCGCCGATATCCAGGATGAAGCTGACCTCGGGCTGGAAAAATTTGGCCCCGGCGAAGTGGGCCACGGTTTCGACCTCGTCGTGTTCCAGACGCAGGGCCGCGCCGAGCAAAGCGCTGCCGTAGCCGGTGGCGCACGAGGAACGGATGGAGCAGCCAGGCCGCTTGCGGGCCAGGATTTCCCCGAGGGCGGCCACGGCCGCCGGCAGAGGGTCGCCCTTGTTGGGCCCGTAGAAGGAGTAGAGCAGCCGGCCGCGAGCGTCGATCAGCACGGCCTTGATCGTGGTCGAGCCGCTGTCGAAGCCGAGGTAGGCGTCACCCTCATAGTCTTCCAGGGGAAAAGTTTCCGGTTCCTCGGCCGCGTGCCGGGAGTGGAAAGCGTCGTGTTCTCCGGCCGAAGCGAAAAAAGGCGGCAGCCGGCCGTTGTCGGCCGTGGGCGCGGCCGTTTCCAAGCGATCGGCCAGGGCATAAGGCAGGCCGGCGGCGGGGCCGGCGGATTCGCGCTCCATCCGCTCGTGGGCGTGCAGGGCCGTGCCGATGGCCACGAAATACTCGGCGTGCTCGGGGAAGACCGCGTCACCCGGGGCCAGATCAAGGGTGGCCGCGAATCGTTCCCGCAGGGAACGCAGGAACGCGCAGGGCCCGCCCAGGAACAGCACCTTGCCGCGAATTTTCCGCCCCCTGGCCAGACCGCTGATGGTCTGGTCGACCACGGCCTGCATGATCGAAGCCGCGATATCCTCGCGCCGGCAGCCTTCGTTGAGCAGGGGCAGCACGTCGGTTTTGGCGAATACCCCGCACCGCGAGGCGATGGGGTAGATCGAAGTGTGCCCCAAGGCCAGTTCGTCCAGCCCGGCGGCGTCGGTGTGGATGAAGGCGGCCATCTGGTCGATGAAGGCCCCGGTACCGCCGGCGCAGGTCTCGTTCATGCGTTGGTCCACGCCGCCGGTGAAAAAGCTCAGCTTGGCGTCTTCGCCGCCCAACTCCACCACCACATCCACATCCGGCACCCGGGCACGGGCCGCCAGACCGGAGGCGATGACCTCCTGCACGAAGGGAACGCCCATGTCGCCGGCCGCGTTGATCGCCCCGGAGCCGGAAACCGCGGCCGCGAACCGGGCCTGGGGAAAGGCGGCCCCGGCCTCGCGGAGCGCGGCGGCGGCGGCCGAGCGCACGTCCGAGAAGTGCCGGCGGTAGCGGGCGAAGAGCAGATCGCCGGCCGCGTCGGTCACCACCACCTTCACGGTCGTGGAGCCGATGTCCAGACCGAGAAAGAGGGTCTGGGCCCGGGTGTGGGCGGGGTGTTCCGATTCCGGCAGTCGCGACATGCTTCTCCGTTCCTTTGCGGAAAACATTTTCAGGGGAGTATCCGGATTCGCCGGCCTTATCGTGAGGTGAGGCGGGCGTTTTTTGATCCGGGGCCTGGGGATTTCATTTTCGCGTAAAACGGTTGAAATGACAAGGGAGTTACACATATTCGCGGATACGTGCCGGCCATGATGCGGGCGTAAAAAAGCCGGGAGGGCTTTCGTCCTCCCGGCTTGTCGCGCGTTCGCGCGGGACGATTATTTCTTCTTCAGAACCAGCACGGCGCCGCCGGCGCTGATCGCGATGGTGCCGTCGTCGTTCAGTTCAATGGGAAGATCCGTGCCCTGGTTGGTGATGACCACCTTCTTGGGCTCTTCGGACTTCACGGTATAGGGAGAGTTGTTCTCCTTCTGGCCCATGATGTCGCCGGAAATGGTCTTCTTGTCGGTGTCGAAGGTCAGGGAGGCGTTGCCGAGCATGGCGCTCATCTGGGTCTTGGCGGCTTCCTTGGCCTGGGCGAAGGCCGGGTTGGAGGCGTCCACGCCCTGGGCCTTGAGGGTCTTGTCCAGCGTGGCGTCCAGATCGAAGACCCAAGTGCCGTTCAGTTTACCTGCGGGGGTGCTGCTGTCGGAGCCGCCGCAGGCGGTGAGCAACATGCAGATCATGGCAATGGGAAGAAGAAATTTTTTCATGGAAAGGCTCCTTGTAGGTTTTGTGGCCTTATACACCTTTCCCCGCAAAAAACAAGGGAGACGTTTGAGCACATCCCCCTCATGGTATTTATAGGCAATAGGTTATTGCCGGCAGGAGTCGCACACGCCGACGAATTCCACTTCCGCCCGATATACGGTGAAGCCGGGTACGGCGTCATGCTCAAGCTGGGTGACTTCAACGGGTGAAAACACGTCGCCCACCCGGCCGCAGACTTCGCAGCGGACGTGGTTGTGCGGCGACAGGTCGCCGTCAAAGCGCTTCTGCATACCGGCCCGCTCCAGAAGGCGCACCGAGCCGCCTTCCACCAGCAGGTCAAGATTGCGGTACACGGTGCCCAGGCTGATCCGGGGCATTTTTTCCCGGACCATGCCGTACAGCTCGTCGGCGCTGGGGTGCGTCGCGACGGTGCGCAGGGTTTCCAGGATAACGGCGCGTTGGCGGGTCATGCGGGTTTGGGACATGGGTTACCTCTTTGTGCTTAACAAGACCTATTACTGAATAATAATGTCGGCGTCAAGGGGGGCAAGGAGTGGGGCGGAATAAGGAGAAGTAGGGAGTGGGAGAGCACTGGAGAGGGTACCGGAGTGGCCGTGGGCCATCGCTCTCGGGGCGAGGCATGATCGCCGGCAGGTCCGGCTGCCGCCGGAACGAAGGGAAGGGGCGGGGAAAGCGTCCGTACCTTCCCAAAAAGGTCGGGTTTGGCTACACTGTGGACATGCAACGCCCGGATCTTTCGCTGTTTCCCGATTCACCGGGGGTGTACCTGTACAAGGACGCCTCCGGAAAAATCTTGTATGTGGGCAAGGCCAGGCGGTTGCGCCGGCGGATCGCCTCGTATTTCCGCGACGAGGCCCGGCTCTCGCCGAAAACGGCGGCCATGCTCCAGCGGGCCGAGAGTCTGGATTTTCTCTCCACCGGCACCGAAAAAGAAGCCCTGCTTCTGGAAGCCGGGCTGATCAAAAAACATCGGCCGCGCTACAATATCGTTTTGCGGGATGACAAGGAGTATCTGCTCTTTCGGATCAGCGCGCGCCATCCCTTTCCCCGAGTGGAAATCGTCCGCCGGGCTCGGGAAACGGCCCGGAAAACCGGCGACAAAATCTTCGGCCCCTTTTCCTCCGGCGGGGCCGCTCGCGAAACCTGGAAAATCATTCACAAAAACTTTCCTTTGCGCCGTTGTCGCGACGCGGCCTTCACCAACCGCACCCGGCCCTGTCTGTATTACGACATCGGCCAATGTCCCGCGCCCTGCGTTCTGCCCGTTTCCCAGGAGGAATACCGGGCCACGCTGCGCAAGGTCGAAATGCTGCTGTCGGGGCGCTCGCGTGAACTGACCGATAAGTTGCGGACGGAAATGGCGGCCGCTTCCGAAGCGTTGGAATTTGAGCGGGCCGCGCTGCTGCGCGATCAACTCCGGGCCGTGGAGCGCACTCTGGAGCGTCAATCCGTTGTTCTGGGCAAGGATGCGGATCTCGACCTGATCGGCGTGGCCGGCGTCCCGGAGGGATTGGCTCTGGGGTTGGCTTTTGTGCGCGAGGGCATGTTGCTGGATCAACGGGCTTTCTTCTTCCCCGGCCTGGGCGAAGAGGATCGGCAGGATCTTCTGGCGGGGTTCCTGGCGCAGTTCTACTTGCAGGGCCGGGCCACGCCGCCCCCGCGCATCGTGGTGCCCTGGCTCCCCGAGCCGGCGGCCGAAGACGCCGAGGAGCCCGCTGGCCCTCTGTCTTTCGCGGCTCTGGAGCAGGCTCTGGCCGATCTGCGCGGCGGCCCGGTGGTGCTCCGCGCCCCTCGCGGCCCGGACGAGGACAGCTTGGTCGTGATGGCCGCCGGGCACGCCCTCGACGCCGCCCGGCAGTCCGGCTCTCCCTCGGCCGGAGCGCTTCTGGCCCGCCGATTGCATCTGGAAGAACCCGTGCGCCGCATCGAAGCCGTGGATATCTCCCACACCGGCGGCAGGCAGACCAGGGCCGGCATGGTGGTGTTCGAGGACGAGGATCCCCGGCCCGAGGATTACCGCGCCTATGCGATCGAAACCGACACCCCCGGCGACGACTACGCCGCCCTGGGCGTCTGGGCCGAGCGGCGCATCGCCTCGGGCCCGCCCTGGCCGGATCTTGTGCTGATCGACGGCGGCAAGGGCCAGCTCGCGGCCGTGGTCCGGGTCTTTGAGCGGGCCGCCCTGGAATATCCTCCCCTTCTGGCCGGCCTGGCCAAGGCCCGCGACGAGGAAGGCCGCGCCGACCGCCGGGCGGGCAACGTGGAAGACCGCCTGTTCCTGCCCAACCGGAGCAACCCGGTTCCCTTGAAGCCCGGCAGCCCGGAACTGCTTTTTCTGCAACGCATTCGCGACGCCGTGCACGACTATTCCCTGGGCAGGCACCGCAAGGCCCGCGCCAAGGCCGCCCTGGCCGGGGAGTTGACCCGCCTGCCGGGCATCGGTCCGGAACTGGCCCGCCGCCTTTTTGAGCGTTTCGGCTCGCTCAAAGACATGGCCGAGGCCGATTGTGAGGCCCTGCGCAGCGTTCCCGGCGTGGGTAAAAACCGGGCCGGGCAACTCCAGACCCGGCTGCGCGCCCTAGTGGGCACCCTCGGCGGCAAGAAACCCTGAGGACACGTTGCGTTTTTCCTTTTGGACCGCGTTGCTCACCCTTTTTGAGGAGGGGCGGGACGAAAGAGCCCAGCGCCTCTTCAAAAGGGACTCGCGCCTTGCCGAACGGAAAAATCGCAACGTTTTCCAGGTATTGCTTTACTTGGCGGAGAGCAAAATTCGTCTCCGTGACGGCGCCGGCCGAGCGACTTCCGACTTACGGGCTCTCTTCCGATGGGATGCTTGCCGGAAGGTTTTCGATTTTTCCGCTTCGGATCGCGGCGTGGTTCGGGCACGGAGCAGTGGGCGGGCTTGGCGTGAGACAAGGAAGAGCGGCCTTTTTGCGAAGGGAGTGCGCTCTTTGGATCTCGACCGGAGCAAAAAAGCCGTTCTGACGCGGTATCACGCCAAGCCCGCCCCACTGCAGCTTGACAGGGGGGGCGGGGGCGAAGTAGCTTGCGCTTTCCTGAAAAATGCGCGCGAACGGCCCGATTCCGGGCCGGCGGCGGGGCGGGAGTTCCGGGCTTGTTCAAAAAATACCACATCGTGATCATCAAGGACCGCGAAGGCGGCATCAGCAATTTGCGCCTGCCGGGCTGGATCGCGCCCGCGGTGTTTTTGCTGGTTGCCGGGCTGGCGGCCCTGAACATGTACCTGTGGGAATACTACACCCGATCAATGGCTCTGGAGTATGAGTTGGCCGAGACCAAGCAGACCCTGCGGGCCTCGGACGACAGGATGCTCCACCTTTCCGGCCGCATGGCGGAATTGGAAGAGGCCTTGAACCGGGTCATGCGCTTTGACGCCAAATTACGGGTGCTGATGAACATCGGCGGGGCGGAGGAAGGATCTTCCGGCGCCTCGGAAGGCGAAGAGGATACATCGGCGCAAGCCGGGGCCGAGAGCGCCGGCCCCATGCTGACCCGGCACCGCGAGCTGTTCGCCCGCCGCTCGTTCTCGTTGGTTGACGAGTTGATGGAGCGGGCCCTGCTGGAAGAGGTCAAGCAGCAGTCCCTGGTGCTGTTTTTACGCGAGAACAGCGAGTTGCTGCTGGCCACGCCCTCCATCTGGCCGGCCAGGGGCTTCATCACCTCCGGGTTCGGTATGCGCGCCTCGCCGTTCACCGGCCGGGCGCGGATGCACACGGGCATCGACATTTCCAACCGGCCGGGCACGCCGGTCATGGCCCCGGCCAGGGGGACGGTGACGTTCTCCGGTTCAGACGGCGCCTACGGTATCTGCATCACCATCGATCACGGCAACAACATCGTCACCCGGTACGCCCACCTGCAGCGGACCCTGGTCAAGGAAGGGCAGCAGGTGCAGCGGGAAGAAGTCATCGGCACCCTCGGCAACACGGGGCGCAGCACCGGCCCGCATCTGCACTATGAAGTGCGCCTGGGCGGCGTGCCGGTCAACCCGATGCGCTACATCCTGAACTGAGCGCCGCCGTGTGGGATATGGTGCAGGCCTGGGATCTCCAGGGCTTTGAGCTGATCAACGAGTGCTGGCGCAACGCCCTGCTCGACGATCTGATGCCCATGCTTTCCAGCGACCCCCTGTTCTGGGGGATCATCGGCGGGGTGCTGGTCACCTACATGGTCATGCAGGGACGCGGCGGCCTGCGGCGTCTGCCTTTGCCCGCCCTGTTCCTGCTTCTGGCCCTGGGCGTTTCGGATCTCGCGGCCAACGGAGCGAAGAACCTGGTCGACCGCCCCCGGCCGGTCAACGTGCTGCCGGGGGTGCACTACCGCGAGCAGGGCCGTTGGAATCAAAACCCGGAGAACTTCACGCCCCGCAGAACAGGGGGCTCATCCTTCTATTCCGCCCATGCGGCCAATTCCATGGCCGTGGCGGCCACCCTGGCCGCCGTCGTTCCCCAGGCCGCGCCGCTGGTGTATATTCTGCCGCTGGGGGTGGGTTGGTCGCGGGTCTATCTCGGCAAGCATTACCCTTCGGACGTCCTGGTCGGCTGGCCCGTCGGCCTGCTCATCGGCAAGCTGGTGGGCAAGCTGTATCGCCTGACGGCCGAGTACCTGCGCCGGCGCTTGCGCCGCAGGGCCTGAGCCGAGCCGGCCGACCTCTCTTGCCGAAGCCTTTGTTCTTTTCTTTGGTTTTCCGAAAAATTGTCACACGGGCGTATTGAAGGCCCGTACATAGGCTGCATAAGCCCTGCCGACCGGATCGGCGGGGTCGAGGCTGAGCCCCCCCAGGTGCGGGGGTCTGGGGGGCATGGTCCGCAACGGCTCGATGCGCGGGCGGGGGATGGGAGAAGCCAGGGAACGGCGCCCTTGCATGAGGCCGACCCGGATTCCGGAAAAAAACGCCTCGTCCATGAAGGCGTTGGCCCGCTCGAGAATGTCCTGGGAGCACAGATGAGCCTCCTGGGCGGCCGCGCCGTCTTCCGCGCCGAGCAGCAGTGTGCCGTCTTTATGCCCCAAGGGGGCGACCAGGCCGGAGAGATCCGGCCCCAGAACCATGTCCCAATGTTCCCACAGGGCGTTCAGCCGGGCCTGGGCCTCGCCGTTCCGGGCGATGATGAACAAATCGAGAGCCTCGGCCGCCGAGAGCGTTTTTTTTATTCGTTTGCGCCCGCCCACAATCGACATGGCCGTTATTCCGCCGTGGGGCCGGCAAGCAGAGGTTCCAGGTGGAGCAGGGCCCCGGCGAAGTCGAAGACCGCGATCGCTTTGGCCGCGGCCTGGGTCGCCGCGGGGTTGAGTTCGCGCAGGCCGGCCTCCAGAGCGGGGAAGAGACGAGAGGCTTCGGCGTCGTCGTCCCGCAGAAGTGTGGACAGGCGGGCGAGCCCGGCGCGCAGTTCGGCAGGCGAAATGGGCCCGGGGCACTCTTTCAGCCGCGGTTCCGTTTGAGGGAGCATGACCGTCGAACCGCCCAGCCCGGAGGCGGGGCGCAGCCGGCCGGCCAGCATGGCGTGCAGGGCCGCCACGTCGATAGGCTTGGCGATGTGATCGTCCATGCCGGCCGCGAGGCAGCGGTCACGCTCCTCCTGCGTGGCGTGGGCGGTCATGGCGATAATAGGCAGGCCGGCAAATTTCGGATTGGCGCGGATCCGCTTTGTGGTGGTGAACCCGTCCATCTCCGGCATCTGCAAATCCATGAAGACCACGTCAAAAGCGGGGGAGGCCGGATCGTCGAGCAGTGCCAGGGCTTCTCTGCCGCCTTCCGCTTCTGTGGTTTCAATGCCGACCTCCCGCAACAGCTCGACAGCCAGTTGCCGGTTGACGACGTTGTCTTCCACCAGCAGGGCGCGTGCTCCGGGGAAGAACGGTACGGCGGGCGTTTCGGCACGGTGGAGATCGTGCGGCCGGCTGCGGGACAAAACCCCCGCCAGGGTGTCGCGAAGGGCGGAAGAGGTGACGGGCTTGTGAATCAGCGCCTGAACCCCCAGCTCTTCAACGCGTCGGGTATCGTCGGTATGGCTGAAGGGGGCCAGGGCCACCACCCGGGGCGGCCGGAGCAGACCCTGCTCACTGAACACTCGCTGTAGGCCGGCTTCATCCTCTTTGAGGAGCCCCAGAGGGAGAAGCAGCAGGGCGCAGGGCAGGCCGGCGCGTTCGGAGGCGGCCAGGGCGACGCGGGCCTGCTCGAGGTCGGCAAATGACTTGGTCTCGCAGCCCAGATCCTGGAGCATTTCCAGAAGCAGATCGCGCAGAACGTCGTTGGGCTCGACCAGGACGGCCGAAAACCCGGCCAGGGGAGGCGACTCCGGCCGCCCTGTTTCCGGCTGTTGTATTTTGAGGGGAAGGCGCACCACGATCGTGGTGCCGTGAGCGGGCTTGCTGCTCAGCTCCAGGTCGCCGCCGGCCATTTCGATCAGGCGCTGCGAGATTGTCAGGCCGAGTCCGGTTCCCCCGTATCGCCTGGTGATGGAGGAGTCGGCCTGGGTGAAGGCGGAAAAGAGTTTCGCCTTTTGTTCCTCGGTCATCCCGATACCGGTGTCGGCCACGCTGAAGGCCAGAAAAACCGTGTCGCCCTCGATCTTCTCCAGACGGCAGCGCACGCTGACGCCGCCTTGGCTCGTGAACTTCACGGCATTTCCGGCGAGGTTGGTCAGCACCTGCCCCAGGCGCAGCGGGTCACCCACGAGCCGGCGCGGCACAGCGCGCTCGATGAACAGGGCCAGTTCGAGCCCCTGCTCGTCGGTGCGCGGCCCCATGAGCGCGGCCAGGTTGCCGAACAATTCCTCCAGATCGAAGGGGATGGAGTCCATTTCCATGCGCCCGGAATCGATCTTGGAAAAATCCAGGATGTCGTTGACCACCCCCAGCAGGGAAACCCCGGCGGTATTGATCTTGTCCAGGTAGTCGAGCTGGCGGGGGGAAAGCTCGGTCTTGCCCAACAGATAGGCCATGCCGATGACGGCATTGAGCGGGGTGCGGATCTCGTGGCTCATGTTGGCCAGGAATTCGCTTTTGGCCTTATCGGCCATTTCCGCCTGCCGGGCCAGGGCCAGGGCGCGCTCGGCCGAAAGTTCCAGATCTTTGTTTGCCCGCTCCAGGGTTTGCAGGGTGGTGTGCAGCTCTTCCGCCGTACGCTTGGCTTCGGTCACATCCTGGCTGGTGCCGCGCAGACCTTCAATACCTTCCGGGCCGGTGAGGATCTTGGCCGAGGTCAGCAGCCAGGCCAGGCGGCCGTCCCTGGTGCGCACCCGGTGCTCCATGCCCCGGAATGAGCCCGTGGACACGGCGGTCTGGAACATGTGCCCGGTCGCCCCTTCGCCCCTGAGGTCGGCCGCGAAATCCTCCCAGCGCCCGCCGATTACCTCCGCGGCGGAAAAACCCAGCAAGGAGGAAACCCGGTCGGAGACGCGGGAGAAATACCCTTGCGAGTCCAGCTCCCAGACGATTTCTCCGGCGGCTTCGGCCACGTCGCGGAAGCGTTGTTCCGATTCACCGAGCGCCTCTTGGATATGCCGGCGCTGCATGGTGGCGGCCAGAAACAGGCCGACGGCGCGCAGGATGGCTTCTTCGCCAACGCTCCAGTTGTGTTCGATGCTCCGCACCCCAAGGCGGATGAACCCCCAAAAGGTGGACTGGAACAGGATGGGGGCGACCAACGCCGCGCCGATGCCCTGGTTGCCGAGGTGCTCGGCTTCCCGCCGGGTGAGTTTGCGGGTCAGAGTGTTGATGCAGCCCCCGGAGGAAAGGGTCGCCTCCCAGCCGGGCAGTTCGGCGGCATAAGCAGCGGTGTTCGCGTGCGGGCTGAACCGGCTCTTTTGGCCGCCTTTGGACCAACTGTAGACCTGGGAGCACAAGAGCCCTTCCCCGCTGCTGCCGTGGTTGCGCCAGACATCCACCCGCTCCGCGCCCGTGACCTGGCCGATGCCCGCCAGAACTTTGCGGGCCGTGGTGTCCATGTCTTCCTCGTCGGAAAAAAGCAGAAGGGCGGCGTCATTGGCGGCCTGGAGCAGGGCGCCCTGACGCTGGAGAGCGGAGGAAGCCGCTTTGGCCAAGGAAATGTCCCGGCAGATGCCGAAGGTGCCCCTGACCCCGCCTTTGGGGAAGAAGATCGGGTAAATCTGGCTCTCAAAGGCCAGCGGGAGGCCGGCGGAATCGACGCAGCCGAACTCGGAAAAAAGCGGGGTGCCGGTCCGCAATACGTCTTCGGTATACGCGCTCAGGATCTCGTCGAAGGGCGGCTCAAAGCCCACCTCGGCCGTGGTCTTGCCGAGCACGGCCGAGGCGCTCTTGTTGGTGATTCGCTCAAACGCCGCGTTGCACAGGCGGAAGCGGTCGTTTCTGTCCCTGTAGAACAGCATGTCCGGGCAGGAATTGAGACAGCTGTGCAGCCCGGCGCCGAAGCGGGCCGCGTTGGGATCGGCCGAGAGATGCAGTACCGGCTCCGGGCCGGCGTCGTCCAGGGCGAAGGCCGTCAGCAGGAGAGGCAGCGTCTGCCCGCATTTCGTTTTCCAGGTACAGGCCAGCTTGGCCTGCCCGGAGACTTCACCGCCTTCCAGCAGAGCTTTTTTCCGCGCGGTGAGGAAGGCCGCCACTCTCTTCTCTTCCACAAAAGCGGCGGAAATGGGCCTGACCGGATCTTCCGGGCCGCCCAGCAATTCGCTCATGGCCGCGTTGCCGCCCAGGTAGGTAAAATCCCCGGCCCGCAGATGAATCACGGGGAGGGGCAGGGTCGACAGGGGGGCCGGCGATGTATACGTGGCGGCCGCCCGCCGCGGGCGCAGCACCAGCAGCGCGGCGACAAGCGGCAACACCGTGAAAAACTCTCCAACCATAAAGGCGCAGTCCTTCGCGGCCGGGTTCCCAAAGAGCCCGACCGGATCTGTATCCATTCATCCCCATCTAATACGGGATAATAGCCGAGGAATCCCCTCAGGTAAAGCCTATGTCGCAAGTACTTGCCCAGTATGTCGCGCCAGGAAAATCGGCCCGCGCGACTCCGGGATCAGTCCCGGATCGTATAGGCTCCCCGGCCGATCCATTTATACGTCGTCAGGGCTTCCAGGGCCATCGGCCCCCTGGCGTGGAGCTTCTGGGTCGAAACGGCGACCTCGGCCCCCAGGCCGAACTGCCCGCCGTCGGTGAAGCGGGTGGAGGCATTCACGTATACGGCCGCGGAATCCACCCGGCGGATGAACAGTTCGGCGGTGCGCATGTCTTCCGTGAGCACGGCGTCGGAATGGCCGGTGCCGTGGGCGCGGATGTGGGCCACGGCTTCGTCCGGGTCGGCCACCACGTGGACGTTGAGGTCCAGGGTCAGGTGTTCTTTATCGAGCCAGGCGGGGTCCAGGGGCACCACCGGGCAGAGCGCGCCGGAAAGGTATGGGGCCGCGTTTTCCGAGGCGTGCAGGGTGACGCCCAGGGGGGCCAGGTGCGCGGCCAGGGCGGGCAGGAAGGCGGCGGCGATGCGGTTGTGGACGAGCACCGTTTCCACGGCGTTGCAGACGCTCGGGCGCTGCGTTTTGGCGTTGGCGATCACGGCCAGGGCTTTGGGCGTGTCCACAGCCGCGTCCACGAAAATATGGCAGACGCCGATGCCGCCGGTGATCACCGGGATGCGCGACTGCTCGCGGCAGAGCCGGTGCAGGCCGGGGCCGCCGCGCGGGATGAGCATATCGACATGCTCGTCCAGGTGGAGCAGGGCCGTGACCAGTTCGCGGTCCGGGTCGAGCACGGCCTGTACGCAGGCTCGGGGCAGGCCCTCGGCGGCCAGGGCCAGGTGCAGGGCGGCCACAAGCGCGGCGTTGGAACGGCGGGTTTCTTTGCCGCCGCGCAGGATGACCGCGTTGGCCGTTTTCAGGCAGAGCACGGCGGTATCGACGGTTACATTGGGCCGGGCCTCGTAAATCGCCGCGACCACTCCCAGGGGGAAGCGCTTGCGGATCAGGGAAAGGCCCGAGGGACAGTCGTGGCCGTCGACGACTTCTCCCAGGGGGTCGTGCAGGCCGGCCACCTGGCGGACGTCGGCGGCCAGGGCCTTGAGACGGGCCTCGTTCAGGAGCAGGCGGTCGAGCATGGCCGGGGCCAGACCGGACGCTTCGGCTTCGGCCAGATCTTCGGCATTGGCGGCCAGAATGGCTTCTTCGGCGGCCGGAAGCTCGGCGGCGATGCGCTCGAGCAGGGCGTTGCGCTCCGCCGTGTTCAACTCGGCCAGGACGTGGGAAGCCTCGCGCGCGGCGCGGCCCATGTCGTTCAGGGGGTTCTCGCTCATGCTCCGTCTCCGGTCAGGATAAGGTCGTCGCGGTGTACGGCTTCGGCGCCGTATTCGTAGCCGATAAGCCCGAGTATCTCGCTGGAGTGCCGGCCGGCCATCAGGGTCAGGGCCTCGCTGTTGTACCGGGCCATCCCGTGGGCCAGATCGCGGCCGTCGGGACCGATGACGCGCACCACGGCCCCGCGCGGGAACACACCCTCGACCTGGGTGACGCCTTTGGGCAGCAGGGAGCCGCCGCGCTCCAGCAGGGCCGTGGCCGCCCCGGCGTCCACGCGCAGGTTCCCGGCCGGGGGCGGCCCGAACAGCCAGTGCTTGCGGTGATGCAAGGGATCCTGCGAAGCCGGGAACAGAGTGCCCACCGGCCTGCCGTCCAGAATCTCGGTGATGATTTCCGGCCGCGCGCCGGGCCCGATGATCACTCGGATTCCGGCCCGGGTGGCGGTGCGGGCCGCCTGAATCTTGGTGCCCATGCCGCCGGTGCCGAGGCCGGAAACACTGTCCCCGGCCAGGGCGAACACGGATTCGTCGATGCGCTCGACCACAGGAATCAGCTTCGCCCCGGGGTTGGAGCGGGGGTCGGCGGAATAGAGCCCCTCCTGGTCCGTGAGCAGCAACAGGGTGTCCGCCCCGGCCAGAATAGCGGCCAGGGCCGAGAGGTTGTCGTTGTCGCCGACCTTGATCTCCGTGGTGGCCACGGCGTCGTTCTCATTGATCACCGGCACGATGCCGTGTTCCAAGAGGGCGCAGAGCATGTCGCGGGCGTTGAGGAATCGTTCGCGGTCCTCCAGATCCGCCCTGGTCAGGAGCATCTGGCCGATATGGATGCCGTAGATGGCGAAAAGTTGCTCCCAGATCTGGATCAGCCTGCTCTGCCCCACAGCCGCGAGCAACTGCTTGGAAGCGATGGCCGGGGGCAGTTCCGGGTGATTCAGGTGCTCGCGCCCGGCCGCAATGGCCCCGGAGGTGACCAGAATGACCCGGTGCCCGCGCGTTTTCGCCAGGGCGCAGCATCGGACGATCTCGACCATGTGAGCGCGGTTGAGGGAGCGCGTGCCCCGGGTGAGGACGCTTGTGCCGAGTTTGATGACCAGAGTGGACATGGCCGCCGCCTGTAAAAAAGTTCCGGGCAAACCGCCCGTCTTCTTTGTAAGGGAAAACGCCCGGACACTCAATGCGCCTGTTTCGGCTCTGGGCGGGCATTTTGATCTGAAGTGGAAAAAAGTCTTGCGCTCCGCCTCGTCTTCGGCTACATCTCTCTTTCGCTTCGCCGGGGTAGCTCAGTTGGTAGAGCAGTGGACTGAAAATCCACGTGTGGGCGGTTCAATCCCGTCCCCCGGCACCACTCGATAATTCCACAAAGTCCCGCAAGGTCCAAAAAGCCTTGCGGGACTTTGCTTTTCCAGCATTCCACAGTCTCAGCACATCTCGTCAGGTACGTTGTCATCCCCGTTTTTTTGTTGGCAAAATGCCGGCAACGTTTCACCGGCAGAACCGGCGCGGAGGTTTTGCCGACATGGGAAAACCGCCCGATGCCAAGCTCCGGGGCATGAAAACCAAAGGTAAAGTTCAGGAAGGAGCTCCCGGCGAAGGTCCACTGATATTTCGCCGAGAATATTCAGGAATACCAGATTTCCCCACAACGGGAAAAACTCTCACGACGTTCTCGTAAAAGCTTTTTTTCGACGACCTTGGAGGAACAGGCGGTGGATCTCCGATATGTGCGCGCCATCCCGTGAGCCCCGGACTCGGACGCTTCCAAGGCGGTTGCGGCGTTTCAGCGTTTTTTGACCATGATCATTGAAAGGTATGTTTCCGGGCGGGCGCGAATGGCTTTGGGATCGGTGAGCAAGGCCTGTTCTTCCATCGTCAGGTGTTCGCCGTAGAGAATTTCCACGTCTTTCTCGCGCTCCAGCCGGTCAAGGAGGGCCGTGCGGCTGCGATAGGTCTTGAGCAGGATGGTGGTTGAACCCTTGGGGAACTCGAGTGATTCGGCCATGTCCGAACGGAACGACGGTACCACCCTGAGCTGCTCGCCGTTTTCAACAAGCACGGTCTCCGCTTTGGCGGTGAGGGTGGCGAAAGAGGTAATGCCGGGAACGATTTCCAGCTCTATGTCGGGGATGGCTTTACGGACAAAGTCCAGTATATAGCCGAACGTGCTGTAAGTCATGGCGTCGCCGAGAGTGGCGAAAGCGCAATCACGTCCGGCGCGCAGGTCGTTGATGATGGCCTCGGCATTGCTTTGCACCTGCGCCTCGCGGACGGTTTTATCGCGGGACATGCTGAAAATTTGGCGTTTGATTTTTCCCCGTGGGCGGAGTTGCTCCACAACCGCTTGAGAAACGCTGTTCACCGCGTTTTTTGAAACCACGGTGAAAATCACGTCCGCCGAGCGGAGCACGTCCGCCGCCCGGAGCGTCAGATACTGAGGATCACCGGGGCCTATGCCCACACCGTACAGTTTGCCCGGTTTCATGCGAGTTCCTTTCCAGATTGAGGGGGGCATCCCCCCCCCTCAATCACAACCAAGGGCTATGTTCCCTTAGTCCGCTTTCTTGGTGTTGGCGAGATCGACGACGGCCTCGTCGGTATGACTGAGGAAGATCGTCTGAATACCTTTGATCTGCCCGAGGCCCTTGAGATTGGGCATGGGCTGCATTCCCTCGGCCTTGATCCGGGATGCCCAGGAATCCTCTTCCGGCCCGGCGAGGTCGTTGTTGGCGTGGTCGCCGGCAACTATCATGAAAGGTTGGAGCCAGACGCGTTTGGCGCCGGAGGCCTTGATCTCGGGCAGGACATCGTCGAAGCTGAGCGCGCCTTCGACAGTGGCCAGCCAGACACGCGGGTCGGCTTTATGGAAGGCTTCGGCTGTGGCAAGCAGAGTCAGATCACCGGGGCCCCGATCGTTGCCGTGGCCCATAAGCACCACCGCGTCGCCGCTTTGGCGGTCGGCAGGCAGGGAAGCCAGCACCACTTTGATCACATCATCAAGATCTTTTTTGGACACGAGCAGCGGATAACCCACTTTGACGGTGTTGAATTTTCCGGGGTTCGTGGCGATATGCTTGACCACCATGCGCTCAAGCTGGCTATACTCTTCAGCCGGGACGATGTGCAGGGACTGAATACGCAGGTCGGTCACGCCCCGCGAGGCCATCTCGCCCATCGCGGCGTTCACTGAGAGAACGGGTTTGCCTTCCTTCTCCAGTTTGGTGCGGATAATGTCGGAAGTGAAAGCCAGCAGCACGGGGCCGTCGTTCCGCTGTTTGTAAGCTTTCTCAATGTCGTCGATGGCCGGCCGGGCGCTTTCCATGGAAGTGCCGAAGGCCACCAGCAGCGTCCCGGTTTTTGCATGGACCGGAACCGCGGCCACCAGAAAGCACAACAACAGCGCAGGAAGAAGTTTTTTCAAAAAAACGCGCATACGTCCTCCTTGTCCAATGCCACGATGGACAAGCGTTTATGAGGGACGCACAGCGCACTCTACGCGCGGCAAAACATGCCGGCAGGCAACATACGTCGGGCAGCCGCGTCCCTCAGTTGTTTGGGGAAGCTTCAGGCTGGCTTACCGGCTCAAGATTCATCCTACAGCCGCGCCTTCCCATGGATGCGTCCACAGTGGCTTGTCGCGGGGTCGTCCTCTTTCACGGTTGCGGGCCAGCGTCGGTTTTATACCGAACTTTCCAATTCTCCCGGGAGCTCCGGGCACCTGAAGCTTGGCAAAGTGAGATTTATCCTGTTTTTACACCTACCTCCGGCAACTAAAAGAGCCGCCCTCTCCGGCGACAAAAATTGTCGCCAAGGTAGCTCTCATCGCATGGAGAGAACGAACTGTCAATGAAGAGCGGGCGGAGTCCGTGACGGAAGACCGGCGGCTATCTTGAGGCTCATCGCATAGGAATTGCCGGGATTGAGCCCGTCGCCGGCGAGCTTTTTTGCCGGCAACATTACAATCAGTTGTCATGCCATTGTTTTCATGCCGTCCCCGCCATAAATTCAGACACCTATAGATTTGCGGGTGTCGTTTGAGCTGAACCTGCTCACCGGGGTCGATTCCGGGCATAGACGACAATTCGCCCCCTTGCCTTGGCCGGGAAAATATCCATAATCGGCCCATGCGAAACAGCTTTCCTGTCGATGCGATTATGCCGGAACTCGGCTTGGCCCTGGTCGAACATGGCCGCGCCGTTCTGACGGCCCAGCCCGGTTCCGGCAAAACCACCCGCGTTCCCCTGGCCCTTCTGGGCCTGCTGCCGACCCCGGAAGGCCCCAGAAACAGCGCTCCGTTGCCCGGCAAAATCCTGGTGCTGGAGCCGCGGCGTTTGGCGGCGCGGGCCGCGGCCCGTTACATGGCCGGGCTTTTGGGGGAGGAAGTCGGGGGGCGGGTCGGTTATCGGGTGCGGTTGGACAGCAAGGTTTCGAACCTGACCAGGGTGGAGCTGCTCACCGAAGGCATGTTCACCCGTCGCCTGCTGGCGGACCCCGAGCTCTCCGGCGTTTCCTGCGTCATTTTCGACGAGTTTCACGAGCGGAGCCTGCAGGCCGACCTCGGTCTGGCCTTGTGCCTGGAAAGCGCGGGGGCATTCAGGCCGGATCTGCGGCTGCTGGTGATGTCCGCCACGTTGGACGCCGGGGAACTGAGCCGCTTTTTGGGCGGCTGCCCGATCATTGAAGCCAAGGGCCGTCATTGGCCGGTCACGGTGCGGTATGCCGAGCGGGATTCGGGCGTCACTCCGGGCGCGCGCCTGGAGGACTTGGCCGGGAAAACCGCCCTGTCCGTGCGCGATACCCTGCGCACCGAGCCCGGGAGCATTCTGGTGTTCCTTCCGGGTCAGGCCGAGATCAAGCGTACCGTGGAGTTGCTGGAAACGCGGCCCGACGATACGGATATTTTCCCGCTCTACGGTGATCTGCCACCGGGCGGCCAGGATGCGGCCATCGCGCCGTCGCCGCCCGGCAGGCGTAAGGTGGTTGTGGCCACGGATCTGGCCCAGACCAGCCTGACCATCGAAGGGATACGCGCCGTCATCGATGCCGGGCTGGCCAGAGGTCCGCGCTTTGAGCCCGCCACCGGCCTGAGCCGCCTGGTGACGACGCGCCTGACCCGGGACGCGGCCGATCAGCGGGCGGGCCGCGCCGGGCGTCTTGAGCCGGGCTTGTGCCTGCGTCTCTGGCCCGAGACGGAGCACCTCCAGCCCCAGGTCCGGCCGGAGATTCTGGATGCCGATCTCGCCCCGCTGTATCTGGATGCCCTGGCCTGGGGAAGTGAGCCGGCCGGGCTGCCCTGGCTGACCTCGCCGCCGGAAGCGGCCCTGCGCAACGCGGCTGCGACGCTGCTCGATTTGGGAGCCGTCCGCCCCGGCCCGGACGGCAGGCTCGCGCTCACCCCGCACGGGCAAAAGCTGGCCCGCCTGCCTCTGCATCCACGCCTGGCCCACATGGTGCTGCGGGCGGCGGAGCTGGAGGCCGATCTCTCCGGTCTGGCCGCCTGTCTGGCCGCCCTGGTTTCGGAGCGCGACCCGCTGCGCAAACAGGGCGCCGACGAGGCGGGCGCGGACATCCGTTTGCGCCTGCCGCTCCTGCGGCGCCCGGAACACAGACGGCTCAGGGACGCGGCCGAGCAAATCCATCGTCTGTCGGGTCTGCAAAGGGCCTTCAGGCTGCCCGGCCCGCGCGAAGAGGAGTTCTGCGGAGCCCTGCTCGGTCTGGCTTGGCCGGAACGCATCGCCCAGCGCCGGGAGGTGGGGAGCTTTCGTCTGGCTTCCGGCCGGGGCGTGGAACTGCCCGCGTACGATCCTTTGGCATCCGAGCCCTGGCTGGTCGCCGCGGGCCTGGGAGGAGGCGTCAACCGGCCTGTGCGTCTGGCCGCGCCCATTACTTTGGCCGATGTGCTGCGCTTCCACGGGGAGAAAGCCCGCCTCGAGGAGGACGTCTACTGGGACAGCCGGAGCGAAGCGGTCATCCGCCGCTCCGTAAGGCGCCTGGGAGCGCTGATTGTGGAGGAAACCCCTCTTTCGCCTTCGTCGGAACTGGGCGGGCGGATAGCCCAAGCGATGCTTGAGGGCATCGTATCGCTTGGGTTGGACTGTTTGCCCTGGACGGACGATCTGCGCCAACTCCAGGCGCGGGTGGTCATGCTGCGAGAGGTGGAGCGGGCGGAAGGCGGCGGAGAGGCGCTCTGGCCGGATATGAGCGACAGCGCTCTGGCCGCCGGGTTGGCCGGTGGGCCGGAATCGGCGTGGCTCTCGCCTTGGCTTGAGGGGGTGGATCGCCGGGCCAAACTTTCCGCCGTCGATCTCGGCGCCGCTCTGCGGTCCCTGCTGCCGTGGCCGTTGCCGGAGCGTTTGGAAGCGGAAGCGCCCGCGCGAGTGGCGCTGCCATCCGGCTCTTCGGCCCGGGTTGATTACCTGCCGGCACTTCGCGGCGAGCCACCCGTGTTGGCGGTGAAGTTGCAGGAAATGTTCGGGCAGACCGACACCCCGCGTCTGGCCGAGGGGCGCGTCCCGGTCATGCTGCACCTGCTCTCCCCGGCCGGGCGGCCTTTGCAGGTCACGGGCGATCTGCGGCACTTCTGGGCAAACGCCTACAAACAGGTGCGGGCCGAAATGCGCGGCCGCTACCCCAGGCACCCCTGGCCGGAAGATCCGCTCAGCGCGGCGCCCACGGGCAAGACGAAGAAGCGGTTGGAAGCTGCCTTTGGAAAATAAGGCGGTGGAGGTCGCTTACAATTTTTCCAGCAACCACACCACCAGCGGCGCCATCGCCGCGCTGAGGATCCCGGCCAGGATCATCGCCAGGCCGGCCATGGCGCCTTGCTGCTCGCCTTCCATCAGGGCCGAGGCCGTGCCCTGGGCGTGCGAGACCGTGCCGAGGGAAAGCCCGCGCGCCATCGGGTCGCGGATGCCCGCAAGGGTCATGGTCCAGGCGCCGATCAGCGAACCCAAGGTGCCGGTGGCGACTACAAAGGCCGCCGTCAGAGCCGGAATGCCGCCGTTCAGGCCGGCGATTTCCACGGCAAAGGGAATGGACACCCCTTTGGGCAGGATGGACATGACCACGTCGCGCGGCAGGCCGCCCAACCGGGCGATCAGCCCGGCCGAGAACATGGCCAGAAACGCGCCGAGGGCCACGCCGCCGATGATCAGCGGGGCATAACGGCGCAACGCGGCCCGGTGGCGGTACAAAGGCAGGGCCAGCCCCACGGTGGCCGCGCCGATGGGCGCGGTCATGATGTCCTTGGCCGGAACATATTCCCGGTAGGGAATATCGGCGGCCACCAGGACGGCGATAACCAGGGCGGCGCTGAGGGCCACCACGTTGAACAGCGGGTGGTTGTATTTCACATACAGGGCGCGTACGCAGGCGTAGGCGATCAGGGTCAGGACTATATACAGGGCCGTTGCGAAATGGCCGCTCATTTGCCGTCCCTCCGCAGAATCTGGGTGAAAAATCCCACGCCGAGCAGCGGCAGCAGGGCGCTGATCACGATGGCGGCGAGCAGAACCCATCCGTAACTGTAAAACACCTCGCCCCATTCGATCAGTCCCACTGCGATGGGCACGAAGAAAAACACAAGGTGCTTGAGCAAAAAACCGGCCGCCTCGGCAATGTGCCGTTCCTTGATGACCCCGAAGCAGAGCAGGGCGAAGAGGGTAACGATGCCGAGCACGTTCGCGGGCACCGGAATGCCGGTCAGGGCGACAATGTGCTTGCAGGCCTCAAAAAGAAGCCAGAGCAGGGCGCTCTGGAACAGCAGGGTCAGGGTTTGCCTCACGGGAGTCCTCACGGCCGGAATATTGAAAAAAGGTGATGCAACAGGGTGTTGCGCTATCTTTCGCTCCGGCGGCGGGGCGTACAGTAGTTCGCGCCGGCCGGCGCGTCAACCCGCCACACATATGCGTTTCCGCGTTTTCGGCTTTTGCCGCGCCGCGCGGGGAGTTGACGCGAAGGCGAAAACGGGCAACCTTACAAAGCGCCGGCCCGGCCTGACGGATCCGCCGCCCGGCAACGATTCATATTATTTCGCCGGCGCGTCCGCGTCGGAGCGAGCGGACATGAGTAAGGGAAAAAGTAGTTTTTTCGCGCAGGTCTATGCCGTGGCCGCGACAATCCCCTCGGGGAAGGTCACGACATACGGCCGGATCGCGGCGGCTCTCGGCGGGGTCTGCTCGGCCAAGATCGTCGGCTTTGCCATGCGCTCGGCCCCGGATTCCCTCGCCCTGCCCTGCCACCGGGTGGTCAACAGGCTGGGGGAGCCCGCACCGGGCAACGCCTTCGGCGGCCCCGACCGGCAGCGACTGCTGCTGGAACAAGAGGGCGTGCCGTTTCTTCCTGACGGACGGGTGGATCTGCCCGCCTGCCTGTTCCAGCCGGATCCCCTCGCGGAGACGCTCGATCTGGAAGAGTGACGCCTCCCTCTGCTCCCTCCAAATATACCGGAACCTGAAAAGTGACGCCATGACGCGGGAGCGTCTCCGGCATTCAGGCAGGGCGCGAAGGGAGACCCCGCGGACGGCTTTGCGTCGAGGAGGCTCCCGCGGCCCCGAAAGAGATCCTCACCGGCCGAAGGCCGGGGAGATCTCCGTAGGGATTTGCCCTGCCGCCAAGAGGCGCTCATGAGGCCGCAACGCCCCGGTCTTGCCGTTCGCGTGTGTTCCGCCCGCGAGAGCTCGGCGGGTGTGCGCGGGCGAGGGCGGGGACTATCCAAGAGGGTGGGGATAAACCTTCGCCGCCCTTGGCCGCTCACGCCAAGATGGGAGTCGGGTCCAGTGCCGGCCCGGACCACCGAAGCAGAACAGGGATTGTGCCACAAGACGTTGTCGAAGGGTAACCTCTGCGGCCCTGTTTGAGCCCTGGCGCGCGGAGAGTCCAGAGGGTGCAACAAAACTTCAAGGCACAACAAGCCTCGCCCGCCGCAACCGGCGATCTTGCCGCGCCCCGGGAGCCCAACTCCACGACCACCTCCATAGGAGGCTCCCGCCACAGAACCTAGAGCCACACCACAGTATTTTCACCCCTCAATCAGGCTTCCGCAAAAGCGCACCTTGCGTGAAACCAATACCCGCGACCACATCACAAACTCCAATCTCCAAATACATCTCCTCCCATCCCCGCTCAACCCATTGCTTTTTATTAAAGCTCCAGTTACTAATAGGAACCATTGTCGGAAAGCGTCAAGGCGGCACCTTTACCCTTCCGGCAAGCACGGCAACGGGGGAGGCGGTCTTTCGTCCCCGCAATCTTGGAGGTCGGATATGGATGTTGTGATGCTCTCGCGGCTGCAGTTCGCGGTGGCCGTCTTTTTCCATTTCATTTTCGTGCCGCTCACGCTGGGCCTTTCGGTGCTTCTGGCCGTCATGGAGACCATCTACGTGCGCACGGGGAATGAACTGTACAAACGCATGGCCAAGTTCTGGGGCAAGCTGTTTCTGATCAACTTCGCCCTGGGGGTGGTCACGGGCATCACCCTTGAGTTCCAGTTCGGCACCAACTGGTCCCGTTACTCGGAGTTTGTGGGCGACGTGTTCGGGCCGCTCCTGGCCATTGAAGCCACCGTGGCCTTCTTTCTGGAATCGACGTTCATCGCGGTCTGGCACTTCGGTTGGGACAAGGTCTCCAAGCGGGTCCACCTTTTTGCGATCTGGGCCGTGGCCGTGGCCGGAAATCTGTCGGCCGTGTGGATCATCCTGGCCAACGGCTGGATGCAGAACCCCGTGGGCTTCACCATCACGGACGGCCGGGCCGTGCTGGACGGCACCCAGGGCTTTCTCGCGGCCGTGACCAACGGCTTCGCCTGGAGCCAGTTCCTGCACACGATCATCGCCTCGTGGATGCTGGGGGGCTTTTTCGTCCTCGGCGTCTCGGCCTGGCATCTGCGGCGCGGCGGGCATGTGGATTTCTTCCGGTGTTCGTTCAAGCTGGCGGCCGGGTTCACGGCCGTTCTGGCCATTATCCTGGCTGTGCAAGGGCACCAGCACGGCATGGAAGTGGCCCGGACCCAGCCGGCCAAGCTCGCGGCCATGGAATCCCACTGGGAGACCTCGGAAGGCGGCACCCCCCTGTACCTGCTGGTCTGGCCGGATGAGGCGAACAAAACAAACCTCTTCCAGGCCATCCCCCTGCCCGGCGCGCTCAGCTTTCTGGCCTATTCGGACTTCAACAAACCCGTGCCCGGCCTGAAGGACGCGGCCGCCGCCGATTTCGACGCCTTTGTTGAAGGCCGGCGCGAAGCCGCCAAGGCCGCCGAGGGAACCCCGGCCGGCGAAAAACTCGCCGCCTCGCAGGAAAGCCTGGATAAGGGCGAGGTTGTCGGCGCCACGGCCCCCGGCCACGAGCCGAAAATCATCACCAAAGAAGACGCCCTGCCGCCGGTGCTGCTGACCTTCCTGTCCTTCCGCTTCATGGCGGGGATGGCCGTGGTCTTCATTCTCCTTGGGGTCGGGGCCTGGATCTACCGCAACCGTATTGAGGAAAAGCCCCTGCTCGCGCGCTTGCTGACCTGGGCCATCCCACTGCCGTATCTGGCGATCATGGCCGGCTGGATGCTGGCCGAAGTGGGCCGGCAGCCTTGGATTGTCTACAAGGTAATGATGACCCACGAGGCCGTCTCGCCCGTGCCGGCCGGCAATGTGGGCCTTTCTCTGGCGGCTTTCATGGCGGTGTACACACTGTTGGGGGTTATCGACATTTACCTGCTGCGCAAGTACGCGACAAAGGGCCCGGCCGCTTAGCCCGGGGTTTGGGAGGATATAATCATGACCGAATTTCTGAGCTACGAAGCGCTGCAAACCATTTGGTTCGTCCTGTGGGGCCTGCTCTGGGCCGTGTACTTCATCCTTGACGGATTCGACCTGGGCATGGGCACGCTCCTGCCCGTGCTGGCCAAAAACGACCGGGACCGCCGGGTCATCTACAACGCGGCCGGTCCCTTCTGGGACGGCAACGAGGTCTGGCTGATCACCGCCGGCGGCGTGACCTTCGCGGCCTTTCCCAAAGCGTACGCGGTGATGTTCAGCGCCTTGTACGCGCCGCTGTTGTTGCTGCTTTTCGCCCTGATCTTCCGGGCCGTCTCCTTTGAGTTCCGCAACAAGATCGATAACCCGCAATGGCGCGGCCTGTGGGATATTTTCCAGTTTCTCGGCAACTTTGTGCCCGCGCTCCTGTTGGGCGTGGCCTTCGCCAACCTGTTCCAGGGCATCCCCATCGATACCGAGGGCGTCTACCACGGCAGCCTGTTCGGCCTGCTGAACCTGTACGGGTTGCTCGGCGGGGTGCTTTTTGTGGCGATTTTCGCCCTGCACGGCTCGCTCTGGCTTTCCGTGCGGGCCGAGGGTGAAATGCGCGAGCGGGCCGTCGGCGCTTCCAAGACGATTTGGATCGCCGTGGTGGCCTTGGCCGTAGCCTTTCTTTTTGCCACCCGGGAGTATACGGACCTGTACGCCAACTATTCGCATCTGCCGATACTGTGGATCTTCCCGATCCTGGCCGTGGTCCTGTTGCTGCTTCTGCGCTTCTTCCTGTCGGGGAATACGCCCGTCGCGGCCTTTGTCGTCCACGCCGGCTTTATTCTCTGCACCACCTTCTTCGGGGTGCTCGGGATGTTCCCGCGCCTGATTCCCTCCAACCTCGATCCGGCGGCCTCGATCACCACGTCCATGGCGGCCTCCTCGCCCCTGACCCTGACCCTGATGCTTGTCGTGGCCCTGATCTGCGTGCCCATCGTTATCGGCTACCAGTTCTGGGTGTACACCATGCTCTCGGGCAAGGTTACGGACGCGGAACTCGATTCGGAGCATTCCTACTAGCAATCCCGCCTCGGGCGCGAGAGCCCCGCACGGCCTAAAGAGAACAGCCTCCCGAAGTTCGGGAGGCTGTTCTCTTTTATGGGTGAGCGAAGAGTGAGAGCCGCCGGCTGCTACCCGAAGTCGGCGAGGATGTCACGCAGCCGCTCCTCCGGAACCTCCCGTATGGAGCGTATCGGCGCGGGCTCGACGTCATAGGGGGCTATCCGCTTTTCAAACCACGTGACGTCATGCCGGCCGCCCCCTTTGTACCCCGCGTTGTGGTATGTGCCGAGCGCATGGAAGCCCGGGGCTTTGTGCAGGGCCTCACTCCCGGCGTTCGGCGAGGTCACCCCGCCGTATACCGTTCTTATACCCTGCAATCGCAGGATCTCGATCAGGATTCGATACATCCTCTTGCCGAGCCCCTGCGAAGTGCGATTCTGATCAAGGTAGATCGACAGCTCCGCATTCCATTGATACGCCTCTCGTTCCATATGTCTGTGCGCATAAGCGTAGCCGGAAATATCCTCCCGTTCCCCGCAGATGATATAGGGGTAAAAATCGGATATGGCAGCAATTCTGCCGGCGAATTCGCGCTCCGTGGGCAGGGTGGATTCAAACGTGATCGGCGTTTCGATATACTGAGCGTAAATTGAGAGCAGGGCGGAAGCGTCACCCGGCGCGGCAAATCGCATTCTCATCTCTTGTCTCCCATTACCGCGCTTTGGGACTTCCGGCGCATTGAAAAGCGGCCGGGGCGGGAGGATCACTCCCCCCGCCCCGGCGTCAAACAAATCGAGGAACCGTTTACTCGGCCGAAACCTTCAGATTCAGACCTTCGGCGGAGCCGCTCAGAACTTCCTGCAACTCGTCGATGGTCACGGGGAAGCTCGGGGCCATGCTCAGCGAGAAGGTGCCGGAACCGTTCAGGAACTTGATGAAGGCGTCCGCGATCTTCTGCTGGGCGCCGCCGGCGGAGCCGGCCATGGTCAGGCCCTGGATGATTTCCGCGCGCACGCTTTCTTTGGAGACGTTCGGGTCGTAACGCTTGGCCTCTTCCGCGCCCAGGCCGTAAGCCAGATCGAGCGCGCCGGTGTCCTTCAGGGTCAGGGTCAGGCCGTTCAGCTTGAGGGTGTCCGGGTCGGCGGGACCGGCGGGAACGTCTTTGTCGCTCTCGGGGAAAGCGCTTTTGAGGGTGAAGGCGAGGCTGCCCAGGTTCTTTTCGGTCACGCGCAGGGCGTTCACGGCAACGCGGCCGCCCGCGCCCTCTTTGACCGCTTCAAAATCCACGGCGCCGGAAAGCTCGATGGGCTTGCCGTAAACGGCGGCCAGGGCCTTGCCCTCAAAACCCTTGCCGTAGACGGAAGGCGGCACGACAAAGCCCTCAACATCCTTTTTCAGGGTGATCTTGTCCTGGGAGAACTCGAAGTCCACCGAGACCTTTTTCAAGGTCAGGGGATCGTTGGTCATGGGACGGATTTTCATGTCTTCCATGACCATGCCCTGCAGGATGATCGGGTTTTTCTTCAGCGCGTCGGCCATGTCTTTTTCATAGGTCTCGACCGCGGCCGGATCGGCCTCCACGTTCATGTCCGGGCCATACAGCTTCATGGCCGGGGAAATGATATCCGGGAAGGAGACGGTTTTGATCGTCCACTTGCCCAGAGAGAACATTTCCGAACCCAGGAACACGGCTTTGAAGTTGTCCAGGCTCATGTCCTTGCAGCCGAACAGGCTGAAAGCGCCGGTGGAGGCTTTCTCCATGGAGATGGTACCGGAGATGAAACCCATGTTCAGGTCGAGCCGGTAGTTTTTCATGGCCGAGGAATCGGCCTTCATGGTCACGGCGGCGGCGACGACTTCGCGCATATCCGGGGTTTGCTTGCTCAGGGCTTTGTCCAGGGCACCGGCGTCCATGTGCAGGTTGCCGAACTCCATGTTCTCAACCACGCCGGTGACGCCGCCCATGCCGGCGTCGGCCATTTCCGTGGCGCTGCGGTAGTTCTTGTACGTGGTCTTCTTGGCGATCAGAACCACGCCCGGCTTGGTTTGGGCGTCGAAATCAACGCCTTCGGCCTTGACCTCTTCAATCGTGACGCGGTTCAGGCCCACCCCGGGGTAGGGGATTTCGGCCGTGAAGCCGGCGATGGTCAGGGCATCGCCTTTGACCGTCACGGTGGCGTTACGGTAGCCGGGGATTTTCGCCAACTGGGTCTCGACTTTCTTTTTGTTCTCGGCATCTTTTTTGCCGTCGTCACCGCACCCGGCCAGGGCGAGCGCCAAGGCCAGGGCCAACGTCAGATACATGTAACGGGTCAGTTTCATACCATCTCCTGATACAGACAAATGTTTTTTGTGGGCCTGAACATATCTGGATTACCCCATTGTGCAAAGAAAAATTATGGCTGAAAAAACTCTGATTTTCAAGGTCGCCGCTCACCCGCAGGCGTATGGCGCACAACCGATTTACAGGCCGCCGGTGGGGCTTTCCTGAAATCTTCCAGTTGAGAGAAAGGCACGGGCGGCTCGCAGGTCACGGAAATATCGACCGCCCCGCCCTTTTCCAAAAGCAGCCGCATGGCTTGTTGGAAGTCCGCCTCGAAGGGAGTCCCCGGCGTCTGCCCCACAAGGCCCTCCAGGAAGGTCTCACGGTTCTCTCCACTCAGGAGCGGGAGCCGGTCCAGGCCCCCCAGATCCTCAAGCGAAGTGGAAAAAGCGGTGATCAGCACTTTTTCCAGAGCGGCGGGAATTGCGGGAAAGTCCGGGCTTTCCGGGGGAAAGGTCAGAAAGAAAACACACGCGGCTCGAACCCTGTCCGTAAGCCGCACGTCGGTCGCGAATTCTCCCGTGCCGCCCGCTTCCGAGCCCAGGCGCAGCGACCAGTCGCCCTGAAGGGATTCACCGGGCCGCAGGCCGAGTTTTTCCGGCGGCCCGGCCAGGGCCAGAACAGAGGCCGGCACGTTCAGATCCTTGCCCCGGATGTCCAGAAGCGTTTTATCGGGCGAAACAAGCAGATTCAGGTCGATACGCCCCAGAGAGACCGGGTCGGTGGTCATGAGGCGGTAGCGTAAATTCTCGCAGTACAGGCCGTCCAGGCGCAGGGGCGTGGTCCGCAGCAACTCGGCCATCGCTTTGGACGGCCACTCGTCCATGTTTTCACGCTCTGTCTCCAGATCGCCGAAGGCGCCTTTTCTGACGGCTTCATTCGCCATGGCGGTAAAGTCGGGGATCTCCAGCAAGCGGTAGCCGTATTCATCCACGGCGAGGACTTCCGAACCCAAGGCTCGGACGCTCAGATTTTTGGCCTTGAGCTCCTTCCAACTGAACAAGCTTGCCGAATCTAGAGACAACCGCTCCAGCGTCGAAGTGATGCCGAAATACTGGTATGAAAAATCCAGAACTTCCTTTTCCAGTCTCACGGGGCCGGTGCGCCAGGAGTTGAGGGTGCGCAGCAGGGTATCCGGCTCGGCCTTGCCGTCGCACACGGCCAGGAGCCCGGCGAAATCGCCCTTCGGCTCGCGGATCTCCAGCAGGGCCAAGGAGTGGGAAAAGGAGAAGTCGACCCCGGGCCCGCCGGCGATAATGCCGTCACGCAGGCCTTTCAGCGTTATTCTCCCCACCGGGGGCGGGCCGTCGGGCAGCCCGGCGGTGTTGAAATCCACTTTTTCGGCGACAAGCTCGTCAAAGGCCAGATCGAAGAACGCTTCCGCACCCTTTGTGGGAAAGCGGACGCTGAAATTGCGGATGGTCAGCGTGTCGCCCCTGACGTCAATGTCGGCCTTCCATCCTTGGGGCAGGCGGGCCAGCAGGGTCTCGACCTTTTTCTCGTTTTCCGCGTCTTTTTGCGGATCGGAGCAACCGGCGCAGGCGACGGCAAGGCATAGGACAAGGCAGCAAATAAAACGATGGATGAGCGGCATGGACCCTCCCGGGCCGGAAAGATACGCGGTATGGGCAACAGAGCCCTGCGTACCATAAAAGCGCGACGCCGGCAAAACGGAAACGGGGCGCTTGCGCGCCCCGTTGTATTCCCTTCAGATCCCCTATCCGTCGGTTCAGTCTTAACCGCCGATGAGCTGCATAGCCATTCTCGGCAGGGAGTTGGCCTGCGAAAGCATGGCCACCGCCGCCTGGGAGAGAATCTGGTTGCGCACGAACTCGGTCATTTCGGTGGACACGTCCACGTCGGAGATCCGGGATTCGGCGGCTTGCAGGTTTTCAGCCTGGATTTGCAGGTTGCTCACCGTGTTTTCCAGGCGGTTCTGCATGGCGCCCAAACCGGCCCGAATCTTGTCCTTGGAAATGATGGCCGAGTTGATGCCTTCCAGGGCCTTCTGCGCCGCGCCCTGTGTGGACACGGTGTAGGCGGCGCTGTTGATGTCGGCGCTGTTGCCCACGCCCAGAGCGGAAGCCGTGGAGTTACCGATCTGCACGTAGTAGTAGTCTTCGGCCGAGTCGTTGGCCGTGCCGAAGTGGACCTTCAGCTTGCCGGTGGAGACCAGCCCCTGACCGTTGTGGACGTCGCCGGAAAGGTTGCCGTTGAGCAGGTACACGCCGTTGAAGTCCGTAGCGTTCGCAATCCGGGTGATTTCCGAGGCCATGGCCTGGTATTCGGATTCGATCATCATACGCTGGTCGGAGTTGTACGTGCCGGTCGCGGCTTGTTCGGACAGTTCCTTCATCCGGATCAGCTTTTCGTCGATAACGCCCAAGGCGCCGTCGGCCGTCTGGATAAGGGAAATGGCGTCGTTGGCGTTACGCACGCCCTGGTTCAGGGAGGCGATGTCCGCCCGCATCAATTCGCGGATGGCGAGGCCGGCGGCGTCGTCGGACGCCTGGCCGACACGAAGGCCCGAAGACAGGCGGCGCACGGAAGTGCCCAGCGCATCGTAAGAGTTACCCAAGTTACGGGCCGCGTTCATTGCCATCATGTTGTGGTTGATTACCAGAGACATAATATTCCTCCTTGAATATTACGTTGAGCCGGCGGTGCCGATGCGGTCGCTTCCCTGCGACACTTCCGCCGTGGTGTTCACTGTCCTTATCGGACCATCCCCGTGTTCCTTTAGGGATCATTGCGTCTGGTTGTCGGCCGGACCACCCGGATACATCCCGCGCATGGCCTTCTTATCGACCCCTCGGCGGAAGGCTTTAGGTTGCGGCGAAAATTTCCCGGGGATATCATGCGGACGAAAAAAGCCCCGCCGCTCAATGGGTTGAGGGCGGGGCCGGCGGTATTATCCGGAGCGCGATCAGGTATATTTCGGCTCTTCCTCTTTAATGATCTGCAAGGCCATGTTGCCCTTGACCGTGCCGCAGACGCCCCAGAACTTGGTCACTCCGCCGAGGGTCACTTCCAACAGCTCGTCGGTATCCGTATCCAGCAGGATCACGTCGCCCACCTTGAGGCGCACGAGCTGGTTGCCGGTCAGCTTGGTGTCGCCGAAGCGGACCTTGAGTTCCACCAGGGTTTCCATCAGCCGCTCCTTGAGCCGGCTCACCCAGACATGGTCCACTTCCAGGCGTTCGGTCTGGAAGCTGGCGTGCAGCTTTGAGCGGATCGGCTCGATGGTGGCATAGGGCAGACACACGGTCAGGGAGCCGATGGCCGTTTCCAGCTCCACCTCAAAGGTGATCACCACCACCACGTCACTGGGCGGCACGATGGCCGCGAACTGGGGGTTGATCTCCGAGCGGACCAGCTCCAGACTGACCTCGTGTACCGGCCGCCAGGATTCCTCCATGTTGGCCAGGACGATCTTGATCACCTTGTCCACAATGGCCTGCTCGATACGGGTGAACTCGCGGCCTTCGATTTTGGGTTGGCTGCCCTGCCCGCCGAAGAAACTTTCAACCAGGGCAAAGACCAGGCGGGCGTCGACAACGGCAATCGCATTGCCGCGCAGGGGGTCCATCTTAAAAATGTTGATGCTCGTCGGCACCGGCAGGGACCGCATGAAGTCCCCGAATTTGGTCATATCTATGGAAAGAGGGTTCAACTCCACACGCTTGCGCAGGGCGTTGGAAAGGGCGTTGGTGCACAGGCGGGAAAAGCGGTCGTTGACGATTTCCAGCACCGGCATCCGGCCCCGGATGATCCGATCCTGGTTGGCGAGGTCAAAGGGAACGATACCCGAATCGTCGCCGGCGTCATCGGTTTCCGATTCGATTTCGCCGCCGGAAAGCCCCCGCAGCAGGGCATCCACTTCGTCCTGGGCCAGAATTTTATTCATGCGCACCTCATCCGCAAAACCTTGGAAATCGCCGCTCACTGCGGCGCACCCCTATAATGTCAGCTTTTCTGTACTCTATACCGCCCTTTCTAAATAAGCAATTTCCGGGCCAGGCATTTTTTTCCGCCCCGGTGTCAGGCCTTCCGCCTGAACAACCACGCGGCTACAGCCAGGGCCGGCAGGGCGATCAAAGTCATGCCCAGGAGTTCGGGCAGCAGGAGGGAAAGCTCCGCCCCCTCCAGGTAGATCCGCCGCACGGCGTCCACAGCGTAGCGCAGCGGGTTCAGCAGGGTGAGGCGCTGCATGAACTCCGGCATGGCCCGGATGGGCGTGGTCAGGCCGGAGAGCAGCATGATCGGCATAATCAGGGCGAAGCACAGCAACATGGCCTGCTGCATGTTGCGCGACAATACGGAAACGATCAGCCCCAGCCCGGAAAGGGCCATGTTCAGGGGCAGGAGCACGCAAAAGATCGCCGCAATGGAGCCCACGCATGGAATCTGAAACCAGAAACGCGCCACGCAAAAAATGAGCGCGGACTGCGCGAAGCCGACCAGCATGGGCGGCACGGCTTTGCCGAGCATCACGGCCAGGGGGGAAAGCGGCGTGACCCGCAACTGGTCGAAGGTGCCTTGTTCTTTCTCCCGGGCCGTGGAGAGCGCGGCGGGCAGGATGGTCTGGAGCATGGCCAGGGCCGCGATCAGCCCCGGCAGCATGGTATTGCGGGTTTCCATGTTCGGGTTGTGCAGGGCCCGCACCTCCAGGCGCAGCGGCGCGGCTTCGGACGGTCCGGCATGTCCGGCCGCGAAGGAACCCACAATGCTTTCCGCGTAGCCGGCCGCCGTGGCTCCGGTCAGGGCGTTGCGACCGTCGGCAATCACCTGCACGGGCGCGGGCAGCCCGGCCCGGGCCCGGCGCTCGGTGTCGGCGGGGATGGAAAGCACCAGCAGCACGCGGCCGGAATCCATCAGGGGCGCGATATCGGCGGTGTTGCGCACAAGGGCCGCGCGCCGGAAAGCCGGGGAAGCGTCGAAACGCCGGGCCAGTTCGCGCGAAAGTTCGGAGTTGTCTTCATCCAGGACCGCGAAGGGCACTTCGTCCAGGTCGAAACTCACGGCATATCCGAAGAGCAGGGATTGCACGATGATCGGCATGATCAGAATCATCCGGCTGCGCGGATCCTTGAGGATCATCCTCAACTCCTTGCGGCACAGGGCAAGAGCCTCGGAGAGGAAAAAGCGCATGGCTACCTTCGGTCCAGGGTTTTGTGGGTGCGGGCGAAGGCCGCCAGAGGGAAGAACAGGGCGAAAAAGGCCAGGCCCGCGAGGTTTTTGGCCGTCGGCCCCGGCGGGGTGCCCACCAGGAACAGGGTCTGGAGCAACTCCACATAGCGGGTGGCGGGCAACAGGTCGGCCAGGCGGCGGACCACGACCGGGGCGCTGTGCAGGTCGAAAATGAACCCGGACAAAATGATCGTGGGCACGAAGCAGGAGATCAACACGACCTGCGAGGCGAGAAACCTGTTGCGGCATAACGTGCCGATGAACAGTCCGATACCCAGACAGGCAATCAGGTACAGGGCGGAGCCCAGCAGCAGCACAAGCAGGGAGCCGCGCAGGGGAACGTCGAACAGGAACACGGCGCAGAGCAGGCACAGAACGAACCCGGCCATGCCCAGGGCAAAGGTCGGGGCCATCATGGAGAAGAGGATTTCCCCCTTGCCGGCCGGGCAGGCGAACAGGGCCTCGAAGGTACCGCTCTCATACTCGCGGGCGGGCAACAGCCCGGTCAGGAGCGCGCCGATCAGGGTCATGATCAGCACCGTCACCCCCGGCACGAGGTACAGGCGGGTTTCCCCGGCCGGGTTGTACCAGATGCGGATTTCCGGGCGGATCGGGTCCGGCGGGGTCCGCTCGCTCCGGGCGTAAGAAAGCCGTACGGCCCCGCTCAATTGTCCGGCGGCCTGCCGGGCTCTGGCCGCATCGCCGCCGTTGACCAGGATTTGCCCGGCCCAGCCTCCGGCCGGCTCGCGATCGAAACGCAGCAGGGCTTCGACTTCATGCCTGCGCAACAGTTCCACACCCTCCTGAAACGAGTCCACCTCGCGCACCCGGAAGGCCGGGGACGCGTCCAGGCGCGCGCCCAGCTCGCGGGTGAAGGGAATGGACGAATCCCGCACCAGGGCGGTGTCGATATTTTCCACGTCCAGGGAGAGCCCATAGCCGAAGACCAGCAACAGGAACACGGGCAGCAGCAGGCCGATGACCACGTTGCCCGGCTCGCGCAGCAGGCGTTTGGTCTCTTTGCCCGCCAGGGCGCGGAAACGGCGGGGTGAAAAACTCATACCGCGCCTCCCGCCGGCCGGCCCTCGGAATCCTGAACGGCCCGGATGAAGGCTTCTTCCATGTCCGCGGCCCCGAAGGCGGCCGGCACCCCGGCCGGGGTGCCGTACGCCACCACCCGGCCCCTGTCCTGGACCAGCACGCGGTCGCAGTATTCGGCCTCTTCCATGAAATGCGTGGTCACCACGATGGTTGTGCCGCCGTGAGCCAGAGCGGTGATCCGTTGCCAGAACAGCCGGCGCGAGGCCGGGTCCGCGCCGCTGGTGGGCTCGTCCAGAAAAAGGATCTCCGGCTCGTGCAGCAGGGCCTGGGCCATGCCGAGGCGTTGCTTGATCCCGGCCGGGAGCGTCTCGGCGGCGCGCCCGGCCTGAGCGGTGAGGTCGAACTCTTCCAGTACGGCCCGGATGCGCTCCGCCCGCCTGTTCCCGGCAATGCCGTAGGCCCCGGCGAAAAACTCCAGATTTTCACGCACCGTCAGCGGGCCGTAGAGGGACAACTTTTGGGCCGCGTAGCCGATCCGCCGGCGGACCTCCGGCCCGGCCCGGAGCATGTCCGCCCCGGCCACGCGCAGGGTGCCCGCCGTGGGCGGCAGCAGGCCGCAGAGCATCCGGAAGGTGGTGGTCTTGCCCGCGCCGTTGGGCCCGAGCAGGCCGAAGATTTCCCCCCGGCCCACGCGGAAGGACGTGTCGGCCACGGCCGTGAAGGAGCCGAAATCCCGGCGCAGGCCTTCGGCCCGGATGATTTCGCCCGTGTCCGAGCGCTCTCCCGCCGGGCCGGCGATCGAAGCCGGCATCGGGGAGCGAGGCCGGTCGGCGTCCGCGAGCAGGGTCATCAGCCCATCCTCGGGGCGGGCGGGCAGGGGCTCCGGCCGGGGCGCGGCGTCCGGCGGCTCCGCGCCCACGCTGATCAGGCGCACCGTGCCGCCCGTGGGCACGGCGTCCAGGGTGCGCTCGTCCGCCAGCAACTTGGCCTGGAGCAGGCGCGGCAACACTCCGGTCGGCGGAATGTAGCTCCAGCAGCGCCCTTCGGCCCGTTGCCGGAATTCTTCGGGCGCGCCCTCGGCCGCGAGCCGCCCCTCGCGTAGAATGAGAATATGATCACAGCGGGCCGCCTCGTCGTTCAGGGCCGTGCTCATCAGCACAACGGCCCCGTCCGAGGCTGCTTCGCGGATCAGGGTGAAAATCTCGCGTCGGGAGAGCGGGTCCACGCCCAGGGAAGGCTCGTCCAGAAGCAACAGGTCCGGCGCGGTCAGGAGAACGGAAATCAGGGCCAATTTCTGCTTCATGCCGCCGGAAAGATCCCCGGCCCGGCGCTCCGGGAACGGGGCCAGGCCGGAACGCCCCAAGAGTCGCTTGATGCCGGCCTCGGCCGCGTCCGGCTCCAGGCCGTGCAATTCGGCCCGCAGGCGCAGGTTTTCCGTCACGCTCAGGTCTTCATATAAGCCGAAGGTCTGGGGCATGTAACCGATCAGGGCTTGCACCTCTTCGGGCCGGGCGGCCGTGTCCAGGCCGAGGGCGCGGACCTCCCCGGCGTCCGGGCGCATCAGGCCCGCGCAGAGGCGCAGGAGCGTGGTTTTACCCGCCCCGTCCGGGCCGGCCAGGGCCGTGATGCCGGGCCACAACGTGAAAGATACCCCGCGCAGGGCCTCCACCCGACCGGGCCCCGTGCCGAAGCCCTTGCCGACTTCCCGAACCGCGAGCCGCGCTTCCGGCTCCGGGGCGGCGAGTTCGCGGGCTCCGGCGGGAATCATGGGGCACCGCCCCCGGCCGCTCCCACCCGCTCCCGCCCGTTTTCGAGGACGCGCACCGTGGCGGGCAGGCCGGGGCGCAGGAGGTTTTCCGGGTCGTCGAGGATAAAGCGCACCTCAAAGACCAGGGCCGTGCGCAAATCCGGGGTTTCCACGTTCTTGGGGGTGAACTCGGCCGAAGAGGAGATAAAACCCAAGGTCGCGGGCAGGGGCGCTCCGGGCCGGCCGTCCACCTCGACCTCGGCCTTCGCGCCGGGGGAGAGCCGGCCGAGGTCCGTTTCCGACACATAAGCCCGTACCCACTTGGGCGAAAGCTCGTCGATGATCGCCACCGGCCGGCCGGGGCCGGCGGCCTCGCCCGGCTCCAGAAGCCGGCTGCGCACCACCCCGGCCGTGGGGCTGCGCAACTCGGCGTCGGCCCGGCGCTGCATGAGCAGATCCCGGTGGGCCTCGGCCATGAGCAGGGCGGCCTTGGCTTCGGCCACCTCTTCAACGCGCGGCCCGGCCAGGGCCAGATCCAGGGCGCGGCGCTCGCGATTCAGGCGGGCCTGGGTCACCCGGTGGTATGATTCCGCCTCTTCCACCTGCAAGCGGCTGAGCGCATTGCCCTTGGATCGCTCATACAACTCACGGTAGCGCAAGGCCTGCTGCTCGGCGTAGGCGGCCTCGGCTTCGGCCGCGGCGACATTGGCCCGGGCCTGCTCGATTTCCTCCGGGCGGGTGCCGTTTTCCAGGCGCGCGAGCACGGCCGCGGCTCTGGCCACATCGGCCTCCGCCTCGCGCACGGAACGATCCAGGCGTTCGGCGCGCAGGGTCGCCAGCACCTGCCCTGGCCGCACGGCCATGCCTTCCTCCACGCGCACCTCGGCCAGGCGCTCTTCGTCGGCAAAGACCACGGCCACGGTGCGGCAATCGACGTTGCCGTAGAAGACCAGATCACCGCCCGGCCCGGTCCGCCCGGCGACGAGCAGAAGCGCCCCCGCGCCGGCGGCAAGGACGAGCGCCGCGCCGATCAGGATGTTTCTTTTCACGCCGGCCTCCTTGGCCGCATGGCGGCCTATGCCTCTTTGTCGGTAGGATGAGCCGCGCCTCAAAAGTTACGGGCGCAACTCCAGATCCACATTCCTCTCCCCGCGCAGCACCCGCACGGCAAGGGGCGCGCCGCGTTCCCGCCCGGCCGCGGCCTTATGCAGGTCCGCAAGGATCGCCACCGGCTTTCCGGCTACGGAGAGAATCCGATCCCCGGCCTTCACCCCCGCCCGCTCGGCCGGGGAGCCGGGCGCCACGGCCCGGACCAGCACCGTGCCGCCTTCTTCCAGGAGTGAAAGCCCCAGCCGCCCGCCCTGGGTCGGAGGGGCGTAGTAATAGTAGTCGGCCCCGCGCAGCTCCTCCTTGTTCAGGCGCGGCGCGGGCGAGATCAACACGATCCGCGCTCCGGGGTCGATCTGCCGCAGACGGTCGGCTATGCCCGTGCCGTCCTCGACATGGCCGTTGCCCGCCAAAATGATTATCGGCGTGCCGTGTTCCGTGCGCAGCCGCGCCGCTTCCCGGGCCATGCCGGTATCCCAGATGGACTGCACCAGGATGAATCGCTCGAACGTGCCGCTGCCGGCGGAGGGACTCGGAGCGCCCGACGCCTTGCGCCGGCGCATGGCCTCATGTGTGCGGAAAAATTCGGCCAGCTCCTCTCGCCGGGCCTGGGAGGGGAAGAGCACCGGGTCGGGCAGCAGGGCGCGATCTTTCGCGGGCAAGCCTTCCATGCCCGCGCGGCGCAGGGAATCAAGAACCCGCCTCGGCACGTTGAGGCCGCGCACGGGAATCTTTTCCTCGGCCAGGGTCTCAAAAATCGGCCTGTAAAGTGCGAAGGGGAAGCCCCAGGTTTTCGGCCAGTCCAGGGCTTCCGCCAGGGCGTCCGGGCCGAGTTCGCCCCGGTTGAAGCGCTCCAGGGTGGGATTCTGTTCCGCCGCGACCATTTCCAGGCCCACGGCCGGGCGCAGGCCCGCCAGGGCGCGGATCAGCCGGGCTTGGACCTGATGGTGCAGGGGGTTGTCGTGTTGCTCGCCGATCAAAATATAATCGGCCGCATAGGCCCGGCGGACGACATCTCCGTCGCCGACGGCCGCGCCGTTGGGCAGGAGCAGATCTCCCGGTTGCGGCGCGGAACCGCCGAACGGGCCTTTGCCGGCGCAGCCGGTGAGGAGCAGAACAAGCGCCGGAAGCAGAAAAAGGGAAACAGACGGCGTGGAGCGGAACATAGGCACCTCCGCCGCGAGCATAGCCCGTGATGGGGGTATGCGGCAAGGCACGGCAACTCCCGGCTTGCAATCATCCGCCCGGAGGATTACTTTAGGGATTGCCTTTTGGAGTACCGGCAGACCGCCAAGGAGAATTCATGATAGGAATTTCGAAACTGTACTGCGGCCAGGTGGAGCCGTCCGACGCCCTGCGCTACAACCGCCACTCGGGCAAGCTTCCCTCGCACCTGCTGCAGTTTTCCGCCGACAAAAAACCCGTGGTGGTCTGGAACATGACCCGCCGCTGCAACCTGAAATGTGTCCACTGCTACGCCCAGGCCCTGGAAGAGGAAGGCAGGGACGACATTTCCACCGAGCGGGCCAAGGAGATCATCAACGACCTCGCGGCGTTCGGGGCTCCGGTCATGCTGTTTTCCGGCGGTGAGCCCCTGGTCCGCAAGGATCTGGTCGAGCTGGCCCACCACGCCGTGGGCAAGGGTATGCGGGCGGTCATCTCCACCAACGGCACCCTGATCACCAAGGAAAAGGCCAAGGAACTGAAAGAAGTCGGCCTGTCCTATGTTGGTATCTCCCTGGACGGCGGCGAAGAGGTGCACGACAAGTTCCGGGCAGTGCCGGGCTCTTTCAAAAAGGCGCTCCGGGGCATTGAGAACTGTCAGGCCGAGGGCCTCAAGGTGGGCCTGCGCTTTACCATCAACAAGCGCAACGTGTCCGAAGTGCCCAAGCTGTTCGACCTGGTGCGCGAGTTGGAAGTGCCGCGGATCTGTTTCTACCACCTGGTCTATTCGGGCCGGGGTTCGGAGTTGATGAACGAGGATCTTGACCACGCCGGCACCCGGGCCGTGGTCGACCTGATCATGGACCGCACCCGCGACCTGTTCGACAAGGGCTACGAGAAGGAAGTCCTGACCGTGGACAACCACGCCGACGGCCCCTACCTCTGGATGCGCCTGCTGCGTGAAGACAAGAAGCGCGCCGAGGAAGTGTTCGAGCTCTTGCAGTTCAATGAGGGCAACAGCACCGGCCGGGGTATCGGCTGTATTTCCTGGGACGGGCAGGTCCACGCCGACCAGTTCTGGCGCAACCACACCTTCGGCAACGTGCTTGAGCGCCCCTTCTCGGAGATTTGGGTGGACCCCGAAATCGAGATGCTGCACAAACTCAAGGACAAACGGCCGCACGTCACCGGCCGCTGCGCCAAATGTCGCTTCCTGAACATCTGCAACGGCAACTTCCGGGCCAGGGCCGAAGCCGCCTACAACGACATCTGGGCGCCGGACCCGGCCTGCTACCTGACGGACGAGGAAATCGGCATCAGGTAGCTGAAGTCGGACTCGCCAGGAAGAAGCCGGGGGGAGCGGAACCGCTTCGGCCCGCCGGCTTCTTGGGGCGCATCCCGCCTCCGAGGGCTTTCCCCACGGGTTTCGGCCCGCCGCAATGCACGATGATCGGTGCGGGGACGCTGTAATGCGCGGCTTCGCATCATGGAGATACCGATGACCTGTTCCCAGCCATCCTTTTTCCGGGGCCGGCGTCTGCGCCGCACTCCGGCCCTGCGGGCCATGCTGCGCGAGACGCACCTGCGCCCCGAAGATCTGATCCAGCCGTATTTTACGGAAGAAACGACGGACGCCTCCCTGCGCACCCCCATCGCCTCCATGCCGGGGCAGTTCCGTCTCTCTCTCGACAACCTTGAACGCGAGGCGGAAGCCGACGTGAAGGCCGGCCTGAAAGCCTGCCTGCTCTTCGGCATTCCGGCGGCCAAGGATCCGGCCGGTACCCAGGCCTATGCCGAAAACGGCATCGTGCAGCAGGCCGTGCGCCGCTTGAAGAAGCGCTTTCCGGATTTGCTGGTGATCACCGACGTCTGCCTGTGCGAGTATACTTCCCACGGCCATTGCGGGCTGCTCTCCCCCGAGGGCGAGGTCAAAAACGACCCTACCCTGGCCCTGCTGGCCAAAACCGCCCTTTCCCACGTAGAGGCCGGGGCCGACATGGTCGCGCCCTCGGACATGATGGACGGCCGTGTGGCGGCCATACGGGCCGCGCTGGACGCGGCCGGTCACGCGAACACGCCGATTATGTCCTACGCGGTGAAGTACGCCGGGGCCTTCTACGGCCCGTTCCGCGAGGCGGCCGACTCCGCGCCGCAATCCGGCGACCGCAAGGCCTACCAGATGGACCCGGCCCGCCGGCGCGAGGCCCTGCTTGAGGCCGAGGCCGACGCGCTTGAAGGCGCGGACATCCTCATGGTCAAACCCGCCGGGCCCTATCTGGACATTATCCGCCAGGTGCGTGAGCGCACCGACCTGCCCCTGGCCGCTTACCAGGTCAGCGGCGAGTACTCGATGATCAAGGCTGCCGGGCAAAACGGCTGGATCGACGAAGATGCCGTGGCCCTGGAGTCGCTCATCGGGATCAAACGGGCCGGGGCGGACCTGCTCCTGACCTATTTTGCCGGCGACCTGCTGCGCAGGGGGGTAATCCGGTGACCCTCCCGCACGGCAAACACCCCCACGGCGGCCACGGCAAAGCCCCCCACGGGCCGCGCTCCCTGCCCGACGGCACGCCCACGGTCAAACTGATTGCCTGGGAAGTCACCCGCTCCTGCAATTTGGCCTGTAAGCACTGTCGGGCCGAGGCGCACCCGGAGCCGTACCCCGGCGAGCTTTCCACCGAAGAAGCCAAGGCGCTTATCGATACCTTCCCGATGGTGGGCGACCCGATCATCATCCTGACCGGCGGCGAGCCGCTCATGCGCCCCGATGTCTTTGAACTGGCCGCCTATGCCCGAGACAAGGGCCTGCGCTGCGTCATGGCCCCCAACGGCACGCTGATCACCAAAGAAAGCGTGGCCAAGATGAAGGCCGCCGGGATCAGCCGCTGCTCGATCTCCATCGACGGGCCGGAAAAAGAGACTCACGACCTGTTCCGGGGCGTGCCGGGCGCTTTTGAGGCCTCGTTGCGAGGCATCGAGCTACTCAAGGAACAGGGCATCGAGTTCCAGATCAACTCCACGGTGACCAAGTCCAATCTGGCGCGCTTCAAGGATATTTTCAACCTGGCCGAGCGGCTGGGCGCGGCCGCCTGGCACATCTTCCTGCTGGTGCCTATGGGCCGGGCCGCGCAGATCGCCGACCAGGTGATCACCGCCGCCGAATACGAGGAAGTGCTCAACTGGTTCTATAACTTCCGCAAGACCACGAGTATGCACCTGAAAGCGACCTGCGCCCCGCACTATTACCGGATCATGCGCCAACGGGCGAGGGAGGAGGGCGTCCCGGTCACGCCGGAGACCTTCGGGCTGGACGCCGTGACCAGGGGGTGCCTGGGCGGCACGGGTTTTTGCTTTATCAGCCATTCCGGGCAGGTTCAGCCCTGCGGCTACCTGGAGCTTGACTGCGGCAACGTGCGGCAGACGCCCTTTCCGGAGATCTGGCGCTCGTCCGGGCCGTTCGTGCAGTTCCGCACCCAGGCCGACTACGAGGGCAAATGTGGTGTCTGCGAATACCACAAAGTCTGCGGCGGTTGCCGGGCCAGGGCATACAGCCTGACCGGCGACCATATGGCCGAAGAACCCCTGTGCACCTTCGTGCCCAAAAAGGCGATGCCATGAACCTGCACATTCCCACCGAAGTGGACGGCGGCGAAGTGGCCTCCGTTGCGGAAACCGGTCTGGACGCCCATGATCGGGCCATCCTGGAAATCATCCAGAGCGGCTTTCCCCTGGAGCCACGGCCCTATGAGGCCATCGGCCGAGAGATCGGCCTGTCGGAGGCCGAAACCCTGGAGCGGGTCCGGGCCATGAAGGCCAAGAAAATCATCCGCAGGCTGGGGGCCAATTTTCAATCCTCCAAGTTGGGGTTTCACAGCACGCTGTGCGCCGCCAAGGTACCAGGGGAGAAGCTGGAAAGCTTCACGAGCGCGGTCAACGCCCACCCCGGCGTGACCCACAACTACCTGCGCGACCACGCCTACAACGTCTGGTTCACCTGCATCGGCCCGTCGCGCGAGGCCGTGGCCGAACTGCTCGCGGGCATCACCCGGGAGACCGGCGTGGCCGTCTTGAACCTGCCCGCCGAGCGAATGTACAAGATCAAGGTGGATTTCCGAATGGAGTGAGTATGCGTGGGGGGGCAACTTCTTCGCTTGCGCGGGCGGTCATGTTCGTGGGGGGCCTGGCCTTGCTGCCGACGCTGCTTGTGGCCCTGGGCACCGAAGTGGGGCGCAGGCGCGAGGCCGCCGAGGATTTCCGCGCCCAGGCGGCCTATTTTGTCGATACCGTTGCCGAACGCCAGATATTGCTGGCCGAGGGCGTACGCATGGTTTTGCTGGGCCTGGAACGTTCGCCGGCTGTGCGTGGGCTGCGGGCCGTTGAGTCCACCAAGGTATTTCGCGGCCTGCTGCGCCAGGAACCGCTGTTCGCCAACATCTTCACTATTTCTCCGTCGGGTGGGGTTATTGCTTCCGGCAGGCCCGCGACGTCCGATCTGAACCTCGCGGACTCGCCTTTTCTCTTGCGGGCCGAGCGGTCGGGAATATTCAGCCCCGGCATTGTGGTGGATTCACCCTTCGGCCAGGGGCCGGTCATTCAGTTCGCCCAGCCTCTGATCGGCAAGGACGGCGCGATGGAAGGCTACCTCGGGGCCGCGCTCAAACTTTCGCAATTCCATCACCTGTTTGAGGATTTGGAACCACCCGCCGGGGGCGCCGTCTATCTTCTGGATACCCGGGGCACTCTGGCCTCCGCCATCGGGGATGACAGCCGCATCCAGGGAAAGTTCCTGGGCGGCAGGCTCTGGGACTCAGTTCGGGCGCATACCGCCCCGAGCGGGATTTTCGACTATAAGGACGAGACCGGCCGGCGGCGCACGGTGGCCTACCGGCACATCGTTCTCGGCAACGCCAAGGCCCCGTATTTGTACGTTGTGTTCCAATCGGCGCACCACCGCATTCTCGACGGGGCCGGCGGCGCCCTGATCGTCTATCTGCTGTTTTTCGTCGTGGCCCTGCTCCCGGCGTTGTGGCTGGGGGTTCTACTGATCCGGCGGGCTTACGGGGAACCCATCGCCGGCCTTCTTGAGGCGGCCGATCGCTTGAGCGCCGGCTACTTTCGGACCAGAGTGCGGCGCTCCGATTTGTACTACGGCGAGTTCGCCGTATTGGCCGAGGAGTTCAACGCCATGGCCTCGGCCCTGGAAGCGCGGAGCCGCGAACTGGCCGAGGCCAGGGACGCGACCGCCGCCAAAGCCAAGGCCAAGGGCGAATTTTTCGCGAATCTCACCCACGAGCTGCGTACCCCGATGAATGCGATCATCGGCTTGGCCGAACTGGCCCGGAAAGCAGCCCTGCCCAAGCCCCTGGGGGACCACGCGGAGAAAATTCTCGTCGCCGGCCGGGAACTGTTGCGGTTGATCAACGATATCCTCGATCTCTCGAAAATCGAGGCGGGCCGCTTCGACCTGGAGCGGGTTCCCTTTGATCTGGAAACCCTGCTGCGCGGTCTGGAGGCCGATTTCAATCAGAACGAAACGGCGGAAGGCGCGTTGCGCATCCAGCGCGCCTTTCGCACGGAATCGCGGCTTGCCGGCGACCCGGCGCGGCTTGCCGGTGCCTGCGCCGGAATGGTTCGGTTCGCAGCCGGCGCCGGCCGTTCCGGCCGGGTGTCCTGCGCCTGCGAAACCATGCCGTGGTCCGGCGACGCGGACGGGGATGAGGTGCTCGTCCTGTTCACGGCCCGTTGCCCGGACCCTCGGCTGGATCCGGTTTCCTCTCTCGCTTTCGGGCCGGACGACACCCTTGGCGCCGGCACGAACTGCGATGCGCAAACCCTGGCCCTCGGCCTGTGCCGGCGCCTTTGGCGCTTGATGGGCGGCGACATGTACCTGGAGAGCGGGGAGTGCGGCCTGTTACTGAGCGCGGGCGCCCTGTTCCGGCGCACCGACGCGGCCGGGGAAACCGCGCTTGAAGCCGATCCGGGGGATTCCGCCCCGGCTCCGCTGCGCGGCCTGCGGGTACTCTTGGCGGAAGACTCCCCCGTCAACGCGGAAATCGCCGAGGCCGTTCTGGAAGAATTCGGCATCTCGGTCACCTCGGTTGCCGACGGGGCCGAGGCGGTGGCCGCCTGCTCCACCTTTCCTCCACCCTATGACGTGGTGCTCATGGACGTGCTCATGCCGCGCATGAACGGCAGGCAGGCAGCCGAAGCCATCCGCGCTTTGCCCCTGGAAGCCTGGGAACTGCCGATTATCGCCATGACCGCGCATACGGACGCGGCGGAGATCCGGGCCTGCCTGGGTTCGGGTATGAACGGCGCTGTTTTCAAGCCCCTGGACATGCAAAATCTCCATTCCGTCCTCCTGGCCTGGCGGTCCCCTTCGCCGGAAGATCTCCACTGCTGCGAGGATGCGGCGGAACGGCTGCGCCGAGCCCTGCTGCAAAGCGGCCCGCCGGCGGGTGCGGCGTATCGCGATTCCTCCCTGGCCCGCGATCGCCGGCGGGTGCGGGCCGCTTTGCATCAGGGCCGGGCGGAGATTCTGGAGCGTCTTGTCGCGGCCGGCGGCACCGCCGCGGCCGTGCGCCTGCTGGATCGATTCTTTCCACCGCAGGGAGGCGAGGCATGAGATTCGCCGGTTCCGTCAGAAGAACGCTGTACCTGGTCGTGCTCCTGCCCCTGCTGCCGGCACTGGGCTTTATCGCTTACTCCGGCCTGGAGGCCCGCACCGAGGCCATGGAGCGGGCCGTGAACGCGGCCGAAAGCATGGTGACCCGCATTGCCACGCAAAAAAGCAGGTTGGCGGACAACACCCGGATGCTCCTGTCGGCGGCCGCCCAGGCCGAGGAAATACGCGGGCTTTCTCCCCGGGCGGCGGGGCTGCTCCAAGATTATCTGGGGCCGGAATCGTATTACAGCAACATTCTGCTGGCGGACGCCCAAGGACGGGTAATCGCCTCCGGCAGGCCCGTGGTCCCCGGCCTGAACATCCGTGATCGGGAAGAATTCATTGAGGCCGTGCGGCGGCAGGGGTTTTACACCGGCAACAGCGGCTTTGCCCCTTCGCTCGGAATATTCACCATGCGGTTCGCCTACCCGCTGCAAGCCGCCGACGGGAGCCTGCGCGGCGTCATCAGCGGGGGCATCCCGGCCGAACGATACAGCCCCGAGTCGCTGGAGGCTCTCCCCCGGGATGTCCGGATTGTGCTTCTCGACGCGGCGGGCCGAACCCTTTACCGCTATCCGAGAGATGACGCGGCCCTCGGCCGGGAGGCTGAAGAGGCGGACTTGTTGCGCGGCGCGGAGTTCCTTTCGGGCCGGAAACTGATCACCCTGCCGGGCGGTGAAGAGCGGCTGCTGGTATTCCGGCGGGTGCGCGATCCGGAATCCGGCCTGCCATACGTCAGTGTGTTGTTTCTGCTCAATCCGGCGGAGATTTACGCCCAGGCCGACCGGGGCCTGCTTGTCAGCCTTCTGGCCGCGACGCTCGCGGCGGCGGCGGCCTTCGGCGTGACCGGCCTTCTCGGCCGGCGTATGGTGACGGCCCCGATCATCCATCTGGCCAATACGGTACGCGCCCTCGGCCGGGGCCGGCTCGGCGTCCGGGCCGCCCTGCCCCTGGCGGAGCACGATATGGGCAGGCTTTCCGCCGCTTTCAACACGATGGCCGCGTCCCTGGAGACAAAAAATCGCGCCCTGCTGGCCGCCAAGCGGGAGTCGGACGCGGCCGACGGCTCCAAAACCCGCTTTCTCGGTTGCATGAGCCACGAGATCCGCACACCCATGAACACCATTATCGGCCTTTCACATCCGGCCTTGCGCAACGGGCAGGATCCGCAGGGCTACATGGGTAAAATCCATACCGCCGGGCTCACTCTCATGGGTATTCTCGACGATCTCCCGGGTTTTTCCAATCCGCTTGGCGAGGCCATGCGCGTCGTCCAGACGCCCTTTGCGCCACGCCGGGTTCTGGGAGATATTATAACCATGCTGGGCGGGCAGGCGGAGAAAAAAGGCCTGGTGTTGCGCGTGGAGCAGGCCCAGGATGTCCCTGAAGTCCTGATCGGCGACCCCCTGCGCCTGCGGCAGGTGCTGATCAATTTGGTGGGCAACGCCCTGAAGTTCACCGAGGCAGGCGAAGTGGTCGTCACCTGCCGCCCGGCCGGGGTGGGCGACTTCGGCGGCATTCCGTCCTGCGAGGCGGAAGGGGAAACGCCCGGCGCGGACGAGATCCGGCTCTTTTTTGAGGTCCGCGACACGGGCATCGGCATGAGTGGGGAAGTGCGGGAAAAACTCTTCAAGCCTTTTGTCCAGGCGGATTCCTCAACATTTCGCCGCTACGGGGGCACCGGGTTGGGCTTGGCGATCAGCAGGCGGATACTTGAGATGATGGGCGGGACGGTGTATGTGGAGAGCGCACCCGGCCAAGGCACCGCCATCGGCTTTACCGTGCGCTTGCAGCCGGCGCCGGCGGAAGGCCCCCGGGAGCGGGGCCCGGAGACTTCTCTCTCCACCATCCTCTTACCGACGGAATATGATGACATGCCCGCGCCGTCCCTGACCGGAAAGACCATTCTTGTAGCCGAAGACAACCCCGTCAACCGTCAGGTTGCGTGCGGGCTTTTGGCTGAAACCGGGGCTTCCGTGTTGGCGGTCGAGGACGGCCCGGCGGTGCTCGACCTGTTTGCGGGAGATTCCGCCCCGTCGGTGGATCTTATTCTTATGGATCTGCAAATGCCCGGCCTGGACGGTTGCGAAACCACCCGCCGGCTGCGCGCCGCCGGCCGGGAACTGCCCATCGTGGCCGTGACCGCCCATGCAATGCCTGGGGAACAGGAACGCTGCATCGCGGCGGGTATGGACGATCACATCGCCAAACCCATTGCCGTGGACCGGTTGTACCGGGTGCTGCATACCCAGTTGCTTGAGCCGCGGCCTCTCCGGCCGGCCCGTCCTGTCCCGCCGCCCGCGCCGCCGGTACTCCCCGCTCCGGACATTTCCGCGTATGTGGCCGGGTTGCCGGATTTGCCCGGCGTGGATGTGCCGGGGGCCGTCAAACGACTGGCCCGCAATGCTCCGCTGTATCTGCGCCTTCTGCGGCGCTTTCTCGCCGGGCAGGGCAAGGTGCGGGAAGACTTGCGCCGGGCCTTGAGCGCCGGGCCCACGGATGAAGCGCTGCGCCTGGTCCACGCCCTGACCGGCATGGCCGGAACCTTGGGAGCCACAGATCTGCAACACCACGCCCTGACCCTGGAAACCGCCCTGCGAAACGGCGCCCTTGAGAGCGTTCCCCAGCTTGCCGAGACCTGCCTGGGCTGCCTTGACGCCTTTGTCGCCCTGCTCGAGGGCGCTTTGCCCTCGGAGGGCTTCGGCTTCCTTGGCGCCGAAGCGGCCAACGACGCGTAGCCGGGCCGGCATTTTCGGATCGGGCTTTGCCATATTTCCGCCCGCCTCTTGCATGAAAGAGGCGGGCGGTTCGTTTGGCCTACACGATTTCCAGGTAATCGCGCTTCAAGGCCCAGAGCAGGTGGAAGGCTTCGCGCTCGGCCTCGAGAGGGTCGTCGGCCGTGAGCAGATCCGTGGCGGGAACGGGCCCGCGGGTGGCCAGAAGCAGGCGGCGCAGACGCTTCGTGTCGAGCATGGCGCCCATGCCCGCGTAAAGCACAGGGGGAGTCCCGCGATAGACGGCCTCTCCGGCCGGGGTACGGCGCAGGGTCAGGCCGGCGGCGACTTCGGGGCTGAGGGTGCGGGAAAAATGCCCGGCGAAAATTCCGGCGAAATCCATGGTCAGCGGGTGCTCGGCCCGGCGCAGGCGCGCTTCTTCGTCCGGAGAGAGGGGCAGGGCGTTCAGTTCTTCCCACAGGGCAAGATGGCGCTCGATGCACCGGGACGGCGAATATTCCGCCTCGGCCCGCTGCCTCGCCGCGTCGCCCAACCGTCGGCGCAGGGCGGCGTCCGCGCCGAGGCGGGCCAGGGCCGCCGCCAGGGCGGGAACGTCGACGACACACTGCTGGGCGAGTTTCAGATGGTACTGGTTGTCGAACCACACCCCGGCCAGGACATTGGTTTCGGCGCTCCCGGCGCACCCCAGGGTGGGTATGAGCAGGCCGGTCTTCTCGTGTTCCACAATGTCGCGGTAACCGTCGAAGTCCGAGACCACGGCCGGCAGCCCGTAGGAGGCAGCCTCGGCCACGGTCAGCCCGAAGGTTTCCTGAATGTTGTCCGAGGGTGAGAGAAAGATGTCCGCCGCGCTGTACAGCAGCCGGCAGGTTTCGGCGTCCGGCCTGAGCAAGGCGCGCATCCGCACTCCCAGTCCGGCGGCGTAGGCTTCCAGGGCCTCGGGCAGGGCATCGTCCGTCTCGGCCCAGCCGGCCGCCAGGAACAAAGCCTCGGCGGGCAGCCCGAGAGCCTGGGCCCGTTTCAGGGCGGCCAGGGCGGGCAGCAGGTCCATTTTGGAGTGAGGCGAAAACCGGGCCAGGGAGAGAATCAGCGGGGCCCCCCCCACTCCGAGCCCGGCGCGGAGCTCCCGCGCCGCCTCGGGATCGGCCCGGCTGGGCACCGGCACGGATAGCGGCGCCAGGCGAATGGCCGGAGCCGGGAAGGCTTCCGGGGTGAGGGTGTAGGCCCGGCGCAGATCGGCGAAGGCGGCTTCCAGCACGGCCACGGCGCTGCGCGAGGTGGCGAGTATGGCGTCGCGCGGGCTTGTGCCCGGCCAGAGCCTGCCGAGCAGGGCGGGCATGTAGCGGGCATAGCTTAAGGAATGCGTGGCTCCGGTGATGGGAAAGATGCGCCGGGCGAAGCGGTTGCGCGCCCGCTCCAGGTTTACGGTATGGGTCAGGAAGTCCGAAAGGTGAAAGCAATGGTAGTCGTGTTCGGTCAGAACCGTCGGCAGGCTGTGCCGGGGAAAGAACACGCAGGCCCCGCGCGAGGCCGGGCCGGGAAAGTTGTCGCGCGTCCAGGCCCGCAGGAACTCGGCCTGGGCGCCGGATTCCGGGAAAAAATGATAGGCGTCGAAGGGATCGGCCTCAAGCAGGGCGCGCAGGAAGCCCTCCCCGGCCACCTTGCGGCCGAGGATATCGCCGCCCTCGACAAAGGAATCGAGGCTGGCCCAAATCCGGCTGGTTCTCATGCCGCACGGTAGAAAGTGCGGTCGGGAAAGTCAAGGTGGCAGGGAGGATCTTGCGACTCATCCCCCCTGCTGCTAGACAGTGGGAAACGAAGGAATACCCTCATGCCCGACGCCCTTGCCGCTCTGGCCTCCCTGCCGCTGTTTTCTTCGCTGACCGAAAGCCAGGCCCGCGCCCTGGCCCCGGTCTGCGTCATCCGCCCTGCCGCCAAAGGGCATATGTTTTTCCTGGAAGGGGAAGAAGCCCACGGGCTGTTCGTGCTGCTTTCCGGCAAGGTGAAGATTTTCCGCACCGGGCCGGACGGCCGCGAAGCGGTCCTGCACGTCTTCGGCCCCGGTGAGCCGTTCGGCGAGGTGGCGGTGTTCGAGGGGCGGAACTTTCCGGCCTCGGCCGGTTGCGTGGCGGCCGGGGCGAGCCTGTTCCTGCCGCGACGCGACCTGATTGCGGCCATCGCGGCCGATCCGGGCCTGGCCATGAATCTGCTGGCCGCGCTTTCCCGCCGTTTACGCGCCTTCGCCGCCAAGGTGGAAGCCCTGACTCTGATGGAAACGCCCCAGCGTCTGGCCGCCTACCTGTTGCATACCAGCGAGGAGCGCGACGGCGCGAACGAACTGCGCCTGGATCTCGGCAAGGGGCTGCTGGCGGGTATCCTCGGCACCGCCCGCGAGACGCTTTCACGCACGCTGGGACGCATGGTTGAGCAGGGAATCCTGGCCGTGGACGGCCGGACCGTGCGCCTGCTCGACCGCAACGCCCTGCGCGGGCTGGCCGAGGGAACGGAAGATTTGTAAGGGCGGTATGGTAAGGAGGGGAGGGGGGAACAACGTGTAAAAACGCCACCCCCGGCCGGTCTCGCGAGGCACCGCCTAGACGGAAAGTCCGAGTACCCGCAGGGGCTCCAGGCCGGCCTTGTCGGCCGGCAGGCAGGCGGCGATCTCCGGGCAGGTTTTGCCCGGCACGCACACGCCGCTTTTCCAGGGGTTGCCGAACGGATCCAGGGCGGGCTGGACGATCGGGTGGATGGGATCCCGAGGGTTCGACATGGCCACCACGGCTTGGGAGCCGTCCTCCAACTGCACCACGCTGCCGACCGGATAAATGCCGAGCATCCGGATGAAAAGAGCGACAATGCGCGGGTCGAGTTCCTTTTCCCGCATTTGGTACATGATGCCCAGCGCCTTGTGGGGGTACATGGCTCCCTTGTAAACCCGCCGGGAAGTCAGGGCGTCATACACGTCGCATACCGCCGTGGCCCGCCCGGTGGAGGAAATCCGCCTGCCCTCCAGGCCGAAGGGGTAGCCTTTGCCGTTGTATTGCTCATGGTGCTCAAGGGCGCCGCGCAGCACTTCCTCTTTCATGCCGGGAACTTTGCTCAACTGATCGTACGCAAGCTCGGGGTGTTTGCGAATGACGGAAAATTCCGATTCCGTGAGTTTGCGCGGGGCGTTCAAGATTGTCAGTGGAACCAGTGACTTGCCGAGATCGTGGAACAGTCCGGTTTGCCCGGCGGTGAAAATTTCCGCATCCGAACGACGAGTGAAGCGGGCGAGCACCGTGGCGAGCACGGCCACGTTCATACAGTGAGTATAGGTGTACGAGTCCGACTGGTGCAGGCGGGAGAGGGAAATCAAAGCGTCCGCGTTGCGTTCGACGCTTTCCAGAATACCTTCCACCAAGGCTTCGCCGCCGGAGATATCGAGCTTGCCCTTGCGCATACCGTCCAGAAATTTGCGGGCGTAGGCCACGCCTTCGTCATGGACCTTCACGGCTTTGGGCAGTTCTTCCTCCAAAACCACTTTGGGGGGCGGGGGATAGTCGTCGTCGATATACAGGGCGGGGTGCTCTTTGGGGAGCCCGTCCGTGAACGCCGAGGCCTCGGAGCGATCAAGATCGATGACCACCTCGTGGTAGCCTTCGGCGACAAGATGCCCGACCTCATCCTGAGAGGCGATGAGGTGCTCGGCGCTGTAGAGATAGGGCCGTTTGGTCCAGTCCTCGTCGGTCTTGACCACCTGCATTCCGGGACGTAGCTCCGCGACCGGGATGGTTTTCAGCATGAATGCGACTCCCCCCATTAGTGCTACCCGCAACGGGTTCACTCAACACACATCTATCCAGTCGTGTATAATAGCATCTCACGAAGAGCAAGACAAGCCGGTGGGGGAATTATTTTGGGCCGTCAACATGGCCGCCGGCCCGGAGTATGATGAAAAAAGCCGGGACTTATTACAAGTGTGCCGCGCATAAGCCGAGTTCCGCTTTTATATTATATATTTTATAGGCGGGGGCGAGATTTTTTCACATCCATATTCCACGCGGATTTCACCCGGCATTGCCAAATGCCCGGGCTTTTGCCAGAATGCGCCGCAGTCATAATTCGGGAGAAGGATCATGCGCAGCATCCCCACGGGAATATCCGGCCTTCTATTGCTGGAGCCGAAACGTAACCGCGATCATCGCGGCTTTTTCATGGAGACCTGGCGAGAAGAATGGCGCGCCGAGCTCGGCCTGCCCCATCCGTTCATCCAAGACAACCATGCGCGGTCGGAAACGCCGGGGGTGCTGCGTGGCTTGCATTTTCAGCGCCCGCCCCATGCTCAGGGCAAGCTGGTATGGGTGGTGCGGGGCGCCGTCTTTGACGCGGCCGTGGATCTGCGCGTCGGTTCGCCCACCTACGGGAAGGCCTTCGGCCAGGTCTTAAGTGAGGAAAATGCCCTTCGCATGTTTGTTCCCCGCGGGTTCGCCCACGGCTACATGACCGTGGAGCCGGGCACGGAGTTTTGCTACAAGGTGGATGCCTACTATGCCCCCGAGGCCGAAGGCGGCCTGCGCTGGAACGATCCGGCCCTGGGCATTCAATGGCCCGATCTGCCCCCGATCCTTTCGGAAAAAGACGAGCGGCTGCCCCTGCTGCGGGAGATGGAGAGCCCGTTCCACCGCAGCTGAGGCCGCCGCTCGCTCCGAGCGTCATGCTTTCCGTTACTCTTTGACCACTTGCTCCACGTCGACCTTGACACTGAAAAAGTCCTTGTCAACCTCGCCGTGGAGGGTCACGACATCACCAGGGGCGATGTTCTGGCCGGCCCACTTGTGCTGGTCTATTTCCACCTGGATTGTTCCCGAAGCGTCCTGAAAAAGGTAGTCCTCGCCGCCCAGGTGGCGAACGATATTGCCGCGCAGGGTTACGTTCGTGTCGTCCCGCATTTCCCGCGCCTGAGCCGCGCTGATCACAGACAGCCCCGGCCCGGTGAACCCCCCGCCGGTCCCGGCCGGAGACGCCTGGATCGGTGAGGCCGAAAATGCCGTAACGAGCAGAGCGCAACATATCGCCGGTATGGTGTTTTTCACAGTATGCCTCCTGTTGTTGGCGGTGAGCCTCAAGAGTCGGCTCCCCCACGTGGACTCAAATGCTACAGTTTTTCAAATAGAAAGGCCCGCATTCTAATGCTTCAAATTTATAAATTATTTCTAATGTTGTCTCAAAGTATCCGGTAATGCATGAGGCTATGGATAAAGACGCCGCCGGCACCCCTTCGGCAATCTTGCGGAGTGTCGCTTCATCCGCCCCTCGCCGACCGGGACGGGGAGCGGTTATTGTGAAACATTTCGCCTTGACAGAACTGAAAATCGTCCTGTACTAGAGGGTTACGCGCCTTACGCGAAGAGCGCCCCATGACCGCCGCCGACTTGTCGGCGGAAGGGGCGGCCCGGTGCGCGGGTTCTCGTTTTTCACCGTCCAACAACTGAGAGGCCGAGGTATGGAGGAAAACAAACACTGCGCGGACGGCTCGACCGGCCGTCCCAAATGTACCTGCGCCGCCGCGGCCCCGTTTTTGGCGGGTCTTGTCGTGGCGCTTGCTTTTGGCTGGTGGGTCTTCCCCGGCCAGGTATTCAGCGAAAAACCCCAGCCTTTCCTGTTCAGTCACCAGGTCCATGTGGACGCCGGGAAATCCTGCGCCGACTGTCACTCTTTCCGCGAGGACGGCACCTTTGTCGGGTTCCCCACGCTCGAAACCTGCATGGAATGCCATGCGGACCCCGACTCGCCCATGACCGCCGAGCCCGGCCCCGACGCCACGCGTGAAGAACGCGCCGCCTACGAGGCCGAGGTGGTCTTCCTGAAAGAATACGTCGCCAAAGAGCGCGAGATTCCCTGGCTGGCTCACCAGAAGCAGCCGGACAACGTCTTTTTCAGTCACGCCGTGCACTTCAAGCGCTGCTTCAGTTGCCACGGCGGCCAGAAGGGCGCCCTGCACTTCACCAATACCGACGCCGTGGCCAACCTGTGCATGAATTGCCACCCCTCCCTGGAGGAGTTGGATAAAGGTCTCCTTTACGAGGAAAACGCTCTGACCGGGTACTCCAAGCGGACCATGAAGATGTGGCAGTGCGAAAAGTGCCACGCCCATCCCGCCCACCTGTACACCAACGCCAACAGACGCGCGACCGCCAACAACGCCTGCTATACCTGCCACAAGTAAGGGGTGCGAACATGGTACTTGACAGAAGAGCATTCATGAAATTCGCGGCGGGGTTGAGCGCGGGCGTCATGGCCACGCCGCTCCCCTGGAAGCTGCTTGACGATGTCAGTATCTGGAGCCAGAACTGGCCCTGGATTCCCTCCAACGAGCCCGGTGAGAACACCTTCGCCGTCACAATCAGCAAAACCTGCCCCTCGGCCGTGCCCCTGGTGGTGCGGATGGTCGGCAAGCGCCCGGTGCGCATCCTGCCCAACCCGGAACATCCTCTCGGCGGCGGCGTCACGGCTCTGGCCGAAGCCGAGGTGCAAATGCTCCACAGCCCGGCCCGGGTGAAAAAGCCCCTGCTGCGCAGCAACGACGGCGCTTATGTGGAAACCGACTGGGCCACGGCGCATGAGCGCCTGAAAGCCGAATTCAAGAAAGCCGGCGCGAACGTCGCCTTCCTCTCCGGCGACGAGAACGGCACAATCAACGAAGTTCTGAGCGCCCTGGCCGCCGGCCTGGGGTCCGAGGTCGTCTGTCTGATGCCCTCCGAGGGGCGCGCCGCCGCCCTGGCCGCCGCCCGCATGGGCCTGGACGCCCAACTCGGCTACGACCTGGAGAACAGCGATTTCATCCTGGCCGTGGGCGCGAACATCCTGGAAAACTGGGGCACTGTGGCGCGCAACCGGCGCATTTTCGCCGAGGCCCACCCGCACCCCGGCGCGAAAGAAGACTCCACGGCCGTTCTGGCCTACGCCGGGCCATTGCAAAACGCCACGGCAGCCGTGGCCAAGCCCTGGCTGCCCATCGCGCCCGGCACGGAAACGGCCCTGCTGTTCTGCATCGCGAATCATCTCATCAGCAAGGGCGGGCGCGCCCGGGCGGACAACTTCGACGCTTTCGCCGCCCTGGCCCGCAAGTTTACCGTTGAAGCCACGGCCAAAACCTGCGGCACGGATCCCAAGGCCTTGGCCAAGCTGCTGGAGGCGCTCTCCGCCGCCAAGGCTCCCCTGGTCATCGCGGGGGGCGACTGCGCGGGCGGCGCGGGCGCGGCCCCGGTCATGGCCGCTTTCGCGGTCAACGCCATCCTGGGCAACATCAACAACCCCGGCGGCGTTCAACTCCTGCCCCCGGCGCCCACGGTCCTTTCCGGCGCCAAGACCCGGCAGGAACTGTACAAGAACGACCCCGTGGCTCTCTTTTCCAATAAAAAACGCCCGGCCATGCTGGTTCTGCACGAGGCCAACCCGGCCTACGCCCTGCCCGACGGCGAAAGCGTCCGTAAGGCCCTGGCCGAGATTCCCTTCAAGGTGAGCTTCTCGACCTTCTTCGACGAAACGGCCGCCCTCTGCGATCTGGTCATCCCCATCGCCATGGGCCTTGAGCGCATCGACGACGTGTTCAGCCCCTATGGCTGCGGCAAGAACATCTACGCCATCGGCGACGTGGTCATCGAGCCCGTGTTCGACGTGCGCACCACCGGCGATATGTTGCTCATGCTGGCCAAGGAGCTCGGCGGGGATCTCGGGCACGAGAAATACGCCGATCTTCTCCAGGCCAAGGCCGACGCGGCCGGCGCCAACTTCGACCTGCTCGTTCAGGGCCAGGCCGCCGAAAGCGACGCCACGGCCTACTTCGGGCTGTTCTCATTGGACATGCCGATCCTGGAACAAGCCGCCGCCTATGCTCCGGCCGCGAATAAACCGGTCCTGGCGATGTACGGCAAGCTCAGCCTGGGCACGGCCAAGACGGGCATTCCGCCTTTCAACACCAAGACCATCCGGGCCGCCGAACTGGCCGGCCACGACATGTACGTGATGGCGAACGGGGCCACGGTTTCCGCTCTGGGCCTGAAGCAGGATGACAAGGTGCTGCTGAAGGCCGGCAACCGCTCCATTCCCGCCCGCCTGCGCGTTTTCGAAGGCATCGTCACGGGGGCCGTCGGCGTGTGCCTCGGCTACGGCCACACCGCCCTGGACGAGTTCAGCCGGAACAAGGGCGCCAATGTGCTCGAGCTGTTGAGCGCCGAGGCTGAACCGGAAACAGGGCTCACCGTCTGGTCGCGGACGGGTGTTGAAGTCGTCAAAGCCTGAGGGGAAACGCCATGTCTGCAAAAATAGAATTCCACATCAAGTGGGGAATGGCCATCGACCTGGACAAGTGCACGGGCTGCGGCGCGTGCATGGTGGCCTGCCAGGCCGAGAACAACCTGGCCCCGGTGGCGGACGCCTCCAACAAGCTCCGGGTCATGAACTGGCTCACCGTGTTTGAGCTTTCCAACGGCAAGCCCTTCCCGGAGCACGAAACCGCCTACCTGCCCCGGCCCTGCCAGCAGTGCGCGGAACAGCCCTGCGCCACGGTCTGCCCGGTCGTGGCCACCGAGCGCAACGAGGAAGGCGGCATCGTCAGCCAGATTTACCCGCGCTGTATCGGCTGCCGGTACTGTATGGCGGCCTGCCCTTACCACGCCCGCTACTTCAACTGGTTCGACCCGATCTGGCCCAAGGGCATGGAAAAGACCCTGACCCCGGACGTTTCCGTCCGCCCGCGCGGCGTGGTTGAAAAGTGCAGCTTCTGCCACCATCGCTACATGCAGGCCAAAGACCGCCTGCGCGTAAACGGCGAGAGCATCTACACCGTGGGTAAGGACGGCCGGACGCACAGCGCCCTCCCCGAGGACGGCTACGTGACTTCCTGCGCCCAGGCCTGCCCCAACGGGGCCATCGTGTTCGGGGATCTGAACAACCCGGAGCACAAGGTCCATCAGTTGACCCACAACAATCCCAACGCGTTCCGCCTGCTGGAGCGCCTCGGCACCGACACGGCCGTGTACTACCTCTCGGCCCGGCGCTGGGTGCGTGAACTCGGCGACAACTACCTGGCCGAGGAAAAGGCCGCGGAGGAGCTGAAGCCCTTCCGCGTGCTGCCCAAACCGCACGGCGAAAAGCACTAGGGGGTAGGAGACCATGGAAAAGAACTACAATCTTCCCATTGACGCCGCCCTCTTTCCCGAAGGCTGCACCCGCTGCTCGTTCACGCAATTCTCCATCTGGATGGGTCTGGTCACGCTGGTCTTCTGCTGGGGCCTGTACGCGGCCTACAAGGTGCTGAGCACCGGCCTGGGCACCACGGGTCTTGACGACTACTTTGGGTTCGGCCTGTGGATCACCTTCGACCTCGCGGTCATCGCCCTCGGCGCCGGGGCCTTTTTCACCGGCCTGTTGCGCTATATCCTGAACATCGATCCGCTCAAGAACATCATCAACCTCACGGTCATCGTGGGCTTTATCTGCTACTCCGGGGCCATGCTCATCCTGGTGCTGGACATCGGCCAGCCGCTGCGGGCCTGGTTCGGCTACTGGCACGCCAACGTCCACTCCATGCTCACGGAAGTCATCTTCTGCATCACCTGTTACTGCATCGTGCTGATCATCGAGTACGTGCCGCTTATCCTTGAGCAGAAGCAGATCAACCGCGTGCCCGTGCTGCATCATATCGCCCATAACCTGCACGTGATGATGCCGCTGTTCGCGGGTATCGGCGCCTTCCTTTCCACCTTCCACCAAGGGTCGCTCGGCGGCATGTACGGCGTGCTCTTCGCCCGCCCCTACGCCTTCCGCGAAGGGTTCTTCATCTGGCCCTGGAGCTTCTTCCTGTTCATTCTCTCCGCCGTGGCCTCCGGCCCGGTGTTCACCGTGCTGATCTGCACGATCATGGAGAAGATGACCGGCAAAAAGCTGGTCAAGTGGGAAATCAAGTCCCTGATGGGCAAGATCGCCGGCACCATGCTCCTGGTTTACCTGGTCTTCAAGTTTCTGGACACGGCCGCCTGGATTATGGATCTCGCCCCGCGCGAGGGCCTGACCTTCGAGCAGTTCTTCCACGGCACCATCTACGGCCAATGGCTTCTCTACGCCGAACTGCTTGTCTGCGGCGCGCTGCCCTGCCTGATCCTGATCACTCCCGGCCTGCGCAACACTCCGGCCTTGTTTTACCTGGCCGCGATTCTCGACTGCGCCGGCGTGACCATCAACCGCTACGTGCTCACGGTTCAGTCCCTGGCCTTCCCCTCCATGCCCTTTGACGCGTGGCAAACTTACGCCCCGAACTGGGTCGAGTGGGCGGCCAGCGCCTTGGTCGTGGCGTATGGAGCCATTCTCCTGAGCATCTCGTACCGCTATCTGCCCATCTTCCCGCAGGAACCCGGCCTTAACGGCGGCAAGGTCGCGGCGCATCATTAGCGTTTCACTTTGAACCTGCTCTGAAATAAGAAGAGAGACCCACAGGGATTGAATCCTCGTGGGTCTCTCTTCTTATTTCATCTCCCCCTATCCCGGTGGAGATTTTTTTATTGATTGCAATTCACTCGGTATTCGGAAAAGGGCTAGTCGGGAGTTTTCGTGGATCAGCTCCCAAAAACAGCGGCGGCCTTCCGTATGTTCTCCGTGACATACACTTCGAAGGAACAGCGCTCTTCGCAGCCTCCACATTCGATGCAGTCGGACCCGTGCGCTGAAAGTTCTTTGTAGTGCTGCCGGATACTCAGCGGAAAGGAGTTTGCCGCCCCGAGGGCTTTCATGACGGTGATGCCTACCCCCTTGCTTTCACACAACCGGTAGAGTTCGGCTCTTGCCGGATCGGTACGCGAACGCGGCCTGGGGAGCTCCACGGGAATTCCCATCAGCAGATTGCCGTGCGCCGGCCTGACCGCCGGGGCGTCGCAGGGGGCCATGATCAGCACCCGGTCGCTCAGGTAGACGCTCTCGTCGATATCGTGCGTGACCATGAGAACCGTGGTCATGTCCTGCAGCCAGAGATTTTCCAGCTCCACCTGCAGGGTTTTGCGCATTTGCGGGTCCACCGCGCCCAGGGGCTCGTCCAGAAGCAGCAGTTGCGGCCCTCCGGCCAGGGCTCGGATGAAGGCCACGCGCTGCTTCATGCCGCCCGAGAGCTTGTCCGGGTGAAGGTTTTCCACGCCGTTGAGCCGGGTCATGGCAAACAGTTCGGCGCTGGAGGCTTCGCGTTCCTGTTTTGAAAGCCCTCGCTCCTTCATGGGAAACTGCACGTTTTGCTTTACGGTGAGCCAAGGGAACAAGGCGTAGTCCTGGAACACAAAACCGCGATCGGAACCTGGCCGGGTGATGGGCCTGCCGTTGAGGGTCATCAAGCCGGCATCGGGCTTCTGGAACCCGCCGAGCAGGGGCAGCAGCGTAGTTTTGCCGCAGCCCGAAGGACCGAGCAGACTGACGAAGCGGCGCTGTTCCACCTCGAAAGAGACGTTACGCAGCACCTCCTTGTGGGGCTTGCGCGTCGTGAAGGTCTTGCAGATGTCCGTGACCCGCAGCATACCCGTTCCTCCTTGGCAGTTTGCAGTGCCGATTCCGGCCTGGGCGTGTTCCGCGTGAACATGTTGTGATTGTTTGTCGGTGACGGAATCAGTCCGCGTCTCTCCAGGCCGTCAGAAAACGGGTGGAGCGCACCACGGCGAAATCCATCAACCAGCCCACCAGGGCCGCCATAACCATTAGCGCAATCAGCTGGGCCGTATCCATGCGTGTTTGCGCCTCCACCATCGAGTACCCGAAACCTGCACTCGTCGCGATGAACTCCGCTCAGATGACGCTCATCCAGCCAGCGCTCAACCCCGCGCGCATACCGGTGAGCAGTTCGGGCATAGCCGCCGAAATGGTGATCTTGTAAAAGAGCGAGACACGTGACGAGCCCATGCTGCGGGCCGCGTGGTAAAAATTTCGATTCACGCCCTGCACGCCCGAAACCGTGCAAAGCAGGACCGGGAAAACCGCCACCAGCGTAATCAGAAAAATAGTCGGCCCCTCCCCCAGCCCGAACCAGATGATCGCCAGGGGCACCCAGGCCATGACCGGGATTTGCCGCAGCAGGCCGACCAACGGGTCGACGAGTTGCATGACCGGCCTGAAGCCGGCCATGAGCAGACCCAACGTGCCGCCAATCACCAGGGCCAGAGCAAAGCCGATGAGCACCCGTTGCAGGGTGAGCAGCAGATTTTCCAGAATCATTTTGTCACCCAGAGCCTGCGCAAAGGCCTTGGTCACTTTCCAGGGCGGCGGCAGCAGCAGGTCGTTGCCGTAATGGCCGGCCAATTGCTGCCAGCCCAAAAGAAGCAGACCAAAAGCGGCGGCCCGGAACAGCCCCGAACGCAACGCCGGCGCCCGGCGGCCGGAAGGCGCGCGGGTCAGAGCCACGGCCTTATCGGGCCTGGATGTTCGCATGTTCATACGTTTTCTCTCCGATTACATTGATGACAGGGGGCAACTTGCCCCCAGGGCCATGATGCGGCCGGACGCCTCGCGGCGCGCTTCCTCATAGGCCCGCAAAAAATCTTGAAAATCCACGGAAGCGGCGAACCCGCGCCGCACCACCAGCACGTGGGTGACGATGTCCGCGCCGGCCCAGGGCGTGGTCGATCCAGTTGGCGTTGGTGGTGTCCGGCAGCGAACCGAGCATGATTTTTTTGCCGATCAGGTCTTCGGGCTTGGCGATGCCGGCGCCCTTGCGCACCACCAGGCATTCCGAGCCTCCGGTGTGGTTGTCGGCCGCCGCCAGAATCGGTGCGCCCTTCTGAAAAGCCCGGAACAGACGGATATGCCCACGTAGCCGGCGTCCATCTGCCCGGCGGCCATGACTTCCGCCACCTTGCCGTTGCCGGTCACGGCCACGTCCAGCCCTAGAGTATTTTAACTTTAAGATTTTACATATCCACAAGATTCAAACCAGCCCTGAGCATCGTCCGCAGTGACCATGCTCAGGGCTTTTGCGACGGCTGCAAAAAGTTCTTCTTGTGTACGTGCTTTTATGCCCCGCAATATCTGCTTTATCTTGCTCCACATC
>JAVBQP010000057.1:0-36927 GCA_031548905.1 Desulfovibrio sp. | reverse complement strand
CCTTTACCTTTGATGCCGGCGGGTCGGTGCGCATTTCGGATTTTTTTGTGGTCGAGGAAACGCTGCCCGTCCTGGTCCTGCCGAACGGTGACCGCGTGAGCGCCGCCGACTACCTCGCAGCCACCCATCCCGATCTGGATCTCAGCACCGCGGCCGGCCCGACCGCCCAGGCGCCGGAATCCGGCGGAACAAACTACAGTGACGCGGCCGGCAATCTTTTGGGCGGGATCGAAACGCTTGATGATCAGGCCACGGGCGCCGGCTGGGATCGCATGTTTCCTCTGGCGGGAGAAGTCGTGCGGGTCGAACGCCTTGCCGCCGCCGGCCCGGATGTGCCCGGCGGCGTGGCTCCCGGTCCTTCTTACACGCCTCTGCGGACCATGCATCTGCGCCACTTTGATCCTATCTACGATCCGAACCAGGGGTACGAACCGAAAGGAGAGTACCGGTATACGGCCCGAATGGCGACCGGCGCGGTGGGCAAGGGGGCCTCGGCCGACGGTCTGGAAGTGCCTGGCGCCTGGGACAACGGCGATTTCCGTTTGAATGTTCTGGCCGACAATGCCACCATGACTCCGGAAACGGGGGATTCCGGGAGCACGGTCACCGGCGTGCTTGCCGTCACCGGCGGGCGCGCCTCCATTGATGCGGGCGCGATCGACATAGCCGTCACCGGTCAGGGCTTTGAAGGCGGTTCAGGTTCCTCCGTGGTGGGCGCCGTGTTCGCCCAGGGAGCTGAGGTAGAAGGATCCTGGTGGGATTCCGGGTACCGGGTCAATCACGCCGAAGTCGCGTTGCGGGCGTCGGGCGATGTGAATTTGGGCGTCGGAATTACCGGCGATGCGGCCACGCGGGATCATTCCGGCATTACCTATGCGGGAGTGTCCGCTTCCGATCGCGGCCATGTCACGGTGGAGTCCGGCGGCGATGTGGCGATAGCCATCTCGGATCAGACCACCGGCGGCGCGCTGGACGCGGACGGGGTATACGGCATTTACTCCGGCTATGGCCTGCGGAACGGGGATCTGCCCAAGCGGAGCGACTTCGCTTCCGACGACGAGTATCGAGACTACATGTACAGGCTCCAAGACCAGTATCGGCAAGATACCTCGGGAGACTGGAGCGGAAGCGGGTACCTTCCGGGCACGGATCAGACCCTTGTGAATATCAAAGCCGCCGGTGATGTTGAGGTGAAGCTGGATCTCGGCTCGACCGAGGGGCCGGTTTCCGGCCTTCGACTTGAGTGCGGCGATGCGCATATTACCGCCGGTGGGGATATCAACTTCACAACCAGCCTGCGCGGCGTCCATTCGGGCGGCGGCATCGACAAAGCCTCGGCCGTAAGCATCACCGACGGCGGCCAGGTGAGGCTGGCGGCGAAGGGGGATGTGAACCTCTCGCTGGACGGCGACGGCCGCAACATGAGTGCGGTGTATATCGGCGACGGCCCCATAGCCGTCGATTCGCCGGGGGTTGGCTCCATGGCGTACGGCCCTTCCGGAACAATCTACGGGCGGAACATAAATATTACAGGTACGGCCGGAACGAACGGCGTGGCGGATGTCAATGAAATCATCGGCCTTGAGATGGGCGGGAAGAAAAATAAGTTCCTGCTTTCTGCCGACGAAAAGATCAGCATCGACGTGACCACCCTCCACCGGGGCAATGAAGGTTCGGCCACCGGCGTCATGCTCCATAATTCCGTCTACCACCACTCTTCCTCGAATCTCTACTTAAACGCTCCGGAAGTGGAAATCGCCGCTCGGATCAAACCCGCCGACGCCGCATCGGCCGGGCTCGCCCACGATACCACGGCAACGGCGTTCCACGTGGAGAGTGCCAATGTGCGCGTCAGACGGGGCTCCGAGTCCAATTACGGACCCCACATCACGGAAGAAGGAATGTTGCATAAGCTCGACTTGGCTGCCGAGGGCGGGCGCCGCAATTACGGCCTCCTCGTCACGGCGAACGACAGACCCGGCGCTGGTTACGCCGGCGCCATGTTGGATCTGGATGTGAAAGATCTGAATATCCGCGCCGCCGGCGGAGTGGCCGACGGTCAGGGCTCCGCCTCATACGGCATTGCGGTCAATGCTGACGACGCGAATTATGCGGCGGCGTATCTCACTGTCGGAACGCTGTCTGTGACGGTGGAAAACCCCGAACACAGCGTCGGCCTTTCGGCGGACGGCGGGCAGTTCAGCATAATCAACGGCTACCTCTACGACCCGAATACCGGGCAGTCCGCGAATCTCCCCCTGACGGTGATCATCTCCTGCACCATCACCGATCCGTCCGCGTTGCCGGCCGGCGCCCGTGCCGTGGCCATAGAGGCCCTGAACGGGGGGTACGTGGACATCGGTTCCGGAAATGAATACGGCCCGCCTGTCAATGACACGATCATCCTGAACGGCGACGTGCTTGCGCAAGGAGGACGCCAGTCCAACGAGGGCTCCTCGATCGCCGTCAGTTTGGGCAACGGTTCGGATCGCGTGGAAATCAACGGCGACATCAAGACCGAAGGGGCGCAGAGTTCCATTTCCATCAATACCGGCAGCGGCGGAGACGTGCTGGTTTTCAGCGGTAAGATCCATGCTTCCGCCGGCATCGACATCACGGCCGGCGCCGGGAACGATCTGCTCGTGCTCAAGGCGGAAAGCGCCGAGGCCTTCGCGGCGCAGTTCAAGGACTGGCTGGAAACCCCCGGAGTTCTGGCCAGACTGAGTTGCGAGAGCATCATCATTCAGGGGCTTGATCCGGCTCATGGACAGACCTGGCTCTCCAACCTGCTGGCGGCCAACCCCAATATCGACGTGCAGTACTTCGGGCCGGATACGAACGTGACCATGGTGAACTCGGCCGAACAGTTGGGCGAGACTTTCCACCTGGCCGGCGCGGGGAACGACGACCTGTTGTACCTGCGCTTCGACGACGCCGAGAACGGCTTGAAGAGCATGAACAAGGCCGTGAGCGAAGGCCGGGTCTCGGGCCTGGAAAAACTGGTGCTGGACATCGCCAACGGTCATAACGACGGCGGCCTGAACACCGATCTGCTCAACAACCTGATCGGCGGAGCGAAGGGGAACGGCTCGGAAGTCCGCCTGCGGGCCGACACCACGGATGCCGGCCTGCTGCAGAATGCCGGCTGGAGCACCGACAACAATACGGCGACCATCGACGGCACGGACTATACCGTGTACAATCACCCGGAACTTGGCAATATGTACGTGAAGCTGATCACCGGGTAACGGTTTCCGGAAAGACGGGCGGCGCCGCCGCACGACGGTCGCCCCATCGCCCGAGATCGGACGGTGGGGCGATTTTTCGTCCGGAAGGAGGAATAATGCCGGATATTGAAAGTGGAGTGGCCGAAGTCTTGTCCGTCCTGCTCGGCCGAAATGTTCCGAGCGGCGGGAATGTCGGCAAAGACTCCTGCCCGGCCTGGGATTCCATGAAGCATGTCGAGATTGTCATGGCCCTGGAGGCCCGATTCGGCATTTCCTTCGCCCCCGGCGACATCCCGTTGCTGGTCGGGCAGGCCGAGCTTGTCCGAAAGATTCGGGAACTCACGGCCGCAACGTCGGTCGGGAGGCATAATGGCTGATTTCATTTTGCGCGGCGCGGCGTTGCGGGCCTGCTCCCTGGTTCTGGGGGAGGACGAGCGCCGTATCGACGACGAACCGGAATACTACAATCACGACCCGGAACAGTTGCGCCGCATGAAGGATATCTTCGGTTTCGGCGCGCGCAGGCAAGCCCGCCCGGAAACCACGGCCGGCGACATGTGCGCCCTGGCCGCGCGCATGGTTCTGGAAGAATGCGGCCTGCGGCCCGCGGAAATCCGGGCGGTGATCAGCGTCACCCAGACCCCGGACTACCCCATGCCCGGCAACGCCCACGTGCTGCACGCTGCGCTCGGCCTGGGGAAGGACGCGGCCGCCCTCGACGTTCCCCTGGGTTGCTCCGGCTTTGTCCACGGTCTGTGGCTCGCGGCCATGACCGCCTCGGCCGGGGGCGGCCCGGTGTTGCTGACCGCCGGCGATACCCTCGGCCGGCTGGTGCACAAGAAGGACCGCCCCACCGCGCCTCTGTTCGGCGACGCCGGCAGCGCCGCCCTGATCGAGCCCGACCCTTCCGCCTCGGAGATGCGCTTCATCCTGCGGGCGGACGGCTCCCGCCTGCGAACCCTCTGCATTCCGGCCGGCGGGTCCAGAACGCCTTCCGGCCCGGAAACCCGGGCGGAGATCGATCGCGGCGGCGGCGTGGTTCGCTCCGACGAGAATTTTTTCATGGACGGCTTCGGGGTGTTCACCTTCACCATGACCGAGCAGCCGGATCTGCTGCGCGACATTCTGGCCTTTTCCGGCCTTGGGGTGGAGGATGTGGATTATTTCATCCTGCACCAGGCCAACAAGTACATTGTCGACACCATCACCCGCAAGGCCGGCATTCCGGCGGACAAGGCACCCTCGGACCGCTTCGGCCGCTATGGCAACCAGAATTCGGCCTCCATTCCGGGCGTATTGTGCGGTTCCCTGGCGGAGGCGCTCAAGGGCCGGAAGGTCAGGGCCGTCATGCAGGGCTACGGCATCGGCCTCTCCTGGGGAGCCTGCGCCCTGGAGCTGGACGCCGTGCGCTGCCTGGAACCGGCCATCTATGGGGGAGAACACCATGCCCACACGCTTTCTGTTCCGTGATCCTCTTAAGCGGGAGGAACTTTCGGGGCCGCCCGATCCCGAGTTGCCCGTCCTGCGCATTGCGGTGCATCGGAATCACGCATTCGAGCCGGCGGCTTCGGTGCTCAACGCCTTTCTCGGCCTGTCCGGGGTGCGGGCGGAATTCCTGTTCGGCGGGTATGACGACAGCCTGTCCTTCGCCGATCTTCCGGAGGACGCGGATCTCCACCTGATCTGGTTCGACGCCGCGCGCTGCGCGGGGCCGGATATCCTCTCCCTGCTGGTTTTCCGCATCCGCGATTTGCAAAGCCGGGTCGCCTGCCCGCGCGTGGCGGCGGCCTGCCTGGGGATGCGCGGCGCGGCGTTCCCCGCTCTCGCGGACGTGGATTTTCTGGACTGCGACGAGACTCTGGCCTCCTTGGGCGATGCCGCTTTCGACGCTCGTCTGGAGCCGTATTCCGGCACCCGCCTGTCCAACTCCGCCTGTCTTTTCCTGGCGCGGGAACTCGGCCTGCGCAGAATCCCGGCCCTGCTGTTCCCGGCCTTGAAGGCTGTCGCCGTGGACCTGGACAACACCCTGCACGACGGAGTGCTCGGCGAGGACGGCATCCGGGCGGTGAAGCCCCGCCATGAGGTGCAGCGCGCCCTGGCCGAGCTTGCCCGGCGCGGCATCCTTCTGGCTCTGGTGTCCAAAAATGAAGAGGAGGACGCGCGGGCGCTGTTCGCCGAGCGCGACGACTACCCCCTGCGTTGGGAGGACTTCGCGGCCCATGCCGTCTCCTGGGAGCCCAAGGCGGAAGGAGTGGCGGCCGTCGCCGCCGAACTGAACATCGGCGCGGACGCGGTCCTGTTCGTCGACGATAACCCCGGCGAACGTTTTGACGTGGCCCGGAACCTGCCCGAGGTGCGCATTCTGGAAGCCGACACGGCGGACGATATCGCGGCCGGCCTGCGCTGGTACCCGGGGCTGTGGAAGCGCTCCCTCGAGCCGGAAGACTTCTTGCGCGGCGCGGATTTACGGGCCGAAGCCGGCCGGAAGTTCCTGCGCCGGCATATGAGCCGAGAAGAATACCTGCGCGAGCTGGAGGTGACGGTGCGCATCGCCGTAAACCCGGCGGAGCGGGGCGGTCGCATCCATGAGCTGCTGCACAAAACAAACCAGTTCATTTTGGCGTACAAGCGCCCGGAACGAAGCGAGGTGGATGCCTGGCTCGGCACGCCCGGCAGGTGCGTGGTCGCCGCGTCCCTGTCCGATCGGCTGTCCGACGGCGGCCTTATTGCCGTTGCCCTGGCCCGGAAAGAAGAGCAAGACCTCCGCCTGGACGAACTGGTGGTCAGTTGCCGGGCGTTGGGGCGGGGAATCGAAGCCGGGATGATCGCGGCCATGCTCCGCCGGGCCGGGGAATTCCTCCAGGCCGGCCCGGGAGTGTTCCTGCCTCGGCGGGAAGGCCCCCGGAACAGGCCGGCCCTGGATTGGCTGGCCGGGCTGCCCGGGGCGGCCGAGTCGTCTTCGGAGTGGGTCCGCCTGGAGAGCGCACCGCCCGCCGATCTGGCCGGGGTGCGCCTCCTCTTCGAGGACTGAGTCGCTCGAAGGTCACTCCCGGCCGAGAAGCTCCAGAACATAGTCCGCCAGATCGGACATGGAGCGGAAGGGGCTCTCCTCGCGGGCGAAGGCGTCTTCCCCGACCACGGTGATTGTCTTGCCCGTCGCGGCCGAAACCATTTCATCGACATGATCGAGAAAGATCATGGTGTCCAAAGAGTCGAGCACGCCCGCGCTGCCGAGCAGGGGCAGTTCCGGACTGAACGCGTGTGGCTTCGGCGCGCCGCGCTGGGTTTCTTCCAGGGCTCGTTTGAGGATGAGCAGAATATCGTCGCGGCTTGGCATGGGTGATCCTTGAATTTGCGTTACAGATCCTTGGCCGTGACCACCAGATGGTCGTCCGGCTTGTCATGGCCGAGCACGTAAATGGGGTGAAACACGACCCCGTCGGCCGTTTCCTCTTTGCACAGCGGAGTTCTGTTGACTTCCGAGAATCCCTGGGCCGAGGCGAGGAGCCGGACTTTCGTGTTGGAAGCCAGCATGTGGTTGTACAACCTGCGCACGTCGAGATGCTCGCGGGCGAAGGCGAACAACGCCTCGCAGGCGGCGGCCCCCAGCCCTTTGGGCGGGGACGGCCGCAGGATCAACGTTTCCAGCACGCACTCGCGTTTGCTGAAGTTGAAGTCGTCCAGGCCGATTTGGCCGAACAACTCGTCCCCCTCGGCAATGAAAAAGAGCAGATGCTCACGGGCCCGTTCCAGATAGTTGCGCAGCGTTCCCCTGATAAAGGCATCGTCGGCCGTGAAGTGCCAGAGAAAGACCCGGCTGTTCTCCCGCCGCCATTGGGCGAGCAGGGAAACGGTTTCCGGGTTCGCGGCGTCGGCGGCGGTCACGGCGCGCAGGGCGTATTTCCGGCCGTCGTGGGCAAAGGGAACGCGCAAGCCGTCACTCTTGGCCTTGGCGATGCGGGAGAGCACGTCGGACTTGTAGGCGAGGGTTCCGGTCGGACGGAGCCGAACCGAAGGCAGAGCCGGTTCGGCCGTCAGGGCGGCGATGGTCGCCACCACGTGATCGATTTCCTCTTCCGTGCGGTTGTGCCCGCTCGGCAGGAGCAGAGCCCGCAGAGCCGGGCCGTAGGCTGCCGGGTTGTCCGCCTTGGTGAACATCGGCATGGATGAAAGGGGGTAATGGACCGGCCGGCAGATGATTCCGGACGCGGCCAGCCGTTGCAGCAGCGTATGGCGCAGCATGGAGGCGTCCTCAAAGAACAGGGCGGTCATGATGTGGGGATTGTCCACACCCGGCTGCCCGGGAGTCGTCCAGACGCCCGGCACCCGCTCCAGGCGTTCCCGATACCAGGAAAAAACGCGGCGCTTTTGAGCCGTCAGTTCGTCCAGCCGTTCCACCTGGGCCAAACCCAGGGCGGCCTGAAGGTTGGACATGGCGTAATCAAAACCGAGTTGCTCGTAAATGAAGGGGTTCCCTTCGCCGCGCCCGTGCAGAGCGGGTTTGAGCGCCCGATGAAACAGCTCGGGGTCGGAGGCCAGAAGCATCCCGCCTTCGCCGCAGGTTGGCGTATCCGCTTCGTTGAAGCTGCAAACGGAAATATCCCCGAACCCGCCCACCGGCCGGCCGTTTATCGCGCCGCCCAGGGCCTGGGCGGTATTTTCCAGCAGGAACAGGCCGCGCCGCTCGGCCAGAGCCTCAAGGGCGGGCATGTCGCACAGGCCGCTGTATTGGTGGACCGCGAGTATTCCTTTGGTCGCCGGGGTGATCCGGGCCTCGGCCGTGGCGGGCGTCAGGCAGAGGGAAAGCGGATCCACATCGCAGAAAACCGGCGCGGCCCCCGTGTAGAGCACGGCGGCGGCAACGGAGATGTCGGCGATTTCCGGCACCAGGATCTCGTCGCCGCGACCGATTCCCAGGGCGGTCAGGGCCAGGTGCATGGCTCCGGTGCAATTGGCCGTGGCCAGGGCGTGCGGCCGGCCGACCCGCGCGGCCAGACGCCGCTCGAAGGCCCGGATGAACTCCGCCCCCCGCAGGTTCCAGCCCACGGCCCCGGCCGTCGTCACATACTCGATTTCGCGGCGGGTGATGGAGGGCCCGGCAAGAAAAATAGGGTCGACAATCATAGGTGGCGTATCCGGAAGGCTCAGGTTCCTTTTTGAAATTTCTCGTGCCAGTACGCGATGCGTTCTTCCCGCGTGGGGATGTGGGGCGGCGGGACAAAGTCGCGCACGCCGAACACGCGGGTCTCGGCAAGGGAGAGCAGGCACGACCCCCAGGACAACCCCGCCCCAAAGCCGCACAGCATGGTCGCGGCGCTGCCCCGGCCTTCGCTTCCGGCTCCGGCCGGGGCGAAATGATCGCAGATCAGCGCCGGGATCGAGGCCGCGCCGAGGTTGCCGTACTTGGAGAGGGCCGTGAATGGAGCGCGCTCGGGAGCGACATCGACCTTGCGGATGATCGCCTCCAGCATGACCTTGTTGGTCTGGTGCAGCAGCAGGTGATCCAGGTCCGCCGCGTTCCGCCCGGCCAGGGCCAGATGGCGCTTGATGTGCGGCGGAATGACCGACACTCCGAAGGAATACACGGCCATGCCGTCCATGTAGATGCGCCCGTAACCGCCGAGGCTCCAGGGGTTGCCCTTGGTGTCGGCGACGGTCTGATGAAAAGGGCTTTCCGGCGTGTCGCCGGGGCGGGAAGGGATACGGGCGCCGCCGCCGGGAATGAGCAGAGCTTCCTGGCGGGCCCCGTTGCAGCCCAGGAGAAAACTCATGGAAGGAGCGCCCTCGCGGTATTCCAGCAAGGCGGCGGTGCCCGCGTCGCCGAAAGCCGGCCCGACGACCCGGTTGGCCGGGTCCAGGAAGCGGGCGGGCGTGTCGCCCACAAGGAGCAGTACCTTGGAGCAGGCCCCGGAAGCGATCAGACCCGCGCCGGTCCAGAATCCTTTGACAAAACCGGCGCAGCCGACGGTGATATCCAGGGCCGCGCATTCGCCGGACAGGCCGAGAATGTGCTGCTGGTGGGCGGCGGTGGCCGGCAGCAGGTAGTCCGAAGCCTGGCTGACAAAGAGCACCGCGCCGATTTCGGAACCGTCCGTTCCCGTCGCGTCGAGCAGAAAGCGTGCCGCCTGGATGCACAGGTCGGAGGCGGTGACTCCCTCCGGGGCGACCCGGCGTTCGCGCAGGCCGCTTGTCTCGGAGAAACGCAGGGCGCGTTCCCGATCTCCGTCGTAATACCGCAGTTCGTCAAGGACGGAATGCGTCTGGCCGGGAACCACGGCGGCGACGGCTGAGAGGGCGACATTCGTAAAATGAGACAGCGGCATGGAAACCTCGCGTGGTATGCCTCTTTTTATTCCAGAAGTGGAGAAAAAGCAAAAAGATACGATGCGGCGCCCGGCAACGGCGCGGTACCGCTCGCAGCGCGGCGGAGGGAGGGCCGCCGCATGTCCGCGCGTTGTTTATGATTCGTAAATGTTGTATAGTCCACGGCCGTTTTCTTGAGGCGGCAATGGGAACGGCCGGCCACTTTCTCGTGGAGTGAGTCGATCGTCACCCGGTATCGAAAAATATTTATAATATGTGGAATTTTCGCAGGGCACGCGTATACTGCCGTTATGGAATTGTGGCGCGGCCGCCCCGGCCGACAACGCCGCACGCAAGAGGGAGACGCTATGGGACTGTTGAAGGAATTCAAAGAATTCGCTGTGAAAGGCAATGCCGTGGATATGGCCGTGGGTATCGTGATCGGCGCGGCGTTCGGGAAAATTGTCGATTCCCTGGTCAAGGACGTGATCATGCCGCCTATCGGCATGTTGCTCGGCAAGGTGGATTTTACCAATTTGTTCCTGGTGCTGCACGAGGGCAAGGTTCCCGCCCCTTACGACAGCCTGAAGGCGGCCCAGGAAGCCGGGGCCGTCACCTTGAACATGGGATTGTTCATCAATGTGCTGATCAGCTTTGTGATCGTCGCGTTCGCGGTGTTCATGCTGGTCAAAGGCATCAACAAACTGCGTGAGGCCACAGGCACGGCCGCCGCCGTGGGCAAAAAGGACTGCCCGTTCTGCTTCACATCCATTTCGGCCAACGCGACCCGCTGCCCGAATTGCACCTCGCAGCTATAAGCCGGCGCCATACTGAAAAGCCGGGGGTCCGTTTTGCGGGCCCCGGCTTTTCAGTATGGCGTTGCGATCAGGCGGGCAGTTGCGGCACGCCCCATTCCTGAAGTTTGCCCGCGATGAAGTCACAGACCCGCTTGTGCTCTTCCTTGCCGTTGCCGGCAACGGCGAGTGACTCCCCGAAGGCGAAATGCACGGGAAGAGATGGGTGCAGCCGCCCGAGATCCTTGATCAGGGCACCCGTGCCCCAGGCGTCGGTGCGCAGGGCCAGGGGCACCACGGGCACACCCGCCCGGCGGGCCAGCTTGACGCCGATACTGTTGAACATACTCAGATCCAGGCCGGAAGCCCGCGTGCTCTGGGGGAAAACGATGACCGAGGTGCCCTCGGCTAAGCGCTTTGCGCCTTCTTCCAGCACCGTGGTCAGGTCTTCCCGGGGGTTGACCCGGTCGACGGCCACAGGCCGCCGGCTGCTCAGCACAGGGCCGAGGCCGGGGAAGGTGAGCAGGCTGCGCTTGACCACAAAGGTCAGATCCTTGCGCGGCTGGATGACGCAGGGCAGCACGAACGTTTCCAAGGTGCTCATGTGGTTGGCCACGAACACGCAGGGGGCCGGGTCGTCCAGCACGCTCATGCCGGAGGCTTCAACCCGGACGCCGCAGGCCTCGAGCGCCCGCAGGACGGCAAGGCTGGCTCCCGCCCAGTCTCCGCCGGTGTAGTTGCCGGTTTTGGCTTTGCCGCCCTCCCGGTACAGGATGCCGGCAAGTTGCGGGTAAAAACGCAGGCTGGGGAAAAAGGGCGCCGAGCCGGTGAATGGCGGTGAGGCGTACGTGTCGCCGGGAAGAGGAATATGGGTCATGGCGTTCTCGTTTGCGTTGTTGTCTCAGCTTTTTTTCTTGGCCGCCGCGCGCTTGTGGCGGGAGGCCAGAGCCGCTTCGGCCCCGAGGGATTTGGGATGGTAAAATTGCCGCACGCCAAGGCTTTCAGGTAGGTACTCCTGCTCCACCCAGGCCTCCGGGTAATTGTGCGGGTAAAGATAGCCCTTGCCGTAGCCCCATTCCTTCTGGAGGCGGGTGGAGGCATTGCGCAGGTGCAGGGGGACCGGGGCTATTCCGGCGGCCTTGACCTCGCGAGAGGCGTTCAGATAGGCGGCGTAAGCGGAATTGCTCTTGGGCGCGAGGGCCAGGTAGATCGCGGTTTCAGACATGGGCAGGAACCCCTCCGGCATACCGATGCTCTCCACGGCCTGATGGCAGGCCACGGCCAGGGGCAGGGCGGCGGGGTCGGCCAAGCCCACATCTTCGGCCGCCGAGAGGATCAACCGGCGGGTGATGAAGCGGGGATCCTCGCCGCCGTCCAGAAGGCAGGCCAGATAGTAGATGGCCGCGTCCGGGTCGCTGCCCCGGATGGATTTGATCAGGGCCGAGGCCAGCTCGTAATGCTTGTCGCCCTGTTTGTCGTGCCGGGCCACGATTTCCGGCAGGTGGTCCTTCAGGGCCGCGCCGCCGCGCTGGTCTTCCGGCAGGGTCGCGGCATATTCCACCAGGTTGAGCAGGCTGCGGGCGTCACCGCCGCTCAGGGTGGCCAGCAGATCCGCGCCGGCATCGTCGAGCCGAAAGCCGAGAGTCTCCGCCCCGCGTCCGGCCAGGGCCACGAGATCCTGATGGGCCAGGGGGCGCAGGCGCAACACGTGCAGGCGCGAGAGCAACTGCGGGGTGACGCTGAACGAGGGGTTCTCCGTAGTCGTGGCCAGGAGGGTCAACTCGCCGCTTTCCAGGATGGGCAGGAAAAAGTCTTGCTGGGCCTTGGAGAAACGATGCAGCTCGTCCAGGATAAGCACATCCGTTCCGGCCAGGGTGCGACGAAGCTGCTGCAACCCGGCCTCCGGGGCGCTGATCCGGGTGACCTTCTTGCCGTGGGCGTTGGCCAGGAGAATGGCCAGAGTGGATTTGCCGCAGCCGGGCGGGCCGAAAAAAAGAATGCTCGGCAGGCGCTCGGCCCGCAGGAGGTTTTCCAGCTTGGCCCGCATGTGCTCCTGGCCGACGAAGCCGGGCAGGTCGGTGGGGCGCAGGCGTTCCGGCAAGGGGGGAAGAATGCTCATCAATACACTCCGGCCAGACCGCGATTCCGCGAGAGGGCGTCGATGCAGCCCAGGTGATGGTTGGCGTGCCGCACCCTGCCGAGCAGGGCGTGCGATACGGTGCGCGGCTTGCCGAAGGCCGCGCTCATGCGTTCGTGCGGCGCGGAAAGCCCGGCCGCGCGCGACGTTGCCGGTTCCTGGATAGCGTACGGCAACCCGACACAGGCGAAGGTGTGCGGCAACTGTTGCCAGAGTGGGGAGCCGCCGAGGGTTCCCCCCCAGAGGCCGTCCGGGCAAGCATCGATCCGGGCGGAGCAGAGGTCGTGGAATCGTTCGAAATCTTCCCGCCGGCAATTGAGAATCGGATCGGACATGGCCCTCCCTTCGTAGCTTATTGCCTGGCCCACCAAGCCAGGCCGAGGGTCAGGATCGCGGCGGTCTCCCAACGCAGGATACGCTCTCCCAAACTGACGGGAGCGACCCCGGCGGCGGCGAGCAGATCCACTTCGCGCGGCGAGAAACCGCCCTCGGGGCCGACAACCAGCAGGATTTCGCCGGGAGCGGCCAAGTCGACCTTGTCGAGCATCCGGCCGCCGGTATCACCCTCGTAGAGCATGAAGGCCCGATCAAAAGCCTTGGCGCGTTCGGCCAGCTCGGCAACGCCACCCCTGACCAGGGAGAGTTCCGGCAAGCGGGGGTTGCCGCACTGTTTCGCCCCGGCCAGCAGATCCGCGCGCCAGGCGGATTTTTCCACGTCCGGCAGGGCGGCCTGACTGTAATCCCCTTGCCAGAACCAGAGACGGTGGGCCTCAAGCTCCACGCTTTTCTCCAGGAACCAGCCTCGGCGCAGGGCCTTGGAGAAACCGGCCGCCAGAGTGCAGCGCGTTCCCGGCAGAGGATGGAATTCTTCGCTTTCCGGCGTCAGGCGAGCGTCTTTCTTACCCACTTCGGCAACCGTGAAGAGGCCCGTCCGGCCCAGGCCGTCCAGTAGGCGCACCCGCTCACCCGCCTTGATGCGCAACACGCGGCAAAGGTGATGGGCCTCCGGGCCGCGAAGGATGAACGGCTCGGCCCATTCGTCCGGGGCAAGGTAAAAGCTGTGCGGATCGGCCATATGCTCAACGAGGGTATTCCGGCCTGCGCAGAAGCCAGGGCAGGGAGTCTTTATCCACAAACATGACGGGCACGTAATAGGTCGGTATCTTTCGGCGGCCGTTGTCGAGTTCCTCGTCCGGGGCGGCCGGCTCGCCGCGCAGATACTGAAGGGCCGTCCGCATGGCCTTGGCCGCAAGCAGGTCGGTGTCTTTGAACACCGTCATGCTTTGCAGGCCGAGGGCGATCCGTTCCTGGGCCTCGGCTGTGGCGTCCTGCCCGGTGACCGGGATTTTTTCGGCCAAATCCTTTTCGGACAGGGCTTCGACAACCGCGCCGGAAAGCACGTCGCTCGGCGACAGCACGGCCCGGATGTCCATGCCGGTCGCCAGACCTCGCCGGACCAGCTCACCGGCCGCCTCGGGCTTCCAGCCCTCGGCCTCGCCTTCCGCCGCTATCTGGATGTCGCCGCGCTCGATCAGCGGGCGCAGCACCCGCATGGCTCCTTCGCGGAACATGGCGGAGTTGCCGTCTTCTTTGGGGCCGTAAATAAGAATGTAAGCGCCCGTGGGCGCGTGCTCGGCCAGATATTGCCCCTGCAACTCGCCGACCCTGGTTTGTTCAAAGGTGACGTACGCATCCGGGGCGCAGTCCCGCACCGGGCGATCATACGCAATGACCACGACGCCGCGGGTCTTGGCATAGTCCACGGCCGGGGCGGCGGCGTTCCCGTCGTTCGGCACCAGCAGCAGGGCGTTGATGCCGAGATTGGCCATCTCCATGATCTGGAGGTTTTGCTGCTCCTGGCTGTTGTCGGCAAAACGGAACACGACCTCCACACCCATCCGCGCCGCCTGGGCGCGGATAGCCTGGAGATCGTATTGCCAGCGGCTTTCCCGGATGGAAGGCATGGCCACGCCCAGGCGATACCCGGGCGTGGCCGCATGGGCCTGGATGCACACGATAGGCAGGCAGGCGAAAAGCGCGAAGGAGAGGATCCCCCGCAAGAGAGCCCGTTTGCTACACCAGGGCCGCACGGGCCGTGCCTCCGGCATAGAAGGGCAGGGTGGAGGCGCGGGCCGGCAGTTCCGCCCTCGCCGCCCGGATCACGTATTCGGGAGCGCCGGCCGCCTCGGCCCGGATGTAGGCCAGGGCCACGGCCGTTCCCACCGAGGGGCAGAACGAGCCGCTGGTGACGACGCCGACCTCTTCGCCCGAAGGCAGGGCCACGACATCGCCCTGGCGGGCGCTTCTGCGACCGTCCAGAACAAGGGCCGTAAGTTTTTCGCGCACTTCATGGGCGCCGTCGCGGCCCACGTAAGGAGCCTGGGAGGTCAACATACCGGCGTAGCCCGCTTCGGCCGGGGTGTGGTTCTCGTCCAGGTCGTGGCCGTACAGGGGCAGGCCGACTTCCAGGCGCAGGGTATCACGCGCGCCCAAGCCCACGGGCTTGACCCGGGAATCGCCCAGAAGCAGGGTCCAGAGCTTTTCCGCCTTGTCCCAGGGCAAGTACAACTCAAAGCCCAGTTCCCCGGTGTAGCCGGTGCGGCTGACCAGGATCGGCCCGCCGTCGAACTGGGATTCGGTGAAGCCGAAGTAGGGGAGCTTGCGCCAGGGGCCGGGCAGGACGGTTTCCAGAACGGCGACGGATTGCGGGCCCTGCAGATCGAGCTTGGCCGTGGCGTCGGAGACGTCTTCCAGGCGCAGGGATGGCCCGAGGCGCCCCTGCAAAGCCGCGAAGTCCCCGGCCCGGCAGCCGGCGTTGACCACGATCATCCAGCGCTCGTCGGCCAGACGGTAGACGATTAGGTCATCCAGCAGCCCGCCTTTCTCGTTGAGCAGAAACCCGTAGCGACAGCGCCCCGGCTTGAGGGTGGCCAGGTTCACGGTCAGGGCCTTGCCCAGGGTCTCGCCCGCGCCGGGGCCTTCCAGCAGAAACTCGCCCATGTGGCAGATGTCGAACAAGCCGGCTTCGCTGCGGGTGTGCAGATGTTCGGTGATGATACCGGTGGGGTACTGAATGGGCATGTCCCAGCCCGCGAATTCGGCCATTTTCGCGCCGTTGGCGCTGTGCCACGCCGCCAGAGGGGTTTTGAGAAGCGTGCTCACCGAAAAACTCCTGTGTATCCTGTGGGTTTGCCGCCCCGCGCATCGGCGCGGAAAGGCGGCGGAAAAATCGTCGAGCCGATCGGACTTTGGTAAAAACGGACGCGCCTCGGCAGAGAGTTGCATCCCCTTCCGTGACGGCACTGCCTACAACTGGGGGTGGGAAAGGCCGCGTTGCGCGGTTTCCCGCTTGCTTTTACGGATGGCTTTGAAGTCGTCGATAAGCGCCACCAGTCTCCCGTAATTCTTTTTGATGTCCATTCCCTGTGCCGTCAAGGCTTCGTCGGGCTTATCGATATACGCGCGCCGCAGATAGGGATCGTTCAGGATGCCGTCGCCGATGGCGATGACCGTTCCCACCAGGGTGTCGAAATAGCTGACGATTTCAAACTTCAGCGAATGCAGCAGGCTTACGGCCTCGGTCAGCATTTTGCCGTAGGAAATGCGCGCGCCGCGCAGGGTTCTGGCCTGCAACTCTTCCAGCACCCGGATTTTTCTGGCCTGCTGGATATAGCTGTAGCGGGCCACGACCTCCAGGTAGAGTTCGTTCATGCCTGTGAACAACTCGTAGTGTTCCGGCGCGAGGAGGTAGCCGTCCAGAATCTTTTCGATATTGGCGAAAAATTCCTCACTGTAGGCGATCATCCGGCGCTGGTGCTTGGAAAGCCACGCGTACAGGAACTTGAGGCGCTTTTCCTCCGAATCGGTATTCTCCACTATTTCACTGCGTTTGTAAATAATTCTGCCCGTATGCTCGCCCCGGACGATGTCGTTGAGGCGCAGGAACATGTTGGCCGTGTCGCGGATGATCCCGACGTCCGTCAGGGATTTGCCCGAGATCGGGTGGATGACCTCCTGCGACTCCACGGAAATGGCCCGTTCCTGGCGCACGTTGTCCGGGCTGAACTTATGCTGCCGGTAGCGCACCCGTAGGATGACCACCCGCCTGCGGGTATCCAGCAGGTAGCCTTGATCCAGAAGGTCCGGGAGCAGTTCGTGGTCTTCGTCCACCGAGACCAGGGCGATTTTTTCCACCAGGGGGTAAGGCCGGCCCGCGCCGTCGTTCCAGATGGTGGTTAGGGTGCGGTCGGATTGGCTCAGGGTGCGGATCAGGAACTTCTCGCCCATTTTGTGCAGCCGGCGGGCGAACAGCGCGGCCGAGGTCCGCCGCTCCGAGGCCACGGGAAATCCGTAGAGTTCCATCAGGTGCCGGCAGACGAAATTGCGGTTGCGCTCATAAGAATCGGGATCGTCCAGGGTGAACTTGCCGATACGCAGGCCGTAGCGTTTGACTTCCGTATCCAGGTCCGAGGGGAAGGAGGCGTACACCCCGGCCAGGTGAAAGCGGCGCTCCTGCGGATTGTCGCCATGCATACCGAAGACCTGGGCCCGGTCCATGTTGGCCAGATAGGTCATGAGTTGGGGATACAGGCCCGGAGAGGTGACGTCCTCTTTGGCGAAGCGCAGGCGGATGTCCTCCTGCAGGCTGCGCGGCAGGCGTGACTGCACCACGGTCAGGTTGGCCGCCATGCGTTCCTGGGCCGGAGCCGGCGGGAGGCTGTGCTCGATGGGGTGGAGCAGATCGAACTGGAACACCTCGTGGAAGTAGTCGATAGGCCGGGCAAAGGCCACCAGGCTGAAGCCGGGCAAACGCTCGTGTTCCCAGAGATCGCATTCGAAGGAGGGCAGAAGCTCGCGGGTTTCCACCAGGGGGTAGTCGGCAAGCTCGCAGAACGGTTTGATCAGGCAAATTTTGGTGTGGACGTGGTCAAGAAAGTGTTTGAACTGCGCCAACGTCTGCGGCCCCGGCCGCGACGCGAGGCGCAGGCCGTCTTTCCAGGCGGGGTCGGCTTCGGTAAAGGCGAGTTTCCAGTCCAGGGTCATGGCGCGTTGTGCTTCCGCTCCCCCCGCCGGGTCGGCGGGGGTGGAGGTTGGGTATACGGTGGAAAACGTTCACGGCACGAATTTATTGTAATAAAATATAGTATTGCGCCGACCGTTGAACCATATCCCAAAACGAGAAAAAAAGCGAGGGAAATATCTATGTTTTTGAAGAATCTCGCCATGTTCCGCCTGATTCTCAGAATGCTCTCCGAGGAGAGCGCCCGCGAAAGGTTCATTGCAGGGAGCGGCGTTGTGCTTGAAAGACGGGGCATACTCCTGTACTTCATGAAAAGCGCCGCGTATGCGCGGTACTGAGTGTGAAGGGAAAGGTGATGCAGCAAAGCCGACTTGACCGCGTTCTCGCTCTCCTGTGCAGCGTGCTGGAGGCGTACTCCGCCGTACTGTTCCTGCCCGTCGAGGGAGGGGAGCGCAAGGAATGCCGGCCGGCGGCTTCCTTCAGTTTGGGCAACCTTCTGGATCCGGAAGCCGAGATCGTGGAGGGCCGGGGGCTGGTGGGCTGGATTTTACGCACGGGCGAGCCGCTTCTGGTCTCCAACTTCGATCGCCGGCGCGGCGGCCGTGGGGATTATGCGGCCGGGGACGAAGAGGAGCAGATCAAGGCCTTCATGGGCTGCGCCCTGCCCGGCGGGGCCGGGGTGCTCTGCGTGGACAGCAAGCGGCAGTATTCCTTCTCCGAAAAAGACCGCAAGATCCTGCACCTGTTCTCCACCCTGGTCGCGGAGCTTCAGGCCGAGGCCGAGGCCGACGAGGGCCGGAGGGCCGTGGCCCGCTACTACGCCGCCCTGCGGACGATCTATGAGTTGCGGCGCGAGCATACGCGCTGGAAGGATTTTCTGGGCAACTTCCTGGACTTGATGGCCGTGATGACGGGCCGCCCCTATGCGTTGCTCTGCACCCGCGACGCCGTGGGGGAAACCTACATGGTGGAAGGCGAAAATACGCCGCTTCTGTTGCGCGGGCCGAACCCGCCGAGCTTCCCCATGAGCCACGGGGTGGTCGGCTGGGTATTCCGCAACAACGCCCCGGTCATGAGTGACGGGCCGGACGGCCTGCCCGACGCCCCCCTGGTGGGGCGCAACCTGGATATTCCCCGGTTCCAGAGCGTCATCGCCATGCCTCTGATCATCCAGCGCAAGACGCGCGGCGTGCTCTGCCTGGCCTGCGACACGCCGATGGAGCCGGATGAGGCGGGCAACGATTTCATCCGGATGGCCGCGGAGCATCTGGCGCTTTTTCTGGAAAACCTGTACATTAAATGCCGCTTGCGGGACATGAACCAACAAAAGACTACTCCCGCAGCGATTATAGCGGAGTAGCCGACAGTTTCGCGCACCATCTGTTCAAGAGAAACCCATGTTCCGAAAGCTTTTCAACCTGTTCAGCAAAGATCTGGCCATGGATCTGGGCACGGCCAACACCCTCCTGTACACGCCGAAAAACGGGGTGGTCCTGAACGAACCCTCGGTGGTGGCCATTGACGCAGACCGCGGCCACGTGCTGGCCGTGGGCCGCGAGGCCAAGGAATTTCTCGGCCGCACGCCCAAGAGCATCAAGGCGATCCGTCCCATGCGCGACGGGGTTATTGCCGACTTTGAAGTCACCCGGCAAATGATCGCCTTTTTCATCAAAAAAGTCATGATCGGCTTCAGCATCGCCCGGCCGAACATCGTGATCTGCGTGCCCACGGGGATCACCCAGGTGGAGAAGCGGGCCGTGGTGGAGTCCGCCCAACAGGCCGGGGCCGGCCAGGTGCGCCTGGTCGAGGAGCCCATGGCCGCCGCCATCGGCGCGGGTCTGCCCATTCATCAGCCCATCGGCAACATGGTCGTGGATATCGGCGGCGGCACCACGGAAGTGGCGGTCATCTCCCTTTCCGCCGTGGCTTACGCCGAATCCGTCCGGGTGGCGGGCGACGCTATGAACTCGGCCGTTCAGCGTTATTTCCAGAACGAATTTCAGTTGTACATCGGCGAGAACATGGCCGAGCGGATCAAGCTTGCCGTGGGCTCCGCTTACCCCCTGCCGGAGCAGCTTGTCGTCGAGGTATCCGGCAAGGACATGGTTTCCGGCACGCCCCGCTCGGCGCGGGTCACGGACGGCCATGTGCGCGAGGCTTTGGCCGAACCCGTGCGCCGTATCCTTCTGACCGTGCACAAAGCCCTGGAAAAAACTCCCCCGGAACTGGCGGCGGACATCGCCTCCAACGGCATTCTCCTGGCCGGCGGCGGAGCGCTGCTGAAAGGGCTGGATACCTTGATCCACAAGAGCACGGGCCTGAATATCCTCATCGACAACGATCCCCTGACCACGGTCGTACGCGGCACCGGCAAGACCATGGAAGATCGCGCCCGCTACAGCGACGTTTTCATCAACTAGAGCATTTTCACTTTGAAAATGTTTATGAAACCATATTGCCGACAGACTTCTGAACGAGCCCGCAAGCGGACATCCGCTTATGCGGTCGTCAGAGCAAACCAACTTTTCAAAGTTGATTTGCTCTAGGCATCTTTTCGTGCAACCGGCCATGACCACCTGCCCCGATCCGGCCGAATTCCTGCCGCGCTTTCTGGATATACTGAGCGAAGCGGGCGAACTGCTGCGCCGGCACCACGAAAAGCCCCGGAACATCCGCCTGAAGGGCCGCATCGATCTGGTCACGGAGACCGACGTGGCGGTGGAAGCCTTCTTGTGCGCTCGATTGGCCGAGCTTCTGCCCCAAGCGGGTATCTTGGCGGAGGAAAGCGCCCGCGACCTGGAGCTTCCTGCCTTATGTTGGGTCATCGACCCAGTGGACGGCACGACGAATTTCGCCCACGGCCTGCCCTTTGTCGGCATTTCCGCAGCCCTGGTCCATGAGGGAAAGCCGGTGCTCGGGGCGGTGAACACACCCCTGCTGAACGAGTTGTTTCACGCTGTGGCGGGGAGCGGGGCCTGGCTGAACGGCGCGCGCATCGGCGTGAGCCGGGCCTGCGCGCTGGAGCAGTCCCTCGCGGCCACGGGCTTCCCCTACGATATGGACGCGGGGCTGCCCCTGGTTCTGGCCCGGATGGAAGCGTTTCTGCCCCGCTGCCGGGGGCTGCGGCGGTGCGGCGCGGCCTCGGTGGATCTGGCCTGGACGGCCTGCGGGCGTTTTGATTTGTATTACGAGACCACCCTCATGCCGTGGGACACGGCGGCCGGCATCCTTCTGGTTCAGGAGGCCGGCGGCCGGGTGACGCACTGCGACGGCTCGCCCGTGGATATCCGCCGAGGCGACGTGCTGGCCTCCAACGGTTTGGTGCATGAGGAAGCCCTCGCGGTGATGGGGAAAATTTCGGCGCGGCCTTTGGTCGCCGCCGGGCAATGAAAGCGGGCCGGGCCGTCGCTGCGCCGGGGGAGAAATCCCTTGGCGGAGAGGAAAGTCCGGGCTCCACAGGGCAAGGCGCTGGGTAACCCCCAGGGGGAGAAATCTCCGGAAAGTGCCACAGAAACGAGACCGCCCCGGCTTGTCCGGGGTAAGGGTGAAAAGGTGGGGTAAGAGCCCACCGGCCGGCGCGGCGACGCGCCGGGCCGGGTAAACCCCGTCTGGAGCAAGACCGAATAGGGAAGTGTTTGAGGCCTGCCCGGCCGAAACTTCCGGGTTGGTTGCTTGAGGCCGTGAGTAATCGCGGCCCTAGAGGAATGACGGCCTCCCGCGCGAGCGGAGACAGAACCCGGCTTACAGGCCCGCTTTCATTGTGAAGAGCGCCCCGCTGCGAATGCAGCGGGGCGCTCTGTGGTTGTTGGGCGTTGCCGCGCCGTCAGCGCAACTGATCCATGACGGTGCGCAGTTCCTGAGCCATCCGGGCCAGCTCCTGCACGGCCGAGGAAGACTGGATCATGCCTTCCGTCGTTTCACCCGCGATGCGGTTGATTTCTTCGACGGAGCGGTTGATTTCCTCCGAGGTGGCGCTCTGTTCCTCGGCGGCCGTGGCGATGGAGGCCACCACGGATGAGTTCGCGGCCGCGAGGTCGACAATCTCCTGCAAGGCCGCCCCGGAAGAACCGGCCAGTTCGGTGGCCTCGCCGATGTTCTTCACAGCCCGGTCCACTTCGGTGATGTTGGTGCGGGCGGATTGCTGGATGGACGAGATGTTCGCGCCCACCTCCTGCGTGGCGTGCATGGTTTTTTCAGCCAGCTTGCGCACTTCATCGGCCACCACGGCGAAGCCGCGCCCGGCTTCACCCGCTCTGGCGGCCTCGATGGCCGCGTTCAGGGCCAGCAGGTTGGTCTGGTCCGCGATGTCGGAGATCACGTTCATCACGCCGCCGATGCTTTCGGCCTGCCTGCCAAGATCCTGCATGTTGTCTTGCAGGGTGGCGGCCACCGTGTTCACGGAGTTGATCGAAGTCACCACCTTGCCGACCAGCGCGGCACCGTTTTCCGCCTTGCGCCGGGTGCCTTCGCTTTGCTCGGAGGCCTGCCCCGCGTTCCGCGCCACTTCAAGAACCGTGGAGTTCATTTCCGACATGGCGCTCGCCGTGGATTCCACCCGGGCGCGTTGCATCTCGGCGCCTCGTGAAATCTGTTCCACCTGGGCCGAGAGTTCCTCAGAGGCGGCGGCCACCCGGTCCGAAATGGCGGAGGCATCCGCCGCCACCTGCAACATGGTGTTCTGCTGCTTTTTGATTTCCGTAAGGTCGGTGACTATTTCCATATAGCCGGTGGTATTGCCGCCGGCATCGCGCAGGGGTAGGGCGGTGACCGCGATATCCATGCGCTCGTTGCGCGGGTGGATGACCGCCTCGCCCACGACCGTGTTGTTTTTGCTCAAAGCCTCGACGGCGTAAGAGTCCGCGCGGGGCAAGCCGGCCGCGGCCGGACCGGCGCCGGCCAGGGAGTGCAGGTTGCCGCCCAGGGCATCCTGGGCTTTTGTGTTCAGGAACAAGGCGTTCTGCTCCTTGCTGCTGGTCATGAGCGGCAGGGGCAGGGAGTCCAGAACGGAGGTGTAGGCGTCGCCGACCGAGTTGACCGAGCGGGCCAGATTCGCGAAGGCGCCGGCAAATGCCTGCACTTCCAGGCGTTGCCGGAATCGGCCCGAGAGCACGGCGGCCACAAGGGTTCCGGCCTCCCTCATCACAGTTTCAAGCACGGCGGGGATTTGCCGCATGGTCTCGACCATGCCGCCGATTTCGCCCTTTTCCTTCGTTTTGATCTGGTATGAGAAATTACCCAGGCTGACGGCAGAGGCGAATCCGGCCAGATCTTTGAGCACGCGGATCAGCCCGATGATGATCAGCCCGGCGAAGACCGCGCCAAGAAGGATGCCGGCCAGGCTGACCACAAGGGTCTGCCATTGGGCTGAGGAGTTGGCTTCCAGCAGTTTCAGGCCGAACTGGAGCATTTCATCGTTGACCTCGCCGCTGACTTTGCCGGAAGCGGCGAAGGTGGCGTCGAGGGCCGCTTCCATCTCCCCCACGAGCTTGTAGGAATGGGTATTTTCCTTTTCCATCACCGCGAAGGATGCCCGCAACGCCGCAAAGGAGGTGTCGATCCCGGCGAATCGCGCTTTCGCCTCTTCCGTCGCGGCGAGGTTCCGCAGGGTGCCGATGGAGCGGGCCATGCCGTCCAGGCTTTCTTGTACCCGCTTGGCATCCTCTGGACTACGCGAAGCCGCATAGGCGGCGAGCCTGTTGCGGGCGAAGGTGAGATCTTTCAGCACGTCGGAAACTTCAAACAAGGCCTGGGTGTTTTGCCTGTCCCTGGCCTGTTCCGCCGTTTTCGTCAGTTCGGCCGTCAGGTCGCGCACGGCATTTTGCACGTTGTTGCTGAATGTGTTGTAGCCGGCCAGGACGCCACGCTCGATTTCGACCAGCCTCTTTTCCTGCTCCAGAGTGTCGGCGGAGAGCGTTTCCAGCATCTTTTTGCGCTCGGGCCGCACAACGTACTCCTCGCACTCCTTGATCCGTTCCTGGGCGGACTTCAGGGCCTCTCCGGCGAGCTTCATGAAGCCGGAGTCTTTGCTTTCAAGAAAACGAAAGGTGTTGTACGCCATTCTGTTTAGACACGTTTCCATGTCGTTGGTGGCCGCGTTGAACTTCGCCAGGCGTCGATAGTTCTCGAACCCTTTCGAGGCTTCCTGCAGACTGCGATAGCCAATACCGGCCACAGCCGCCAGAAGAACCATCATCAACAGAAAGCCGGAAATGATCTTCCACTTTGTCGTCATCGAACCCTCCTTGAAAGCTGAATATTTGTGGCGGAACGCATTTTGGACATTTGGGGCGACACTAGGGCGCAGGAACGGTTGAAAATGCTGAAAACAACCGCGTAAGACTGTATGTTGTAATAATCGTCATGTTACGAAATATATTTATGCCTGCTTGGAGTTGAAATGAAATTTAATAATGCTATAAAGTTATATAAGATAGTATTTATTTGTCATTTTGTTACATTTAGATACTCTATCTATCTGCTGTGAATAGGTTGCTATATGAAATTTTTCGCTTCATAATGAAAATTATATAAATAGTACATTTCATTATATATATCACTCTATATACGATAGAATACAGCGTGCTGTTCAACACAAAACGTATCACTCCACGCGAGAAAGCACGCGCGGACAAAAAGCAAGCCCCCTGGAGGGGGGCTTGCCGCGGCGTTGGCCGGTGTGGGGGGCTTCCGCTTTGCTCTGTAGAGAGTGGAGAATTGGGGAGTCAGGTTTTCTTTTCCCCGTTTTCTTGACAAAGAACATGGCGGGCAAGGCAAGGCCGAGCATGATCGGAATCGGCAGCATGGCCCGCGGAATCGCCCGGCAAATCCGCAAACGGGCTCTCTTCCGGTGTGTCGGAAGAGAGCCCGAAGGGGAACAGCACAGGGTGTAATCGAATGCTACAGACTATATCAGGGCCACGGGCTTGATCACGTCGGCGGGTTTGTCTTTCATGAGGGTCAGGCCCTTTTCCACGCCTTCCAGGCCCTGGAAGCGGTGGGTGACCATTTTACCGGGGTCGACGCGCCCGTACTTGACGATTTCAATCATGCGCTCCATGCGGGCGCGGCCGCCGTGGCAGAGGCCCGCGCGAATGGTCTTGTGGGCCATGCCGCAGCCCCAGGCCAGACGGGGGATGGGCAGGAAGTCGCCTTCCCCGAAGTAGTTGACGTTGCCGACCGTCCCGCCGGGTTTGACCATTTCCACGGCCTGGGCCAGAACTTCCGCCGGGCCGCCGGCGATGATCACGTGATCCACGCCCTTGCCTTTGGTGGCTTCAAGCACCTGGGTGACGATGCTGCCGTTCTTGTAGTTGACGATATCCGTGGCGCCGTAACCCAGGGCAAGATCGACGCAATGTTTGCGGCTGCCCACGGCAAAGATACGCCCGGCTCCGCGCAGTTCAGCCCCGGCAACGGCCATCAAGCCGACCGGGCCGATACCGATGACCGCCACCGTGGAACCGATTTGCACATCGGCCAGTTCCGCGCCGTGGAAACCGGTGGTCATCATGTCCGGCATCATAACGGCCTGCTCCAGGGTGACGGACGCGGGCAAATGGGCCAGGTTCATGTCCGCGTCGTTGACATGGAAATACTCGGCGAACACGCCGTCTTTGATATTGGAAAATTTCCAGCCGGTGAGCATACCCTCGGAGTGCTGTCCGTACACGCCGTTCTGGACCTCGACGGAGCGCCACTCCGGCGTGATGGCGGGCACCACCACACGGTCGCCGGGCTTGAAGTCCTTCACTTCCTTGCCGACTTCCGCGATTTCGCCGACGGCCTCGTGGCCGAGAACCATGTTGTTACGCTCGCCCAGAGCGCCGCTGTAAACGGTGTGGATATCCGAAGTGCAGGGCGCGAGGGCCAGCGGTTTGACGATCGCGTCGTACGGGCCGGCAACGGGTTTTTCTTTCTCAATCCAGCCGACGGCGCCGATTTTCAGCATTGCGAAACCTTTCATGAGAACCTCCGAAGGATTATGCATGAGCGATTTTCTTCTTGAGTCGCCGGGTGCTGCTGCCTTTTCATGTGGAGTAAACGCCGGCGGCGTCACGTTCATGCCTGATAAGAGATGTTTTTCATGTAACCCGGATCATGGAGACGAGGCAAGTATATGAAGGAAAATTGAAATAATACGGAAACATCTTTATATTTACCGAGACACCTGCGGAAATAGGGCGAATGTGCCTTTCGTCTCGTGAATCTACCACATTGCGCCGGCAAATCCGTCCGCTCCGGATGGGCCCGGCCTTGCCCGGATGCGGCAACTGCGGTACCTTGACCGCTGCCGGTATTCCCGGCGGCATCCACACGAGGAGCGAACATGCGCCATGTTCTGGCGGTGCAATCGGCGCGCATCGGCGATCTGGCCCAGAGCGCGCGGTTGATAAAATCTCTCCGGGCCGAGCCGGGAACCGAGGTCCACCTGTGTGTGGATTGTTCCCTGGCCGCCCTGGCTTCCGTTCTGTACCCGTTCGCCGTGGTGCACTCCCTGCCGATGCACGCCTCGGGAGGGATAGCCGAGGCGGCCGTCCTGGCCCGATCTGCCGCCGGGCTGGCCGAACTTGCCGCCATCCCGTTCGAGTCCGTCTACACCCTGAACGCCTCGCCCTTGTCTTACGCCATCGCGGGCCTGTTCGACCCCGAGATCGTGCACGGCTACGCGCGGCGCAACGGGCAGCCCCTGCGGGATCCGCGGCCGCGCATTTTTTCCCGCCGGGCCGGGAACCGGGCCCAGGCGCCCCTCAACCTGGTGGACCTCTGGGCGTTTTTTCACCCCCATCCGGTTCCCCCGGAGGCGGTCAATCCCATCCCCAAACGGCGCGGCACGGGACGCGTGGGTGTTGTCCTGGCCGGCCGGCAGGCCAGGCGCAGCCTGCCCCCTGAGGTGCTCGGGCCGTGCGTTCAGGCGGTGTTCCAGGCCCTGGACGGCCCGACCCTGGTCGCCCTCGGCGGCCCCGGCGAGCGGCCTCTGGCCCGCCGGCTGGCCAGGCATCTTTCCCCCCAGGCCGAAAAAAAGCTGGAAGACGCCACCGGGGCCCGCGCCCTGCACGAGTTGCCGGACTTCCTCCAGGGCCTGGATCTGGTGCTCTCGCCGGATACCGGGCTCATGCATCTGGCCGCGCATGTGGGTACGCCGGTGCAGGCGTTTTTCCTGTCCTCGGCCTGGTGTTGGGAAACCGGGCCATATGGCTTCGGGCACAAGGTTTGGCAGGCCGTGGAGCCATGCTCGCCCTGCCTGGAGTCCGCGTCCTGCCCGCGCGGGACGGCCTGCCTCGCGCCGTTCTCGGCTCCGGCCTTCCTGGCTCACCTGGCGGGCCGGTTTTCACAGGAGTGGCCGGCCGGGCTGACCGGGCTGGTCTCCATGCTGGACGGCTTCGGCGTGGTGTATCGCCCGGTGGACGGCGAAGACCCGTTCGCCGGGAACCGCGCGGCCCTGCGCAACGGCTTGGCGGAGCACTGCGGCAGGCGGATCGGGCCCGTGCCGGCCGGGGTAGGTGAAGAATTGTTCCATGAGGCGGACTGGATGTTGCCGCCGGAAGCCAAACGGGAATGACTATGCAACGAGTACTGGTTGTCCTGCCGTTTTACGGCGGCTCCCTGCCCATAGGCCGCTACTGCGCGGAAGCCCTGCGCGAGACCGGCCGGCTGGTGGAGGTGTTCGAAGCCCCGGAGTTTTTCGGTGCCTTCTCGGCCCTGAAGAACCTGCGTGTGGGCGCGGATCGCCTGGAATTTCTGGAGAACGCCTTTCTTCAGACCGTTTCCCAGGCCGTGCTGGCCAAAGTGGACGCCTTTGAGCCGGATCTCGTCCTGAGCATGGCCCAGGCCCCCTTGAGCCGCCAAGCCCTGAAACGCCTGCGGGCCGACAAGGTGCCCACGGCCATGTGGTTCATGGAAGACTTCCGCCTGTTCACGTATTGGCGGGCCTTCGCGCCGTACTACGATGTGTTCGCGGTCATCCAGAAGGAACCGTTTCTCGCCGAGCTTACCGCCGGCGGGCAGCCCAACGCCCTGTACCTGCCCATGGCCGCGCTGCCTGCCCTGCACCGGCCCTTGGAGCTTTCCCCGGCGGAGCGGGCCGAGTACGGCGCGGTTCTCTCCTTTCTCGGCGCGGGCTACCCCAACCGGCAGGCCGCTTTCGCCCGTCTGGCCGATCTCGGGCTGGACCTGAAAATTTGGGGCACGGAGTGGGAGGGCAACGCCCGCCTGGTCCCTCTGGTGCAGCGGGGTGGGGCGCGGATCGACCCCGAGGACGCCGTCCGTATTTACAATGGCACGGGCATCAACCTGAATTTGCATTCGAGCGTCCGGGCGGGGGAGTTGGTCGTCCCCGGCGATTTTGTCAACCCGCGCACCTTTGAGTTGGCCGCCTGCGGGGCTTTCCAGCTTTCGGACGCCCGTTCCCTGATGCCGGAACTCTTTGCCGAGGACGAAATCGCCCAATTCTCCAACTTCGAGGAGCTTGTCGAGCGCATCCGGCACTTCGCCGCCGCCCCGGAGGAACGCGCCGCCTACGCCGCCAGGGCCCGTGCCCGGGTTCTGGCCGAGCACACTTACGCGCACCGGATGAATACGCTGCTCGACTTCACGGCCGAGCGCATCCCCCATTTCGGACGCATCCGCAAAGAGCCGCCCTGGCCGGCGGACATCCCGGTCGACCTCAAGACCGATCTGCACGCCTTGGTGCGGGCCTGCGGCCTGCCCGCCGACGCCTCGTTCGAGGATCTGGTCGCGGCTGTGCGTTCCAAGCAGGGGAAGCTGGAACATCTGGAAACCGCCGTGCTTTTTCTGGACGAGTGGCGGAAGTTGTACGGATAACATGGCGCGAACCCGCGCTCCAAGCAAAGAGGAATATGATGATGGTGTTGCAGAACGCGCAGTATATCGCGGCGGCCTTTGCCGGGGCGGTGACCGTTTGGGCCGTGGTTGTCTACAACCGCTTTGTCTCCCTGCGGAGATACAAGGAAGAGGCCTGGAGCGGCATTGAGGTGCAACTCAAGCGCCGGCACGATCTGGTGCCGAACCTGGTCGAGGTCGTCAAAGGCTACGCCCGGCACGAAAAAGAGCTCTTGAACGAGGTCGTGGCCTCGCGCGCGATGCCCCGGGGAAACGACCCGGCGGAACGGGCTGTCGCGGAGTCGGCTTTCTCGCACAGCCTCGGCAGGGTGTTCGCCCTGGCGGAAGCTTACCCCGAACTGAAGGCCGACGCGAACTTCGTGGCCCTGCACAATTCGCTCAACGAGATTGAAGAATCCCTGCAACTGGCCCGGCGGTATTTCAACGGCGCGGTGCGCGACTACAATATTCGTGTGGAATCGTTCCCCAGCCTGATCATCGCCCGCCTGTTTTCTTTCAGCGCCGCGCCCTTCTTTGAGTTGGAATCCCGTGAAGAAGCAGCCGTGCCCAAGGTTTCCTTCTAGTGTGCCGCCGTATCTCGGGAACGGGGCTTTTCGCCGTCCTGCTCATCTGTCTGTCGGTTTGCCGCCTCGACGCCGCATCCGCCGCCCAAGGGCCGGACACGCGCGAGCGCATCCTGCTGTTTGATTCCTCGGCGGAGTTTTCCGCCGACGGGACGATGCGGGTGACCGAGCGGATCACCGTCCTCGCCGCCGGGAACAAGATCCGCCGGGGCATCTTCCGCAAGCTCCCCCGCGTTTGGGACAGAATGGACGGCAAGCGCTTTTGGGTGACGTACACTATTCTTGAGGTCCGGCGCGACGGCAGGCCCGAGCCGTATCGGGAAAAAGAAGATCAGGGAGTTCTCACCGTGCGTATCGGCGATGCGGATACCCTGGTGGAGCCGGGGCGGCACGAGTACGCTCTCACTTATGAGATCCGCAATCACTTCAGCAGGTTCGACGACTGGGACGAACTGTACTGGAACGTCACGGGCAACGGCTGGACCTTCCCCATCGACGCCGTCCGGTTCCATCTTTCCCTGCCGGAGGCCGGGTCGCATCGCGCCATGAGCGGCCGGGACGAGCGTATTCGATCCGTCGACGCCTATACCGGGAAAGCCGGTGAACAGGGTCGGGATGCCGAGATCCTGCCCGACGGCGGCGTGCGCACGACGGCGCCCCTGCCGGTGGGTGGCGGCCTGACCGTGGCCTATACCTGGCCGCGTGAAGTGCTGGCCGGGGCGGAAGCCCCGAGGGCGTCGAGCGCCCTGTACCACCTGTTTGTGCCCACGCCGGGAACTCTGCCGTTCTGGCTGCCCGCCCTGGGTATGGCGCTGTTTTACGGCTTCTTTCTCCGGCGGATGCGCCGGCAAGGCGGAATGCCGCCGATCATTCCCTTGTATAAGGCCCCGGAGGGGCTGCCGCCGGGAACCGTCCGCTACATCGTCAAAGGCACCTACGATCACACCGGCTTCGCCGCCGACGTCCTGAACCTGGTCGCCAAGGGGGCCGTTGCCCTGCGCGCCAAGCAAGCTCCGGCCCGGGGCCAGGTGCTGTGCCGGGTGACGGATGCGGAGAGACGCGCGGGCGGGCGCGTGGCCGCGCTTTCCGATGAGGAAAACTGGGTAATCGGGACACTGTTCCCCAATGGCGTGACGGAGTTGGATCCATCCACGCCCCACGACAAGGGGATGATCGCGGCGCGCACCCGCCGGCGGAAGACCTGCGCCGCGGAGAGAAAGGTTCTGTTCCGGCCGTGGTTCCGGTGGTTCCTCGTGGGCCTCGCCGGTATGCTCGCGGTTCCGCTGCTGTGCGGCGCATTGTACAACAGAGAGGTCGCGATTTTCATTTTTTTCGGCGCCGCGTTTCTGGCGGTCGGCGGTGTGTGTGTGGCTCAAATCGGCAAAACACTGTTCGCCCCCCTGGAAAACTTGTGGCATTTGCCGTTTCGCGCCTTCCCCCTGTTGACGATGATCGGGGTGGCCCTCTTTGCCTGCGTGCCGTTCATCGCTTTTTTCTGGCGCTACCCCCCATTTGCCGCGCCGGCCGGCTTTGCCGGAGCCCTGCTCGCGTCCGCGGCGGCGACCCTGCTCTTCTTCCTTGTCGCGCCGCGCCGCACGGCCCTCGGCCGGGAGCGCCTGGCCACGGCCAAGGGGCTGGCCCTGTATCTCGGCACGGCGGAACGCCGGCGCTATGAGGCGCTGTACCCGCCGGAGGAACTCGTCGCGCACTTTGAAGCGCTGTTGCCTTACGCGCTGGCCCTTGATGTGGGAAAGACCTGGGCGGATGCCTTTGCCGGGCACCTCGCGGCCGCCGGCCTGAAAGCCGAAAACTTTCGGGACGTTTCCTGGAAGAGCCTCGGCGAGTTTCGCGGCGATTGCCGCCGGTCGTCGGTTTCGCGCTCGACCTCGACGTCGTCCGGGAGCGGGTTCGGGAGATCGAGCTCCGGTTCCGGGTCTTCCGGGAGAGGTTCCTCGGGCGGTGGTTCCGGGGGCGGCGGGGGCGGCGGCTGGTAGGGGCTTACCGCGCGGCCAGATACGCTTCCAGCCGTGCCAGGGCTTCCTCGATGTTTTCCACCGAATTGGCGTAGCTGAAGCGCAGATATCCTTCCGCGCCGGGGCCGAAGTCGATGCCCGGCGCCACGCCCACATGGGCTTTTTCCAGAATATCGAAGGCCAGGCCCAGGCTGTCTGGGCTGATGTGCGCGGCATTGGCCAGCACGTAGAAAGCCCCGGCCGGCTCGGAGGCGATCGTAAAGCCGAGCCGGCGCAGCCCGGCCAGCAGGACCAGCCGTCGGCGGTTGTATTCCAGGCGCATACGTTCCATATCGGCCCGGCCGTGCCGCAGGGCCGCGATCCCGGCCCACTGGGCGACGCTGCCGGGGCAGATGAAAAAGTTCTGCTGCAATGTTTGCAAGGTAGGTATCAGTTCCTGGGGCACGACCATCCAGCCCAGGCGCCAGCCGGTCATGGCCCAGCGCTTGGAAAATCCGTCCAGCACGCAGGCGGTTGCGTCGACCTCCAGGGCGGAGACGGCTTCACCTTCGTACACAAGCCCGTGGTAGATTTCGTCGGAAACCAGGGTAGGGCCGAGCTTTGCCAGTTTTTCGTATGCCCCCCGGCCGAGCAGGGTACCGCCGGGGTTGGATGGGGAGTTGACCAGGATGGCCCGGGTCTTGGGTTCCAGCGCCGCTTCGACTTGATCCGGGGCAAGCTGGAAGCCCGCTTCCTCAGTGGTGCGCACCGCCAGGGGGTGTGCTCCGGCGAAACGGATGAAGCTGCCGTAACAGGCATAGGCGGGATCGGAGATGAGCACGGACTCCCCGGCCTCGCACAGGGCGGAAAACAGCAGGAGCATCGCGGCCGAGGAGCCGCCGGTGACCATGACGCGCTCCGGCTCCACGGCGACGCCGTACTGTTCCTGATAGTATTCGGCAATGGCCCGGCGCAGGGGCGGAATGCCCAGGCTGTGCGTGTAGCCGGTTTTCCCGTCCTTGATCGCGGCGCGGGCCGCCTCGTCGACGCATTCCGGGGTTTTGAAGTCGGGCTGCCCGATTTCCAGGTGAATGACCCTGTGCCCTTGGGCTTCCAACTCGGCGGCGCGTTCCAGCACCTGCATGACGATGAAGGGGGTGATGGTTTCGCAGACGGCGCGGGCCATGAGATCCTCGTGGGGTTCGGGTGGCGGAAAAAAGGGACTCTAGCCGTCGGCGCGGGAAAGATCCAGTCCCGCTTGTGGGATACGCTCCGAGGTGATAGACGTTTTCGGTCGCCTCCGGCTTCGGGGGCGGAAAAAGGAGCGAGTATGATTTCCGGCATTCGCAAGAGCCTGTTGCAATTCGTGTTTTCCGGCGCATACATGAAGCGCTGGAACGACAAGCTGCGCTTGATGGAACTCATCGAGATCGATAAGCAGGCCCATAAGATGATCACGGCCTGGCTCCTGTGCCGCTTGAAGGCCCGGGAACTGACTCCGCCGGAAGCCCTGGCCCTGGAAGCCGACGTGGTTGAAGGCGGAATTTTCGATTACCTGTTCCGCCTGGTGATCACCGACATCAAGCCGCCGATCCTGTACCGGATCAAGGAAAACGCCGCCCACTACCAACGCCTGGCCGCCTGGGCCGTGGGCGAGGTGGAGCCGCACCTGCGCCCCCTGAGCGGCGAATTCTGGCAGCGCTTCACCACCCACGTCATGCAGCCCAAACCGCGGGGATTGGCCGCGGACATCCTCGGGGCGGCGCACCTCTATGCCAGCGTGTGGGAATTCCGCCGGCTGCGCCCCCTGAACGACGATTTCGACGACGAGCTGCCGGATATCGACGAACGTTTCCGAGAGCAGTTGGAAGAATACCGGGGTCTGCCCGGTATGCCGGAGCTCATCGCCGGCCTGGAGCGCCCCTCGGGCCGGCGCGGCGGCGACAAAAAACGGGAAGGCGCCTCCGCCCTGGCCCGCTTCGCCAACCTGTGCGGGCAGTTGCGCTTTCAGAAACGCTGGTCCCAGACGCCCCGGGTGCCGGAAACCTCGGTCATGGGCCATATGTTCGTGGTCGGCTGTTACGCCTATTTCCTCAGCTACGCGTTGGGGGGCTGCCGGGCCCGGCGGGTCAACGCCTTTTTCTGCGGCCTGTTTCACGATCTGCCGGAACTGCTCACCCGCGACATCATCTCGCCGGTAAAAAAGTCCGTGGACGACCTTGAGAAGCTGATCCGCGAATACGAGAAAACCGAGCTGGACCGCCGCGTGTTCGAGCCCCTGCGCCGGGACGGCCTGGCCGATGTGGTCGAGCGCCTGGGCTACTATCTCGGCCTGGACCTGGAGGACGGCTCGGAGTTCGACAACACGGTGCGCGTTCCGAACGGGAAGGGCGGGCTGGTGACGCGGCGAGAGACGTACGCCGACTTCCATATGCAATACAACAAGGACGAGTTCGACCCCAAGGGCGGCGAAGCGGTGAAAATCTGCGACACCCTGGCCGCGTATATTGAAGCCTACACGGCCATCCGCAACGGGATTACCTCGGACCACATCCAGCAGGCATTCTGGCGTATGCGCGAGCAGAACGCCAAGAAGACCATCGGCAACGTTCACATCGGCGCGTTGTTCACAGACTTTGACTGAGGCGGGAACGGCCGCCATAAATATAAAGAGACCCGCGGCGGCATCCGGCCGTTGCGGGTCTCTTTATACTTCTTCGGCTTGGCGGTGGTTATGCGCCGCAATCGGTCGGATCGCCCTGGAGTTTGGCCAGGGCGTGCGTAATCGCGGGAGCCACGGCTTCCAGGTTTTCCGCGACCGCTTTCCGGCTGCCGGGAACGGTCAGGACGAGGCTTTGCCCCAAGGTTCCGGCACAGGCCCGGGAAAGCATGGCATGGGGGGTCTTGGCCAGGGACGTGGCCATCATGGCCTGTTCGAAGCCGGGGAGCCGGCGCTCAAGGAGCGGCAGCAGGGCTTCCGGTGTGGTGTCGCGGGGGGCGAGACCGGTGCCGCCGGAGGTGACGATCAGGTCGTACCCCCGGTGCAGGGCCAGGTCGGCGGCCAGAGCGCGCAACCGGCCGGGGTGGTCGGGAATGAGAAAGCCCCGGGCAAAGGCGATGGACAGGCTGTGGCGCAACGAGGACTCAATGGCCGGGCCGCTCTCGTCCTCGCGCAGGCCTGCCGCCCCTTTGTCGGAAAGCACCACCCAGGCCAGAGAAATGCCCCGGCGCCGGGGAGTGAGGGTGTATTCCCCGGCCGGAGCGGCGCACAGGGCCTCGGCGAGGCATTCCGGCTCGGCATGAACGGCGCTGCCGGCGGGAAGCAGGCGGTCGATAATCCGCAACAGGGGCCGCTCGTCCCAGACCAGTTCCGTGCCGACCGCCAGGGGAGCGAGGGGGCCGTATTCCAGAAACGCGGCGCGGGGGAGCAGGCCGAACCCTTCGGATTCCTCCGCCGCAAGGCGTGCCGCCACGCCGGCGGCCAAATCCGGAAGCAGGGCGGTGAAAGACCGTCCGCCGTCCCGCATGTGATGCTCCTTCATGGGCGCTCCTTGCCAAGCGGATTAGAGCAAATCAATTTTGAAAATGTTTATGAAACCATATTGCCGACCGACTTCTGAACGAGCCCGCAAGCGGACGTCCGCTTATGCGGCCGTCAGAGCAAACCACTTTTTCAACGTTAATCTGTATTTTTCTTTTATCTTTTGGAATAACTGGATAAAATATTGTTAAACTAGTTTTATACCAGCAGCAATACCAACGATTTTTGTAGATAGGGCTGGACTTTTTGAGACGGCTTTGCCCAACCTTACACTGGGAAAGAGGCGGAGTAAATTGCCACCATGCCGGGGCGGCGCGGGTACCGTAGCCGATGAACGCCCTGCCCCTCTACATCTCACTGTGCCCGAGCAAAGCCATACCGTCCGTTTTCATCGAACACCAGCTGCAAGCCCTCTGAAGGCTCGCCTACCGGGAGCAGAGGGTTTTCAACAATGTTGCCGTTGATATCTATGTATACAAGAAGGTTCTTGTAGGTTGCGTCAGGGACGCGCGCCAGCCCGTGCACATAGGAGCCGATTTCGCGGTATTTTCCTATGTCGACAATAATTTCTCCCTTCCGGTTAACGACACCCGCGCCCGATTGCTCCCAACCCACGCTACTCCCGGCCCGGTGGCGGCCCACGACCCGATGCCCCACCGTAAACACGGCCAATCCGTCATGAAAGTCATCTATCATCCCCGGAAGGTTCGGCTCGATGAGCCAGTTGCCCCGCATATCCTGAACGCCGCAAGTTCTGTCGGTAAGACAGAGTGACAGTTCAAAAGTATCGCCATAACGAAACACCTGCCCACGTAGGTTATTGCCGTCCAGGTTGGTCTCATATGTAAATAATCCCGCTTCTCTGGGTACCACCAAAACCGTTTCGCCTTGCCGGTTGATGTATTCTTCCCCGGTTGCGCTATCGGTTTTTTTAACCATTACATGGGCCAGGCCGTTCTTGAACCCTGAGCGAATGTGATAAAACCGGCGCTCCATGGCAATGGAACCGTCAGGTTTGATAAAGGTCCACTGCCCGTCCGAGGGTTCCATATCCAACTGTACGGGTGCCAATCCTTCGGAAAAAGCATCTGCTTTCCTGTAGGTTGGCGGAATGATTACTTCTCCGAGTTCATCCATATAGCCATACAGTTTTTTTGTTTGCCCTGGCGAGTTGGGGTCTTCCTGCTCAAAACAGGCTCTTCCATCAATAAACACGGGTATACCATAGGGCTGAAACCGCGGGTTGTATCTGAAATGAGGTTTATCGGAATACGTTCCCAGTGCAGCGAGTTTCTTGCCAGAAGCATCAATGAAGAACCAGGGTCCGGGAGATCCAAGCGAAACCAGCGCCTTGCCTTTTTCAAAGGGGAAGGCTTTGTCAAATTGCGGTTCAATGACCATTTCGCCTTGGGTGTTTATATAGCCGAATTTATAACCAACTCTGACCACAGCCAAGCCCTCGGTGAAGGGCATGGCCTCTTGAAAGACGATATTTTGGGCTTTCCCGAGAAAGCGTTTTTTGGTAAACGCCCACGCGCCTTCCGGCGTAATGAAATAATATTCGCCACTGCCTATGCTTTTCTCGCTCACTACGGCAAAGCCATGGCTAAAGGGGGTGGCATGGACGTAACGGGAAGGAATGACGATATCTTCTTCCGTATAATACTTTCCGGAGAATGCCGCCAAACTAGTTTCGGGGGATGAGATTGTCGCGCATAGCAAAATTAGAATGATCGCCTTGCATATAGTGCTCATATTTGTCCTGCCGCTTGTTGCGTATGAATGATGCAATACCAAGGTAACCAAAAATACCATGGAAGAAAAGACTACCACATGCTTGCCCGGTCTGATGGTTATTCTCCCGTTGCTTATGAGGACAGACCTGTCCGATTGTAGGGCGGACGCGGATCTTTTCGGCGGCGAGGGTGTGTCCTGCTTTCGGCCTTTTCCACCTCCGGTTCGCATCCTCCGAATGGTCACGACAGTCATGCAGGTTTTATCCGGCACTCGTACAGGAAACTATCCCGGCTTTTGCCTTTTGGATTTTGCGGTCAAGCGGCACGCTTGCGCAGTGCTTCACGAAGTGAAGCATACTGAGCTTTGCCTTTCGCAAAGACTCGGAGCAGACACGCCCGCCATTTGCCGCTCACGCGCCGTATAAAGGTGTCCGTCAGTTTCATCCGGCTTGCTCCCTGTTGGTACGTTTTGGTGCGTTTGACCGGAACACTACCAACAATCTGCGCACGTTCCTTGCCGCACAAGGGAATTGCGTAAAAAAAGTGTAATGCCCCCCTTAAATCAAGCGGCCTTTAAGGGAGAGTTCTTCCGGTTTTTGGCGGTTCCCTCGTTGCGCTTTGTGGAGTGTTCCAGCCGAGCGCCGAGTGTAAATGGCCAGTGTTAAATTTTTCTATCCAGGCGGATAATTCCTGGCCCAGGTGTTCCAGGCTGCGCCACTCCTGAAGCCAGAGAAGCTCTTCCTTGAGGGTGCGCATCGTACGCTCGGTATCCGCGTTGCCCTTGGGGTTGTTGT
>JAVBQP010000062.1:0-3136 GCA_031548905.1 Desulfovibrio sp. | reverse complement strand
GGCAAGCTGCCCTTCATCATGAAGCCAGACGGGGTCAGCTCCCTGTTCGGCCCAGGCCTCGGCGACGGGCCGTTCCCCGAGCATTACGAACCCCTGGAGAGCCCGCTCAAGCAAAACCCGATCTCCAAGCAGCAGAACAGCCCGATCATCACGATCTACAAGAGCGACAAGGATAAGACGGCCTCGGCCGATCCGAAGTTCCCGATCGTCATGACCACGTACTCCGCAACCGAGCACTGGTGCACAGGCGGCATCACCCGCTGGCAGTCCTGGCTGACCGAGGCCATGCCGCAGTCCTATGTGGAACTGAGCGAAGAACTGGCCAAGGAAAAGGGCATCAAGAACGGCGACAAGCTCAAGATCCGCTCCGTCCGGGGCGAGGTCGAGGCCGTGGCCATGGTCACGGTCCGCTTCAAGCCGTTCGTGATCGACGGCAAGACCGTGCACCAGGTCGGCATGACCTACAACTACGGCTGGCTGTACCCGAAGAACTGCGGCGACACGGCCAACCTGCTCACGCCCTCCGTGGGCGACGGCAATGCCGGAACGCCCGAGTACAAGGCGTTCATGGTCAACATCAGCAAGGCATAACCGGGAGGTGATGTATGTCGGACGGAAAATCCATTCTCGTGGATACCACCCGCTGCACCGGCTGCCGGGGCTGCCAGGTGGCGTGCAAACAGTGGAACAACCTGCCGGGTACTGAGACGAAGCAGACCGGCAGTTACCAGAATCCGCCGGATTCGAGTTTTGAAACCTATAAAGTCGTGCGCTTCGCGGAAGGCCGCAACGCCGAGGGCAAGCCTTACTGGCACTTCTTCTCGGACATGTGCCGGCACTGCACCAACCCGCCGTGCCTGGCCGGGGGCGATGAAATCGTCCACGACGAGGCCACGGGAGCCGTGGTCTACCCCAAGGGCAACTCGCAGATCGACTTCGACACCGCTTTGGGGGTGTGTCCCTACAATATTCCGCGCAAGAGCGAGAAAAGCGCGGAAGTCTCCAAATGCACCATGTGCCTGGATCGCATCCAGGGGGGCCGCAAGCCCGCCTGTGTGCTTTCCTGCCCCACGGCCATGGAGTTCGGCGAGCGCGACGAGATCCTCAAAGAGGTGGAGCGCCGCGTGGCCGAGCTGCAAAAAAGCAACCCCAAAGCCCAGGCCATCGACGTCGACGACGTGCGGGTCATCTTCATCGTCGATGACGATCCGGCGACCTACCATGAACACGCGGCGGCCCAGTAAGCCGTAAGCCGGGAAAACACCCCCGGCCCCGACGCGGAGGAACCTTGCTGAAAGGTTCCTCCGCTTGTCGGGCGGATACGGACGTTTCGTCTCTTCCCGCCCCGGAAGCACCGCCGGCGCGGTTTTTTCTTCAAGGAGTCCCCCGTGCCCATCACTACGCAGGCCGTCAACCGTCTGGCCAAGGAATACCCGCACAGCGCGGCGATTTTGCGCGCTTTCGTCCCCTTGCTCAACGCCCGCATGAAGCTGGTCGAAACGCTGGCCGCGCCGAAGTTCCCGCCCCTGGACGCGCCGGCCTTCGCCCAGGGGAAGCCCTGGGTCCCGGCTGTGGATCTGCCTCTTGGCCCGGATTTTCTGAAAAAAGCCCCCAAGGCTCTGGCCAAAGCCTGTGCCAAGGGATTTCCTGAACGGCTCGATGGTTTCGCCGCCCTGAGCGCCTTTCTCGGCAAGAACCCGGATGAAGCCGCCGCGCTCACCCGTATGTACTTGGGCGGGCAATCCCGCAAGATCGACGCCTGGGCGAAAAAACACGGGCTCGACAAAGATCTCGCGGGCCTTCTTGCCGCCCACCTGGCCGGCACGGCCGCCGCTCTGGCCGGACGCGCCGCCGGCGAAACAAAACTTCCCGCCTGGAAATCGGCCCGCTGCCCCGTCTGCGGCGGCGGCGCCCATGCCTATGCGATTCGGGGCAAGGAAGGCGCGCGCTTTCTGCAATGCGGCCTGTGCGGTTTTGAATACCGCTACTCCCGCACGGCTTGTTCGGCTTGCGGCAAGGAAGCGCCCAAGGATCTGCCGTACTTTTTCATTGAAGATCATCCGGAATACCAGGCTGAAGCCTGCGAACAATGCCGTTCCTACCTCCTCGGCCTGGACGCGCGCGCCCTGGATGATTCGATTCCCCTTGAACTGCACCTTCTTTGTATGCTACCCCTCGACGCATTGATGCAGGACAAGGGGTTTTCTCCGCCCGCCGCCGCGAATGCCTGATTGCGAGACTTCTTTACTTTCACCCACGAGGGGCGCTCATGACATCGAACATCGGTCCGTATACGTTTGAGGAATTTAAGCAAAAGGCCGCCGAATTCCACGGCTATCCCGCTCCGGGCCTGCTGTTGGGCGGCTACATGACCGCCCTGGCCAAGCGGCATCTGCCGGAAGGAACCCTGTTCGAAGCCCTGGTCGAGAGCAAGAAATGTCTGCCCGACGCCGTGCAACTGCTGACCCTGTGCAGCACCGGCAACAACTGGATGAAAGTCCTGAATCTCGGGCGCTATGCCCTTTCCCTGTTCGACAAGTTCACGGGCGAGGGGGTGCGGGTGCATGTGGACGTCGCCAAACTCGACTCGTACCCGGAAATCCGGGCCTGGTTCCTGAAAGAGAAATCCAAGAAAGATCAGGATACCGACAAGCTGTTCTCCGAGTTGCAGGCCGCCGCCGAAAGCATTCTCGCCGTCGTGCCGGTTCGTATTTCGCCGCGTTTTTTGGGGCACGCCCACATGAAGTCCATCGGCGTGTGCCCACACTGTAAGGAAGCCTACCCCACGGACGACGGCCCCCTGTGCCGGGGCTGCCAGGGCGAGGCTCCGTATACGCTGTTGGGCGGGGCGGCTCCGGCCGCGCCCGCGCCGCGCGTGGTGCCGGTGGAGGAGGCCGTGGGCAAAACGGCCCTGCACGACATGACCCGGATCATTCCCGGCGAGTCCAAGGGCGCGGCGTTTTCGGCCGGCCAGGTTATCGGCGCGGGCGATGTCTGCCGCCTGCAGCAGATGGGGCGTTTCCATGTGGCCGTGGCCGATATGGAAGCCGCCGCCGGCTTCACCCACGAGAACGAGGGCGCGGAGACTTTTGCCCGGCGCATGGCCGGGCCGGGGGTCGAATATTCGCTGCCGCCC
>JAVBQP010000039.1:0-22511 GCA_031548905.1 Desulfovibrio sp. | reverse complement strand
GCATTTCCCTGAAATGCTTGAAAATGTTGCCGGAACGGCAGCCGGACGGGGCGGGGAGAGGTGTGGGGGAACCCGGGGCGCGGCTCATCAACCGGAAGAAACGGCAACGCCCCGGCGGGCCGGGGCGTTGGGAGGAATGGCGGGGAAGGATCTAGTCGTTCAGTTCGGCGCGGAACTTGCGCGAAACCCGAAAGACCACCACGTTGCGCGCGGGCAGGGTGATGGTGGCATCGGTCTGCGGGTTGCGACCCTTGCGGGCTTTTTTCCTGTAGGCCTCAAATTTTCCCAGGCCGCTGATCAGCAGGACTTCGTCTTTCTTGACGGCCTGCTTGCTGATTTTCAGCAGGGATTCCACCAGCTTTTTCACTTCATTGCGGTTGCGGTTCACCTTTTCGTAAATCACATCCACAATGTCGGCCTTGGTAAGGGTTTTTTCGCTCATGACGGGATCCTTTTCAAAAAATTCGGGTCAAATACGCGCGGCAATGCCGGCGGCGAGTTGCTGCATTTCGCTGCTGTCGGCGTAGCGGCCGCCCGGCCAATCGGGCAGGCCGTCGTTCTCGAAGCGGGGAATGATGTGCCAGTGCGTGTGGAACACCATCTGCCCGGCACAGGTAAAGTTGTTCTGGATCACGTTGAACCCGCCGGCCTTGACCTCCGCCCGCACGGCCTCGGCCACGCGCTTCAGGGCTTTGAACAACGGCACACCCAAGGCCGGATCGAACTCCAGCATGGTCGGAAAATGGTCTTTGGGCACCACCAGCGTGTGCCCCTTGGCGATGGGATTGATGTCCAGAAAAGCGAGAATGTCTTTATCTTCGTAAATTCGGGCGCACGGAATCCCGCCTGCGACCATCTTGCAAAAGATACAGTCTTCATCCGCGTGCGGGTGGTTGCGGGGCATGGTGAACTCCTGTATGTGAACCCGGACGACTTTTCCGTGTCTTGAACGTAAAGGAAAAGTCAAAAAGAATCAAGCAGGTTTGGATTGTGGACACTCCCGCCCGTCTCTCGCGCCGCTTCAGCCATCCGGAGCCGGAGCGCGGGAGCCGCGCCGTTTTCCCGGTATTTCTTCCCTTTGCCGGGTGCCCGCAGCGTTGCCTCTATTGCGCCCAGGATATTCAGACCGGTCTGGCCGCAGCCCCAATCGCGGACATCCTCGCCGGGGCGGAACGCGATCTGCCGGCCGCCGGCGGGCGGGTTGATGAGTTGGCCTTTTACGGCGGCACTTTTACCGCCCTGCCCGAGGCCGACCTGGAGCGTTGCCTGGAGCTTGCCGGCCGGTTGATCGCCTCCGGGCGCATTTGCCGCTTCCGTTGCTCCACCCGGCCGGACGCCGTGGATCCGGCCACGCTCGATCGCCTGAAGCGGGCCGGCTGCACCCTGGTGGAACTGGGTGTGCAGAGTTTTTCCGACACCGCCCTGGCCGTCTCCGGCAGGGGGTATAACGGTGTAAGCGCCGAGCGGGCCTGCCGGATGGTCGCGTCCGCCGGCCTGAACCTGGGCATCCAGTTGATGCCGGGCCTGCCGGGCCTGGCCCCCGAAGGCGCCCTGAAAGACGCCGCGAAAGCCGCCGCACTCGGCCCCGCCTGCGTCCGCCTGTATCCCTGCGTGGTCTTTGCCGGCTCGCCCCTGGCCCGCCTCTGGGAGGCCGGGCGCTACACCCCCTTGGGTGTGCCCGAAGCCGTGGATATTCTGGCCCGAAGCTGCCTGCGCCTCTGGTCCGCCGGGGCTCGGGTCATCCGCATGGGTCTGGCCGAGCCCGACCGCCTGCGCGAGCGGATCGTTGCCGGGCCGCTGCACCCCGCCCTCGGCAACCTGGCCCGTATTCGGGCGCTGTTCCTGCTGGCGGAGCGGGAAACGGCACTTATGCGGCAAATGACCGATAAGCCATTGACCTTGCGCGTGCCCCGCTCCCGCCAGGGGGAGGCCTTCGCCCCCGCCGATATGCCCCTTGCGCCGTATGCGGATCTGGGTATCATCCGGGTGGAGGCGCACGATGAACCCGATTTTCTCCTCCTGCCCGCTTGAAGGCCGGCGCGGTTTATTTTACACTGCCTCCCCCCATATAAGACTGTTTTTGTCAAGGATACTCCTGTGGAAGAAAAAATATTCCGTCCCCCGCCCACCGTCACCGTGCGCCTGGAGCCGGCCGGCCGCACGTTGGTCCTGCCCCGGCCCAAAACAGTTTTGATGCTGCTGAAAGCCTTGGAAATCCGGCGCGGCACGGCCCTGGTCATCCGCGACGGCGGCCTGCTGACCCCGGATCGGGAAGTGCGGCCCGGCGACGAGTTCACCGTGCGCATCGTCACTTCAGCAGGCTGAGAGGTTCTCCATAATGAAATGTTCCCGCTGTAAAGAGACGGCCGTCGTCGCCCTGCCCAGCCACCACGCCGGGTTCTGCGAGCCCTGTTTTCTGGAGTTCTTCACCCGCCAGGTGGAAAAGGGCATCCGCAAAGAGCGCCTGTTCGGCCCGGACGATTCCATCCTTGTAGCCCTCTCCGGCGGCAAGGATTCCCTCGGACTGGCTTTCGAGTTGGCTCGTCTGGGCTACAAGGTCACCGGTCTGCATGTGGATCTCGGCATTCCCGGCTCCTCCCCGGCCGCCCGGGGCATGGTCGAAGCCTTTTGCCACGCCAACTCCATTCCCCTGATCGTCAAGGAAACCGCCGCCGAAGGTCTGGCCATCCCCCTGGTCAAGGAGCGCCTCAAGCGCCCCATCTGCTCGGCTTGCGGCAAGATCAAGCGCCATATTTTCAATCGCACCGCCCTGGAGGGTGGATTCGACGTCCTGGCCACCGGCCACAATTTGGACGACGAACTGGCCCGCCTGTTCAGCAACACCCTGCGCTGGGATACGGCCTACCTCGCCGACCAGGGGCCGCTTCTCCTTGAGGAGCGCGAGTCCGGCGGCTTCGCCCGCAAGGTCAAGCCGCTCTGGCGCCTCTCGGAGTTCGAGACCGCCAACTACGCCTTCCTGCGCGGCATCCCCCACCATTCCGCACCCTGCCCCTACAGCAAGGGCGCGAGTTTCACCTTCCACAAAAGTCTCCTGGCGGACCTGGAAGAGCACATGCCCGGCAAAAAGCTGGATTTCTACCTGGGTTTCCTCGAGCGCGGCCGCCCCGCCTTCGCCGCCCAGGAGGCCAAAGCCCCGGTGCCCCTCGCGCCCTGCGCGCGCTGCGGCTACCCGACATCCTCGGATGTCTGCGGCGTGTGCAGAATCAAAGAAGCGCTGAAAGAAAAAGATGCCTCCGGCGGGCAGGGGGATTGAATCCCCCTGCACACTCCGTTCGGGAGGGCAAAGTTTTGTGCTCATGAGAGAGGCGATGGTGTTCCTCCGCTTAAACATTTTTGTCGGCCTCAACAGCACGCGGCGTTGCCGCGCATGACGCGCCCGACTGTCGCATTCCGGCTCGCTTCGGCGCGAGTTCCCATCTCTCTTCGGTCGGAATGTTTCAAAATGCTCCGGCAGTGTGCCAAGTGCCGGTGCCGGCGTACGTGTGAAATGACGGGGTGAGGCCCTCGGCGGTAAAACGTTTGTCGAAGCGCCTCTACCCTGCCGTCACGAGGGATTGTAAAGGAGGTAACTCCCTTTGCCCGCCGGAGGCCGTGACGACCTCTTCCCAACTCCCCTTCACCGGCGGCACGGTTCTTGCCTTATATCCGCCAAGATGACAGAATTCCGACACGGCGGGTGATGACATGTTTCGATTTTCCCTGGAACGGGTGCTTGAATACCGCAAACGGCTCGAAGACGAGGCCGTTCAGGCCCTGGCCGAAGCCCGGCACCGGGTGGAGGAACTCGGCCGGCGCATCGAGCGCTGCCGGGAAGAAGTCATGGAAAACCGGACTGCCTTACTTACGCCGGAAGCCGCTGATGGGCCTATGCGCCTGTTGATCGGCGACTACCTGGAGGCCCTGCGCCTGGACGAGCGGCGACTTCGGGAAGAACAGGCCGCGTGGGAAGAAGAAGTCGACCGCCGCAGGGCGGCCGCCGTCGAGGCCGCCCGCAACCGCCGGCTTTTGGAAAAACTGAAAGAAAAGCAGGCCGCGCGCCATGCGCGGCAGGAACGACTCAACGAACAGCGGGTATATGATGAAACGGCAACCTTGCGCTTCACGCCTGTCTCCTTCTAAGCTTTGCCGGCTGCTGCTGATCGCTCTGGCGGTCAAGCTGGGCGTGTTCGGCTTTATGCTGTGGGAACCTTTCGTCTCCGGCCCGCAGCCGGCCTTCTCGGCCGAGGGCGCGGGCGCTCCTCCCGCGTTGCCCGCCACCGGTCCCGGCCCCGTTTCCGCGGGCGAGGGGCTGCCCGACACCGGCCTGAATGCCGTGCCGCCGCGCACTCCCGATATCGGCGGGGCGCCGACCGCCACCCCCGGCGTAACCGCCCTGCCGGAAGAAAAGCGCGCCCTGCCCCCCCTGCCCGCGGCCAAAGCCGGCCCCGCCGGACCCCAGGCCACGGCCCTGTCGCAAACCACGGATATTACGCGCGAAACCCTGCTGCTCAAGCAAGAGGAGCTTTCCCGCAAGGAGCAGCAACTGCGCACCCTGGAAACGGAACTCGACGACAAACTCGAGCGCATGAAGCTGCTGGAAAACCGCCTGCGCCTGATGATCAAGGATGCCGAAGAAACCAAGGACGCCAAATTCCGCCACCTGGTGGATGTGCTCTCGAACATGAAAGCCAAGCAGGCCGCCGCCGTGCTCGAGACCCTGGACCAGAAGATCGCCGTCAGGGTTTTGGCGGGTATGCGCGGGCGCCAGGCCGGCGAAATCCTGACCTTCGTCAAGCCGGAAAAGGCCGCCCACCTCACAGAGGCCCTGGCCCGTATGCAATTGCCCATGGAGTAGCCGGTGCCACGCCTGCGCCTTGTCCTGGCCTACCAGGGAACCCGCTACGCCGGCTGGCAGTTGCAGGCCCGCAAGAACGGCCCGCAGCCGCTCACCCTCCAGGGCGAGATCGAGCGCGCCGCTTCCTCCATCGCGAATACGCCGCGCCTGATCGCGCTTGGAGGCAGCCGCACCGATGCGGGCGTACATGCCGAGGGCCAGATCTGCCGGCTGGACATCCCGGCCGGGACCGAACGCATCGACTGGCTGCGGGCGCTTAATGCGCGGCTTCCCCAGGACATCCGGGTTCTGGAAGCCTCCCTCGCCCCCGACGACTTTGATCCGCGCCGGGGCGTGCGCTTCAAGCAATATGCTTACTCTCTCTGGTCGGCGCCTTCCCGGCCCCTGCCGCGCATCGCGCCTTTTGTCGGGGCCTTCCCGCCCCTGAATTTTGAGCGCATTGACGCCGCCTTGCCATATTTTGAGGGCAGGCGGGACTGGGCCTGTATGCGGAATGCCGGGGCCACGCCGCTGCAAGGCACCGTGCGCGAGGTATTCTCCGTGACCCGCCGGGCGCATGTCGTCGGCCCCCTGCGTTGCCCCGAAGACTGGCCGGTCTGTGCCATCTTTGTGGAAGGCGACGGATTTCTGAAGCAGATGGTCCGCAACATGATCGGTCTGATCTCCTGGGTCGGCCTGGGTAAAATCGCCCCGGACGACGTCCCGGAGCTGCTTTCCAGACACCGCCGCGAAGATCTGCCCATGCCCACCGCCCCCGCCGCCGGCCTGACCCTGATGCGCGTCGTGTATGAGGAAGGCGCCGGACCTTCCTGAATCGTTTTTGCCGGCCCCTGAAAGCCTCTTGGTTTTTTTCCGGTTCTATGAAAAAATGGCTGAAATCATGAAACCGTTAGGGAGGCGCGAATATGCGGCGCGGAAAGCTGATCCGGAACTGGAGCCTTATCCTGGCGGTGTGTGCGCCTGCCGCGCTCGCGGTCGCCTTGCTGTTCGGCTCCTCATCCGTGCAGCGGGCCTCGGCCCCGGTTATCACCTCTCCGGCTGCTCCCGCTCAGGCCGGCGAAGCACCCGCCCGCCCCGCCGTGCCCTCGCCTGCCGAGGTTGTCGCCGACGGCCCGGAAGTTCTGCCCGACATCTTTCTCGCCGCCCCCCTGCAACGGGAAGAGCCTGCCGAGACCTCCTCACGGTTGCGTTTTTCCGCTTCCACCTCGTCATTTTCCCTGCATAAACTCGGTCCCGGCGGCGGCCCCACGCTGCTGGTGGTGGGCGGCATCCAGGGAGACGAGCCGGGGGGGTTTTCCGCCGCGGCCCTGCTGGCTTCCCATTACCGGATCACTTCGGGCGAGGTCTGGGTGGTGCCGGATCTCAATTTCGCGGGCATCCTGCAACGCAATCGCGGCCCATATGGCGACATGAACCGCAAGTTCGCGGCCCTGGCCCCGTCCGATCCGGAATACGAGCTGGTCACGCGCTTGAAGGGGATTCTTCTGGAGCCGCAGGTGGATCTGATCCTCAACCTGCACGACGGCTCCGGCTGGTACCGGCCCGAGCACATCGACGCCCTGCACAACCCCAAGCGCTGGGGCCAGTGCGTGATTATCGACCAGGAGCGTCTGGCCGAATCCCGTTTCGGCAACCTGAACGCCATGTCCCGCACGGCCTGCCTGGACGCCAACGTCGAGCTGCCCGACCCGGAGCACCGCTACCATATCCGCAATACCCACACGGCGGCCGGCGACAAGGAAATGGAGAAGACCCTGACCTGGTTCGCGGTGCGCAACGGCAAGCCCGCCTTCGGGGTGGAGGCCAGCAAAGAGTTGGGGACCGAGGACCGGACCTTTCATCATCTGCGGGTTATCGAGTCGTTCCTGCGCCAAATGGACATCGGCTTTGAGCGTCGGTTCGACCTGACCGCCCCCGGGGTTTCGGCCGCCCTGAACTCCGACCTGTTTCTGGCCGCCTGGAATAAAAAAGTCGTTCTGCCCCTGGACGACGTGCGTCCGGTGCTCAGCCGGGTGCCGTTCAAAAAGAACGGCACTCCCGACAGCGTGGCCACCAAGCCCCTCCTGGCCCTGGTCAAGGAAAAGGACGGCTGGCGGGTGGCCTACGGCAACCGCACCCTGACCAAGGTCGGACCGGAGCTTATGGATTTTGACGATTCCCTGAGTTCCGTGTCCTTACGTCTGGACGGAGCCCCCCACACGGCCGAGCTGGGCGAAGTGCTGACCGTGCGCGAGGCTTTTTCCGTGGATCACCTGCCCGGCTACCGGGTCAACGCCATCGGCGCCCGCCGCGAGGTCAACGGCACCGAAGCGGGCGTGCGGCTTTCCAAAAAAGATTTTGAAGATCGTTTCTCGGTGGACAAGCACGGCACCACCTACCGGATCGAAATTTACAAGGGCGAGGCCTTTGCCGGGATGCTCCTGGTCCGCTTCGGGGAGCCCCCCCTCACGGCCGAGCACCCCCTGACCGCAAGGCCCGGCCCGGAATCGGAGTTCGGGTTTTAAGAAGAGGGAGGGAAAAGAGAAATCGGGGGAGGCCCCCTTCTTCCCCTTATTCGCTATTGGGTAAATGGAGGAGCGGTATGCACAGAAATCACCCGGCGAAAACCAACGGCGCGAGGAACTCCTCTTGTTTCCGCACCATTGTTTTTGGGGGGACGGACACGCTTCGCGCAGGCGCGTAGCCAATCCGCCGACATTTCGCGGCATTCCGGCCCCTGTTGGGGTGGGAGGCCGGCCGGAGCGGGCCGAGATGCGGTGGTACGGCACGAGATTCGGTATTATGACTCGCGCGGATAAGACCAGGAAAATTTTCCCTTGAAGCTCCAATTGATAAAACGGCGCGCCTGCATCAGCGGGCGCGCCGTTTTATCAATTGGAGTGTGCAGGGGGATTCAATCCCCCTGCACGCCGGAGGCGTCTTTTTCTTTCGCTCCCGCCTTTAGAACCTGGCCATTTCCCTTTCGGCGTCGCGCATGGCGGCGGCGTTTTTCAGGTCGTCGCGTTGGTCGTGGAGCTTTTTGCCCCGGCCGAGGGCGATTTCGACTTTCACCCGGCCGTGAGAGAGATGCAGGTTCACGGGCACAACGCTCAGACCTTTTTGTTCCACCTTGGCGGCGAGATTGACGATCTCTTTGCCGTGCAACAGGAGCTTGCGGTCACGATCCGGGTCGGGTCGGACATACCCCGCGTTGGCGTAGGGTGGAATATGCAGACCGATGAGCCAGGCCTCGCCTTCCCGAAAGGAGACGTGGGAATCACGGAAGTTCACGCCGTTCAGGCGGATGCTCTTGATTTCCGAACCGGTCAACACGATGCCGGCCTCGAAGAATTCCAAAAGCTCAAAGTAATGGCGGGCTTTTTTGTTCTGGGCGATGAGCCCGGCGGATGGTTTCTTGCTCATGGAGGGGGAGAGGGGTTAGAAATCGGCGCCCAACTGGGAGGAATAGAAGGCCGTCTCGTCCGGAAAACGGCTGTACACGGCGTGGCGCACGGCCTTGTTGATCGACTGCACCGTGGGGGCGGCCAGGGCCTGCTGAAGCAACTCGCGGCACTCCTCGGCGTTGCTGTGCCGGACCAGATGCTTGATGCCGGGAATGGCCTGGGGCGCGACGGAAAGCTCGTCCACCGGCATACCCAGGAGAATGGGCAGGCAGTAAGGGTCGGCGGCCATCTCGCCGCAGACGCCGACTTTGATCCCGACCTTGTGGGCCATGTCCACCACGTATTTGACGGCCCGGACAACAGCCGGATGCAGGGGCTGGTGCAGGTACGAGACATGCCGGTTGCCCCGGTCCACACCGAGGGAATACTGGATCAGGTCGTTGGTGCCGATGCTGAAAAAATCCGATTCCTTGGCCAGGGAGTCGGCGATGAGCACGGCCGCGGGCAACTCTATCATGATGCCCACGGGGATATCCGGGTCAAAGGGAAGGCCGGAGGCCTCCAACTCCTGCCGGGCCTCGTTGAGCACCGATTTGGCCTGGCGCAATTCGGACACGCCCGAGATCATCGGGAACATGAGCGCGGCCTTGCCGTGGGCCGCGGCTCGCAAGATGGCCCGCAACTGCCGGCGGAACACGTTCTGGTGGCGCAGGCTGTAGCGGATGGCCCGCAACCCCAGAGCCGGGTTGGGCTCGTCCAGGCGGGCCCGCTCGGAGAAGATCTTGTCCGCGCCCACGTCCAGAGTCCGAAAGGTCACCCGGTGCGGGGCCGCGGCGCGCACCATGCGGCTGTATTCCTCGTAAAGTTCGTCCTCACGGGGCATGTCGGCGCGGGCGATATAGAAAAATTCCGTGCGGACCAGGCCTACGCCCTCGCCGCCCAAAGCGCGCAGGGATTCGACTTCTTCCGGGCCCTCGACATTGGCCAGGACCGAAACGCGCCGGCCGTCCTCGGTTTCGGCGGGCAGCGCGGCGTTTTTCCGGGTGTCGCGCTCATAGTCGTCAAAACGGTGCTGGCGGAGGATGTACTCTTCCAGCTCCGCTTCCGAGGGTTCCAGCAGAATTTTGCCTTCCAGGCCGTCCACCACGAGCAGATCGCCGTCTTTGGCCTCGTCTTCCAGGCCGCCCACGCCGACAACCGCGGGAATTTGCAGGTTGCGGGCCAGAATGCCGGTGTGGGTCGTTTTGCCGCCCACTTCCGTGGCGAACGCGCTGATCCGTTCCAGACTCAGGCTCAGGGCGTCGGCAGGGGAGAGGTCGTAGGCCAGGAGGATGCCGCGCCCGTTTTCCAGGCGCTGCTTCTCGACCGTGCCGGCCAGATGCCGGCCGATGCGCCCGGCCACCACCCGAACGTCTTCGATCCGATCCCGAATGTAGGGGACATTCAGGCGGGCGAAGGCCCGGGCAATCTGCTCCAGGCTTTCTTCCAGAGCCCACTCGGCGTTCATCCGGCCTTCGCGGATGCGGCGCAGGGTCTCGTTTTTCAGCTTGGGGTCGCGGCACATGAGCAGGTGGGAGTCGAGAATGTCCAACTGCCCCCGCAACTCGGCGGGCATGGCCGCCCTGGCCTGCTCGAACTCGGCGGCCACGGCTTCCACGGCCGCTTCCAGGCGGGCGGCCTCGGCCTCCACCTGATCGAGGGGAACAAGGTCGTGGCGCAGGCCCTTGTGCCGGCGGTTCAGGAAAAACGCCTTGCCGATGGCGATTCCGGCGGAGACGGGGAACCCGTGCAGAACCGCGCGGGCCATCAGGCGTCTCCCGGCATGAGGGGTGTCTCAAACAGGGAGCGCAGGGCGGCGGCGGCTTGTTCGGCATCCTGCCCGGCGCAGACCAGGGTCAGGCGGGAGCCGTGCCCGGCCGCGAGGGAAAGGATGTCGAGAATGCTCTTGGCGTCGGCCTCACCGTGGTCGCCGAGCAAAAGCACGTCGGCGGCGAAGGCTTGGGCGGTCTGGGCCAGCCGCGCGGCCGGGCGGGCGTGCAGGCCGAGCTCGTCGTGGATGGTCACGGGTATTTCGATGCGCGGGGCGCTGGGTTGGCTCATACCGTGTCTCCGGGCCCTTCCATATCAGGGCGCGAGAAAAGCTTCAAGCGTAGGGATAAAATCCAGGCGGGCCAAACCGATGGTGCCGATGATCAGGCAGCAGGCGATAAGCACGCGGGGGATGCGGGTGGCCGCGAAATAGCGGCAGACCAGGAGCAACAGCACAGCCGTGCCGATCTGCAAAGGCGCGGGCGAACCGCGCAGGCAGAGGTGTAAGAACAGGGCCGCGAGCACCGCGTTACACATTTTGATGCGCTCGGCCCATTCGATCAGGTTGAGGTCGCGGACCAGGGTGAGCAGGCCCATGCCCCGGCGCAGGCCGAGCGAAAAGCCGATGAACCGGACGGCCTGCAGGGAAAGGAACATGATAAGAGTCAACCAGGCCGCGAGCCCGTAACCGTGCTCCATGACGAGGCAGGCGCAGGTCAGGGCCCAGAGGGCGGCCATGGAACCGTTGAAAAGCGAATCCCCAATGGCTGAAAGGGCGTTGGCCGTGGCGTCCTTGAACTGCATGAACACCTGGGGGCTCAGGCGCCGGGCCGCGACGGCCGTTTCCATATGCAGGAGTATGCCGATCAGGGCCGGGACGAAAAAAGGGTGGCAATTGGCGTGGGCGATGTGCCGGGAACGGGCCGCGCGCAACGTTTCGGCATCCTCGTGGATAAGTGCCAGGATCGGATCCAGGGCGAAGATCTGGCCGATATTCTGCAGGCCGCGCGGGTTATAGGCCACGTTCACGAAATAGGTGCGGCCAAAGCAGCGGAGCAGATCCCAGGTGGTCGGCGCGGCCATCAGGCGTCCTTTTTCAGGATGAGGGCGTAAATTTCCTTGCGACTCCAACCGGACACCCCGACCCGGACCCGCTCGGCCACATCCCCGGCTTTACCGCCCTTGGCGCGTTCCTCGGCAATGAGGGCGCGGACCAGTTCTTCCGGATCGCGGTCGCCGCCCACAGCTGGACCGAGAACCACGGTGATTTCGCCCAGGAATGACTCGGGCAAGGTACCACACTCCCCCAGAGGGAAAATGATAAATTCCTCAAAGGGCTTGGTCAACTCCCGGGCCACGCAGGCCTCGCGCGGGCCGAGCAGGCGCGAGGCCAGGGCCAGGGTATCTTTGAGCCGATCCTTGCGTTCGAAAAAAACCAGAGTCAGGGGCAGATTCCGGTAGGGCGCGAAAAAAGCCTCGCGCTCGCCTTTCTTGCGCGGGGCGAAGCCCAGGAAGGCATAGGGCAGGGGGGCTATGCCGCAGGCCGAGAGCGCGGCCGCCGGGGCCGAGGGGCCGGGCACGGGCGACACCGCGAGGCCTTCCCGCCGGCAGGCCCGCACCAGCCGGAAGCCGGGGTCGGACAACAGCGGCGTGCCGGCGTCGGAAACCAGGGCCAGTTCGTGCCCTTCGCGGAGCAGGGCCAGCACCTGGGTCAGGCGTTCTTCCTCGTTATGGTCGTGCAGGCTGACGAACCCCTGGGCCGTGACGCCGCAGTCGGCCAGAAGCCGGCCGGTGCGCCGGGTATCCTCGGCCAGAACCCGGTGGACGCGCCCCAGAACCTCTTTGGCCCGGGGCGAGAGATCACCAGGGTTGCCAAGGGGCGTCGCGACAATCCAGAGTTTGCCCGAGTTCGACGACATTGTGGTAATGCTCCACGTTTGCGCGGTTTGCCGCGTCCATATGCACGCAGACCAGATCGAAGCGGCAGGGACGGGACCAGAGTTCGTGCGCGGCCAGAAAATGCCGGGCCGCGCGGACAATTTTGTTCTGTTTGCTCGGGGTGAAGGCCCCGTGCGCCGGGCGGGCCGGGTCGGGTTCGCTCGCGCGGCGGGTCTTCACTTCCACAAAGACCACGGTGTCGCCCTCCAGAAGCACGATGTCAAGCTCCAGGCCGTGCTCGGCCCCGGAGGGGCGCCAGTTGCGGGCCAGCAGGCGCGTGCCCCGGCGGAGCAGCGTTTTCAGGGCCGCATCCTCGCCGGCGGCGCCGAGGGCCAGGTGGGGGGCCGGGTGTGGCGCGAAACGCGGCACGATCAGGCCTGCCACGGAGTGCGGGGGGCGCGGTCGGCTTCTTCCTCATAGCGCCGGCGGGCGGCTTCCATGACCGGGGCGTTGTCCACGGCCCAGTCGGCCAGGCCCTCGATGGGGCCGCGCAAGGAACGACCGAGATCCGTGAGCGCGTACCGCACTTCCGGCGGATGCGTGCCGAGCACGGCCCGTCGGACCAGGCCGTCGTATTCCAGGTTTTGCAGGGTGGCGGAAAGCATCCGCTTGGAAATCCCGGGAATGGCGCGTTGCAACTCGGAAAAACGCATGTCGTCGCGGCCGCCCAGGTTGAAGATCACCAGGGCGCTCCACTTGTCGCCGATACGGCTCAACACCGCCTGCACCGGGCAGGGAGAGGCGACGGGCCGGCGCAGGCCGCAACGCGATTGGCTCATGCAATTCCCACACAGGTTACCGGTTTGTGACCAGGGAACGTCTTATTCCCTTCTAGGCACTTTGGTAAAAAAAAGTTACCAAGGGAAACAAGGTAACCCTAACGAACCCGGCCGGCAAGGGAAAACCCCTCGCCCTGGTCCGGAAAAACAAGGAGAATCGCCATGTCCCAAGCCATCGTGCAGCATCTGAAAGGCCCTTATGACCGCACCCTCGGCATGTTGGAGCAGTACCTCGAGGTCTGCCCGGACGCCGTCTGGACCAAAACATTTGCCGCCTGGCCCGTGTGGCGGCAGTGGTACCACGTTTTCGCCTCCCTGGACTTTTTCACCCGGCAGGAAGGCGGGGCCGATACGCCGGCGCCCCTGGCCCCGGAAGCGGGAAACCTCTCGGCCGAATACACCGGCCCGGCCCTGACCAAAGAGCAGGCCAAAGCCTATCTGGCGGCCGCCAAGAAGACCGGCGACGCCTACTTCGCCGGGCTGACCGACGCCACGCTGACGGACAGGAACGAAGGTCTTTCCGCCCGGCTGAACACGGAGCTTTCCCACGCCGTGACCGCCTCCATGCTCTCCGGGCACGCCTCCTACCACCTGGGGTGCTGTGATGCGGCCCTGCGGGAAGCCGGCCTCAAGGGCGTGTTTTAAGCTTGGAAACCTCATTGCCGAAAGACTCTTAAGCGGACCCGCAAGTCGGCGGGCGCTCGGGCGTCCGCTGGAGCGAAGAACCAATGAAAAGAGACCTCCGGTGGCGGACAGCCTCCAGAGGTCTCTTTTCATTGGTAAGCATGGTCGGCAGGCAATGTTCGCTAGGGCAACAGCACCGTGTTGGGGGCGCCGGTCCAGCGCAGACGGGTGGGGAATGCCCCGGATTTCCCCGCATACGGGCCTTTGTGCAGATCCGCCGTGACGGAGTCCACGCTGAGGTCCACGGTCTGAGCCGAAGCCCTGGCCTCGCGCCGGGAGGCGTTGACTTCCGCCTGGGCTTCCGCCTGGGGTGTGGGGCAGAGCTTGGCCTCGGGCACGATTTCACAGGCGTGGGCGAAATAGGGCGTGGGATCGATGGGAATATCGTTCTCGCGCAGTTCGAAGTGCAGATGGTAACCCGTGGCACGGCCGGTACGGCCGATGGCGCCGATGCGCTCCCCGGCCTTGATCTTGTCGCCGACTTTGAGGGAGGTGCTTTGCAGGTGCCCGTAGAGGGCCTCCTTGCCGTCCACCTGCCGCACCCGGACCAGGGTGCCGTAAGCGTAGTACCGGCCGGAGTAAACCACCTCGCCGTCCATGAAGGCCAGGGCGGGCGAGCCGGGAGGGGCCGGGATGTCGATACCCTTGTGGGAGTGCCGGCGGCGCTGGTTGGCGAAGCCGGAGGAAATGCCCTTGGAAGTGAGGTCGCTCTTGATATCCGCGTACTGGGCGGCATCATACTCGTTGAGCCGGACGCGGGATGCGCGGGAAGCCGGCCTACGCTGCGTGGACTTGCGGGAACTCACGGACGAGCGGTTTTGCGTGGATTTACGCGACGAGCCGGCATTCTGGGTTGACTTGCGCGACGAGCCGGCACTCTGGGTGCTTTTGCGCGAGTTCGTCACGGCGGGCTTGCTTTGCGAGGTTTTTTGCTGCGTGGTTTTTTGAGTGGACGCGACGGTCTTGGTGGGAGTTCCGGCACGGCCGGCCGTGGACTTCACGGCAGGGGCTTTTTCCTGGGGCCTTGTCGCGGCGGGCTTGGCGGGGGTCTGCTTTTGGGCGGCGTCGGCAACCTGGGGTTGAACGAACAGGCCGAGGCTGAGAATGCAGACGGCCGCAAGGCGCGCGTATTTGCGCACGGGCAGCGACAGGCCGAAGTAAGTGATGGTGGCGATACCCACTATAACGGCTCCGGGGGAAAGGTTGCTGATCCAGGAAACGTACAACCCGGCCAGACAGAAGGCCAGGGACGCGAGGAAGGCGCCGAACATGGTGCCGTAAAAGGTTTTGCATACCCGCCGCGCGGTGAGGGGCGGGATGGTCAGAAGGGCCAGAACCAGAATGAGCCCGGCCACGCGGATGAGCAGGACCACGGCCACGGCCGTGAGTCCGATGATCATCAGCGTCAGTCCATGAGCGGGGATGCCGCGGGACCGGGCGAAATCCGGGTCCGCGGAAACAAGGAACAACCCCCGCCCGCACACAAGCAGGATGCCCAGCAGCAGCGCGTTGAAACCGGCCATAATCCACAAATCCGAGGCCGGAACGGACAGCAGGCTGCCGAACAAAAATGCCGTCAACTCGCCCGCGTAGCCGGGCGTGAGTTGAATGAGAATGATCCCGAAGGCCATGCCGGCCGCCCAGAGCACGCCGACGCCGGCGTCCGAGGATGCCCCCGGCCTGCCTTGTTCCGCCCGTTGCAAAGCGACGGCCCCCATGCCGAGGGACGCGGCCAGAGTGAACAGCACGGTACAGGGAAGGACGGGAAGGCCGAAATGGAAGGCCAGGCCGATGCCGCCATAGGCGGCGTGGGACGCGCCGCCGGCCAGAAAGGTCAGGCGATTGCACACGACAAGAGTGCCGACGATGCCGCAAGCGACGGATGCAAGCAAAATCGCCGCAAGGGCGTTCTGCAGGAAGGTGTAGGAAAGGAGCTCCGCCGCAAACTCCATCAAATCTCCTTGCCAAGCGACTCAAGGCCGGTATCGCGCTCCAGGCAGGCTTCATGGGAGCAGCCCGCCGGGTGGTGCAGGCCCGCCGAATGCTGCAGATCGCCCACGGGGCAGGAATGCAGATGCGGGCCGAAAAGCGCGGTCAACGCTTCCAGCGTGGGCTCTTCTCCAGGCAGGACGGTGACGGTGCGGTTGACCGCCACCAGGCGAGAGAAGAAAGGCAGGGCGGGCAAAAGGTCATGGCTCACCACCACAATGGTTTCCCTGCCCCGCAGCCCATTCAGGAACTCATAAAAACAAAATTTCCCCCGGGGGTCAATACTGGCCGTGGGCTCATCCAAAAGCAGCAGGAACTCACCGTCATCACGGGGTTTTCCCATCAAGGCGCGGGCCACGAGCATACGCTGGCGTTCCCCGCCCGAGAGCCGGGCGGGGTGCTTTTCGGCAAGGGGCAGAAGGCCCATCTCTCCCATTAAGGAGTCGGCCCGTTCTCTCATTTTTTTTCCGCCGGGCAGACGGGCGCCGAAAAAACCGCGCTCGGCCGCGCCGGTCATGACGATGTCGCGCACCGTGGCGGGCATGTCCTCACGCAGGGTGGAAAATTGCGGCACATAGCCAATGTGCCCGCGCATCGTTTCCGGCGGCCGGCCGAACACGCGCGCCGTTCCCGAGCTTGCCTGGACCAGGCCGAGCATCAGGCGCAACAGGGTGGTCTTGCCGCCGCCGTTGGGGCCGACGATGGCCAGCAACTCACCCCGCTCCACGCGCAGGTTCACGTCTTCCAGGACGAGATCCGCGTCATGGAAGACGGAAGCGTGCTCTATATCGACGGCGTATTCCACAGGGTATCCTTATTTCAAGCGTCGCGTCCGCAAAGCAAAATCCGGGCCGGATCGGCTCTGGGGGCGCCGGTCTTAGTCTTTGGCAAACGAGGCCGCCAGGGCGGCGGCGGTTTGGCGCCACATTTCCGGCAGGTTTTCGGCCAGAGGATTGAGGGTGACGACCTCGGCCCCGATGTTCTTGGCCACGGCTTCGGCCGCGGCCCTGGGGAATTGCGGCTCCACAAACACGGTGTTCAGCTTGAGCTTGCGGGCCAGGTCCACAAGGCGCTTCATGTCGGCCGGGCCGGGTTCCTTGCCGTCGGTTTCCACGGAGATTTCCGTCAGCTCATAGTTGTGCGCGAAGTAGCTCCAGGCCGGGTGCAGGGTCAGGAAAACGCGCTTTTCCTTGGGGTAGGGAGCGAACACGCCCGCCAACTCGGCATCCAATTCCTGTAATTCTTTGTCCAGGAGCTTGGCGGCGGCCCGGAACCGGGGCGCGTCATCGGGGCGTTCGGCCGCCAGGGCTTTGACGATATTCGGGAGCATGGTCCGAACCAGCATGGGCGAAAGCCAGACGTGCGGGTCTTCACCGTGCTCATGCCCGTGCGCCTCGTGGGCATGATCGTGCCCGGCGTGCTCCTCCGCGTGGGGTTGCAGGCCAAGTTCTTCCAGGCGTTCGGCCCCCTCGTCAAAGGAGAGGCGCTTGAGCCCGGCGATCATGGATACGACCTTCAGGTTGGGCGCGGCTCCGGAGAGACGGGGCAACCAGGCGTTCTCAAAGGGCAGGCCGATGGTGAAAAAGAGGCGGGCCTCGGCCACGGAGCGCATTTGGGCGGGCGTGGGCTCGAAGGTGTGCGGGTCCGCGCCCTGGTGCAGCAGCGTGGTGACGGCGGCGGCGTCTCCGGCGATGCGCTCGACCAGGTATTTCTGGGCGGGCAGGGAAACGACCACGGGCAACGGCTCGGCCGCGCGGGCCGCCGGGGCAAGAAAGAACAGGGCCAGGCACAGGGCTGCGACAGGGAAACGAAACATGCTGCGACTCCGGAACGGCCGGGGGAGGGCGGCCGGTTGGGGCGGACACGGCGCCTTCCTGCCGCCCGCACGTGGAACGTTCATGATAATGTTTTTCAACTCGGGAGGGAAGTCAGTGATTTCCCGCCGGAAGAAGAACCGATGCGGCGGAAGAAAACACCCGCCGCATCGGTTCACAGCATGGATGAAATGGCTTCTACTTCTTTTCCAGAATACGTTTGACCTCGACGGGGTCATAGCAATAAACACAACCGCCGTTCTGCGTGACCCGCATGGCGATGTACCCGCTCTCGGTCACGCCCTCGCAGGGGAAGGGCCACTCAAGTTTGGGCGCGACCGAGCCCACGCGCGGGGTGTTCGTATCCGGCAGCATATACATGGGCGTGTTGTCCTCGCCGTTGTTCATGTACTGGTAATCTTTCGGCAGGGCGTGCAGGGTGATTGTGTCCTGGTCGGCGGTCAGGGCCAGGGGAACGAAGTCCTTTTTCACCGGCACCGTGGGAATGGACCGGATGATCGCGTCCAGGCCGGAGGGGTCCAGGCCCACATTGACCACGGCTTTCTCGCCGTTGCCATAGATGAGCGTGGGGAAGCCGAACTGGTCCATCGCCGGGGCGATGACCTGCCGGACAAGCAGGATATAGACTCCCTTCATGACGTATTGGTCAATTTTTGCCGATTTTTTCGGATCTTTGTCGTCGGGCAGAACCTGCCGGATGAAGGCGTCCTTCACGGCCTCGGGGGTGCGCTCCTCATACAGGGAGTTGTAGGTGCCCTCGGCGCCGCCGTCCACGAAGATCCAGCGGATCTGCATATCCTTGGTGTACTTGCGGGTCATGGTGTAGAGTTGCTTGGTGGCCGAGCAACCGGCATCGGCCAGCACATAGAGGTACTTGCCGGTATCGGCGCCGTCCGGCGCCCAAGGCATATTCTCGGCGAAATCCATGATGGTTTTCGCGCCGATGGGGTCGGTTTCGGTATTGATATCCTTGCCGGAATTCCAGTCGGCCCGAGCGGGCGCGGCAAAAGCGAGGATGAGCGGAAGCACGAGCAAGGGGAGCAGGCGTTTCATGAAAAGATCTCCTTATAGATATTGCTGAATGAAATAGATTATCAAAACAGACGGATAAGCTCAATCAACTTTGCGGGGGGAGTGGGGTGGGGCTATCGTGGGGCGGGGAAAAACTCCCGAACGCAAACCGCCCCACCGCGCGGAAATTCCGGCGGCGGGGCGGCGGTTGTGCGGGGAGTGCCCGGCGTATTAGGCGAGATCCACCAACAGGGGATCTTCCTCAAGCTCTTCCAGGAACTTGTTGGGGCGCTCCTTCTGCTCGGGCACGGCGATCTCCGAGTGGACGTACTCGCGGTAACCCGTGCCGGCGGGAATGAGCCGGCCGACGATGACGTTTTCCTTGAGGCCGCGCAACGCGTCGGATTTGCCGCGCAGGGAGGCCTCGGTGAGTACCTTGGTGGTCTCTTGGAAAGAGGCCGCCGAGATGAACGAGGACGTGGTCAACGAGGCCTGGGTGATGCCCAGCACCAGCGGCTCGGCCATGGCCGGGGTGAGGCCTTCGGCCAGGGCCTTGTCGTTCTCGTCCTTGAACTCCTGCTTGTCGACCTGTTCGCCCACCAGGAAGGACGTCCCGCCCGGATCGAGCACCTGGACCTTGCGGAGCATCTGGCGCACGATGACTTCAATGTGCTTGTCGTCGATACCCACGCCCTGGAAGCGGTACACGTCTTGGATTTCTTCCACCAGGTAGGCGGCGAGGTATTTCTCGCCCTTGGTGCGCAGGATGTCGTGCAGTTCCGGGTGGCCTTCGGTCAAAAGCTCGCCGGCTTCGACAAAGTCGCCGTCGCCCACGGTGATGTGCTTGCCCTTGGGCACCAGGTATTCTTTGGCCTCGCCGGCCTCGGGGGTGACGATCAGTTTACGCTTGCCTTTGGATTCGCCCGCGAAGGCCACGGTGCCGTCGATTTCGGACACGACGGCCATGTCCTTGGGCTTGCGCACTTCAAAGAGCTCGGCCACGCGCGGCAGACCGCCCACGATGTCCTTGGTCTTGGAGGTTTCACGCGGCTTTCTGGCCAGGATGTCGCCGGCCTGGATTTCCTGCCCGTCCTTGACCATGAGCAGGGCGCCCACGGGCAGAGGATAGGTGGCGGAAAGCGTGGAGCCGGGGCGCTGCTTGACCGAACCGTCCTCGTCGCAGACCGAGACCGAGGGCCGGAAGTTGGTGGTCCGGTACTCGATGATGCTCTGGGTGGACATGTGCGTGGCTTCGTCCACTTTCTCCTGGTAAGTCTTGCCTTCCAGGATGTCGGTGAACTTGATCCGGCCGGGCACTTCCGAAACGAAGGGCTCGTTGAAGGGATCCCACTCGGCGATCAGGTCGCCTTTCTTCACTTCCTGGTTTTCCTTGACCACCAGCTTGGAGCCGTTGGGCAGGATGTACTTTTCGCGCTCGCGGCCCTGCTCGTCCACAACGCTCACCTGTCCGCTCTTGCCGAGCACCATGTGCTGGCCTTCGCGGTTCTCGACGGCTTTGACCCGCGAGAAAATCACCCGGCCGCTGTGCTGGGCCGTGATGCTTGAACGTTCGATTTCGCGCGAGGCCGTGCCGCCGATGTGGAAGGTCCGCATCGTCAACTGCGTGCCCGGCTCGCCGATGGACTGGGCCGCGATGATGCCCACGGTCTCGCCGATGTTCACCATATGCCCGCGGGCCAGGTCGCGGCCGTAGCAGAGCGAGCAGACGCCCCGATCGGAGCGGCAGGTCAGGGCGGAACGCAGGGTCAGGGAGTTGATGCCCGCGTCGTCCAGGGCGATGGCGACGTTCTCGTCCACCAGGGTGTTGGCCGGGAAGAGCAGCTTGCCGTTTTCCGGGTGGTGCACCGGGTAGAGAATCACTCGGCCCAGAGCCCGCTCGGCCAGACGCATCTTGATGTCGCCGCCCTTGACCAGGTGGGTCAGTTCCACGCCGTCCACGGTGCCGCAGTCATTCTCGTTGATGATCACGTCCTGGACCACGTCGACCAGGCGGCGGGTCAGGTAACCGGAGTTGGCCGTTTTCAGGGCCGTGTCCGCCAGACCCTTGCGCGCGCCGTGGGTGGAGTTGAAGTACTGCGACACGTCCAGGCCCTCGCGGAAGCACGAGGTGATCGGGGTTTCAATGATCTCACCCGACGGCTTGGCCATCAGGCCGCGCATACCGGCCAGCTGGCGCATCTGATCCTGGTTGCCCCGGGCGCCGGAGGTGGACATCATGAAGATCGGGTTGAAGCTCTGGTTGAGCTTTTTCTCGCCGGTCTTCTTGTTGACCACTTCCTCGTGCGAGACGACCTTGATCATCTCGGCCGAAACGTCCTGGGTGGCTTTGGTCCAGACGTCCACGACCTTGTTGTACTTTTCGGTGCGGGTGATGATGCCGTCCCGGTACTGGCGCTCGATGTCCTCGACCTCGGCCTTGGCGTCGCCGATGATTTTCTTTTTGGCCGGCGGGATGGTCAGATCTTTCACCCCGATGGTCACCCCGGCCCGGGTGGCGTACTCGTAGCCGAGATCCTTCAGGCGGTCGCACAGAAGGACCGTGGCCTTGGTGCCGGCGTCGCGGTAGGCCCCGGCCACCAGGCGGGCGATGTTCTTTTTGGTCAGCACGCAGTTGACCTGCTCGAAGGGGATGCCCGCGGGCAGGATGTCGCGCACCAGAATGCGGCCCGGGGTGGTGTCCACCAGCTTGCCGTCCAGGCGGACCTTGATTTTGGCGTGCAGGGCGACCTGGCCGGCATCGTAGGCGCTGACCACTTCCCACGGGGCGCAGAAGATCCGGCCCTCGCCTTCCTCAAAGTCGCGGTCCACGGTCATGTAGTAGAGCCCGAGCACGATATCCTGGCTGGGCACGATGACCGGCGTTCCGTTGGCCGGGGAAAGGATATTGTTGGTGCTCATCATCAGCACCCGGCACTCGATCTGCGCCTCGACGGAGAGGGGCAGGTGCACGGCCATCTGGTCGCCGTCGAAGTCGGCGTTGTAGGCCGAGCAGACCAGGGGGTGCAGTTGGATGGCCTTGCCTTCGACCAGCAGCGGTTCGAAGGCCTGGATGCCCAGGCGGTGCAGGGTCGGGGCGCGGTTGAGCATGATCGGGTACTCGCGCACCACTTCCTCAAGAATATCCCAGACCACCAGTTCTTCGCGCTCGACCATCTTCTTGGCGCTCTTGATGGTCGAGGCCAGGCCCCGCTCTTCGAGCTTGGAGTAGATGAAGGGCTTGAACAGTTCCAGAGCCATTTTCTTGGGCAGGCCGCACTGGTGGAGCTTGAGTTTCGGCCCCACGACGATCACCGAGCGGCCGGAGTAGTCCACCCGTTTGCCGAGCAGGTTCTGGCGGAAGCGGCCCTGCTTGCCCTTGATCATGTCCGAAAGCGACTTGAGCGGGCGGCCGTTGGTTCCGGTGATGGCCCGGCCGCGCCGGCCGTTGTCGAAGAGCGCGTCCACGGCTTCCTGCAACATCCGCTTTTCGTTGCGGATGATGATGTCCGGCGCGCCCAGTTCCATCAGGCGCTTCAAGCGGTTGTTCCGGTTGATCACCCGGCGGTACAGGTCGTTCAGGTCCGAGGTGGCGAAACGGCCGCCGTCGAGGGGCACCAGGGGGCGCAGTTCCGGCGGGATGACCGGGATGACCTCAAGGATCATCCACTCGGGCTTGTTGTTGGATTCCAGAAAGGCCTCGACGATCTTGAGGCGCTTGGTGATTTTCTTTTTCTTGGTCTGCGAGCGGGTGGACTGGGATTCCTCGCGCAGTTCGGCGCGCAATTTTTCCAGGTCCAGTTCCTCAAGCAGGCCGCGCACGGCTTCCGCGCCCATCCCCACGGTGATGGCGTCTTCGCCGTAGTGGTCGATGACCTGGAGGAATTGATCCTCGGAAATGACCTGAAGCTTCTGCAGGTTGGTGGTACCCGGATCAAGCACGAGGTAGGAGTCGAAGTAGAGGACTTTCTCCAGGTCGGCCATGGTCATGTCGAGCAGGGTGCCGATCTTTGAAGGCAGAGTCTTCAAAAACCAGCTGTGGGCCACGGGCGCGGCCAGCTCGATGTGACCCATGCGCTCGCGCCGTACTTTGGAGGCGATGACCTCAACGCCGCACTTTTCGCAGACGATGCCGCGGTGCTTCATGCGCTTGTACTTGCCGCAGTTGCACTCGTAGTCTTTGACCGGGCCGAAGATCTTGGCGCAGAACAGGCCGTCGCGCTCCGGCTTG
>JAVBQP010000005.1:0-55968 GCA_031548905.1 Desulfovibrio sp. | reverse complement strand
GACGCCGAAGCCGAGCGTCTGCGCGGGATGGTCGCCCGCAAGGACGATGCCCTGCTGCTCCAGGCGCAATTGTGGCGCTTTTCTCCTGATGAGCGCCTGCCCGAAGTGGTGCTGGAGGATGCCTCCGGCGAACCCCGCAGGGTGCCTTTGAATCCTCTTCTGACCATCCGTGAAAACATGGAGCTGCTGTTCCGCAAAGCAGCCAAAGGCGAGCGGGGAATGGCGGTCGTTGCGGAACGCCGGAACGCGGAACCCTCCGTTCGCCCCCGGGGCGGCGCGGCCGCCGGAGCCCCGGCGGTGGAGACGCGCCTGCCCAAAAACATCGCCCGGTTTGTGTCTTCCGACGGCTACACCCTGTTGCGCGGCAAAAATGCCGAGGGCAACCGCGCCCTGTTGAAGATCGGGAAACCCCACGACTACTGGCTGCATGTACAGGACGGCCCCGGCGCGCATGTGGTGATCCGTCGGGCCCACGCGGCCGACGAGGTGCCGGAGCGCACTGTGGTGGAAGCCGCCGTTCTGGCCGGGCTGAAAAGCTTCCGCGCCGAAGACGACCGGGCCGAGGTCATGCTGGCCGAGCTCCGTCGGGTTCAGCCGATGAAAGGCGGCCCGGCCGGGTCCGTGCGGGTGGATGCCGTGCTGCGTACTGTGCGGGTTTTGCTCGATGCAAGCGTGGAGGCCGGGTTGCTCGGCGGTGGAGCCTGACTCTGGGCATGAAAAATCCGGCTCACGGGACGGGCGCCCCGTGAGCCGGAAGAGACCGGCGTTGCCGCTATGCCCGCAGCCGCTCCAGAAGGGCCCGCAGCTCCTGGGCCATGCGGGCGACCTCGGTCACGGCCGAAGTGGACTGGGCCATGCCGGAGGCTGTTTCTCCGGCAATGGTGTTGATTTCGTCAATGGACGAGTTGATTTCTTCGGAAGTGGCCGACTGTTCTTCCGCCGCGGTGGCGATGCCCGAGATCAGCGCGAAGTTGGCCGAGACCAGAGTGCGGATTTCTTCCAGGGCCGTGCCGGACGTGGCGGCGAGGGCGGCCGCTTCTCCAGCCTGGTGGGCGGCGCTGCCCATGCTCTGGATGTTCGACCGGGCGGCCTGCTGAATTCCCTGGATGCTGCCGCCCACTTCCGTGGTGGCCCCCATGGTTTTTTCAGCCAGTTTGCGGACCTCGTCGGCCACCACGGCGAACCCCCGCCCGGCTTCGCCCGCGCGGGCGGCTTCAATGGCCGCGTTCAGGGCCAGCAGGTTGGTCTGGTCGGCGATGTCGGAAATGACGTTCATCACCCCGCCTATGGATTCGGCCTGCTTGCCGAGTTCTTCCATATTCTTCCGCATGTCGAGGGCCACGGCGTTGACCTGATTGATGGCCGCGATCACGTTGCCGACCAGCTTGGCACCGTTTTCGGCTTTTTCACGCGTGGATTCCGCCTGGGTGCTCGCCTGTTCCGCGTTGCGGGCGACCTCAAGCACGGTGGCGTTCATTTCCTCCATCGCGGTGGCGGTGGTCGCGAGTCTGTCCCGCTGCACGTCCGCGCCGTTGCCGACCTGTTCCACCTGGGAGGAAAGCTCTTCCGAGGCCGCAGCCATGCGGTTGGAGATATCCGTGGCCTGGCCCGCGACCTCAAGGATGGTGCGTTGCGTGTTCTTGATTTCCGTCAGATCGGTAATGAGCTGCAACACCGCGGCCGGCTTGCCCGAAGAATCGCGCATGGGAATGGCGGAGTAGCTGATTTCCTTGTTTGAGCCGCCCGGGTGCGCCCGGGTTTCGGCCGAGGCGGGGGCGTTGCTCTCAAGGGCCCGGCGCAGGGCGTTGCGCGGATCGGCCGCGTCTTCGGCGGCGAACAGGTCGGCATAGCCTTTGCCGAGGCAGTCTTCCGTGGTCCAGGCGCGTCCGGTGGCGTTCAGGAAGGAACACCCTCCGGCCGAGTCATACACGGCCACGGGCGACGGTATGTTGTTGAGCACCATGCGGAAGCGATCCACAATGGCGTTGGTGCCCCCGACCAGACGGGCGAAATCGCCGCTGAAGCGCGAATCGTCGCCCTTGGCCCCAAGCCGGCCCGTTTCTATATTCCGCTCCAGGTCGGCGTATTCCCCGATGATGTTCCGCAACGATTCCGGGATGCTGCGCAACGCGTCGGCCAGTGTGCCGATTTCATCTTTGCGGGCCACATCCAGGCTCCCGCTCAAGTTGCCGGCCGCGATGTCCGAGGCGAAGCCCACTCCCTTCAACAGCGCGGCGACAATAGGCCGCACAATGAAAAAGACGACCAGCGCCCCCACAAGCACGGCGATGACGGCCACGACAAGGGTGCTCATACGGATTTTGTTGAGAGTCGCGAAGGCATCCGACATCTCGTCCTGCAACACGACCGTAAAGCCGATTTTTTTATCCGTCTGATAATAGATAAAACAGGGGTTCCCGGCGGCATTCGGCATTTCCGTTGTGCCGGAGTCTTCGCGAGCGAAGCTTTTGAACCGCTCTTTGGCGGGGAGATCGTTTTTGAAGGCGAGCCGCTCCCTGTCTTTGTGCATAATGATGACGCCGTTCCTGTCCAGAATATACGCGTAACCGAATTCGTTTATACGGACGGGCGCGAGATATTGCTCGTACAGGGTGTCGAGATTGAGCGTCGCGTAGACGACCGCGGCGATTTTGCCGTCGACCAGGACCGGCGAGGCCACGGCCATAACCCCGTGCCCGCTTCGGACGCTTTTGTATGGAGCGCCGGTGGCCGGCGAGCCTTTCATCGCCGACAGGAAAAAGTCCTGGCCGGCGTTTTCCGTGGAGCCGAGCGTCGACGGAACGGACGACGCGATGACGGTTCCTTTTGTATCCAGCAGGGTGATCCGCATCAGGTGCTTGTAAGACTCGCCGATACCGACGAGTCGCTCCGACGTCTTTTTCTGCTCGGCCGGGTCGGTGAAGTCTCCCTTCAGAAACCCTTGGATGAGCTCCCCATTGGCGACTCTGTCGATGTCCTCGATGCTTCCGTCAATCACGCCGTTGATTGCGCGGAGGATGCTGTTCGCCTCGCCGCGCATATTGTCGACAAGGGAATCGGTGAGCCCGGTTTCAGATTCGCGGTACGAAAGCAGGCCGGTCAGGCCGACGAGCACGGCGATAAGCAGAGCGATTGGCAGGATCAGTTTTTGTTGCAGCTTCATTTTTCTCTCGCGGAGGTTGAGCGTGTTGGCGGGACGGGACTCCAAAACGTCCGGCCGGGCAGTTTGTTCATGGAGTGGATAAAAAGCCGCCTGTCACGTTGAATCTCGGCAGATGGTCTATTTTTCACCATCATACCTCTGAAATCGTCTCGGTTGCCCTTAAGAAGCAACGCAATCATGTGAAATGAAGACACGAGACGAGTCGGCCACCGGCCGTTTTCACTGAATGGGTTCTTATTTCATGAATAAAATTTTTTTTCAATATAGTAGAAGAGAAGAGGATTACGAATGAATATACAATAATTGAGTACTATTTTACATATATCTTGAGAACGGCGGCCCGGACGGTTCAGTCCGCTCCGGGCGTTTCGTCAAGGACGTTTTTCGTGTGCGCGGGCCTAAACTTTTTATTCGAGAGGCCGATATTCGCAATAAGCGGAACCATTCAACCGGAGGAGGTGCGGCACAAACAAGCGCGGCGGGTTGCGGAAAGCGTGGATACTGACCAATTCAAGGAGGAACGGTCATGTCTCTGATAATCAACCACAACCTTATGGCTATGAACGCCGCCCGTAACTTGGGCACATCGTACAACAACCTTGCCACCTCGGTCCGTCGCCTGTCTTCGGGCCTGCGGGTGGGGCAGGCCTCGGACGACGCCGCGGGCTTGGCCATTCGGGAGTTGATGCGGGCGGACATCGCCTCGCTGAATCAGGGTGTCAGAAACGCCAACGACGCCATTTCCCTGATCCAGACGGCCGACGGCGCCCTGGGCGTTATCGACGAAAAGCTGATCCGGATGAAGGAACTGGCCGAGCAGGCCGCCACCGGCACCTACAACTCGGACCAACGTTTGATGATTGAATCGGAATACCAGGCCATGGCCTCGGAAATCACCCGAATAGCCAACGCGACGGATTTCAACGGGGTATATCTGTTGAACGGCAACCTTTCGGGCGAGACCCACAACGGCAACGGGCTGGTAGCCACCGGCAAGCTGAAGATCCACTTCGGCACGGCCAATGATAGTGCGGAAGACTACTACTATGTAACCATCGGCAACGCCACGGCTTCGGCCCTCGGCGTGGGCAACCAGTCCGCCGTCGGGTCCGCGGGGTTCACCATATCCACGCAGGCCGCCGCGCAAAAGGCTCTGGACGCCATCAACCAAGCGGTCATCTCCAAGGACAAGATTCGCGCCGGCCTTGGAGCCATGCAAAACCGCCTGGAGAACACGGTGAGCAACCTGCAGATCCAAGCCGAGAACCTGCAGGCCGCCGAATCGCGCATTTCGGACGTGGACGTTTCTCTGGAAATGACCGAGTTCGTGCGCAACCAGATTCTGTCGCAGGCCGCCGTCGCCATGCTTTCGCAGGCGAACTCCCTGCCCAGAATGGCCTTGACGCTTATCGGCGGGTAACGTCGGGGCTTCAAGACGGGAAACAACAGGGGCGCGGGCACGGGGCCCGCAAACCTGAGGGTCATTCGACCCTACGCATACACGCGAACCGACGCGTGTGCGCGCACCGAGTCAAGGAATGGCTGAGGTTCCGCGAAAAGGCCGCCGGGTTATGCAACCCGGCGGCCTTCTTATTGTATATGGATGCGCGGCGCCAGGCCGTGCCGGATTTAATTTCCCGCCAACGTGCTGATGCCGGTCAGGCGCTCGTATTCGCCCAGCAGCGAATCCACCACCGACGGATCGGCCAGGGTGGTGATATCGCCCAGGTCGTCCACGTTGCCGGAAACGATTTTACGCAAAATCCGCCGCATGATCTTGCCCGAGCGTGTTTTGGGCAGGCCGTCGGCGAACTGGACGAACTCCGGCGTGGCGATGGGGCCGATTTCCTTGCGCACCCATTTGCGCAGGTCGCCGCGCAGGGTCTCGTTCGGTTTTTCCTCGGCGTTCAGGCGCACAAAGGCGTAGATGGCCTCGCCCTTGACCGGGTGGGGCATACCCACCACCGAGCTTTCGGCCACGGCGGGGTGGGCGTTGAAGGCCGCTTCCATTTCCGCCGTGCTGAAGCGGTGCCCGGACACGTTGATCACGTCGTCAAGACGCCCGAGTAACTGGAAATAGCCGGCCTCGTCGATCTTGGCGCCGTCGCCGGACAAATACTTGCCGGGAAAGCGCGAAAAGTACTCCTTATACTTGGCCTGGTCCTGGAATACCCCCATGGCCATGCCGGGCCAGGGGCGATTCAACACCAGATGCCCTTCCTCATCCACCTGGGCGGGTGTGCCGTCTTCCTTCAGGATCGAAGCGTCGATGCCGGGCAGGGGCAGGGTGGCCGAGCCGGGCTTGAGTGGCGTGGCGTAGGGCAGGGGGCTGATCATGATGCCCCCGGTTTCGGTCTGCCACCAGGTATCCACCACGGGCAGGCGGTCGCCGCCGATTTTTTCCCGGTACCACTTCCAGGTTTCCGGGCCGATGGGCTCGCCCACGCTGCCGAGCACACGCAGGGAGGACAGATCGTAATGCTCAACCCACTCATCGCCTTCACGGATCAGGGTCCGGATGGCCGTGGGCGCGGTGTAGAAGGAGTTGACCCGGTATTTTTCCACAATCTGCCAGAACCTATCCGGGTCCGGCCAGCGCGGTCCGCCTTCGAACATGACCGTGGTGCCGCCGAGCAGCAGCGGCCCGTAAATCGTATAGGTGTGCCCGGTGATCCAGCCCACGTCGGCCGTGCACCAGTGGACGTCGTCATCATGGTGGTCAAAGACGAGTTGCATGGAATGCGCGGCGTACGTCAAATACCCGCCGATACTGTGCATGATGCCTTTGGGCTTGCCCGTGCTGCCGCTGGTGTAGAGGAAGAAGAGAGGATCCTCGGCGTTCATGGGCACGGCGGGCAGGCAGGCGTTCAGGGAGCGGTCGGCCATGAGGTCGCGCCACCAGATGTCGCGGCGCTCGCGCATGGTGGTGGGCATGTTGGTGCGGTTGACCACCACCACCCGGCGGACCGAAGGGCAGTCCTTCAGGGCCTCGTCGAGATTGGCCTTGATAGGCATGACCCGGCCGGCCCGGAACAGGCCGTCGGAGGTGATCACCACCTTGGCTTCGCTGTCCTGAATCCGGCTCTGCACGCTGGAAACGGAGAACCCCGCGAACACCACCACGTGGATGGCGCCGATACGGCTGCACGCCAGCATGGCCACGGCCAGCTCGGGGATCATCGGCAGGTACAGGATCACCCGGTCGCCCTTGCGCACTCCGATGTTTTTCAGGGCGCTGGCGCAACGGCAGACCCGGTCGTAGAGCATCTGGTAGGTCCAGATGCGCACGTCGTCTTCCGGGTCGCCCTGCCAGATGAGGGCCACCTTGTTGCGCCGGGCGCCTTTCAAATGGCGGTCCAGGCAGTTGACCGAAGCGTTGAGCTTGCCCCCTTCGAACCAGGTCACGTGCGGGTCCTGGTCGAAGTTCCAGGACAGGGTTTCCGTCCAAGGCTTGCTCCAGGTCAGTAGTTTCTTGGCCCGATCCCCCCAGAATTTTTCCGGGTCGGCCAAGGCGGCCTCGTGCATGGCGTGGTAATCCTTCATGCTCTTGACATGCGCCCTGGCGGCACCGTCAACGGGGGGCATGATACAGGCGCAAGCCTTGGCCGAACCGTTTTTCTTCTTTCCACCTTTGGGCATCATTGTCGTCTCCCGCGTGTTCGCTGCCGGACATTCCGGCAAATGTAAAAATGTAAAAATACCTCTTTCGTTTTCATGCAAAAAATGAAATTTAACCCGAAGATACCGGCGGCAATCCTTTTTTGAGGAAGAAAACCGCCTCCAGTTTCCCTTTGAAAGGAATAGGGCAAAGTGTCAAGTCAGTTTTTTCAAGCGTGTACGCGTTTTCAAACAAAAAATACCTGTACTTTAAGCATGTTATAAAATCATAAAATCGTGAATGTAAATAATGTAAAAATTTGCCCACACTGAATATCCCCCCGCGTTTTTTCAGGATGGAAGGATTTTGCGATCCGCCGGAGAATGAAGTAGAGTGGCGTATCCGTTCCGACCGAACGCTCCCGTGTGAACGGCCGGGGCATCCCCGTACCGGCGCCCGCAGCCCTTTCGGAGGTTCTCATGAAAGAATGGACCGCGCCCGAGCTTCTCTCCCTGGCGAGCGCGCACTGGAAAACCAGCTTGTTGCAGGCCGGGATCCGCCTGGACCTGTTCACGCTTCTCGCCCGCGGCCCGCTGCGGGGGAGAGAAGCGGCCGAAGCCTTGGGCTGCGACCCGAGAGCCCTGTCCATGCTGCTGACCGCCATGACCGCCTGCGGCCTGGTGGGCATGGAGGCCGGCGGGGATCCCCCGGTCCGGGCCGTGGAAGATATCTTCGACGGAAGCCGGGCGGCGAGCCCCGCCTCGTTCGCCGACCGCCTCGAAGCCCGCTACGACATCGCCCCTTCGGCGGCAAAGTATCTTTCGAAGGATTCGCCGGACTACCTGGGGTTTATCATTCAACACCATCACCATTTGCAGCCGGCCTGGCATCGCCTGGACGAAGCCGTGAGGAGCGGCGGCCCCATTCGTTCTTCCTCCTCCGCCGCGCAGGATGAAGAGGAGCGCGAGGCGTTTCTCATGGGCATGTTCAACGTTGCCGCGCAGCAGGCCGGGGAGGTGGCGAAGCATCTGGATCTGTCCGGCCGGGCAAGATTGTTGGATCTCGGCGGCGGTCCCGGCACCTATGCCGTGTATTTCTGCCTGGCCAACCCGAGCCTGCGGGCCGTAGTCTTCGACAAACCGACCACCCGGCCGTATGCGGAGTCGATCGTCCGCCGCTTCGGGCTTCAGGATCGTATCGAGTTTGTCGGCGGGGATTTCTTTGTTGATCCGCTTCCCGAAGGGTGCGATGCGGTCTGGCTTTCACAGATTCTGCACGGAGCTTCCCCTGAAGGGGCGGAGGCTGTTGTGGCGCGCGCCGCCAGGAGCCTTGCGCCCGGCGGTCTGATCGCCGTCCAGGAGTTCATGCTTGATGACAGCCTGGACGGGCCGTTGTTCTCCGCCCAATTTTCCCTGAACATGCTGCTCGGCACCGAGGGCGGGCAGGCCTTCACCCGGAGCGAAATCGCCGCCATGCTGGGTTCGGCCGGGGCCACGAACCTGACCTGGGTCGCGCCGCCCCTGCCGCCGGGGTGCGCGATTCTTCGGGGTTTCGTCGGGTGAATCATTGGCAAAGCGGCCGGCCTGTAGTAAGCTGAAAAAATGGACGGCACCACCATCGCGGCGGCTTTCGGGCTGACCCTTCTGGCCGGCTTGAGCACCGGCATCGGCTCGACCCTGGCCTTTCTGACCAGGCGCACCAACACGCGCTTTCTTTCCCTGGCTCTGGGGTTTTCCGCCGGAGTAATGATTTACGTTTCGTTCGTGGAGATTCTGGCCAAGGCGCGGGTGGCCCTGGCGGCCTCTCTCGGCCCGGTGGCGGGAGCGCAGGCTGCTGTGGCGGCGTTTTTCGCCGGTATGGGCCTGATCGCCCTGATCGATAAATTCGTGCCGAATGAGGAAAACCCCCATGAGCCGCGCCTGGTGGAAGAGCTGCACTCACGCCGCGGTCACGGAAAAGGGCATGACCACCACGGCGATTTCGAGAACGGCAAAGACCCTGCCAAGCTGAAGCGTATGGGCATGTTGACGGCCCTGGCCATCGGCATCCACAATTTCCCCGAGGGGCTGGCCACCTTCACGGCGGCCCTGCACGAGCCGGCCACGGGCGTCGCCATCGCGGCGGCCATCGCCATCCACAACATTCCCGAGGGCATTGCCGTGTCCGTGCCCATTTATTACGCCACGGGCAGCCGTAAGAAGGCCTTCGGCTACTCGTTCCTATCCGGGCTCGCGGAGCCGATCGGGGCCGGGGTGGGGTTTTTGCTGCTCTTGCCGTTTTTTTCCGACACGCTGTTCGGTCTGCTCTTTGCGGGGGTGGCGGGGATCATGGTCTTCATTTCCCTGGACGAGTTGCTCCCGGCGGCCGAGGAATACGGTCGGCACCACCTGTGCATTTACGGATTGGTCATGGGAATGATCGTCATGGCCGTGTCGTTGCTGTTGTTCATGTAACACGTCTCATTCTCAAGGAGATATGATGCGCCAAGGCCCCCACGGCGGTGAAATTTACGCTTTCGCCCGGAAGCTGGGCGCCGATCCGGCCAAAATTCTGGATCTGAGCAGCAACCCCAACAGCTTTGCCCGGGATCTGACGGCCGATCTTGTGGCGCAAACCCCATACCCCTTCGAGCATTATCCTGATTCCGCCTGCGCGGATCTGCGCGAAGCCCTGGCCCTCCATGAAGAGATGCCGGCGGCCGCGATTCTGCCGGGCAGCGGCGCGGCCGAGTTGATCCGCCTGTTTCTACTGGTCGCGGCTCCGCGCCGGGTGGTGTTCCTGGGGCCGGTGTTTTCCGAATACATCGCGGCCTGCCGGGCGCTCGGCATTGCCTACGACATCGTCACTCCCCCGGCGGAGAACGACTTCGAGCCGACCGCCCGTGACCTGCGCGCCTTGGGCGAGAGCGGGGCGGATCTGGCGGTGCTCTGCTGCCCCAACAACCCCGGCACGGCGACCTACGCGGATCTGCCCGCCATCCTCAACGGGCTTCCCACTCCGCGCATCCTGGTGGACACCAGCTACCGGGAGTTTCTGCACGGTTCCCCGGCCTACGCGGCCACGGCTCATGCGGGGCTGACGACGGTGCTGCGCCCGGGGGCTTCCCTGTTCACCCTGCACAGTTTCACCAAGTTTTTCTGCTGCCCCGGCATTCGGCTGGGCTACCTGGTGGGCGACCACCGCCTGCTGGAACGCATGGACAGCCTGCGCGCCCCCTGGACCGTGGACCCCTTCGCCCAGCTCATGGGCGGGCTGTTTCTGGAGCGCATTGCCGATTACCGGGCCACGTTGCCGCGACTGTTCGAGGCCGTGGAGCATCTGGGGCGGGAACTGCGCCTTTCCGATATGTTCGACCCGGATATGGTTCTGGAAGGCCCCGGTTTCGTCGCCGCCCGCCTGTACCCGGCCTTCAGCGCCGAAGCGGTGTATCTGGCCCTGCAAAAAAGGCGCATCCTGGTACGCCTGTGCGATCCCATTCCCGGTATGCCGCCGGGGTTCCTGCGCATCCAGGCCCGCGCGGAGGCCGACACGGCTCGCCTTCTGGAAAAACTTGTCGAAATCGCTCCCGCCTGTCGGCGTATGTAAGAACTCCCGGGGGATCGAGCGATCCCTCGGGAGTTTCTTTCGGGGTGGAGATCCGCCGGCCGGATTACCAGGTCATGTTCAGCAGCTCAAAGTGGGCCTTGGGGTGAGCGCAGGCCGGGCAACAGTCCGGGGCGCCCGTGCCGGTGTGCAGGTAGCCGCAGTTGCGGCAGCGCCATTGCGTTTCCTGTTCGCGGCTGAACACCCGGCCTTCCTTGATGTTGCGCATGAAGGCCAGGTAGCGGCGCTCGTGGAATTCTTCGGCCACGGCAATGGCCCGCATGGTTTCGGCAACCAGGGGGAAGCCCTCGCGATCCGCGATGGCGGCGAAAGAGGGGTACATTTCCTTGTATTCATGGTGCTCGCCGGCGGCGGCGTCGCGGAGGTTGTCCACGGTGGCGCCGATGACCCCGGCCGGGAAGGCCGCGATGATTTCCACCTCACCGCCCTCAAGGAACTTGAACAGGCGCTTGGCGTGCTCGCGCTCCTGCTCGGCCGTTTCGATGAAAATGTCGGCGATCTGGACGAACCCTTCCTTCCTGGCCGCGCCGCTGAAGTAGGTATAGCGGTTGCGGGCCTGGGATTCTCCGGAGAACGCGATCAGGATGTTCTTTTCCGTGGCGGTGCCTTTCAGGGATTTCATATTGCTGCTCCTGTGTTGATGGTGAGTTGGTGAAATGACTCTGCCCGAGCTCCGCCTGAAAGTCTATTAGTAATATTTCCTATTAATATATAATGAAACCGCCCGTGGCTCCAGAGAGCAAACAGACGCTCACGTAAGACAGGCGGCCGGCTTTCGTTCCGGCCGTTTTCAAAGCAAATAACTGTGCTTCCGGTTGAGAGCGGAAAAAAAGCCCTGAGCGTTACAGCCCAGGGCTTTTTTACAGAGAAGGGAAGATGCCGAAGTGTCGGGCGTGCCTAGCGGCGCTTCAGCCAGGGCATCATACCGCGCAACTCGCCGCCGACCTTCTCGATGGGGTGTTCGGCGTGGAGCCGGCGCTGGGCCTTGAAGGAGGCCATGCCCGCCTTGTTCTCCAGAATGAAGTTACGGGCGAAAACGCCGGTCTGGATGTCGGTCAGAACGCCTTTCATGGCCTTCTTGGTTTCCTCGGTGACGATTTTCGGCCCGGTGATATAATCGCCGTACTCGGCCGTGTCGCTGATGGAGTGGCGCATCTTGGCCATGCCGCCCTCATACATAAGATCGACAATCAGTTTGACCTCATGCAGGCATTCGAAATAGGCCATTTCCGGGGCGTAGCCGGCTTCGACCAGGGTCTCGAAGCCCGCCTGCACCAGGGCGGTCAGGCCGCCGCAGAGCACGGCCTGCTCGCCGAAGAGGTCGGTTTCGGTTTCTTCGCGGAAGGTGGTCTCGATCACCCCGGAACGCGCTCCGCCCACACCTTTGGCATAGGCCAAGGCGATGTCCAGGGCCTTGCCCGTGGCGTTCTGGTGGATGGCCACCAGGCAGGGCACGCCGCCGCCCTCCTCAAAGGTACGGCGCACAAGGTGACCGGGCCCTTTGGGAGCGATCAGGAACACGTCCACATCTTTGGGCGGCTCGATCTGCTGGAAGTGGATATTGAAGCCGTGGGCGAAGAGCAGGGCCTTGCCGGCGGTCAGATGGGGTTTGATGTCGCTCTCATAGACGGCGGCCTGATGCTGATCCGGCAGGAGGATCATGATCAGATCGGCTTTGGACGCGGCCTCGGCCGCGGAAACCGGGGCAAAGCCGTGTTCCTTGGCCAGCTCGTAGTTGCGGCCGCCGGGGCGTTGCCCGACGATAACCTCAAGGCCGGAATCGCGCAGGTTCAGGGCATGGGCATGGCCCTGGCTTCCGTAGCCGATGATCGCGATGGTCTTGCCTTTGAGGATGTTGAGATCCGCGTCCTTGTCGTAATACACCTTCATTGCTGCTGTCTCCTTAGAGCAATTTCACTTTGAAATTGTTTATAAAACCATATTGCCAAAGTTTTTTCAAACGAGCCCGCAAACGGACGGCCGCTTACGCCGCCGCCGAAGCAAATATCTTTTTTAAAGTTGATTTGCTTCCAAATGAAAAGCCTGCGCGGCAGGCCGGAAAAACGCCGAAAAGCCGACGTCGGGACTCTGCTTACGCATCCACCTGCATACTGCGACGCATGGCCATGGTGCCGGTGCGGGCGATGTCTTTGATGCCGAACTTGGTCAACAGACTCAGAACGGCGGTAAGTTTTTCATGGTTGCCTGTGGCTTCCAGGGTCAGGTCCGAAAGGCTCACGTCCACCACCTTGCAGCGGAAGATGTCGGCGATGCGCAGCACCTCGCCTCGGCGGGCGTCGTCGGCCTGGATCTTGACCAGCATCATTTCCCGCTCCACGGCGGCGAGATCTTCAAAGTCCACGACTTTGACCACTGTGACGAGCTTACGCAGTTGCTTGATGATCTGCTCGATAATCTGATCGTCGCCGGAAGTGGTGATGGTCATGTGCGAAATACCGGCCTCCATAGTGGGGGCCACATTGAGCGATTCGATGTTGAAGCCCCGGCCGCTGAACAGGCCGGCCACGCGCGAGAGCACGCCGGGCTCGTTTTCCACCAGAACGGAAAGAACATGTCTCATGGTGCGACCTCCTAGACCAACAGCATTTCGTCAAGGGCCGCGCCGGACGGCACCATGGGGTAGACGTTTTCCTCCCGGGCCACGCGCACGTCGATAAAGGCCGGGTTGGGCGAAGAGAGGGCGGCCGTCAGCACGTCTTCCAGCTCTTCCGGCCGGCTGATGCGGTAGCCCTCGGCGCCATAAGCCTCGGCCAGTTTCACGAAGTCGGGCTGGGCTTCCATGCAGGTACACATGTAGTTTTGTTTATAGAATAAATCCTGCCACTGGCGCACCATGCCGAGGTAGCAGTTGTTCAGGATGACCGTTTTGATCGGCAGTTTGTTCTGCACGATGGTGGCCAGTTCCTGAATGTTCATCTGCAGGGAGCCGTCGCCGGCGATGCCGATGATCTTTTTGTCCGGCATGGCGAGCTGTGCGCCCACGCTTGCGGGCAGGCCGTAGCCCATCGTGCCCAGGCCGCCGGAAGAAAGAAAGGTGCGCGGCCGGGTGTAGGTGTAAAATTGCGCGGCCCACATCTGATGCTGGCCCACTTCGGTGGTGATGATCGTGTCGTCGCCGCCGGCAATGCGGTACACCGCCTCGATAACCTGCTGGGGTTTGATTTCCCCGTTTTTCACATAGCTCAGGGGGTGCTTTTCGGCGATGGCGCCCAGATGCTCAAGCCAGGCGAAATGCTTGGCGGCCCAGTCGATTTCACCGTCGCGCGCGGCCATGACCTCGGCCAGGCCCTTCAGGGTCTCAAGGCAGTCGGCCACCACGGGAACGTCCACCTTGACGTTCTTGCGGATGGATGTGGGGTCGATGTCGATGTGGATGATCTGGGAACCGCCGGCAAAGGCGGAAATTTTGCCCGTCACCCGGTCGGCCAGGCGGGTGCCCACGGCGACCAGCACGTCGGCTTCGCTCACGGCGCGGTTGGCCGAGACCCGGCCGTGCATACCCACCATGCCCTGCCACAGGGGATGGGTGCCGGGGAAACACCCCAGGCCCATGAGTGTGGACACGACGGGAATGGAGTGGCGCGCGGCCAGATCGGTCAGGGCCTGCCCGGCGTTGGAACCGATGACCCCACCGCCGGCCATGATCAGCGGGCGCTCGGCCGAGGCGAGCAGTTCCGCCGCCCGGCGCAACTGCACGAGGTTGGGCTTGTATGTGGGGTTATAACTGCGCATACGCACGTCTTCAGGCCAGACGAACGCGGCGCGGTCAATCATGACGTCTTTGGGGAGGTCGATAAGCACAGGGCCGGGCCTGCCGGTTCTGGCCAGATAAAAAGCCTGTCGGATGGTCACGGCGAGATCTTTGATGTCTTTGACCAGATAGTTGTGCTTGGTGCAGGGGCGGGTGATGCCGACGATATCCACTTCCTGAAAGGCGTCGTTGCCGATCAGGCGCGTGGGCACCTGGCCGGTGAAAACCACCAGGGGAATGGAGTCGGCATAGGCCGTGGCGATGCCGGTGACCGCGTTGGTTGCGCCGGGCCCGGAGGTCACCAGACAGACCCCGACCTTGCCGGACGCCCGGGCGTACCCGTCGGCCGCGTGGACCGCTCCTTGTTCGTGCCGTACCAGAATGTGGCGCAGGGCCGGGTGGCGCGACAGTTCATCGTAAATATCGATGACCGCGCCGCCGGGGTAACCGAAGAGGATGTCCACGCCTTCACGCTGCATGCACTCCAACAGAATTTGGGCTCCCGTGAGCTCCATGAGATCCTCCCAATAGCGGCGGCTTCACTGAAACCGCCTGGAAAACGGTGGCCGAACGAGCGGAAAACGAGGCAGGCAAACAAGCCGCCGCAGAGCGGCGGCCGTGCGCTTCACACCGGAAAAAGGGGGGGTGCGATCAGTTTGAATAGCGATCCAGCAGTTCCACCAGCTTGGTTTTGCCTTCCAGCTTCTGCTTCTTCAGCCGGCGCAGATCCTGATCTTCGACCGGGGTGCGGTAGGGCTTGCTTTCCAGCTTTTCAAGCTGCTTTTCGTACAAGACATGCTCATCCCACAGGGACTTGACGTCCGGATGGCTGGGGGCCAACTTCTGGACAAGAGCGAGTTCTTTTTGGTCCACGGGGTACCTCCGGTTTGCGGGTTATGGTTTGCGCGGGGCGCATGTTCCGCAGGTCAGTTCAGTTTCGTCCAATCAGGCTCGTGGGGGCATTCCACAAGCAGGGTCTTTTGCCGGGCCGTCTCGCCGCGCAGGATACGCACCTGCGAGGCGCGCAGCCCCAACAATCCGGCGAGAAAGGCCGATAACGCCTTATTCGCCTTATTCTCCACCGCCGGAGCCGCCAGGCGAATGCGCAGGCGATCTTCGGCTTCTCCGGCCGTTTCCGACTTTCTGGCGCCGGGCACGACCCTGACAAACACCAGCCAGCCGTTCCCCGGGTCTTCCCGCACAAAGGCGGGCCGCGCGTTCATACGCGTCGCTCCGTCGCCGGCCGGCCGCACCCGGCGGCGGAGCTTCCCCGGGCCGGGGGGAGGGCGTCGCGGGCTTCCATATCGGTAAGCCACGACCCCAGTGTACGAATTTTGTAAAAATCTTCAAGCCCTTTGAACGGGCATTCATCGGCCGGCCGATACCGATTGGAACAATCCCATCGGGCGCGGGGCGCCGTCTGGAAAAGCGGATGCCGGCGTTCGGTCATAGCAGGGACTGTCAGACGAGCTCCAGAATGGATACCAGAACGACGCGGCGGAACAGCTCGATGCCCAGCAGCAGCACCAAAGGGGAAAAGTCGATACCGTTCACATAGGTAAAGGGCAGCAGCTTGCGAATGCGCCAGAGAACCGGTTCCGTCAGGATGCGCAGGGTGCGCACTATGGGGTTGTAAGGGTCCGGGCTCACCCAGGAGATGATACAGGACGCCAGCACCACCAGCGCGTAAATACTGAGCAGCCAACTGACGGCTTGGATGATATTGACCACAAAAACACTCATGCTGTCCTCCGAAATCGACCGCGCCCGGATGGGAGTGGGGGAGCAGGGGCGGTCCTCGAACGCAGCTTCCCCCGCCTTGCCGAAAGAATCAAGAAAAAAATACGGGAATTCCGCTTTCCGCCGGAAAGTTTCAACTCTGTTCGACAAAGGGGGTGAGCCCGGTGATGAGCGTGAAAAAGTCGGGAAAGTGCAGTCTGGCTCGGAGCGCCTCGTTGCGAAAGGCCATAAACGGCACACCCGCCGCTTCCGCCGCCAGCTCATCGACCTTGGAATCCCCCAGAAAGGCGATCTGGTTGGGGGTCGTGCCCCATTCGACGACGATCTCGTTGAGCCCCTGAGGGCTGGGTTTGGGGGCGCAGTTCCCGGCCGTCTTCAGCGGAGAGAAAAATTCTTCCAGACCGAACCAGCGCAGAAGTTTTTCCACGGAGTTGGTGCGGTTGGTACAGACGGCCATGCGTATTTTCCACTGCCGCAACCAGTGCAGGGCTTCGAGCAGGCCCGGCTCCGGGGTGAGCAGGGGCAGAATCTGCTCATGGTAGTTGATCTGCCGGGCCGCCTCACGCGCTTTGGCGAGAAGATCTTCCGGAATGATCGCGGCAAAGGCTTCCTCCACCGAGGCCATATGGCAGAAGTCCTCTTCGTCTTTACTCAGGGGCGGCAGCAGAACGGCGCGGCGGATCAGGTTGTAATACTCCATGTTGGAGTTGCGCGAGTCGAAAAGCACCCCGTCCACGTCAAAAACAAGGCCCCGGAGGCCGTAGGGGAAGTCCCGCATGAGCGCATCCTGGGTGATGTTCATAGCGCGCCGGCCTCGGGGGAAAGAAAGATCGTCAGATCGTCTCCGGGGTGAGGAGAGCGGTCCACGGCCTCTCCCGCCGGAACGCGCAGGGCGGCCCGGCCGGCATATCCCACCAGGGAACACATGCCTCGCAGGGGAGGGAAGCGGCGCGTCATATCTTCCCCGGCCGGGGCGAAGGCGGCGAGGGCTTGCAGCTCCCGGGCCACGGCGGGATCGTCGACGTACAGAGCGGCCTCCGGGGGCAGAAACGTGGCCACGGCGGAGAGCAGCGGCAGCACGGGCGGGGAAAAACTCATGCCGGAAAGCCCGTCGCGCGGGTTCGGATCGTCGCGCAGCAGGGAGCCGAGCGCGGCCTCCGAATCCAGCAGCCGTTGTTCCACTTCCCGAATCCCGGCCATCTGCTCCTCCAGGGAATATGCCAGCAACAACAGTTTTTGCCGGGCCACGCATTCGCTCCGCCGGAGTTCCTCCGCGTCCGCAACCGGATCGCCGGCGGTGTCGGCAACCCGTCCGGTACGGGCGAAAGTGTCCAGGGCGGCGTTCTCTTCCCGCCGGCGTCCGGCGTTCGGAGCGGCGTGTCGCTCCGATGCCTGCGTCTCAACGCTTCGCTCCGCCGCCAGTTGCAGGAGCTCGCTTAAAACGGCCGAGGCCTCGCGCCGGGAAAGGGGCAGGGCGTCGGCGAATGCCCGCAGGGCCGGTGGGGCGTCCTCCGGCAGGGGGGTCAGGCCGGAAGGGATGAATAACATACCCTTCAGCGCGGGTGCCGGGGCGAATTCCGGATGCAGGGTGGGGAAATAGAACAAAGCGCCGGTATCCATTGTGCGTCCTGTCGTAGTGGTCGAATGTTTGCGAGTGTAGCGACGGCCGTCAATACCCGCCAACGCCGGCCGTGCTTCCCTCCACGCAGCCGTGCGGGCATGGTGTCGCGCATGTGGGCAGCCTGCGCAGGCACAGCCCGGCAAGGAAAAAACCGCAGTCCGCCACGGCTCCGGCGGCGGCTGTGGCCGTTTCCGCATGGGTCTGCAGGGGGCAGGCGCTGCGGGGTAAAGGTTTCCCCCGCCGGGCGCGGTGCAGGCGCTCCATCTGGGCATCGTTCAGGCCGAACGCTTCGGCCCGGTCGAGAAAGTCGTCGAAATCTTCAACCAGGGCTTCCAGGCGGGCGCACTGGAAGTCCGGTCGCAGACCGGGGTTGCGATGCTCCCCCCACAGGCAGCGCCCGTCGTGTCGGTGCGCGCACGGGTTTTCAGCGCTCGAGCGCATAGGGCCACAGCCTCAGGCCGCCGTCCAGCACATACAATTCCGTGGCCCCGAGCCCGGCCAGGCGAACGGCGGCGGCATAGGCGTCATCGGAATCCTCGGCGACAAGCACCAGGGGCGTCATGCGCGGCACTTCGCTTTGCAGTCGCTTGGGTAATTCATCCAGGGGAATATTGTGCGAATCCGGCAGGCGTTCCTTCATCCATTCCCGCTCGGGGCGCAGATCGAGGATGAAAAATTCCGCCCCGGCGGCCGCCGAGGCCAGGAGCTCATCCGGATTGATGCCTTTGATGACGCCTTCGAGCTTGTGCAGCGTCATGGAGGCGCAGCGGCCGAGCATGGCGCCGGGCAGGCCGCCCCAATCCCGCAGGGACAGGGTTTCCAGGACGGAGCCTTCGACCAGGGCTGAAAGGGCGGTGTCGAACACCCCTTCGGCGCTCTCGACGGGAACATCATGGCCCACCACCTGCGCGCCGAGCAGGGTGCGGGTTTTCGGGCAGCAGATCAGGGTCAGGATCAGAAGGCCGCGCCCGCTTGCGGGAATACGGGCCAGGACGGCGTGTTCCGCCGGTATTCCGGCCGCTTCGGCCTCGGCCATGCTGAAGCCGGCTCGCCGCACGGTCAGGCCGTTGCCCGTCGCCTCTTGCACCCCGGCCAGGCCGGGAAAGGGGCGTTTGCAGTCGGTAATCACATCGGTGGTGCGCCCGGCCAGGGCCAGGGACGCCGCCGCCCCCCCCGCGTAGGTGGGGGCCGGGGTTCCGTTGCCGAGCAGGGCGGGTTCGCCGGCCGCGCCGCCGCCGGTCAGGTATACCCCGAGTTGCTCTTCAAGGCCGGGCTCGACCGTGATGCGGCCGTGGGCGTCGAGAACAAAGCCTTCCTCGCGCAGGATGGGGTGCCGGGCCTGGCGTGGCCCGGCCCACAGACAGCAGCCGGCGGGCTTCGGGCCTGTGCCGGGCACGATGATCCCGCTGAAGGTCCGGCCGTCGTCGGCAAGCAGGAAATCCAGTTCACGCGCCGGTACTTCCGGCAGGGCGTGGAAGTCCACGGCATTGCCGAGCAGGCGCAGGATATAGCGTTCCAGATGCGGTTCCAAGGCCGGCTCGCCCATGTTCCTGGGCTGAACCCATATGACTCGGCAGCCCGCTTCCAGGGCCGCGAACACGGCATCCAGGGCGTTTGTGCCGCAGCCCACGACAAGGGCGGGCTCCCCGGTCTCGGCCGCCCGGCGCAGGGCCTGATCGCAGGCGGCGGCTTCCATGAAAAAACCGTCGGCGGGCAGGCTGAAGACATTACCGGCCTGACGCAAGGCGCGGGGGGCGGGGCTCCCGGCGGGGATTTCCAGCACGAGCGTGTGGTAGCGCACGGTCAGGTCGCCGCGCTCGGAGGTGACCGTGACTTCGCGCCGCTCAAGATCCGGCTGTATGCCCGCGACTTCCAGCACGCCCACTTCGCGGCGCAGGCGCAGATCACCCTCGGGCAGAAGGCGGACGAGCCGCCGACAAAAGGGCCCGTCGCCCTGGGCGGCCTCGAGCAGCCCGGCGGGCAGGATCAGGTTGATTTCGTGCTCCGGCAGGCGGCGTTTGGTCCTGATCGCGCAGAGCGCTCCGGCCGGTCCGGCGGCGATGACGACTATGCGGCGCATACATTCTCCTGTGGGCGGAAAGTGGTGGAAGAGAAAGCGGCGGCCTTGACCTTCATGGTTCGCGGGCGTATTATCCTTTTTCGATGCGGCATCACGCCGCCCACCCCGATTCGGAGGATTCTATGTTCGGCGGCATCAACATGGGTGAAATTCTCATCATTCTGGTGGTGGTTCTGGTCCTGTTCGGGAGCAAGAAACTGCCGGAAATCGGCAGCGGTTTCGGCAGAGCCATCAAGAACTTCAAGAAGGCCACCACGGAGCCCGACGAGATCGACATTACCCCCACAGCCAAGAAAAAGACCAAAGCGGGCGAGGACGACGAAGCATAAGAGCGGCCGATTTCGGCCGGGTTCGGTCATACTGCCGGCCCACAGGCGACGTACTCTTCGGAGGGCGTCGCCTGTTTGTTTCGCAGCCCGGCAACGGCAGCGCCGAGGCGCTCCAGCCACAGGTCGGCAAACCCCGTGTATTCCAGCGTACCACGTAAAATCGGCAGACAGTCCAGGCCGGCGGCCTCCAGAAAGGCGCGGCGGGAGCCGGGTTCTTCTCCGGCGATATCGGTCTGGGCGTGCTTGCCCACCAGGGCGAGCAGCGGCAACAGCCAGACCCGTCCCGCCCCGGAGGCTTTGACCTGGGCCACGGCGTTTTCGGGAGCGTCGGCCAGGGTGTCGATAAAAATCAACGGATCGCGCCGCCCCAGCATTCCGGCCAGATCGGCATACCCGGAGCGGGCCGCGTGGCGGGAGCCGTGCCCGACATACAACACGGCGTCTTCCGGGCGACGCTCCGCCGGCAGATGGGCGAAGAGGGCGTCCGCGGCGCGGGCGGCGTCGGCTTCCGAGCGGAGCAGGGGCAGGCCCACGCGGATTTCCTTGGGGCCGTCGCCCGCGGCCGCCCGTACGCATTCGTCCAGCACGCCTTCAAATTCCAGGCCGGGGATCAGGTGCAACGGCTGCACCGCGACATGGGTAAATTTTTCAAAGCCCATCCGGCACAGGGCCTTTTCCACGGAGTCGGATTTTTTCCCCCCGGCGGCCAGGCGGCGGCGCAGCATTTCAGAGGTAAAGGCCCAACGTACCGGCATGTCGGCGAAACGCAGGCGGACGGCTTCTTCAAAGTCCTTGAGGGCTTTTTGCCCCATAAGGTTTGAGGCGCCGAACACGGCCAGGAGGATGGCGTTTTTTTGCCGGGTCGGGTTCATGTGCCGCCTTGTATTGCAAGAATTCATGTCTGAACGGAGCTTACGTTAAAAAAAACGACCGGGCAAGGGAGAACCCCACCCGGTCGTTCCGTGTCGGCCGTTAAGTCTAAGGCTTTTGGGTCGAGTTGGTCGAAGGTTGGGTACCGTTGGTTGAAGGCTGGGTTCCGTTGGCGGAAGGCGCCTTGCCTGCGCCGTTTTCAGGCTGGATGGCGTCAAACGACACCGGAGTGGCGTCCATGAGGGCGATCACTTTCTGGGTGATGTCCGACTTGGGGTCGTAAGAGACGGCGGATTCCGTCCCGATGATCACGTCCAGACCTTCCTGAGTGCGCAGGGTGTCCACGGCCTTCTGGTAGGACTCGGTGACCTTGTTCATGACCTGCTGTTGTTCGGCGCCGAAGCGCTGTTGCAGATCGTTGAAGCCCTTCTGCAAAGCCTGGCGGGCTTCATCGGTGCCGGATTTTTCGGCGGTTTCCTGCAGGGCGAGCAACTGGGCCTGGAGTTCATTGCCGAGATTATCCAGGTATTTCACGCCCGCTTTACCGGCCTTGCTTTCCTGGAAAACGCGGGAGCTGTCGACCACTCCGATCTTCGGCTTCGGCGCGGTTTCAGATTTGTCGTTGCAGCCGAGAGCGAAAAGAGGGAGCAGCAGGAGGGCCGGAAGCAGGACTGTCTTGAATCGCATTGTATTCTCCTGAGGGGTGGATGAAATGAAGGCCGAGCTATACCATACACGACAGAGGCCCACAAGGAGCTGATACGCGCCGGCGCTCAGCCGTCAAACCCGCGCAACCGGCCCAGGACGACGTCCACGTAGCGCCGGGACTCCTCTCTGGGCATTCTGGTGGTCAGGGCTTCGTACACTTCTTCGGGGGTGAGGCTGTTGATGATCGCCACGGCTGTGTTCATGTCCTGGTCGAACACGCGCAGCACGGCCCCCGGGCCGCCGTTGTAAGCCGCGATGATACACATCTCCCGCGCGGCGGTGTTCAGCACGTTGCCGAAGTAACGCCGTTCAAGCAGATGTAAATAGGTCGTGCCGTACTTGATATTGTGCTCGGGGTCGAACAGCAGGCCCGTGTCCGGTATCCCCGCCTGGCCGTTGAGGAAGGTGTAAACCTCCCCGCCGGCCGTGTCCGGCACGACCTGCATCAGCCCTTGCGCGCCGGAGTTGCTGACGGCGAAGGGGTTGAAATTGCTCTCCGTGCGCATGATCGCAAGAACCAGCGCCGGGGAAAGGTTGTACTTCAGCGCGTAAGCGTCCACCAGGGCCCTGTAGTGGCCGGCGTTCAACGGCGCGGAAAACATTTCCGGGGTCACGCCCAGGCGGACGGCCAGCAGACGCAGGTTGCCGAGTTTCGCGGGCGTGGCGGGGCATTCCAGAAAAGCCGCGTTCGCCGGGGATGCCCCCGGACGGGAGACGAACAATGTCACGGCCGGACGGGAAGCGGCCAGGGGATCGGTATCCGGCAGATCATTGGCCGGCGGGCGGTCCAGACGCATCTCGCCGTAGGCGGTGAGCATGACGATGCGCCCCTGGCGCAGTCGCAGAAGCGAGCCGGAGTTCGAGCGACGGCGGGCCGGGCTTTCCGAAGGGCGGAACTCGATCGGGGAGGCGTCGGCATACGCGCGGCTGCGTATGCCCAGGCCTCGGGCGAGGGGGGCTGACTCCGGGGCGACCACTTCGAAATTGGCCCGCATCCGAACCGAGCCGCCGGGCGCGCGGTCCGGCAGGGGGAGAACATGCGCCAGAGCCGTTCCGGCCACGAGAAGGAAGACCGCCGGCAGAACGGCGTCAAATTCCCGGCCCCGCCGACGGGGGGGAAGAATTCGAAGAAATTTCTGCAACATCTTGATTCCCTATACCTTTATCTTGCTCCTGGCCTGAAGGGGTTCCAGGCCGGGAGCCGGCGAAAAGGAATCAGCAATATTCGTGCCGGATGCCGCCGGAAACAACAAGGCCGTTCACTTCCGCAGAGGTGAACGGCCTTGCCACGGTGGCGCGCCGGAAGAGATTCGAACTCCTGACCTACAGGTTCGTAGCCTGTTGCTCTATCCAGCTGGGCTACCGGCGCGCACGCGAGACAAGGCTTATACGTCCGCCGCAAACGCTCGTCAAGGGATAAATACGCTTTTTCGGCGGAAAGGCGGCAAATCAATCATCTCTTGCTCTTCATCAGGGTGAGCGGTTTCGGCTGAAGGGAGCGGAACGCAACCGCCGGACGAAACGGGCGCAGCACGGGCGGAGAGTAAAGACGACTCATGACGACACCCTCTAAGGCGAACGACGGAGCCGGGGGGCGAAAAGAACCGCCAGACAGATCCCCCCGGGCAGCAGAACCCCAAGCCAGCCGCCCACGGGCGGGGGCACAAGGCCGCGTTCCCCCAGTGCCGAACACCAGGTGTTCAGGCTGTAAAACAGAAAAGCGCCGAGCAGGGAAAGGCCCATGGCCTTGTAGACGTTGCTCGTCACCTGGGAGATGAGCAGAGCGACCAGGCCCATGACCATGATCGAGGCCGCGTAGGAAAGTTTGCCGTGCCAAGCCGTACGTAGACCTTCCACGTTGGAACCGGATTTCTGCAGGCGCGAGATCAGGGCCGAAAGTTCCCAGAGGGGCAGCGCGGAGGGGCGGGCGACGCTTTCCACGGTGGCGAAGGCCTTCAGATCCTGCCGAATGGGCAATTCCAGCTCGGGCAGACGCTCGGCGGCGAAGCTGCCCGGCAGAATACGCACGGCATTGTTCAGAACCCAGCGCTTCTTTTCGATGGTGAAGGATTCCGCCCGGATGATTTCCTCAATGCTCAGGCCTTTGTCGTCCAGGCGGTACATGAGCAGGCCTTGCCCCGTGCCCTGGTTCGGGTAGGCGGTGTCCAGGTGGAAGACGCGCGCCCCCTCGGTGAACCACAGGCCGGAGATGGCCTGCGCGTTGAGATCCTTGCCGCGCACCTGCTCCTGCCACATGCGGGCGGCGGCCCGCTCGCCGAAGGACCCGGCCGCCTGAGAGAAAAACAACTGCCCCACAGCCCAGATCAGCCCGTAAATGAGCACGAAGCGCGCCAGAACCAGAGGGGAGACCCCGCCCGCCCGCAGGGCGATCAACTCGCGGCTGCGCTCCAGAATGTTCAGTTGCAGAACGAGGGCGAGCAGAAAGACGGCGGGCAGAATCTGGGAAATGATCATGGGCAGCTTGAGCAGGCAGTACAGGAGCATATCCTTGATGCCGAGCCCGGCGTCCATGAACACGTCCATGCGCTCGATCAGGTCCGTGAGCAGATAGATGGCCGTGCCGGCCGAGAGCACGAGCAGGAGCAGGAACATGTTCTGCTTCACCAGATAGCGTTGCAACAGGCTCATGCCGCTCCCCCCGGCCGGCGGAAGACCCCGGCGAGGCTCCTCCAGTTGGGCACCCGCTCTTTGGCCACAAGAATCAGCCCGGCCACGGCCGCCGTGGCGAACAGCACGTTGCCGATCCACATGCCGATCTTGGGGGAGAGGCGTCCGCCTTCCCCGGCATTCAGTCCCACGGAAAAAATGCCGTAATAGATGAGGAACATCAGCAGCGAGATGGCGATGCCCATTTGCCTGCGGGTGCCCTCAAAGGCGCAGGCCAGGGGCAGGGCGAAAATACCCAGGATCAGGCAGGCCACGGGCAGCGAGTAGCGTTTTTGAATTTCCACGCCGGCCTTCAGAATCGTGCGCCGCGATTCGGAATCTCCGGCGTGTTGCAGGCGGCGCAATTCCTCCAGGGGCATCTCCTTGGGGCGGATGCTGCCGATATCCACGTCTTTGAACACCTCGCTCAGATTGAGGCGCACTTCGTATTCCTCAAACCCCAGGATGTTCACGTGCTCGTCATCGGCCCGGTAGATCCGGCCGTTCTTCAGAAAGAACACCAGTTCGCCGCGCTGCTCGTCGGTGATGATCTCGCCTTCCGGGGCGAGAATGGTGATGCCCGCGCCGTCCTTGCGGGTGGAGTCCTCAAAGACCACCTGCTGCAGCTTGCCGGTTTGCGGGTCCACCTTGCGGGCGAACAGGGTCAGGCCGGGGATGAAGTCTTTGTTGAAGACGCCCGGCTGCACCGTGACCTTGGCCCGGGTGCTCGCGATTTCCAGCACGACCGAGCGAAATTCCGACATGCCCCAGGCGATGCCGTGCAGGGAGATGCCGAAGGCCAGGCACATGCACAGGAAAGAGAAGAGAGCCGGGGCGAACAGCAGCTGGTAAATGCCGACGCCGCCGGCCTTGAGGGCGATGATTTCCCGGTCCGTGCTCATGCGCAGAATGGTCAGGAACACGCTGATCATGCAGGAAATGGGCAGGACCACGAGCAAAAACAGCGGCACCATATACAGAAAGAGCAGGGCGATATCGCCCACGCCCAATTCCAGGCCCAGGAACAGATCTCGCAATTGCAGGCCGCGCCCGATCAGGATCAGGGAAAGCAACGAGACAACGCACAGAACGAAATTCTGGACGGTTTCCTTAAAAATACAGCGTTGGAGCAGGGTGGGCATGGAGTATGGAGGTTCCGAAGGAACGGGTCAGTCGGTAGTGTCGGTATGAGGGGCGCCGTTTTCCCGCAACAGGCGCAGCAGGGAGTCGGCGTCCCGGGGAGAAAGGTTGAAACGCATGGAGGCGTCGTCCAGCAGGGCGCCCAGGGGCTTTTCCGGGTGGGCGGCGCGTTCTTCCAAAAGATGAGTCAGAGCCCGCTTGAGGAGCTCCGAGGCCGGCATGATCGTGCCCATACGTTCTCCTTCACCGGTTGAGAGGTTTCCGGCGGGGATACTTCCCGCGAAACTTCACCATTGATGCGTTCCTTTACTCCAAGGCGGGGACGCTTGCAAGCGGGCCGTCGCCGGTGTACAAGCCCGCCGTTCGGCCTTTTCGGCCGCCGTACCGCCAACCAAATGGAGTCGTTTGCATGAACGAACTCATCGCCGCCGCCGTTCTCGGCACGGTGCAGGGGCTCACGGAGTTTCTGCCCGTTTCTTCTTCCGGCCATCTGATTCTGACCAGCAGTTTGATGCGGATGTCGGACGCCCGCACCCAGACATTTGAAGTGGTCATCCAGCTCGGCTCGATTCTGGCCGTGGTGGCGCTTTATTTTCCTCGCTTCTGGGGGCTGCTGTTCCCCCGCAAGGACAAGGCGTTTTCCGGGCCGCACGGCTTGTTTCTGCTGTTCTTGACCTGTCTGCCCGCTAGCCTGCTTGGTTTGTTCGCCCACGCGGCCATCAAGCAATACTTGTTCAAGCCCCTGCCGGTGGCCCTGGCCCTGGCCGTCGGGGCGGTGATGATTCTGGTTGTCGAGCGCTGCAAGCCCGCGCCCCGGCGCGATTCCATCGACGAAATGACACCCCTGGCCGCCCTCGGTGTGGGCTGTTTTCAGTGTCTGTCGCTCTGGCCGGGGTTCTCGCGCTCGGCTTCGACGATCATGGGCGGGATGCTGCTCGGTTCCTCACGAGCGACGGCTGCGGAGTACTCGTTCATCGCCGCCGTGCCGATCATGTTTGCGGCCACGGGCTTTGACCTGTACAAGTCCGTCTCGTTCCTGACGGTTGCGGACATTCCCTTCTTCGCCGTGGGCCTGTTGTTTTCTTTTGTGTTCGCGCTGCTGGCGATCAAGGTCTTTGTCGGGCTGGTCAGCCGGGTGTCGTTGCGGCCGTTTGCCTGGTACCGCCTGATTCTGGCCCCGCTGGTTTTTTACTTCTTCCCCTCCTAGCCCCGTCGCCGAACGTAGTTCGTGGATTTCAGCCGGGGTGAGAAGCCGGCTCTCCCCGGCGGGCAGATCCCCGAGAACAAGCGGCCCAAGGGAGATCCGCGTCAGGCGCAGAATGGTCAGGCCGAGATCCCGGCAGGCCCGGCGGATCTGCCGGTTGATGCCCTGGCGCAGGGTCAGGCGCAGAACCACGGGCCGGCGGGAGACGACTTCGGCTTCCATCGGGGCCAGGCGTTCGCCTTCGGCCAGGGTCATGCCCGTCCGCATCCGCCGGAGGTGCTCCGGCGCGGGCAGCTCGCGCAGCCGGACCTCGTAGATTTTGGACAGGTGGTGCCGGGGGTGGGTCAGACGATTGGTCAGGTCGCCGTCGTCGGTGATCAGCAGCAGTCCTTCGGAAAAGTAGTCCAATCGGCCCACGGGGAACAAACGCAGACGCTTCAGCTCCTCCGGCAGCAGATCCAGCACGGTTGTACGGCCTTCGGGGTCGTCGGCGGTGGTCACCACCCGCACGGGCTTGTGCAGCAACACATAGGTGAAATCCCGCCGTTCCGGCAGGGGAGGGCGCACGGGTTTATCGTTGACGGTCAGGGCGTCGCGTTCCGGGTCCATGCGCGTGCCCGGCTCCGTGATCACCACCCCGTTCAGGGCCACGGCTCCGGCCAGGATCAACTCGTCGGCCGCCCGGCGCGAACAGACCCCGGCCGAGGCCAGGGCCTTGTTCAGGCGCACTCCGCTCATATCCGGACGACCTTGTTTGCCACTTGCAGGCCCGTGACCACGTCGAGCATGTTGGTGGTCTGCCCGACGGCTTTCTTTTCCATCAGCCCGAAGTGCTCAAGGCAGGTGCCGCACACGAACACGCCCACGCCGGAAGCCTCCAGCTTTTGCAGATCCGCAAGAACCGGGCTCGGCTCGGCGGCCAGGGTGACCCCGCCGTTCAGGAGCACCACGCGCCAGAGTTCGCGGCCTATTTCCGGCAGGGTGGCCACGAAGTTCTTCATCAGCCGGCCGCCCAGGCCGTCGTCGCCGGAACCCACCACGGCCGAGGTGATCAGCACCAAAGTTTTGCCGGAAGGCATCTCGCAGTTGTAGTCGTCCAGGTTCAACTCGGGGGCCGGAGCGTCTGAAGCGAAGCGTTCCCCACGTAAGCGAAAAATCCCTTCCCGGTCTTCGGTTGCCACGGCAAAGCCTTGTGATGTAAGAAAACGGGTCACGTTTTCCAGCGAGGCCCGGTTGTCCACCAGCACTGTGACGGTTCCCGGCCGCTTGGCGGCGAGGAAATCGCGGGTGCGGATCAACGGCTCCGGGCAGAAAAGGCCGCGACAATCGACAATATGTTCAGACATGGGGGAAACTCCTTGGAGATACGGAATGGATGACAATACGCCTTTCTCCCTGGGGAGGCAATCGGAACCGGCCGCCGACCTGGCCTGGAGAGTGTCGTGAAGCTTTTTCCCCGTCTTGCCGCCTGGCTGATTTACAGCATCTATCTTCCTTGGTGCGCGAGCCTGCGCATTACCGAAAGCGGCCGGAAACGGGTGGACGAGCTGGACACCGCAGGTGAACTCATAGTGTTCGGCCTGTGGCACGGCGAATTTTTCCCCACCATGTATGTTCGCCGTAAGCTCCAGATGGGCGTGCCGGTCAGCCGCAGCAAGGACGGAGAGTTTGTGGCCCGTATTTTGGAACACCTGGGGTTCGCCACCTTTCGCGGCTCCAGCTCGCGCGGCGGCGCTCATGCCCTGCTTGGGGCGGCCAAGGAGATGCGCGACAAGAAAAAGCATATCTGCATCACCCTGGACGGCCCGCGCGGCCCGCGCCACAAGGCCAAGGAAGGAGCCGTTTTCCTTGCCGCCAACACCCCCGCCTGGGTGGTGCCGGTGCGCGCCTTCATGCCCACGGCCAAAGTGTTCGGTTCCTGGGATAAATTCCGCCTGCCCCTGCCGTTTTCCCGGGTACATATCATCATGGGGGAACCCTACCGCATTGAGGCCGAAACCCTGACCGATGAAGTCCGCCACGCCGAAACCACCCGCCTGGAAGAACGACTCGCGGCCATGCGCTCGGAAATACCGGAGGGCGACAACTTCAAGTATCGCTTGTATAAAGTGCTTGCCCGTTGCATGGGAGCCATGAGCCTGAAGACGACGCGCCGGCTGGCCGGGGCGGGTGCCTTTCTGTTCCGTCTGGTCTGCCGGGGGCGTCTGCGCGAAGCCCGCAGGGCCGTTGCCGACCGTCTTCAGGTTCCGGATGCCGAAGCCCGGCACATCGCCTCCGCCTCTTTGGCGGAGAATATATACTCCTTTCTGGAAATCTTCCATGTGGCCAAGTTCCGCACGGATTCCTCGGTCAGCCTGGACGCGGCCCCGCACAACCGCACGGCCATTTTATCCGAGACCGGCCCCGTTGTTGTGGCCACGGCCCATATCGGCTCATGGGAGCTGATGGCCTCTCTGGCCACGGACTTTTATCCCGACCGGGACCGCATGGTTGTAGTGCGCAAGCAGCGCGACCCGGCCCTGAACCGCCTGATGGCCGAGTTGCGCGGCGCCCGGGGCATGACGGCCATAGACCACCGCCTGGCCGCTTCCGTCGTGCTGCCGCGTTTGCGCAGGAACGGGTTTGTCGCTTTTCTCGTGGATCACAACTGCTCGCGCAAGGAGGCCGTGTTCCTGCCCTTTCTCGGCAAGGTGGCGGCGGTCAACGCCGGCCCGGCCATGATCGCCCTGCGGGCCCGCGCCGCCCTGTACCCGGCTTTTATGCTCCGCGACGGCAAGGGCGGCCATATCCTGCATATTCACGACCCCATCCGCACGGCGGCTCTGACCGGCACCGTTCCGGAAAAAATCGAGGCCATCGCCCGTCATTACACGGAAGCCGTGGAACGGATGGTCCGCCAATACCCCGAGCAGTGGTTCTGGATGCACAAGCGTTGGAAAACGCGGCCGCCGGGGGAAAACTCGTGACAAGCTCGGTCGGCATATGATCAAAGCATCTCTTTTGTTCGTCGCGACCGCCATTGCGGAGATTGTCGGGTGCTGGCTGCCCTACCTCTGGCTCCGCAAGGGCGCTTCCGCATGGCTTTTGATCCCGGCGGCGCTGAGCCTGGCCGTTTTCGCCTGGCTGCTGACCATGCATCCGGTCGGCGGCGGCAGGGTGTATGCCGCGTACGGCTGCGTGTATGTCGCCACCTCACTCCTCTGGCTTCGGATTGTGGAAGGAGTTCCCCTGACGACGACCGATCTGCTCGGCGGGGGCGTCGCCATTGCCGGCATGTTGATTATCGTTTCCGGCTGGGGCAGGACGATTTAGGTCTGAGAAGAGCGGAAAGGAGAGGAGCCGTATGAAAAAGATCGATGCCCATGCCCATGTCGGGTATTTCGGCTCCTGGTGCGATGTCGGTCTGACCGCCGGGGAAATGGCGGAGGCCATGCGCCGCTACGATATTGAGAAAAGCATCATCAGTTACCCGGACAACAATGTCACCCTTGCAGCTCTTACGGAACTGCCGCAGGCGTTTTCCGCCCTGGCCTGGATGGATCCGAACCAGGGAGAAAGCGCCGTCGGAGAGTTCGAACGCCTGACCGCCGAGCATGGATTTTCCGGGCTGAAGCTGCACCCTTTGTTCAATGCATATACCGCCAATGATGCCGTTGTGTTCCCTCTCATGGACGTGGCCCGAAAAAAGGATCTGCCGGTCTTCATTCACTGCGGGCATCCGCCTTTTTCGCTGCCCTGGAGCATCGCCCAGCTGGCCGAGGAATACCCGGACGTGCGTATAGTCATGGTGCATATGGGCCACGGGCATGGGGTATACATCCAGGCCTCCCTTGATATGGCCCGCAAGCATGACAACCTCTGGCTTGAAAACTCCGGTATGCCCATGCATACTAAAATCAAGGAAGCATACGAGCGTGTCGGCCCCGATCGTATTTTCTGGGGCAGCGACGCGCCGTTCCACCATTACGAAGTGGAGATTCTGCGTACGCGGGTGAGCGGCTTGAGCGAAGCAGCCCTGGAAAATGTATTTTATAATAATATCATGAAATTTATGAATTTTTAGGCAGTACGCGCTTGCGCGGGCCCCGCCGGCTTTGCTCGGCGGGGTTTTTGTTTTTTAGACGGATGCGCCGCCGCCGCTTGTGACGAGTATAATTTGTCGGGAACGGTCAAGTATGCCGACCGTAAAAACAGTTTTCCGCTTGGGGGAGTCCGATTTTACGCAGGCCATCGTTTGTTCCGATCTGGAACAAATTGCATGAAATGTATAAAAAGAGACAGTATTCTTTCTGGACTTGAACAATATTGTGAAATATTCAACTTGCGAGAGGAGCACCACAAGGCAATCGGACCCCTTCAATCGGAATTTTTGGATCGACAACGTCGAAACGCGGAGGAACCCCTATGTCGACGGCTCAAGCGACCCCCTCGGCCGCAGCGTGCGCGAACAACTACTTTGACGGCCTTGCCGTCACGGGCACGCACAAGGTGATTTTTTTCATTATCATGCTCGCCTACTTTTTTGAGCAGATGGATAACTGGAACTTCGGCTTCATCGCGCCCGCGCTGGTCAGCAGCAACTTTATGACCATGCAGCAGATCGGCCTGATCAACTCTTGCTACTTTGTAGCCATGACGGCGGGCGGGGTGCTCGGCGGGGTCATTTCCGATTTCATCGGCCGGCGCAAAACGTTCCTCATCGCCATTTTGGTCTTCTCCGTCGCCTCGGTGGTGAACGGATGGGCGGACAACTTTTGGCTGTTCACCATTTCCCGCGCCATGACGGGCTTTGGCGTGTTCTGCCTGATGGTCTGTTCGCAGACGTATATCGCGGAAATGGCTCCCTCCGAGAGCAGGGGCAAGTGGCAGGGGCTTGTGGCGGCGGTCGGATTTTCCGCCGTGCCGGTCATTGCCATCCTCTGCCGTGTGATTATTCCCACTTCCGTTGAGGCCTGGCGCTATATTTTTTACTTCGGCGGCCTCGGCCTCGTCGGCTTTGTCCTGGGTATCAAGTATCTGAAGGAATCCCCCCGTTGGCTGGTCAGCAAGCACCGCGTGGCTGAAGCCGAGGCCATGGTTGAAGAAATCACCGGTCGGAAGATCGACCTTTCCGATGCCGCCAAGTGCATTCCCGACCGCGTGAAGTTTCTGGACGTCATCGGCGGCATGTTCAAGCCTCAGTATATCAAGCGCACTCTGCTGCTGATGCTTACCTTCATGCTGACGGTCCCGGCCCAGTTTGCCTTTACCGTGTTTGCTCCTACTCTGATCAAGACCAAGGGTTTCTCCATTGAGGACACCTTGATGATCTCCACCATCATCAGCATTGGTGTGCCTGCGGGCTGTTTCTTCTCTTCGCTCATCTCCGACAAGGGCGGCCGCAAGATTCCCATGATCTGCCTGTACGCCGGCGCCGCCGCGCTCAGCCTGGTCTTCGGCCATCTGAGCGACTATTGGAGCATCGCTCTTGTGGGCTTTCTGCTCAGCGTGATGAATATGGGCAGCAGCTTCATTCTCTTTTCTTACGCGGCCGAGTCCTATCCCACGACCATGCGGAACACGTCCGCCGGTTTCCACAATGGTCTTGCCCGTCTCTCGGTTTCCGCGGCCATGTCGGTTATTCCTTTGATCAACGCGACCTACGGCTTCTCCGGGGTGTTCAACACCGCGGCGCTTCTGCTTTTTGTCCCGATTCTGCCCGTACTCTTCTGGGGTATGCGCACCGGCGGCAAGTCGTTGGAGGAAATCAACTAGAGCATTTTAGCTTTAAGATTTTACATATCCACAAGATTCAAACCAGCCCTGAGTGTCGTCCGCAGTGACCATGCTCAGGGCTTTTGCGACGGCTGCAAAAAGCTCTTCTTGAGTACGCGCTTTTAGAATATTTTAACTTTAACTTTTTATATAAAAAGTCTAAACTTCCTCCATGAAGATAGCCAGTGAAGAGATCCGCACTATTGTCGTGAAGGCTTACTTGTCTGGGACGGCCGGCAGGCAGCATTTGTCTGAAATTTTTGGCTATACTACGGCGAGTATCAGCAACTGGGTCCGAGAATACAAAAAGGAAAATCGTCTTGTTCCACGCCCTTCTGGACACAGAAAGGCGATATTCACCGACGTTGAGCTGAAACAACTTTCAGAACTGTTGGATAAGAATGTTGATCTGACGTTGGCTGAAATAAAAGAACATTTTGACAAGTCGTGTTCTTTGGTCGCTATCCACAAGACACTTATAAAGCTCTGATTTGTTTTCAAAAAAACTCTGAAGGCAAGCGAGCAAGAACGCGAGGACATCGCGTGTCAACGTGAGCAATAGCGAAAATTCCAGGCCGAAGTTGCGTCTTGTAGATTGCTCTTTCTCGATGAATCCGGTGTCAAGACCAATATGACCCGTCTGTATGGGCGGGCCGGAAAAGGCAAACGTTGCTATGACAAAGCGCCGGATGGGCGATGGGAAACTGTAACAGTTTTATCCTCAATACGTCTTGATGGAGAAACCGAGAGTCTTATGTTTGAAGGTGCTGTGGACCGCAAAATGTTTGAAGCATATATCGAGCAAGTCCTCGGGCCGAGCCTGCGAGCCGGAGACATTGTTGTAATGGACAATCTTGGCTCACACAAACAAATATCTGTTTTTGCCCGCATACAGTCCCGATTTTAACCCCATCGAAAAGATGTGGAGCAAGATAAAGCAGATATTGCGGGGCATAAAAGCACGTACACAAGAAGAGCTTTTTGCAGCCGTCGCAAAAGCCCTGAGCATGGTCACTGCGGACGACACTCAGGGCTGGTTTGAATCCTGTGGATATGTAAAATCTTAAAGTTAAAATGTTCTAGAGGCAGAGCGGTTTTGGTGGCATCGATGTCGATGCAAAAACACTCAATAATTTTTCCAACTTTGTATCGACTCAACTTGCTGTTTACAAACATTTTTCTAGCCTATCAGGTGCTATCCTGATGGTCTAGGCCCTTGATTTTTCTTATGAATCGGCTCGCGGCCTATTTCGGCGGCTCGCCGATGATCCCGATCATGCCCCGATCCGGGGCCAGCTTCATTTCCAAGTAAGTAAGGGAAGCCTTGAAGGTGATTCCTTCCAGCCAATTCCCGGCTTGGCCGCGCGTGGGCAGCTCCATGATCTCAATCACGTTGACGGCCCGGCCGCTGGTGTCCGGGCGCGCCCAGAGTACGCCGGGAGCGGAGCCGCTTATGGATTGGGCAAACCCGGGGCCCTCGCCGGCGCCGAGCAGGCAGTCGAACACGCCTTGGGCGTGGGGCAAAAAATCCCGCTCGCCCTGCATACCCCAGGGGCTGACCCCGATGACCAGATCTGAAGAAAACTTCAGCTTGTTCCCGGCCTTGACCACTTGAGCGAATTGCTCCTCGGTGGGGGTGCGGCCGGGGTTCTTCCCGACGGGAAAGAACAGCACGCCGACCACGCCGGCCCGTGTGTTCATGCTGACCGCGACCGGGGCGTCGTCCACCACGGAGAAGCCGGAAGGCACGGCTCCGGCGGATTTTTTCAGCCAGCCGGCCGTGTAGGGAGAAAGCCTGCCGGCATCCACCTTGAGGTAGTTGTAAGCCTTCAGGGCCAGAGCGGCCTTTTCCCTGGCCGGGTAAACGGGCGCCGCCGGGTTCGCGAGCGCGGCGGGCGCGGCCTGCGAGGGCTTCTGGGCGGCGGGGAGCACAAACGCCCCCGTGGGCACGAGGCCGTCAGCGACGAACTCATCCGCCCCGGCCAGCACCAGCAGAGGAGCGCTCTGGGCGCGAAGTTCCTTGAATAATCCGGCCCGCCGGGCCAGACCGCCGGTGGCGGACCCGCCTCAGGTGGGGCAGGGGTGCATTTCCCCTTTGCTGGTCGCCGTGTAGGCGATCCGCAGCAACGGCTCCGCGCCCGGCGCGGCAAAGGAAAATTCATCCTCGGCGGAAGCGGACGGGGTGAACGCGGTCAGAAAAAAGAGCGCGCAAAGAAGCGGGCACACGAAAAGGCGGGTGAGCATGGAAAAGACGGACCTTTTTGGTCGACGGTGGGAAATCAGGAGTTCAGGAACTCTTTCAGTTCCTTGCCGGCCCGGAAAAAGGGCAGGCGTTTGGGACTGACCGAGACCATCTCCCCGGTTTTGGGGTTGCGGCCGGAGTACCCTTCGTACTCTTTGATCTTGAAACTGCCGAGGCCGCGAATCTCCACCCGCTGCTCGGACAGAAGAGCCTGCCTGACGGTATCGAAAAACGTATTGACCACCACGGCGGCGTCTTCCAGGGGAATTCCGTTTTCTTCCGCCAGGGTCTTGATGAGTTCGCTTTTGGTCATGCCGTGCTCCTCAGGATAAATGAACGATAGTCCAACTCTACTATGCCCCAGTTTCCGGCAAAAGGCAAGATAAGTTGAGAGGATAACCCGTACGCGTCTTTTTACGGATGCTCCGATTCCGAATCGGCATACAAATCGCGCAATGGGGCCTCCACGCCGCCCCTGCTCAGGCGTTCGGTACGCAGGCGCTGCAGGGCGGAAGCCACGGAACGGCAGTCGGCGGCGGCCCCGGAGTGGGGCGCCACCTGCAGCAAGGGGCGCTGCTTGCGCACGGCTTCGGACATGGCGCGATCCATGCGGATTTCCCCCAGGCGCAGGGGTGTGAAGCCCAGAAACTTGTCGCAGACCGCGGCCAGTCGCCGGTAGGTGAGGGCGCCTTCTTCCGGGTTGTCCACCTGGTTGACGAGGATAAGAAAATCCTGAATGCCGTGCCTGCCGGAGAGGATTTTCATCAGGGCGTAGCTGTCGGTCAGAGAGGTCGGCTCCGGGGTCACCACCACCACCCGGAAGGTGGTCATGGCCCCGAACTCGAGGGCCGTGGGAGCGATGCCCGCGCCGATGTCCAGGAACAGGAAATCATAGGCGTCGGCAAGGGGGTTGACCTTGTCGCGCAAAAAGGAGCGGGCTCCGGCGTCGAGATCGACAAATTCCGCCAGGCCGGAGTTTGCCGGGAGCAGATCGAAGGCCGGGGCGCCTTCCGGCGCGTCCTTGATGATGGGGAGCACCACATCCTTTGCCGACAAATCCTGCAGGAGCATGTCCTGCATGTGGAATTTGGGAGCCAGGCCCAACAGGACATCCATGTTGGCCAGGCCCATGTCGCAGTCGGCAAGAAGCACGCTGTCTCCGGCCATATTCAGGGCGCAGGCGAGGTTGAGGGCGATGTTGCTCTTGCCCACCCCACCCTTGCCGCTCAAGATGGAAATGCTGACGGTCCGATTTTTCATCTCTCTCTACTCCGTGCCCTTGCACTCAAAAAGAAACTGTTTTTCCTGCGACTGTACCAGCGCGAAGGCCGACCCGGTTCTTTTCGTTTCGGCCGCGCCGACCTGGTTTCTACCGTTGCGTTTGGTTTCGTACAGGGCCTTGTCGGCTGTTTTCAGCAGGAGCGAGGGGCTCGGCTTGCCGTCCAGAAGGTTGATGGAAGCGACCCCGGCCGAGAAGGTCATGCGGAATTCCTGGCCGTTGCAGGTAAATATCTCGGCGCGGAACGTCTCCAGAATGCGCTTGGCCAGGAGGACGGCCGTCCAGCCGGGGGTGGAGGGCAGGATGACGGCGAACTCTTCGCCGCCGATGCGGGCCGCCGTGTCGTACGAGCGCACGGAGGCCTTGAGGACCTGCCCGAGCCGGGCCAGGACGATGTCGCCGCAATCGTGCCCGTAGGTGTCATTGACCCTTTTAAAATGATCCAGATCCAGCATGACCAGACTGAGATCCGCGTGCGAGCGCATGGCGCGGTCCACTTCGGCGGTAAGAACCCGATCGAACATGCGGCGATTGGGAATGCCTGTCAGGGAGTCATGATCGCGCTGAAAGGCCAGGTGTTCCTTTTCCGCCAGGATGGTTTTCAAGGCTTGCGCCTGCGGCTCGTTCAGCGGGACAGTCAGCCACCCGGCCAGGGCCTGCTCGGCGGCGATTTGCTCCCAGACGGCGGAATCCAGGCCGCACACCGGGCGCACCAGAGCGTAGTCGGCCTGGGGACAGCTCGATGCGGCGGCCCGCTGCGTCAATTCCACCACCCGAGCGAGCTCGTGCAACAACTCCACCGAGGAGGGACGATGCGGCGATTCAGGATTTTTTTCCGGCATGGCGGTAAAGTAGCAGATCGTGAATAAGCTTGTCGAGATCTCCGTCCAACACGCCGTCCACGTTCGTATCGTCGGAGCCGGTGCGGTGATCCTTCACCAGCCGGTATGGCTGCAGCGTATAGGTCCGGATCTGGCTGCCGAAATTGATGGCCTCTTTTTCCTGATACTGGGCTTTTTTCGCATCCGCGGCCTTTTGCAGTTCCTGCTGGTACAGACGGGCCCGCAGCAGTTGCATGGCCGTGTCTCTGTTGCTGTGCTGGGATTTTTCATTCTGGCACTGCACCACGATGCCCGAGGGCAGGTGGGTGATGCGCACGGCCGAGTTGGTCTTGTTCACATGCTGGCCGCCGGCGCCGCTTGCCCGGAACACGTCGATGCGCAGATCCGATTCGGAGATTTCGATCACAATGTCCTTGCCGGCGTCGGGCAGCACGTCCACCGAGGCGAACGAGGTGTGCCGCCTGCCGGAGGAGTCGAAGGGAGAAATGCGGATCAGCCGGTGGATGCCTTTTTCGCCCTGCAAAAAGCCGTACGCGTTCTGGCCGGAGACCCGCACGGCCACGCTTTTGATTCCGGCCTCGTCGCCGCCCAGGTAGTCGAGAAATTCAGTCGCAAACCCGCGCCGGTCGGCCCAGCGTTGATACATGCGCAGGAGCATGGCGGCCCAGTCCTGGGCTTCGGTGCCGCCGGCGCCGGGGTGGATTTCCACAATGGCGTTGAGGCGATCCTCGTCCTCGGAAAGCAGCAGGTCCATCTCGGCCTGATCGAGCAGGGCGCTCAGACGGGTAACGGCTTCCGCCATATGCTCCAGGGTTTCGGGAGTTTCCTCCTCGTCGGCCAGGGCCAGCCAGTCCTCGGCATCGCGCCGGGCGGCGAGCAGGGCTTCCATGCGGGCCGCTTCGCCTTCCAGGCGGCTTTTCTCGCGCAGGACCGGGGTCAGGGCCTCGGGATCATCCCAGGCGCCGGGCGCGGCCAGGCGGCGTTCTATTTCGTCAAGGCGGCGGGCGGCGGAGTCCGGGTCAAAGGCGCCCCCGGTAGGTTTCCAGTTTTTCGGAAAGGGGGCCCAGGGCGGAACGGATTTCAGAGAGGTGTTGCATGGGATTTAAAGCGGCGGAAGCGCTCGGTTGCGGGGTGGACGAACAGGGCCAGGGCGGCGACAAAAAGCAGAATGCCCTCCGCCCAGCCGTACAGATGGTGGTACAGGCTCGGCTCGGCAACAGGCACGACCCGAACCGTGACGGCATCGTCTACGAACAGGTCGCCGCGCGTCTCAATACGCCCGGCGCGGTCGATCAGAGCCGTGTACCCGGTGTTGGTGACGCGCACCAGGGGGCGATCCTGCTCCACGGCGCGCAGGGCGGCCAGATGCAGATGCTGCAGGGGGGAGGAGGTTCTACCGAACCAGGCGTCGTTGCTGATGTTCAGAAGCGCGCCGGCGCCCCGTTTGACGCGCTCTTCGGCGTACGTCGGAAAGATGGCTTCATAGCAGATGAGCACGCCGAGGGCAAGGTCGGGCTCGAAAGCGCCTTCTTCACGTGTGACGACCGGCGCTTCCCCATCGGAATTTTCCGGCCGGGGCGCATCCGCGGTGTAATCACGCAGGGGAAGACGTAAGGGGCCGGAAACCCGGCCGGGAGCGAAGGGAACCCCCTGGAGCATGGCGCTGACGAAAGCCAGATCCAGGTTGAAGGGCACATACTCGCCGAAGGGCACAAGGTGTTGCTTGTCGTAATAGCCAACATCCATGCCGTTGGCGCCGATGACTTGGAAGCGGTTGTACAGCAGGGTGCGGCCGTCTTTGTCCCGGCGGGCGCTCACGGTGCCGAACCCGAGGTTGATCCCGCTCTTGGCCGCGAACCCGCGCAAGATGCGGGCCTTGTCCGGCTCAAGATCGAAATAGAAGGGCATGGCGGTTTCCGGCCAGAAGACGGCCGAAATCTCTCGGCCGTCTTTTTTCGCTTCTTCCAGAAGCCGCTCGGTCAGGCCCATGTATCGGGCGATGGTCGACGTCTGGTAAACCGGTTCCCACTTCTGGTTCTGATCGATGTTCCCCTGGACCAGCCCCACGAACACCGGCCGGCCGTTCCCTTCGTCCAATGTGCTGAGGCGCAGATGCCCGTACAGGGGCGGGACGAGAAGCACCGCGAGCCCGGCCGCGACGGGGGCGAGACGCCCCGCGCCTTCACGAAGGACGGCCGCGCCGAGCAGGCAGGCCCCGGCGCAATACACGCCCCCGAGCCCATAAGCGCCGATCAGTGAGGCCGCCTGAATCCAGGCGGGCAGGGGAACGAGGGCCGCGGCCGGAACGAGCCAGGGAAATCCGGTGAACACAAAACCGCAGAGCACGTCCATGCCGGCGAAGGCAAGGCCGGAGAGCAATGCGGCCAGGCAGAGCCGGGCCGTGCCGCCGGAACACAGACGGAGCAAAAAGTGGGCGGCCAGGCAGGACAGGCCGGAATACAGGCCGAGATACGCGCCGAGCAGAATCACCAGGGGCACGGCCGCCGGCAGGGGCAGCCCCCCCACCTCGGTGACCGGCACCGCAATCCAGTACAGGGCCGCGCTTTTGCCCAACAGCCCGCACAACCAGCCCTGGAGAAAGGCCCGGCGGGCGTTCCCGGCCCCGGCGGCCAGAAGGAACAGGCAGGCGGGGGTCAGCAGCGCCAGAGTCGGCAACTGCGCCCAGGGACCGGGGTGACCCAGAAAGGTTCCGAGCGCTCCGGCCAGGATTGTGAACACAGCCGCCTGGCGGCCGGAAGGTACGACAGCGATCATTCGTCGTAGTCGGAAGAAGACTGATCTTCGATGGTTTCCACCCTGACCAGGCGTACCTGCTTGGGGTCGGCGTCCTGCACGGTGAAGCGCGCGCCGCTGAAAGAGAACTCTTCCCCCACGCGGGGCACCCGGCCGGCAACATGGGAAAGGTAGCCGCCCAGGGTGTCCACCTCGTCCGACTCCAGCTTCAGACCGATCTTTTCCTCGATGTCTTCCAAGTAGGCCCGGCCGGATACCAGCCAGCCGTTTTCCTGAGGGGTGATTTCCTCGCGCCGGGGAGCATCGTACTCATCTTCGATTTCACCGACGATTTGCTCCAGCACGTCCTCAATGGTCACCAGCCCGGCGGTGCCGCCGTATTCATCAAGAATCACGGCCAGGTGGGTCTTGCGGGTGCGGAACTCCTGGAGCAGATCCAGAACATTCTTGGTTTCAGGCACGAAAAACGGCTCACGCATACTTTGGTCCACGGTGCCGGCCGTTTCGCCGTCCGCCATGTATTTGAGCAGATCCTTGGCGTAGACCACGCCGATGATGTTGTCGCGATTATCGTGGTAGATGGGAAGACGCGAATGGCCCGTATCCATGATCACTCCCGCGACCTCGCGGATGTCCGCCGAGTGGGGAACGCAGACGATGTCCGTGCGAGGGGTCATGATGTCCTGAACCTGGAGATCGTCTAGGGAAAGCACGCGCAGGAGCATGGAGCTTTCCTGCTGGTCCAGTTCGCCTTCCTCGCCGGCCTCGCGAATGGCCTGCTCCACGGAATCCAGGTGCCTGCCGTGAAACACGCGGGTTAAACGTTGCCAGATGCCGCTACTACTGCCTGAGCCTTCTTCCAAGGGAAGCCTCCGGGGTTGAAGTGAAAGGGAGCCGTGTGCCCCAACCGGGCCGGAACACGCGGCGAACGCCGGGGTCAATCTTTGCCGGCGCCGGGGAGATCTCGAAACATTTCCAGGTGCCTGCGCATAATCCAGTTGCCGATGGACTCGACCTCTCCGGCATCGGAAAGGCGCAGCCACTCCAACTCGCCGCCCCTGGCCTCGTCGGTGCGGTTCTCTCTGGGCTTGGCCCAGGCCTGGAACTGCACCCCAAGGTGGATGTCGCGGCGGGGAAGGTCCACCCAGACGCTCTGGATGCGGCAACGCAGCCACCAGCGCAGGCGTTTGCCGTTTTCAGGGTCGAACAGTTCCACCAGAACGATGATGTGTTCCACGGCGGAAAATTGCAGTTGGAGCGCGCGCGCCACATCGTGCGGAATGCAGATACGCATACCGCCGGCGGAAAGATCCAGAATGCGGAATTGCTCCATGCGGCCGGGGTAAACCAGCAGCAGAGGCCGGGACCACAGCGACAGGTCGTGCATCACATCGTCGCCGGGCATACTCCAGTCGTGCCACAGGGCCGCGCCCAGCAGAAACTCGGGCGGCGGCGGCAGACGCAGAAAAGCCCGCTTCTGGCGGTTTTCGAGCATCTTGGGCATGTCCAGCCGCAAGTTGCAGACGTCCTTGCGGGGGCTGTGGATGCCGCTGATCCGCGAGGCGAAGGTATAGTAAACGAAATTGCGTTCAATGCTCAGGTGGAAATACGCCTGGACCGGCCGGTTCAACCATTTGTCTGAAAGCTGCTTGATGCCGGCGGGCTCGACGATGATGGAATCCGGCCCGAGATATTCCGGGGAACAACGCAAGGTCGGCCTGCGGGAACCCGCGTGGCTTTCAAACTGCAACTCCACATAGCGGCGCTGATCAAAGGCCTGGCGTAAAATGGAACGGATAAGCTCCGGCTCGGTGACGCTGCCGTAAGGCGTGTAACGCCTGCGCCGGGCGAGGATTGTTCTGACGACAAAAATAAGAAGCATGACGACGCACAGGGCCGCAACACCGATGAGCAGCCAGCGCACTTCGTCCACATTAAAACTGCGGGAAATAAAACTGTCGCGGATTTCGTTCAAATTCATAATGCTGTATGCCTGCCGGCCGTGACGCGGGGCTGAGCCCAAACCGTTGTAAGAAGTACTCCGGAAAAAGGTCCGGTGCGGGCAGTTTCAATATTACAGAGAATACCGGCCGCCGGCAAGACCGGACGCGGATTCCACGCGGTAATTTTGCCTCTTTTTCAAAAATATCTCCACGCAGGTCAGGGCGGCGGGGGTAATGCCGGGAATGCGCGAGGCCTGCCCGAAGCTTTTGGGCCGAACGGAGGAGAGTTTTTCCACGGCTTCGCGGCTCAAGCCCGGCACGGCGGCGTAGTCCAGGTCGTCCGGCAGGGCGTTTTTTTCGGCGCGCGCGCCGCGCCCGGCCAGTTCTTCCTGCCTCTCCACATAGCCCTGGTAGCGGAAGCGGGTTTCCACCTCGGCCCGGACGGGAGCGGGGAAGTTGAGATACTCCGGCCAGATCTCGGCCATCCTGCCTTCATCCATAAAAGGCCGTCGGAACAGTTCGCCCAGGGCCACGGCCCCGGAAGGCAACGGCTCGCCCCAGCGGGCGAAGGTTTCACGCAGGGGCGCATCCGGGCTGACCCGGCGCTCGCGCAGGGCCTGTTCCAGACCTTCCGTCAGTTTGCGGGCTTCGCTGAACAGGCGCCATTGCTCGTCCGAAACCAGACCCAGTTCCCGGCCGAGGGGGGTCAGGCGTTCGGCCGCATTGCTCTGGCGCAGCAGCAGGCGGTGCTCGGCCCGGGAGGTCAGCATCCGGTAGGGCTCATCCGTGCCTTTGGTGACGAGATCGTCCACCAGCACGGCCATATAGGCCCGGTTCCGTCCCGGCGCGAACGGGGGGCGTCCGGACAGGGCGCAAAAGATGTTGCAGGCGGCCCACAGCCCTTGGGCGGCTGCTTCCTCATAGCCGGAGGTGCCGTTGATCTGCCCGGCGCACCACAACCCCGGCGCGGCTTTGCATTCCAAGGTAGGGGCCAGTTGCGAGGGCAAGACCACGTCATATTCCACGGCGTAGCCCGGCCTGACAACCTGGGCCCGCTCCAGGCCGGGAACGGAGTGCAGCAACTCGACCTGCACATCCAGCGGCAACCCGGTGGGGATGTTGTTGGGGTACGCTTCGGGGCTGTCCAGGCCTTCCGGCTCCACAAAAATCTGGTGCCGCTCCTTTTCGGGGAAGCGGGCGATCTTGTCCTCGATCGAAGGGCAGTAGCGCGGCCCGGGGCCGGGAATGGCCCCGTTGTACATGGGCGAACGCGCCAGGGCCTTTTGGATGATCTCGTGGGTGCGCGGGGTGGTGTAGGTCAGGTGGCAGGGCAGTTGCGGCAGGGTGACGCCGGCGCCCAGCGCCGCGAAGCGCGGCGGCGGATCGTCGCCCGGCTGGATCTGCATGGCGGCGTAATCCACGCTGCTTTTCAAGATGCGCGGCACCGTGCAGGTCATAAAACGGCCGAGGGTCAGGCCGAGACGTTGCAGCGAGTTGGAAAGCCCGACGGCCGGGGCGTCGCCCAGCCTGCCTGCCGGGCGGTTGTGCTCGCCGATATGGATGCGCCCGGAAAGGAAGGTGCCGGTGGTCAGGAGCACGGCCCGCGCGGCGAAGCGCAGGCCGGTCAGGGTGCGCACGCCCTCGGTTTTGCCGGTGGGGGCGAGGATCTCTTCGACCATATCCTCGACCACGAACAGGTTCGGCCTGCTGAAAATGTCGCGCTTGACCGCGTGCAGGTAAATTTCCCGGTCCACCTGGGCGCGGCCGGCCCGCACGGCCGGGCCTTTGCCGGCGTTCAGGGTGCGCACCTGGATGGCGGCCTCGTCGGTCCAGCGGCCCATAAAGCCGCCCATAGCGTCGATCTCAGATACCATGTGGCTCTTGCCGAGCCCGCCTACAGCCGGGTTACAGGAGAGGTGGCCGATGCGGTCCACATTGGCCGTGAGCAGCAGGGTGGAAAGCCCCAGGCCGGAGGCGGCCATGGCGGCCTCGCAACCGGCATGGCCGGCGCCCACGACGATCAGATCGAACATATCCGGGAAAGAAGCGGCGACCGCGCGCATGGAAAACCTTTAGTCTGACGACGGATTCGGAGTCGAATGGCGGAGACCCCCTTGCGGTGGACCAAATTCAACCCTGAATTGAAAGTGTTTCTTTATATTCTACAGCCGACGCCACTCAATTGAAGAGCATCCGCAGCAATACCTTGGTATCAGCCAGGGTCGCGCCGATGCCGGAACGCTCGTTGGGCGTGTGGGCATTGGGTACCAATGTTCCCCAAACGACAACCGAAAATCCCCTGTGGCGCAGGGGAGCGGCCACTGTCTGCCCGCCCACGCCGCAGGGCTTGCCGTCCACCCCTCCGACCTCCTTCAAGGCGGCCAGGAGGCGTCGCACCACCGGGGCATCCACCGGGGTGGGCGCGGGGGCCTGCTCGCGGTGAACTTCTTCAATGGTCACAGTCACGCCGAAGCGTTTTTCCACCTCGTCGGCCAATTCGCGGCACACGGCGGTCACGTCTTCCAGGCTGTACTCGGGCAGCACGCGGCAGTCCAGGTAGAACACGTCCCGGCCGGGGATGGTGTTCACGTTTTCCACATTGGCTTCTTTTTTGGTGGGCACAAAGGTGGACCAGGAAGGCGAATAGAGGGAATCCTTGTTGCGGAAGCGCCGGTACAGATCTTCCAGATCCAGAACCAGGGCGGAGGAGGCCACCAGGGAGTTGACCCCGGCCTCCGGCGTGCTGGCGTGGCATTGTTTGCCGGTAACGATGAAACGCAGCCAGAGGCAGCTTTTTTCCGCCACCTCGACCATGCTGCCCCGGTCGTTGCCCATGTCGGAAACCAGAATGAGGTCGTCCGGGCCGATCAGTTCGGGGGCGCTCTCCAGCACGTGGGGCAGGCCTTTGACCATGCCGGTTTCCTCGTCCGCAACAAAGAGCAGGCCCAGGGAAAGATCCGGCGCAGCACCGGCCTTGAGCAGGGTTTCGGCGGCAATCAGGCCGGTGACGATGGCCTGCTGGTTGTCTTCCACGCCCCGGCCGATGACGTAGTCTCCCTCCACGGCCAACTCGAAGGGGTCGGTCTTCCACAGGCTCCGGTCCCCGGCCGGCACCACATCCATATGGCCGATGATCCAAAGGGTGCGTTGTTCTTTGCCGGGCACCCTGGCGGACAGGTTGGGGCGGACGCCGGCCGGCACGCGCTCGTCCGGGCAGGGGTGCTCGCGGATCTCGGAAAGGCCGAGGCCTTTCATGAAGTCGAGCAGCCAGGCCGCCTTTTCCGTCTCGCCCGTGCCGTTGTTTTCCGGGCCGAGGGCTGGGCGGCGGGTCAGTTCCCGTTGGATCTCGACAACCCGGTTCCGAAAGGAATCAACAGAGTGCAGCAGAGTGTCGCGCATGGGAACTCTCTTTAAGAACAATTGGAAACGAATATGCGGGCGCAACGGCCGGCTGCTTCGCCTTTCAAAAAAAGCGGCAGGGAAGAGCGTTCCTCCCTGCCGCCGCGCCCGAAGGCGGAGATGCGGGCCGGTTTACCGGCCGCCCTTGGCCGCGCGCTTGGAGGCCTTCAGGGGGTTCACCTTGGCGCCGCCGGTCTGGACGACGCGCATGTGGGTGGAAAAGTTACAGTTGCCGAGAGACCATTTGGCCTCAGGCATGGGGTAGCTGGAACAGTAACGGTTGCCGTCGAATTCGCTGATCCGGCCGCAGCCTTCACATTTCTCGACGATCTGCTGGAAAACCGCGCCGTTGTACTGCATACCTTGGGCGGTCATCACCGCGCCGGGAAACGTCTGGGAAAGTTTTGCGCTCATGGGAAAACCTCGTCTCGCGCCTGCGCGCGTTTGTATTTTCTGAACGGTGAAGATTCGGCAAAGTTGTCGAAAAAGTCAAGAAAAATTTAACACGGAAAACGGAAAAAGCAAGAGCCTTCCGCGCCTCCCGCAAACGACGACTCACACCAGAGCGGCCATTATAAGTTCCAAGGCCCGGAATGCCTGGGCCGGAACGCCGTCGGCGTTCTGCACCAACATTTGCAGGTATCCTGAGAGAGGGCGGGCATCTGGAGCGGACTCCCGCCACCAGCCGGCGTTCTCCTTAAGCGTCCGCCCGCCGGTTTTCAGGGCCCCGGCCGTCCCGGCGACAAGCAGCCGGCAGGCGGTTTTCAAATCTTCCGCCGTCGCGGGGGAGGCTTCGGCTACCGCGCGGAAGGCCGCTGTCGCGGCTTTTTCGTTCCCCGAGCCGAACAGTTCCGTGAAAAAAAGCTGCCAGAAAGCCGAAAGGGCATCCCGCGCGACGTCCGCGCCGAACAACGAGTGCAGGGCGTATCGCCCCAGGTGGTCGCGGTCGCTTCGCAACAACTCGCAGCCGGCCGCCCGATCCGCCGCAGGGGCGCGGCCGGCCAGAATACCCAAGGCTACCCTGGCCGCTTTGCCGGGGCCGAGCGCCTCCCGACAGTCCAGAGGCGGCCGGGTGCAGTGCCAGCAGCCCACACAGTCGAGCCCGGCCCGCAAAACATGGTGGCCGGGGGCGAAGGGGCCGGTTTCCCAGGCGTGAACCGGCCCGAGGGAAAGGTTCAGCACCGGCGTGCCGGACCACACGGCCACATGCATGGGGCCGGTGTCCGGGGTGATCAGCAGGTCCAGCCCGGCCAGAAAGCGGGCCAGTTCCCCCACGTTGAAACGGCCGCACAGGTTCAAAGGGTGAATACCAAGGGTGGAGGCGACCTCCCGCCCCAGGGGCATCTCCGCCTCGCCCCCCAGCAGCACGGGCTTGTGCCCTTCGGCCAGAAGGGCGCGGGTCAAGGTGGCCCAGAAAGCCGCATCCGGATGCTTGGCCGGCTCGCTGGCCCCCAGGAACAAGCCGATGCGGGCGCCCCGTCCGGCCCGGGCCGGGTCGATGCTCCTCGGTTTGGGCCATACGGTATGTTGCATACGCCCGAGGGGAACGGCGTCCAAGGCGTTGAGGTCCGCCCAGTGGAAGCGGTTCAGGCGGTTGTTGTGGGTCAGGGAGGCCCGGTATAACTGGTAATCGCCCCTGATACGCAGGGCGCCCGAAGCGTCGAGGTAGGGGCCGAGCAGTTCGTCGCTTTCGGCCTTGCCCGCCAGGGCGGCGGCTTCCGGCCTGTGGCTCAGGTTCAGGACCATGTGAAAGCGGATGCCCGGCGCAACGGGCGCTCCGGCGTAATCGAAGTAGGTGGCCGTGGGGGAAAGCTCCATAAGGGGCTTGAAGAAGCGCTCCTCGCCGACCACCCAGACGGGCCGGCCGGGGAACAACCCGCCGAGCCGGGCCAGGAGCGGGTAGGAGAGCACCAGATCGCCCATGCGCTGCATCTGGAGCACCAGGACGGGGGCGTTGCTCATGACCGGCCGTAAATGCCGCGCATGGTCCGGCAGAGCGCCTGGACGCGCAACTCGTAAGCGTGTTCGGCCAGCACCCGCCGGCGGGCGGCGGCCGCGATGCGGGCGCGTTCCTCCGGGGCGGCCAGATAGCGGCGGATAAGCTCTTCGGCTTCTTCCGGCGAATGGTAGCAGATGATTTCCCGGCCCGGCTCAAACAGGTTTTCCACCTGCTCGCGGTAGTCGGTGATCAGAAAGGAACCCGTGGCCGGCACGTCGAACACCCGCTGGTTGACCGCGCCCTTCATCTGCTTGCTGGTGCAGTTGAAGTTGACGGCCGAGCAGGGGTAGAAGGCCGGAAGCTCCGTGTAATAGTTGAGTTCGCTGTGGAAGCGCGCCCCCCTGCCGGGCAGCAGTTCGCGCCAACCGGCGTCGCCGGCGATCAGGGGCGAAAAGGGCAGTGTGGCCCGAACGCAGGAGAGCCGGTACACCCGGGTGGCCTCCCAGGTGATCATCGTATCGTAGCCCAGGCGTTGCTCGGCGTCGTTGAGCCCGGCGAAAACCGGAACCAGTTCGGGGTGATGTTTCTCCAGGTAGACCCGAACCGAGCGCTCGTCGCTTGCCGCGAAACCGGCGGCAATGCGCTCGTAGCCTTGGTCCAGTTCGGGGGGCAGCAGGCTGCGGTCTTTGCGGCTCAAGACCTTGGAAACCATTGAGTTGCCCACGAACGAAACGTCCGCGCGCCACTCCGGCCGGGCCTCCCGCTCCCGTCCGGGGGCGAAGCGGTGCGTGTCGCACCCGAGCGGCAAATAGGAGACATGCTCAAAACCCATGTCGCGCAGGGATTGCAAATTGTCCGCATCCCAGGTGAAAATGGCCGTCCAGGGGCTGACCAGGGAATCATACAGGTAAAGTACCAGATGAGGATTATCCACAAACCAGGAGGCGAGCGGCAGGCGGAGCTTTTCCAGCAGTTCCGAGAGAACGCCTTCGCGATCCACGCCCAGATGGTTGATGGTAAAGACGAAGTCCGGGGAGAACTCCAGCACGGCGCGCAGGAGATCCTCGACAAATTCGTTCTTGCCGTGTTCGCCGTCCGGCACGCGCAAGAGCCGGTGCGGCAAATCCAGGCGCTCGCAGGCGGCGAGGATTTCGCCCATCAGAAAGTATTTGCTGGTCAGCAGGAGGATACGCGGCTTGTCGCCGGCGAAGCGCGGCTTGCGGGCCTGTTGCCGGAAAAACCCCTTTTCACCGGCCAGACAGGCCTCTTTCAGCCGATCATAGTACGCGCGGTTGATACGCGAATAAAAGGGGTTGATCGCGACCTTCAAAGGGGGGTAGTCCCGCTCGGACTGAATTTTCGTCAGCAGCCTGAGGGCGACGTCGGGCTCGGGCTCGGAAATGAGGATCACCCGCTCGGGTGAAAAGCGCTCACGGATCCGGGCCGCCTGCAGGATGTCCGTTTCGGCGTCCAGAACGACAAGGGGGGGGCGCCCTGTGCCGGGGCGCGGCGCCAGAGCGTCCAGGCGTTCCAGAAACAAGGCGAGGCCGTACCCGGCCCCGGCACCGATGAGCACGGGCAGAATGTCGGTATCATCGGCCGGGAGTTCCGGCACAAAGGCATGTTCCCGCTGCGGGCCGGCCGGGCCGAGCAAGGCGTATTCCCGGCCGGAGCGGGTGACCTGCACCTCGCGCGGCGCATCGCCGGCGAAATCCGCCGCGGCGCCGTCCGGCTTGCGGTTCGTCATGCCGGCGCCCCGCAGGAAGCGACGTCATTATTCGGGTCTTCCAGGCCGGCCACGGCATGGCGCATGGCCGGGCATTTGGTCACGATTTCCTCGTCCTCCAGCATGAAGGCCACGTCGTCCTGCATGGAGTCCACCTTCAAGAAGGCGCGGGCGATGCTGATTTCACACCCCGGCATCACCGTGCCCGGCACCAGAACACGACATTGGGAGGCGTGCTGCTCCAGGGCGGAAAACTGTCGCCAGAGTTCCTTGCGTCTGGCCAGGGCGATGGCCAGCTTTTCGGCGATCAGCTCCAGGCGCGGGGCGACCTCCTGGGCCATAACTTCGCTGCGCGAGGCCTGATGCTCCAGGTATTCGGCCTTTCCTTTCAGGGCGCGGATCCGGGATTCGAGCTTCTGCAGTTGCAGGTAATCAAAAGGGGGATACCCCATGATGATTCTGGTGGCGGTGGAGTACTCGCCGCCCAGTTGAGCCCCGGCATACACGGCGCCGCCGGCGTACACCGTCCCGCCCATGAGCCGGCCTTTGACGATCACGTTGCCCCCCGCGTAAATAATGCTGTGCAGGCAGGAGCCGTCAATGATCACGTTGCCGCCGGCGCGGATCTGCACCCGCTCGCAGAAGGGCAGGCGCACGTTGCCGTCGGCGTGCAGCAGAGTACTCGGCAGGTGGGGTTCCTCTTCAAGCTCAAAGTTCGGAGGAAGATCTTCATCGCCGGGAGCCGCGGGATCTGTGGGGTGAAAATCCGCGCCCTTGGCCCCGCCGAGGCAGGCCAGATCGCCGTGGGCGCGTACCTTGGCGCTTTCGATATGGCCTTTGACCAGGATGTTTTTGCCCACCACACTGAAGCCGGTCTGGACGTCGGCGTGGATCGCCATGTCCCCGAGAAAAAAGATGTTGCCGGTGTGAAAGCCCACGTGGCCGCGCACGTTGAGCATCTTTTTCACGTTGATCAGGCCCTCGTGATAGAAGCAGTAGCCGTTGGCCAGGGCGATGATCTTATTGGGATTTTCCGGGTGGCGGGCGCAGTTGACCCCGATGGGCAGGTCGGAATCCTTGCGGATAAAGCGGGGGTCGCGCCGGGAGCCGGTGTATTCGTCAAGGGGCAGCAACTCGGCCAGAACCTGCCCGGCGACCACGTTCTGCACATACCCAAGGTGGCGGTAATTCACCCCGGCGTTGGAACTTTCTCGCGGGGCGAGGCGCAGGTGGCTGAAATCCGGATCAAAATAATGGTGCAGGTAGTACATGGGCGCTCCGCTTACACCGCCAGGGTGGCGATGACGTCTTCCTCGGTTTCCAGAAACGTGAAGAAGCGGCTGATGCACAGTTCTTCCAGAACGACGCGGGTCTTTTCCACCGGGCGGAAAAGGTACAGGCCCTTGTTGCGGCCGTGGGCATCCGCCGCGAAGGCCACCAGGGTGCCGACGGCGCTGCGGGTGAGGGACGCCGAGCCCAAGTCCAGAATAATCTTCATGACCGCATCGTTGATCAAATCCCCAAGCGCGGCCCGGAAGGCCGCCTGCTCGGACAGGCCGATGGTGCCGTAAAACCGCCCCAGCGAGGTGGAACCTTCCGGCAGGAACAGGGCGGCGGGCCGGCAGGGGTGCGGCGGGTTCTGCACGCCGGCCAGGTCCGTCCGCAGGGCGAAACGCAGGCTCAAAAGGGGATTGACATGCGAAAAAGTATCCACGGAGATTGCTCCTGCCATATAGTGAAACCGTCGGAGTCGTTCCTCCGGATTAGTGCAACGAGTGTACCGAATCAACGGCCGCATGGCGCCCGGAGACTCCCACGCGCCTTCGCACAGGCGCTTTCAAAAAAACGACGTTCTTACGGCCGGCGCTCCCGCTCCATCTCACTCAATTCGCCTTCGGCCTGCTCGGAGGCCGGATTCTCACTGCGCTCTTTTTCCTCGTCCCGCAAGGCCCGGCGCAGGATCTTCCCGACCAGGGTTTTGGGCAACTCGGCACGAAACTCCACCTGGCGCGGCACTTTGTAATTGGCCAGGCGAGCCCGGCACCAGGCGACGATTTCGCTGCGCTCCAGGGTCTGGCCGTCCACCGGCACGATGTAGGCCTTGATGATCTCCCCGCGGGTGGGGTGCGGCACGCCCACGGTGACGGCCTCTTTCACCTTGGGGTGCTCGTGCAACACCTCGTCTATCTCGCGGGGGGCGACATTGTAACCGCCCACGATGATCATGTCCTTCTTCCGATCCACTATATAAAAATAGCCGTCTTTGTCCATGTAGGCGATGTCGCCGGTGTACAATTTGCCGTTACGCAGGGTTCCGGCGGTTTCGTCCGGACGGTTCCAATACTCCCGCATGACCTGCGGCCCGCTGATCACCAACTCGCCGACCTTGCCGGGCGGCAGTTCCACCTGGCCGACTTCCATATCCACGATCACGGCCTCGGTATCGGGGAAGGGCAGGCCGATGGAACCCGGCCGCTTCTCGCCCCGGCAGGGGTTCAGGTGCGTGATCGGAGATGCCTCCGACAGACCGTAGCCCTCAATAAAATTGACGTTGAACTCGCTCTCGAATTGCCGGATGTACTCCACAGGCATGGGGGCCGAGCCGGAAATACAGAACTTGAGGTGTTTGAGCGGATATTTCTTGCTGCGCTTTTGCTGCAACAAGGAAATATAGACGGAAGGAGCCCCGGGAAACGCGGTGATCTTGTATTTTTCGAGCGTGGGGAGCAGTTCGGCGGGCACGTAGCGCGGCACGGGCACCACGGCGGCTTTCAGCCGGGTGGGCAGCAGCAGGCAGGTGGTCAGGCCGTAGACATGAAAAAACGGCAACAGCCCCAGAAGGGTTTGCCGGCTCTGTTGCAGTTCGAACAGGTAGGCGGCCGTCTGCTCGACGTTGGCCGTGAGGTTGAAGTGGGTCAGCACCACCCCTTTGGAGAGACCCGTGGTGCCGCCGGTATATTGCAGCACGGCCGGGGTGTTTTCGGGGTCTTCCACCGGCACGGAGAGCCGCTCGGAGCCTTCCAGCAGGGAAGAGAAGGGCAGCACACCCTCGTTGCGAAAGGAGGGAACCTCCTTGCCCCGGTTCTCCCGCCAGGTTTTGAGCCTGTGCAGCAGGTTGAGGGGGAACGACAGGCCCTCGGCCACGGTGGTATAGTAGTATTGCTCGATATCAAGCTTGTCGCGCAGGGCTTCCAGCTTGGGCCTGCATAAATCGATGGAAATGAGCCTGCGGATGCCGGCGTCGTTGACCTGGTGGACCAACTCCTTCTCCATATAGAGAGGGTTGATCATGCTGACCACCCCGCCGGCCTTGAGGATGCCCCAGAAGACTTGCACGGTCTGGGGGATGTTCGGCAGCATGACGCCGACCCGTTCTCCCGGCCGCATTCCGGCCGCGCGCAGGCGGGCGGCAATGGTTTCCGCATCCTTGAGCAGGCGGCCGTAGGTGATGGAGCGGTTGACGAACCGGCAGGCGACCCCGCCCGGTTCCGCGCGCGCGGCCTCGTCGAGCCACGCGTACAGGGCGACCTTGCGATAGGTGAGGCGGGCCGGCACTTCGGCGTCGTAGTGCGCAACCCAGGGGAAAACCCGTTCGGAAGGTTGTTGCCCGCGCGGGAAGGGGGATTCGTGCATACCAAACGGGGGGTTGAGGATTGATGACTCGTAGTCGACATTTTTACAACAGGTTCACAATGAAGGCAAGGCCGGACGCGGCGTCGCGGCTTGCCCGCAGGCGAAATGGGGGAAAAAAGCGTTGCAGGTTTACGGGATGAAGGGTAAGGTGCGCCGTTGAACAAAAAGGCCGGCCGGTGCCGGCACCTCTTGAAAATGAAATTGCTTTAAAGAACAGCGGAGGACGCATGCTTTGGACTGACGTTGCGTACGCCATGGGGGCGGCCCCTCAGGGCGCGGAAGCCGGAACCGGCAACATTCTCGCCCAGCTTATGCCTTTCGTGCTGATGATCGCGATATTCTATTTCCTGCTCATCAGACCCCAGCAGAAGCGGGCCAAGGAACACCGCGCCATGCTCTCCGCCCTGAAGCGCGGCGACAAGGTCGTCACGTCCGGCGGCCTGCACGGCACCATTGTGGAAGCTCGGGATGACGTCGTCGTCGTCGACCTGGGCCAGACCACGGTGACCGTCGGGCGGGGTTTCGTGGCCGGCGTGGTCGGCCCCAAGCCTCAGGCCGAGAAGAAAAGCGGCAAAGACAAAGCCGATAAGAAAGATTCCAAAGACCAGGCCGGCTCCGGGGAATAACCCCTTTGCCCGGCGTGTGCGGCTGAGGAGCGGAACTCTTGTATATTTCGGGAGATCCGCTCCTTTTGCCTTGATTTGACGCGCCCCTTCACCTCCAACTCTTCCATATGCACCGCTCCAAGGAGTTCCCATGAAACAGGGCATTTTGTGGCGTACCGCCCTCGCGCTGTTCGTTTTGATCTTCGGCGCCGCCTATCTTGTTCCGGCCTTGTGGCCGGAAGGGGAGGGGAAGGGCGCCCGGCCGTCTTTCCTGCCCGATTCGCGCATCAACCTCGGCCTTGACCTGAAGGGTGGGATCTACCTGACCCTGGGCATCGAGGTTGAGAAGGCCGTGGAGATTTCCCTGGCCCAGACAGGCCGGGAAGTCGCGACCCTGGCCGGGGCCGAAGGGCTGCTTATGCCCAAGCCCCGTCTGCTGCCCGGCTATAAGCTGGAGTTTGTGCTCACCGTGCCGGACAAAAAGCAGGCCTTTGAGGAATTCCTGGCCAAGCGCTTTCCGATCCTGGTGACGGAAGCTCCGGTCGTGGTGGGCGACGGCAACCTTTTGTATGTCGCCGCCTTCACTCCTGAAGAGCGCCTGCGGGTGGAAGACATGGCCGTCAGTCAGGCCCTGACCACCATCCGCAACCGGATCGATCAGTTCGGCGTGGCCGAGCCGGACGTCCGCAAGCAGCAAGACGGCACCATCGTGGTGCAACTGCCCGGGATGCAGAGCACCCAACGCGCCGTGGCGATTATCGGCCGCACGGCCCACCTTGAATTCCGCCTCGTGCGCAACGACCTGGAAGGCCGGACCGTCCTGCCCCCGGACGCGGAGCGCCTCCCCTACGTTGAGGGCGGTTCTGAAGCCGGCATCGTGGTGGAAAAAGAGGCCGCGCTTACGGGCGAACGGGTCTCCAACGCCGTGGTGCAGCCCGACAGAGAAGTGCCGGGCAACTATTATGTGGGCATCTCGTTCGATCGCCGGGGCGAAGAACTCTTCGGCCGGTTCACCGAGGAGAACGTCGGCAAACAACTGGCCATCGTCCTGGACGGCAAGGTGTATTCCGCCCCGGTCATCCGCCAGGCCATTCACGGCGACGCTTCCATTTCCGGCAAGTTCACCCTGGAAGGCGCAAGCGACCTGGCCCTGGTTCTGCGTTCCGGCTCCCTGCCGGCGCCGGTGAAGGTGCTGGAAGAACGCACCGTCGGCCCCTCCCTCGGGGCGGAATCCATTGAGCGCGGCGTGACCGCGGCGGTCATCGGCGGCCTCGCCATTGCCGCGTTCATGGCCGTTTATTACGGCGTGTCCGGGCTTATCGCCAACGCCATGCTGGTGTTGGATGTCGCTCTGATCCTGGCCGGGCTGGCCGGGTTCGGGGCCACCCTGACCCTGCCGGGCATCGCGGGTATCGTGCTGACTCTGGGCATGGCCGTGGACGCCAACGTCCTTGTTTTTGAGCGAATACGCGAGGAGCTCGACAAGGGATTGAGCCCCAAGGCCGCCGTGGACGCGGGCTTTTCCCGCGCAATGCTGGCCATCACCGACTCCAACGTAACCACGATGATCGCGGCCGCGCTGCTGTACCAGTTCGGCACCGGCCCGGTGCGCGGCTTCGCCGTCACCCTGATCCTGGGGATTTTGATCTCCATGTTCACAGCGATCTTCGTGTCCCGGATCATCTTCGATATCTGGATGGGCAAGCCGGGGCGCAAGCTGCGCATGGGCTTGCACCTCATTCCCAACAACCTGACCATAGACTTTGTCGGCATCCGCAAGATTTCCTATGTCCTGTCCGTTGTGCTCATTCTGGCAGGCATCGGGGCCGTGGTGGCCTCCGGTGGCCTGCGTTACGGGGTGGACTTCTCCGGTGGCGCCGCGATCCAGGTCCGGTTCGACAAGCCCCTGGACGACGCCGAAATCAAGGACTCCCTCGAGGGCTCGGAGTTGCCCGGCCTTTCCGTGCAGCGCTTCGGCGAAGACGGGTATACCTACCTGTTGCGCCTTTCCACGGTGGCGGAGTCTTCCTCCACCATGCAGGAGACGGTGAAAACCACCCTGGAAACGCGCCTGAAGGGGGTGGGCTTTGAGATCCAGCGGGTCGAAATGGTCGGGCCGAAGGTCGGCGCGGATCTGCGGACCAAGGCCTTGGAAGCCATGTACTATGCGTTGTTGATCACCGCCATTTACATTTCCGGGCGGTTCGAGCGCCGCTGGTTTACGGCCGGGCTTATTGCCGTGGCCCTGATGAGCAGCATGTACGGCCTGACCTGGCTCGGCCTGGGCAAGGAATATCTGGTGGGGGCGGCCCTGCTGGTGACCGTCGGGCTGTGCTGGAAATTCCGACTGATCTTCGCCCTGGGCAGTATCGTCTCCATCCTGCATGACGTGCTGATAACAGTGGGGCTCTTCGCGCTCATGGGCAAGGAGTTCGACCTGACGATCATCGCGGCCCTGCTCACGGTGGTTGGGTATTCACTGAACGACACGATCATCGTGTATGACCGGATCCGCGAAAACCTGCATCACGACAGAGACACGTCGCTCGCGCAGATCATCAACCACAGCATCAACCAAACCCTCTCACGCACGATCCTGACCTCCGGCACAACCATGCTGGTCATTCTCTGCCTGCTTATCTGGGGTGGGGGGATCATCCACGACTTCGCCTTGGTCATGTTCATCGGCGTTTTTGTAGGTACGCTGTCTTCGATGTTCGTGGCCAGCCCCGTGCTGCTGGCCTTTGGCGAGGGCGTCATCAATCGTGACGAAATTCAACCCAAAAAAGACGCCCGGCCGCGAGACAGCGACGGCAGGCTGGCGGCGCAGGTTTAAAGAAACAACCGCTGAAAAAAACGAAAAACTCCCGGCCCCAAAGGGTCGGGAGTTTTTCGTTAGTGGGCGCGACCACTTGAAATATCCGGCAATAAGCTTATATAAAGCGACCCCCGGCAAAGCAGGGCGTTTCTGGGGGAAGCCCCCGACACTTTCATGAGGAGAGAGCTTTGAGATGAGCAAGATTCTGTTTACACTGGAACTGCCGGAACCCAAGCTGCGCAAAAAACATGCGCCGCCCGGCAAAAGGCACAAAAATGCCATGCATTACTCCCGCAAACTTAAGCATAAGGCGAGACGGGAAGAAGCCCCCGAAACATCGGGGGCTCAGACTGCTGACAAAGTCCCCGTTTACGCGAACGGGGACTTTGCTTTTTATCTTCTCTAGGTTATGCATAAGCATGATAAAAAAGAAGCAACAACGCCAACTGAAGATGGAACTTGTCTGTCTTGATGAGCTTGTTCCCGCAGAACATCTTCTAAAAAAGATAGACAAGACTGTTGATTTTGAATTTATCAGA